>NZ_JBVJNO010000001.1:557983-645980 GCF_055583645.1 Amycolatopsis sp. NPDC104587
GCCAAAGGAGGGAGGGGGAGGGGCCGTTGATTTTGTTTTTTTGGGGTGGCGCCTTCCCCCGGGGGGGTTGTGGGGGGGGGGGGGGGGGGCCACCCCCCCCCCCCCCCCCCCCCCCACGACGCTGGGCGGAAGCGCACGGTCTGGCCCGGGCGCAGCTGCGCCGCGAGGTCCAGATCTTCCTCTTCGACCACCGCGATCACCGGGTAGCCGCCGGTGGTCGGGTGGTCGGCGTGGAACAGGATCGGGCGGCCCGACGGCGGCACCTGCAGCGACCCGGGCACACACGCCTCGGACGGCAGCTCGTCCGTGCGGGTCCGCGAGAGCGGCGGCCCGGTGAGCCGGATGCCGACGCGGTCCGACTCCGGCGACACCGTGTACACAGTGGACAGCAGCTCGTCCGGGGACACGAACCAGTCGCGACGCGGTCCCGGTGTCACCCGCAGGACCGGCGCGTCAGGCAACGCCGCCCGCGGCGCCAGGTCGACCACCGGGAACGCGCCGGGGGTGCCCACCGGCAGCAGCATCCCGGCGGCGAGCGGCGGCGGGCCCAGCTTGCCGAGCGTGTCGGTCGACCGGGAACCCAGCACCGGCGCGACGTCGATCCCGCCGCGGACCGCGACGTAACACCGCAGACCCGAGGAAGCCGTGCCCAGCGCGAGTTCTTCGCCCGGCCACAGCGTGATCGGCGCGTTCAGCCCGCCCTTCGACAGCGGGCACGGCGCGCCCGTCACCGCCACCGTTGTCACGCTCGACGCGCGCAGCACCAGCCCGCCGAGCGTCACCTCCAGGGCCGCGGCGCCGGGCGGGTTGCCGACGAGCCGGTTGGCCAGCTGGAACGACCCCCGGTCCGCGGCGCCCGAGCGGCCGACGCCGAGCGCGGCGTGCCCCGGCCGGCCGAGGTCCTGGACCGTGGTCGCGAAGCCCGGCCGGACGACTTCGAGCTTCACGACGGCACCGCCGTGAACCGGACCCGCGTGCCGGGTGGCAGCAGGTTCGGTGGGTCGCGGTCGACGTCCCACACCGGCACGTCCGTCCGGCCGAGCAATCGCCAGCCGCCAGGAGACGCGCTCGGGTAGACCGCGCTGTACTCGCCGGCGATCGCCACCGAACCCGGCGGGATGCGCGTCCGGGGTGACGACCGGCGCGACACGTGCAACGCCGGGTCCAAACCGGACAGATACGCGAACCCCGGCGCGAAACCGCAGAACGCCGAGACGTACGAACCCGAGCTGTGCCGGGCGATCACCGACGCGACGGAGACATCCGCCTCGGCCGCGACGTCGGCCAGGTCCTCGCCGTCGTACACCACCGGGATCACCACCTCGGCCGAAGCGGACACCGCACTGTCCACAGGGGACACCTCACGCAGCACCGCGCCCAAGCGGTCCGCGTCCGTCACCTTCGGGTCGAAGCGCACCAGCAACGTCCGTGCCGCCGGGACCAGCTCTTCGACGCCGGGCAGTTCCAACGACGTCACGGCGGCCTGGAACCCCAGCACGTCCTCCAGCTCCACCAGCACCGCGCGCCGCCCGCACGGCAGCAGCCGGACGGTCATCCGGTGAACGCGCCGAGCGGGACGTCCGCGGCGGCCAGGCCGTCGCGAATGCGCCGGGCCAGCTCCACCGCGCCCGGCGTGTCCCCGTGCACGCACAGGGAATCCGGGCGGAGGTCGAGCTTGCCGCCGTCGGCCGTGACCACCCCGCCGCCCGACGCCATCGTCACCGCGCGCTCGGCGACGGCGGCCGCGTCGTTCAGGACGGCGCCCGGCTGCTTGCGCGACACGAGCCGCCCTTCCGGGGTGTAGGCACGGTCGGCGAACGCCTCCGCGTACGCCACCACACCCGCTTTTTCCGCCTGCCGCTGCATTTCCGAGTCCGGCAGGCAGAGCAGCGCGAGCGCCGGGTCGTACCGGCGCAGGCCGTCGACGATCGCCGCGGCCTGCTCGACGTCCACCGCCGCGGTGTTGTACAGCGCGCCATGCGGCTTCACGTACGTCACGCGGCTGCCCGCCGCGCGGGCGAACGCGTCGAGCGCGCCGATCTGGTAGAGCACCTCGTCCGCCAGGTCGGCCGGCGCGATGTCGAGCGCGCGCCGGCCGAACCCGGCCAGGTCGCGGTACCCGACGTGCGCCCCGATCGCGACGCCGCGCTCGGCCGCGAGGTCGCACACCCGCCGCATCACCGACGGGTCGCCGGCGTGGAAGCCGCAGGCGACGTTCGCGCTGGTCACGATGTCGAGCATGGCTTCGTCGTCGCCCATCTTCCAGGCGCCGAAACCCTCACCGAGATCGCTGTTCAGATCCATCTCAACCCACCCGGTATTCGCTGTCGCGGGAGTCGGTGATGAACATGTACCCCGGCGCGTGGGTGATCGCGAACGGGGGACGCGACGCCATCAGCGCCGCCTGCGGGGTGACCCCGCAGGCCCAGAACACCGGGACGTCACCGGGGCGCGCGTCCACCGGATCACCGAAGTCCGGCCGGGAAAGGTCTTCGATCCCCAGCGTACGCGGATCGCCGATGTGCACCGGAGCTCCGTGCACGGCCGGCATCGCGCGGGTGATGCGGATGGCGTCGTCGACGCGCTCCTCGGGGATCTGCCGCATCGAGACCACCATCGGGCCGAAGAGCCGCCCGGCGGGCTCGCACTGCCGGTTCGTCACGTACATCGCGACGTTGCGGCCCTGCTCGACGTGCCGCAGCGGAACACCTTCGGCGGCCAACGCCGTCTCGAAGGTGAAGCTGCAGCCAATGGAGAAGGCGACCATGTCGCTGCGCCACAGGCCGGTCGCGTCCGACACCTCGCCGGCCAGCACGCCGTTCTGCCAGATCCGGTACCGCGGCAGGTCGGTGCGCAGGTCCGCGCCCTCGGCGAGCCGCGTGGCCGGGTCGCCGGGGTCGGTGACGTCGAGCAGCGGGCACGGCTGCGGGTTGCGGGTGCAGAACAGCAGGACGTCGTAGGCCCAGTCCTGGGGCACGGCGATCAGGTTGGTCTGGGTGAAGCCGTCGGCCCAGCCCGTGGTGGGGCGGGCGTTGCCGCGGCGGAACACCGAGCGCGCCTGCGCCGGGCTGAACGTCGCGGGTTCGTCGAAAGTCGTCACGAGCTCCCCCTTGGGAGGTTTCCGGGTCCGGGGGCGGGCCCCCGGGCGGGGTGTGGGGGTTGCACCCCCACAAAAATCAGTCGACAAGTTCGATGCCCCGGGTTTCCGGGAGCCCCAGCAGAGCGAGCACGGCGATGCCGTACCCCAGCGCGCCGAACACGATCGCGCCGCCCGCGCCGAGGAAGCCGACGACGGTCGGGAAGATCGCGCCGACCGCGCGGCCGAAGTTGTAGGTGAAGCCCTGGCCCGTCCCGCGCAACGTCGTCGGGTACAGCTCGGCGAGGTACGCGCCGAAACCGCTGAAGATCGCGGACATCGAGAAGCCGAGCGGGAAGCCGAGCACGAGGATCAGGCCGTTGGCGCCCTTGGGGATCTGCGTGTACGCGACGATCAGCCCGGCCGAGAGGATCGCGAAGGTCAGGAAGGTCTTCTTGCGCCCCATCAGGTCCGTGAGGTACCCGCCGCAGACGTACCCGACAAACGCCCCGGTGATCAGGAAGGCGAGGTAACCGCCGGTGCCGATCACGGTCAGCTCGCGTGTCTTCTTCAGGTAGGACGGCAGCCACGTCGAGATCGTGTAGTAGCCGCCCTGGACGCCGGTGGCCAGCAGCGCGGCGAAGAACGTCGTGCGCAGGAGGTCACCCTTGAAGATCTGGACGAGCGTGCCCTTCGGGCGTTCGGTCTTCAGCCGCTCCTCGGCGCGCGGCGCGTCCTTGACGCTCTTGCGCACCCACAGCACGAGCAGCGCGGGGATGACACCGGTCCAGAACATGATGCGCCAGGCGACGTCGTCACTCGCGACGCTGAACACGACGGTGTAGACGATCACCGACAGGCCCCAGCCGACCGCCCACGCGCTCTGCACGAACGCCACGGTCCGGCCGCGGTAGCGGGCCGAGGAGTACTCCGCGACCAGCGCCGCGCCGGCCGCCCACTCACCACCGAAGCCCAGGCCCTGCAGGGCGCGGAAGATCAGCAGCGTCTCGAAGTTGGGCGCGAACCCGCAGAGCACGGTGAAGATCGTGTACATCGCGATGGTGATCTGGAGCGTGCGGACACGGCCGATCCGGTCGGCCAGCATGCCGGCCCCGACCCCGCCGATGGCCGACACGACCAGCGTCGTGGTGCCGAGCAGGCCGGCTTCGCCGCTCGATATGCCGAAGTACGCGGTGATCGCGGCGAGGCCGAGCGGCAGGGTCTGGTAGTCGAACGAGTCCAGGCCATAGCCGCCGAACGCGCCCGCGAAGGCGCGGCGTCCGCGTTTGCCGAGTGTGCGAAACCAGTCGAACGGCCGGGCCTCGGTTGCTGTGGCAGTCATGTCGGGCACCTCCTGGCCAGTGTCTCATCGTGGCGTGCCTCACACAGTAGGGATTGTTGAACAATTCCACAAGATGGCAATTACATCGTCCTCAGTGTGACGGGTACCATCCGTGACGTGGTCATCGAAGACAGCGTGGTTCCGGGCCTGGAGGCCGATCGTGGCCTGGTCAGCCGCAAGAGCACGGCCGAGCGGGTCGCCGGCGTCCTCCGCAAGCGCATCGCGGAGGGCTTCTTCCTGCCCGGCGGCCGGCTCTCGGAGCAGGACATCGGCAACGCGCTCGGCGTCTCGCGCAACACGCTGCGGGAGGCGTTCCGGCTGCTCACGCACGAGCGGCTGCTGGCCCACGAGCTCAACCGCGGGGTCTTCGTCCGCATCCCGAGCGTCGAGGACGTCGTCGACATCTACCGGGTGCGCAAGATCATCGAGTGCGCGGCGGTCCGCGGGGTGACGGCGAAGCCGGCGTCGTTCGCGAAGATCCGCGAGAAGGTCGAGATCGGCGACGAGGCGGCGCGCAGCGGCAACTGGAAGGACCTCGGGACGGCGAACGTCTGGTTCCACCAGGAGCTCGCCGCGCTGTCGGGCAGCGAGCGCGTCAACGAGCTGGTCGGCCGGCTGACCGCCGAACTGAGGCTGGTCTTCCACATCATGGCCGAGCCCCGGCGGTTCCACGAGCGCTACCTGCCGCGCAACCACGAGATTCTCGATCGCATCGAGGCCGGGGACGGCCCGGGCGCCGAGCAGCTGCTGATGAAGTACCTCGAAGACGCCGAAGAACAGCTGGTCGGGGCCTACGCCGACCGCGCCGCGGTGGCCCGGGCGGCGATGTCGGAGTAGTGGCAAGCGCCCCAAGGCCACATTGGGTGCGTCTAACGCACCGAAGGCCGCCTTGGGTGCGTTAGACGCACCGAAGGCCACATTGGGGCGTTTGGGGCCGGGGGTGGGAGTGGCCGTTCGGGCACCGTCCCCGTCCGGACGGGCCGAGTGCTCGTCTTCGCCGGGCCCGGCTGGATAACCTCGATGCGGTTTCGCGGCCGGAGTACCCCCAGCGGTTGCGGACCGTCCGGCTGCCGGGTCGCGGCCTCCCCAGTGTTGCGGCCCGGCAGCTCCGGGCTGGGACACTGACCGGGTGCGGATGAACTCGCGAGCGTGGCCGGGCCGGTTCGACGAGGTCCCCTGGGCGGAGATCGTCGACCGGTTCCGAGACCTGGTCGCGAAGCACCCCGAGCTCCGCGCGATGGCGGACATCGCCGACAGCGTGGCCGCCAGTGGCGGCGACCGGCTGGCCGGGCTCACCTCGATGCACGACCTCGTGGTCACGCCTCGGCCGGTGCCGGACTACCGGCCGATCGAGGTGGTGGTCGTCCGGTCGCCTTCGTCCGGTTTGGTCGGTCCCGGCGGGGTTCTGGTCGAGCACCGGTCCGTGACCGGGCACGACGACCGGATCCACCGCCCCGCCGCCGAGGCCGTGCCGCTGTTCTGGCGGTTCGTGATCGAGAAGTTCGGGGTGACGCCGGAAGGGCCCGGCCGGGAGTCCCGGCCGGGCCCTTCGGCTTGAAGAAACGCCGTCAGCCGGCGTAGCGGGCGAAGATCCTCGTGAAGTCCCACGCCTGCTGGGAAACACCCGAACACGTGTCGTCGTTCGGGTAGCCGCCCGGGCAGGGGCGGTCGCGGTTGGCCGACCAGAACGTCAACCGGGCCAGGTGGTGCTGGTTCGCGTAGGCCAGGATGGTGGTGAAGTCGTTCAGCGTGACCGTCTCGCTGTTGTCCGTGATGCCGTTCATCGACGAGATGCCCATGTGCCGGTAGGCCGCGTCGTCGTCGTAGCCGTAAGCCGACTTGACGACGTTCTTGAGGCCTTCCGCCGCGCGCTGGGTGAGCGTGCCCATGTTCTGGCCCGCGCCGCCGAAGTCGAACGGCATGATCACCCAGCCGTCGACCGTGAGGCCGGACTGGGCCGCGCGGTTGACCAGGCTGTTGTCCGGACCGGACTGTCCGGTGCCGAACGTGACGTACAGCTTGATGCCCGGGTTGTTCGCCCGGACCGTCTTCAGCGCGTCGACCGTGCGCTGCTGCACCGTCGGGTTGCTGTAGGCGTCGGCCTCGATGTCGATGTCGATCGCCTTGAGGCCGTAGGCGCTGATCACCTTCTGGTAGCCCGCCGCCAGCTCACCCGCGCTGCCGCACGACGACTCCAGCTTGTTGCCGGAGTACCCGCCGAACGACGGGATGACGTCGCCGCCGCCCGCGCGGACCGCGTTGATCGTGTTCTGGTCGACCCCGCCGGTCAGCGCGCGCCCGCCGTCCCACATCGGGTTGCAGTAGCCGTTGGACAGGATGAACGCCAGCGTGAACCACTTGACGCCGGTGGCGTTCTGGATCGTCTGCGGGCTCGGCGGGTTGCCCCAGCCGTTGTAGAGGTACGGCGCCACGGCCATCACGCCCGGGCCGGACGGCGGCGGGGTCGTGCCGCCGGACGGGAGCGTCCACTGCTGGTTGGCGCTGGTGGCGCACGTCCAGATCTGCAGCCGCGTGCCGTTCGCGCTCGAGTTGCCGGTGGCGTCGAGGCACTTGCCCGACCCGGTGTTCACGAGGTTCTTCGCCGCGTTGGCCGTCCACTTCTGGGCGGTGGAGCCGTTGCAGTCCCAGAGCTGGATCGTGGTGCCGTTGGCCGTGCCGGCGCTCGTGACGTCGAGGCACTTGCCCAGCGCCTGCAGGGATCCGTCGGACCCGACCGTCCACTGTTGAGCGCCGGAGCCGTTGCAGTCGTACAGCTGGACGGCCGTGCCGTTCGCGGTGCTCGCCGCGTTGACGTCGACGCACTTGCCGGCGAGGCCGGTGATCGGACCGGTCGCCGCCTGCGCGACACCGGGCGCGAGCACCAGGGCCGACGCGGCCGCTACGAGAGCAGCGAATGCTGCGAGCTTCTTCATGCGGGCACGTTCCACTTCTGGTTGGCGGCGCCGGTGCAGGTCCAGATCTGCAGCCGGGTGCCGTTCGCGCTGGAGTTGCCGGTCGCGTCGAGGCACTTGTTCGAAGCCGCCCCGACGATGTCCTTGGCTGCGGTCGCCGACCATCTCTGGTTGGCCGTCCCGCCGCAGTCCCACAGCTGCAGCAACGCGCCGTCCGCTGTGGACTGTCCGGTCACGTCGAGGCACTTGCCCAGCGCACGGAGCGTGCCGTCGGTGCCGACCGTCCACTGTTGAGCGCCGGAGCCGTTGCAGTCGTAGAGCTGGACCGCGGTGCCGTTGGCGCTGTTCGCGCCCGCGACGTCGAGGCACTTGCCGCCGAGGCCGGTGATCGCGCCGGTCTTGCCGCCGCCACCGCCCGTGCCCTGGTTGCCGGCCCAGGTGAACGTCGCCGACGTGTGGCCGGGCAGCGTGTAGGTGAACGACGAGTTGCCCCAGTTCACGCGCACGCTCTGGTTGCCGGTGCCGCTGTTGTACGCGATCAGCGCCTTCGAGCCGTCCGGGTTCTTCCACGCGACGTTGCGGACGGTCGAGTTGTCGTTCGAGTCGATCCGGTACGCGCCCGGCTTCACGAACTTCGTCAGGTGCCCCATCGTGTAGTACTCGACGGTGTAGTCGACCTGCCCGCTGCGCGAGTCTCCGTTGTGGACGGTGATCAGGCCGGTGCAGGTGCCGCAGCCGCCGTTGTGCGGGCCCATGTTCTGGTCGACGGCGAGGCTCCACTTGGTGACGCTCTTCGACCAGTTGCGCGTGTAGTCGACGATGTTGTTCATGTCTTCGGCCTGCTGGTTCGAGATCCAGGTGCCCCCGGAGTGCTCGGTCGAGTAGGCGTTGACGTTCGGGTACTGGTTGTGGGTGGTCGTCTGCTGGGCGATGTTCCCGCCGTACCCGTGCCAGGCGACACCGCCGAAGTTCGGGTGGTTGCGGATGGCCGAGTCGTCCAGCGTCGGCGCGCCGTAGGACGCGTAGGTGTCCCAGTTCCAGTCGAGCGCGAGGACCTTTGTGGACAGTCCGGCGCCCTGCAGGGCCGGCAGCAGGTTGTTCTTCGCGAAGTAGGCCAGGCCCGCGCCGTTCCAGTTGGTCGACGGGTAGCTCGCGCAGCACGTCGGCTCGTTCTGCATCGAGACGTAGTCGATCGGCACGCCGGCGGCCTGGTAGGCCTGGAGGTACTTGACGAAGTACTGCGCGTACGCCGGGTAGTACTGCGACTCGACCCAGCCCAGCAGGTAGCTGTCGTTGTCCTTCATCCACGGCGGCGCGCTCCACGGCGACGCCATCACCTTGGCCTGCGGGTTGAGCTGCTTGGCCTGCTTGGTCAGCGGCAGCACGTCGGCCTGGTCGTGCGCGATCGAGAAGTGCGTCAGGTTCGGGTCGGTCTGGCCGGCCGGCATGTCGTCGAAGGTGTAGCTGTAGCGGGCCAGGTCGGACGCGCCGAGCGGGTTGCGGATGAAGCTCAGCCCGATGCCGCTGTTCGGGTCGAACAGCTTGCGCATCGTGTCGTCGCGGGTGGCCTGCGACAGCGCGCCGCTGGAGTTCATCAGCCAGGCCGCGGTGTCCGTGAAGGACGCTCCGCCGCCTTCGAACTGCTGGTAGGTGGTGTTTTCGTTGACGTTGATGGTCACCCCGCCGGTGCCGGTGCCCGACGTGAAGGTGACCGGCGTCTGCTGCTGGAGACCGCGGGTGACCGTCCGGCCGCCGGAGTCGCTGGTCGTGGTCAGCCAGACGTTGACGGTCTCGCCCGCGGCCTGCGCGGGTACGGCGAAGGTGGCCGCGGCGAGCGCGGTCACGCCGAGGAGGGCGAGGAGAGAGCGTTTTCTCATGGCAGCGTCCACTTCTGGTTCGCACCGGACCCGCAGGTCCAGATCTGGAGCCGGGTGCCGTTGGCACTCGAGTTGCCGGTGGCGTCGAGGCACTTGCCGGACCCGGTGTTCACGAGGTTCTGCGAGCCGTTCGACGTCCACTTCTGGGCGTTGGAACCGTTGCAGTCCCACAGCTGGATGGGCGTGCCGTTCGTCGTGCCCGCGCTGGTGACGTCGAGGCACTTGCCGAGCGCGCGGACCGTGCCGTCGGCGCCGACCGTCCACTGTTGAGCGGTCGAGCCGTTGCAGTCGTACAGCTGCACGGCGGTGCCGTTGGCGTTGCTGGCCGCGTTCACGTCGACGCACTTGCCGCCGATGCCGGTGATCCGCCCGCCGCCGCCGGTGGGCGGGGTGGTGGTGCCGCCGGCGAACTGCGTGGCGACCTGCTCACCGAGGCTGGTGGCGTTGTTGTGGTTCTCGATCGGGTTGACGTGCGTGTTCGGGAACACGATGTAGGTCACCGGGCCCTCGGTGCCGCCGTTGGACGGGTCCGGGTTGATGCCGAGGTTGACGGCCGTCGCGTAGGACGCCTCACCGATGATGCTCGTCGGACCGGTGTCGCCGACCACGGCGTAGGTGACCTGGTTGTTGTAGATCACCGCCACGACCGAACCGCCGTCGATGCCGTAGTTGCGGTAGTCCCAGGTGGACGTCGGCTGCGGCAGCACGATGTACGGCAGCTGCGCGGCGTTGAGCGGTTGGTCCGTCGAGGTGTGGAACGCGGTGTCGGGGTAGAAGCAGCAGTCGGTCTGCTCGTTGCACTGGCTGGTCCGGACACCGTCGCAGTCGATGTCCATGTCGGCCTTGAAGAAGACCGCGCCGTTGGCCTGGCAGACGGGCACGGTGGCCGCGCCGCCTTCGTCGAAGGAGTACTTGCCGTTCGAGATCTGCTGGCAGGACGTGGTCTTGGCGAGCAGCTGGCTCGCGGACGGTCCCGCCTCGACCGCCGCTTGGGCGGAGGTGGACGTGAGGAGAGAAAGCGCTAACAGGGCACACCCCATTAGCGCGACGATGATTCGCCGCACTGGGTTTCTCCTATGGGGAAAGGGGTCGTGAGTGGTAATTCGGGTTAGAACCCGAATTACCACTCACGAGGGGGAGCGGGTCAGAGAGTGGTCCACTTCTGGTTCGCGCCGCCGCCGCAGGTCCAGATCTGCAGCCGGGTGCCGTTCGCGCTCGAGTTCCCGGTGGCGTCCAGGCACTTGTTCGCGTTGGGGTTCACGATGTCCTTGGCCCCGCTGACGACCCACTTCTGGGCCACGGTCCCGTTGCAGTCGTAGAGCTGCACCGCCGTGCCGTCCGCGGTGCCCGCGGCGTTGACGTCCATGCACTTGCCCAGCGCGCGGATCGTGCCGTCACCGGCGATCGTCCAGTTCTGCGCGGCGTTGCCGTTGCAGTCGGTGATCTGGATCGGCGTGAGGTTGGCGGTGCTGGCGCCCGCGACGTCGACGCACTTGCCGCCGATGCCGGTGATCCGCCCGGTGCGCCCGCTCGGCGGGGTGCCGCCGCCGGTGTCGTTGGTGACGTGGACGTAGTCGACGACCAGCTGCTGCGGGAACTGCGTGCTGCTGTTGGGGTCGCCCGGCCAGTACCCGCCGACGGCGAGGTTCATGATGATGAAGAAGTTGTGGTCGTAGACCCAGCGGTTGCCGTTCAGGTCGGACGGCGTGCGCGTCTGGTAGAGGTTCCCGTCGACGTACCACTTGATCTGGTTCGGGGACCAGTCGATGGCGTAGGTGTGGAAGTCGTCGGAGAAGTTGGGGCCGCTGTACCCGGCGCCGATGCCGCCGGAGCCGGAGTAGCCCGGGCCGTGGATCGTGCCGTGGACGGTGTTCGGCTCGAACCCGACGTTCTCCATGATGTCGATCTCGCCGTCGGTCGGCCAGTTGCCGCCGCCGAGCATCCAGAAGGCCGGCCACATGCCCTGGCCGCGCGGGAGCTTCATGCGCGTCTCGAAGTGGCCGTAGGCCTGGGTGAACTTGCCGGCCGTGTTCAGCCGCGCGGAGGTGTACTCGCAGCGGCCGTACCAGCAGTTGTAGTTGCCGGGGTTCTCGCGCTTGGCCGTGATCACGAGGTGGCCCTGGCCGTCGAGCTGGGCGTTGTTGGTGCCCGACGTGTAGTACTGGCGTTCGTGGTTGTTGACGTTGTCGCCGGTTTCGAGCTGCCACTTCGAGCCGTCGACGGCGGCGCCCGCGGGGCCGTTGAAGTCGTCGGTGAAGGTGGCCGCGGCTTCGGCCGCGGGGGCGGTCAGCGCCTGCTGCCCGAGCAGCAGCAGGGAGCAGGTGGCCAGGAGCGCCGCTGCTCTTCGGAACTTGCGGAACGAGGTGGACATCGTTGTCGCCTCTCTCACCGTGGGGACCGGCGTTCCGCGCGCAGCGCGAAGCGCCGGGGAGGGGGAGGTGGCCTCGCATGCCGGGGCGGCGGCAGGCGCGACCGGCTTCGCGGCCCGGGGGCGGGGGAAGGGCCGCGAGGTGGTTCAGACCTTTGTTGTGCTTGGCAACAAAGTATGCATGGTCCAGACAAGCCGGGCAACCGTCGGGCGGTCATTTTTTTTCAACCCGAATTAAGGGTGATGTGCTGACGGCCCTGGTACCGGGGAGCAGCCGCCACCGGAAGGGGAGCCGTGACCGAGGAGAAGCCGCCGTTGCCGCCGGGATCGCTCGCGGTCGCGCTGTTCATGCTGCTCGGGTCCGCCGGAGGAGCGTGGATGGCACTGGCGCACGTCAGCACGCTGTACCTGGTGCTGGGGATCCTGCTGTTCCTGGGCAGCGGGTTCCTCGGGGTGATGTTCCTGTGGGCCTGGTTCAGGAGCCGCCGCGCGTAGTCACGCCGCGTCGGAGTCGGAAGCGCTCGGCTTCACGATCCTTGTCGTCGCGCCCTGGTCCAGCAGGTCCGCCACCGGCAGTGTCGCCGCGCCGGTGGCCACCGCGTCCAGGCCCAGCGACCCCAGCTGGATCGACGTCTGGCTGAACGGGTGCCGCAGCGCGTGCTCGCTCGCCGCCTCGCGGATTCGGGGTAGCAGCTGCTCGCCCAGGGCCAGGCCGGCCCAGCCGCCGATCACTATCCGCTCGGGGTTGAACAGGTTGATCAGGTTCGCGATCCCCGCGCCGAGGTAGCCTGCCGTCTCGTCCAGCACCCGGGCCGCCGTTTTGGACTTCGCCGCCGCCTCCAGCAACGCGGAAAACTGGGCCTGCTCGTCCTCGCCGGGGACGTCCTTGCCCCGCGCGCGCCGGTACCGGGACAGCACGCCGCCCGCGCCGACGTACGCCTCCAAGCACCCCAGGGCTCCGCAGCGGCAGGGATGCCCGCCGTACGCGATCGTCGTGTGGCCCCATTCGCCCGCGCTGCTCGTCGAGCCGCGGTACGTCGTTCCGTCCGTCACCACCGCCGCGCCCACGCCTGAGCCGATCAGCGCTATCACCGCGTGCCGTGCGCCGCGCCCGGCGCCGAACCACATCTCGGCCTGGCCCTGGGTCTTCGCGCCGTTGTCCACGAACAACGGGAGGGAAACCCCGGCTTCCTGCAGCAGCGACACCAGCGGCACCGCGTCCCAGCCGACCGTCGGCGCGTGGACCAGGACCCGGGCGCCCTGCTCGACCGTGCCCGGGACGCCGATGCCCACCCCGAGCACGTTCGCGTCTTCGAAGGTCGCGAACACCTCACGCAGTCCGGATGTCACCTGCTCGACCGCCGTTGCCGGGTCCGGGGCCTTCGGGAGCGGGTGCTCGACCGTGGCCAGGCGGTTCATCGCCAGGTCGAACAGCTCGACCTTGACGCCGGTTTCGCCGATGTCCACCCCCGCGACGTGCCCGTACGCCGGGTCGACGCGGAGGAGCACCCGTGGCCGGCCGCCGTCCGACTCGACCTGGCCCGCTTCCGTGATCAGGCGTTCTTCGCCCAGTTCGGCGGTCACGTTGCTGACCGTCGCCGCACTCAATCCGGTGAGCTGGCTGAGTTCGTGCCGCGACAGCGGGCCGTCGAAGTACAGTTTCGACAGCAGCAGGGAACGGTTGTGCCGCCGCAGATCGCGGACGGTGGTGCGCTTGCTCGCCATGGGCAACCCATCTGAACTCTTACCGGCTCACTGACAGGATGCCTGATCACCGTAAGTTGTGGCTATGTATTAAGTAGTGAACTAAGTCCCGAACTGATGGTCGCACGGTCAGTCTCTGGCACAATCCCCCAGGTGACCCAGGTGGTACGCCAGACGACCCGAGACCTCCGACGGCACAACCGCGCGGCCCTCCTGTCTTCCCTCTACCTCCGCGGCCCCGTCAGCAGACTGGAACTAGTAGCTGAATCGGGACTGTCGGCCGCCACCGTTACGAACGTCGTCTCCGAGCTCATCGCGGACGGCGTCGTCGCGGAGGCCGGATCGGTCGAATCGGACGGCGGACGACCCCGGACGCTGCTGGCCGTGCGGCCGGACTTCGGGCACGTCGTCGGCGTCGACGTCAGTGAGACGCACGTCGAAGTCGGCCTGTTCGACTGCGCTCTCGGGACCCTCGGCACAGTACGGCACCCGCTCGTCGGCACCCGGCTCGATCCGGACGAAGTGGCCGGACTGGTGCGAACCGGCATCGCCGAAGTGCTCGAAGGCGGCGAACCGGGCGCGGTGTTCGGGGTCGGCATCGGGGTGCCCGGCGCGGTCCGCGACGGCGGGATCGTGCACGCGCCCACCCTCGGCTGGCGCGGGGTCGCCTTCGCCGGCCTGATCCGGCCGCACATCGACGCGCTGTTCCCGCCGGGGCCCGGGCCGCGGCCGGGGCGCGAGCTCATGGCGCTCCACCTCGACAACCGCGCGCGCACGCTCGGCCAGGCCGAGACCTGGCGCGGCGCCGGCCGGGGCGCCGAACGCGCCATCGTCGCGCTGCTCGGCGTCGGGGTCGGCGCCGCCGTCGCGACAGCCGGGCCGTCGCACCCCGGCATCACCACCAGCGAGTGGGGCCACACCGTCGTCAAGGCGGCCGGCGCGGCCTGCCGGTGCGGCTCGCGCGGCTGCCTGGAGGCCTACGTCGGCACGGAGGCGGTCGTCCGGCGCTACGCCGACCGGGTCGGCCAGGAACCGGTCATCGGGGACGAAAGCGACGCCGAGCTGGCCCGGATCGTCGCCGAGGCCGAGCGCGGCGGAGCCGCCGCCGACGTGCTCGCCGAGACCGGCGAGTACCTGGGCATCGGCATCGCGAACCTGATCAACCTGCTCAGCCCCGACCGGGTGGTGCTTTCCGGCTCCGCGGGGGCGATCATGGGACCGGCGATCCTGCCCGCGGTCCGCGGCGCGGTGGGCCGGCACGCCCTGGACTACCTCGCCGAGCGCACCGAGGTCGTCCTCGGCCGGCTCGGGCCGGAGGCGGTCGCGCTCGGCGCGGCGACGCTGCCCGTCGCGCAGCTGCTCGCGACGGGTGGCCGGACCGGCTGAATCCCTTGCGTCGCAAGGAGTAGCACCGCCAAGTGGTCCAACCATCCAGTTCTTTTAGTACTTAAACTTAGGCACAAAACGTTACCCGCGTGTTATTGACGTGACCCGAGTCACCCGGGTTGACTTCGGAACGTCGTTCGGTCGCCGGCGGTCGGGGCTCGCTACCAGTCGACATCACGCACGTCGTCGATCGCCAGGAGGAACCGATGCGAGTCAAGCGCTCCATCGTCGCAGCGCTAGTGGGACTGATGGCCGTCACCGGCCTGACCGCGTGCGGGGGAGGCAGCTCGAGCGCCGGGCAGGGCAACCCCGACGCGGTCCTCAACGTCGGCAAGCCCGACGGCCCGCAGTCGGAGAACAACAACCCGTTCCTCGAGACGTCCGCCCTGTCGAACATGGGCTACCGGTGGATGATCTACGAGCCCCTGGTCATGCTCAACCGCGTCAAGCCGCAGGAGCCCGGCAAGCCGTGGCTGGCGACGAAGTGGGACTGGTCGGACAACTACAAGAAGCTCGTCCTCACCGTCCGTGACGGCGTCAAGTTCTCCGACGGCCAGCCGATGACCGCCGAGGACGTCGCCTACACGTTCCAGCTGCTGCGCGACAACAAGGCGCTGAACGTCGACGCCGTGCCGTACAAGGACATCACCCCGGCCGGCAACCAGGTCACCCTGGCCTTCGACGGCTCCCAGTTCGTCAACCAGGTCAAGATCCTGCAGACGCTCGTCGTGCCGAAGCACGTCTGGCAGTCCATCAAGGACCCGGCGCTCGACACGGTGAAGAACCCGATCGGCACCGGCCCGTACACGCTGAAGTCGGCGACGCCGCAGACGATGATCGTCACCCGGCGCGACACCGGTTACTGGCAGGAAGCGCCGAAGGTCAAGGAGATCCGCTACACCTCCTACACCGACAACAACGCGCAGGTCAACGCGCTGGTGAGCGGGGCGTCGGAGTGGAGCTTCGTCTTCATCCCGAACTACAAGGCCGTCTACACCAACAAGGACCCGCAGCACTACAAGCTGTGGTTCCCGGCGCAGCTGGCCGTGCACGGCCTGTGGTTCAACACCGAGAAGGCGCCGTGGAACGACGCGAAGCTGCGTCAGGCCGTCAACAAGGTCATCAACCGCGACGACATCTTCAACCAGGGTGAGGCCGGGTACTTCTACCCGAAGAACGACCAGGTCACCGGCATTCCGACGCCGGCGGGCGACCCGTTCATCGCGCCGCAGTACAAGGGCCAGTCGGTCCAGGTCGACGTCCCGGGCGCGAAGTCGCTGCTCACGGGCGCGGGCTACAAGTTCAACGGCGACAAGCTGGCCGACCCGAGCGGGAAGCCGGTCACGCTGAAGCTCACCGTCCCGTCGGGCTGGTCGGACTACATCACCGACCTGGAGATCATCAAGGACAACCTGGCGCAGATCGGCATCACCGCCACGGTCGAGAAGATGAACCAGGACGCGTGGATCAAGTCGGTCGACACCGGTGACTTCGAGGGTCTGATGCACTGGACCAACGACGGCGCGACGCCGTACGACATGTACCGCGACGTGATGGACGGCTCGCGCTACAAGCCGACCGGTCAGGGTGGCATCAACGGCAACTACGGCCGGTACAAGAACGACGAGGCGACCCAGGCCCTGGCGACCTACGCCAACGCCGAGGACGACGCGTCCCGCACCGCCGCGATGGCCACGCTGCAGAAGATCATGATGGAGCAGCAGCCGATGATCCCGACGTCGGCGGCGAACTCCGGCGGCGAGTACAGCACGAAGAACTGGGTCGGCTGGCCGGACGAGGCCAACCCGTACGGCCCGGCGCAGCCCACGCTGCGCAACGCGCTGGACATCGTCCTCCACCTGAAGCCCGCGGCCTGATGGCGGATTCGGTCATGACGGAACACGGGGACGGCCGCGGCGACGCGGCCGCCCCCGCCCCCTCCGACCCCGTCGCCGTCGGGTCGGAGGGGGACCTCCCCGTCGTTCTGGAAGCGGCGGGGCTCACGAAGCACTTCCCGGTGCGGCGCAAGGGCCGCGCGGCGCTCACCGGCCCGCGGCGCGCCGTGCAGGCCGTCGACGACGTGACCCTCACACTGCGGCGGGGCCGGGTCACCGCGCTGGTCGGCGAGTCCGGCTCGGGCAAGTCGACCGTCGCGCGGCTGCTCGCGGGGCTCTACCCGCGCACCGGCGGGGACATCCGGCTGCACGGCGAGACGGTGAACGTCAAGCACGGCCGGGCGTTCCGGGCCTACTGCCGCCGGGTCCAGATGATCTTCCAGGACCCGTTCGCGTCGCTGAACCCGGTGCACACCGTGCGCTACCACCTGACGCGGGCGCTGAAGATCCACGGCCGCGCGGGTGACGACCTCGAGAAGTCGCTTCACGAGCTGCTCGCGCGGGTCCAGATGACGCCGCCGGAGCGGTACATCGACAAGTTCCCGCACGAGCTGTCCGGCGGGCAGCGCCAGCGCGTTGCGATCGCGCGGGCGCTCGGCGCGGATCCCGAGGCGCTGCTGGCCGACGAGCCGGTGTCCATGTTGGACGTCTCGATCCGGCTCGGCGTCCTGAACCTGTTGCGGGACCTCAAGGAGCGCCTGCACCTGGCGATCCTCTACATCACCCACGACATCGCGTCGGCGCGGTACTTCGCCGACGAGACGATGGTGATGTACGCGGGCCGCATGGTCGAAGGCGGCGACAGCGAGACCATCACGCAGAACCCGGCGCACCCGTACACCCGGCTGCTCATCAACTCCGCCCCCGACCCCGACCGGCTCCAGGTCGGCGCCGTGGACACCGAGCTCGCGCCCGGTGAGGTGCCGGCCGAGCGCGGGGCCGGCGAGCCGCCGAGCCTGATCGACCCGCCGCCGGGCTGCCGGTTCCACCCTCGCTGCCCGGTGGCGATGGAACGCTGCAAGACCGAGCTGCCGCCGCGGTTCGAGGTCGACGACGCGCCCGGCCACTGGGCCGCGTGCTGGCTCTACGACGGGGCCGCCCGATGAGGTTCCTGCTGCAACGGCTGGTCTTCTACGTCTTCACCGCGTGGGCCGCCGTCACCATCAACTTCTTCATCCCGCGGATGATCCCGGGTGACCCGGTGCAGTCGCTGATCGCGAAGAACCAGGGCATGATCAGCCAGGACGCCGTCCAGTCGCTGTACGTCCTCTTCGGACTCGACAAGAACGAAAGCCTGATCTCCCAGTACTTCGACTACTGGGGCCAGCTCTTCCGGGGTGACCTGGGGATCTCGTTCACGTTCTTCCCGACGCCGGTGTCCGAGCTGCTCGGCGACAGTCTGCCGTGGACGATCATCCTGGTCGGCATCACCACGATCGTCGGCTTCGCGATCGGCACCGGGCTCGGCGTGTTCGCCGGCTGGAAGCGCGGCTCCTGGGTCGACGGCCTGCTGCCGGTGACGACGTTCCTCTCGTCGATCCCGTACTTCTGGCTCGGCCTGATCGCGCTGACGCTGCTGGCCGGCCCGGGCAGCTTCTTCCCGTCGTCCGGCGGGTACGACCCGGGCACGGTGCCCGGCTGGGACGGCACGTTCATCGGCAGCGCGATCCAGCACAGCCTGCTGCCCGCGCTGACCATCCTGATCAGCTCGATGGGCAGCTGGATCCTGGGCATGCGCAACATGATGGTCACCGTCGCGTCGGAGGACTACGTCACCGTCGCGCACGCCAAGGGCCTGCCCGAACGCCGGGTGATGGTCGGGTACGCCGCCCGCAACGCGCTGCTGCCGAGCGTGTCCGGTTTCGCGCTGGCGCTCGGGTTCATCGTCGGCGGCACGCTGCTGGTGGAGATCGTCTTCTCCTACCCCGGCGTCGGTTACCAGCTGTTCCAGGCGGTCGGCTCGCAGGACTACCCGCTGATGCAGGGCATCTTCCTGATCATCACGCTGTCGGTGCTGGTGGCGAACCTGTTCGCCGACGTCGCGTACCTCGCACTCGACCCGCGCACCCGGAAGGAGGGCTGACATGGCTGTGCCCGCAGCGGACGTCAAGGCCGTGCAGGCCCTGCCGGTCGGCGCGCCGGCCCGCCGGCGCCGGTTCCGGTTCCTCACCGGCGGCAAGACGGTCACCGGCCTCGCCGTCATCGTCTTCTTCCTGGTGCTCGCGATCATCGGCGAGTGGATCGCGCCGTACGACCCGTCGGCCCGCAGCAGCGACCTGCTGGAGGCGCCGTCGGCCCGGCACTGGTTCGGCACCACCCACCTCGGCCAGGACATCTTCAGCCAGGTGGTGGTCGGCACGCGCAGCGTCATGCTGGTCGGCCTGGCCGCCGGGGTGGTGGCGACGATCCTCGCGGTGGTCGTCGGCGTGACCTCCGGCTACCTCGGCGGCACGCCGGGTGAAGGTCTTTCCGCGCTGTCCAACGTGTTCCTGGTGATCCCGGCGCTGCCGCTGATCATCATCATCGGCAGCGCGGTGCCCACCGGCGGTGACTTCCTGGTGGCGGTGATCATCGGGTTCACGTCGTGGGCGTGGGGCGCGCGGGTGCTCAGAGCGCAGACGCTTTCGTTGCGTGGCCGGGAATACGTCGAAGCGGCCCGCGCGACCGGCGAGTCGACGTGGCGGCTGATCTTCTTCGAGATCCTGCCGAACCTGACCGCGGTGATCGCGTCGAGCTTCGTCGGCACGGTGATCTTCGCCGTGATGTCGGAGATCACGCTCGCGTTCGTCGGCGTCTCGGGACTGTCCAACTGGAACTGGGGCACGATCCTGTTCTGGGCGCAGAGCCAGCAGGCCCTCGCGCAGGGCGCGTGGTGGTGGTTCGTGCCGGCCGGGCTGGCGATCGCGATCCTCGGCACCGCGTTGTCCCTGCTCAACTTCGGCATCGACGAGTTCGTCAGCCCGCGGCTGCGCGGCAGCGGCAAGGCGCGCGTCAAGGGCGCCGACGGGCGGACGCATCGCATGCGCGTGGGCTTCACGCCCGTGCTCGGGCGGGAGGAACAGCCATGATGGACCCGGTCCTGGAGATCAAGGGCCTGGACGTCGACTACGGCGTCGGCGACGAGGCCGTGCGCGCGGTCCGGGACGTGCACCTGACGCTGCACCGCGGCGAAGTCCTCGGCCTGGCCGGGGAAAGCGGCAGCGGAAAGTCCACTTTGGCCTACGGGCTGACGCGGCTGCTGGCGCCGCCGGGCGTGATCCGCGGTGGTGAGGTGATCTACCACCCCGGCGACGGCGATCCCTACGACGTGCTGAAGCTGACGGACAAGCAGCTGCGGGACTTCCGGTGGGCGGAGACGTCGATCGTGTTCCAGGGCGCGATGAACTCGCTGAACCCGGTGCACAAGGTCGTCACCCAGCTCGTCGACGTCATCAAGGCGCACGAGCCGCGGTCGACGAAGGCCGGCCGCCTGGCGCGGGCCCGGGACCTGCTCAAGCTGGTCGGGATCTCGGCCGACCGGCTGGAGGCATACCCGCACCAGCTGTCGGGCGGCATGCGGCAGCGCGTGATGATCGCGATGGCGCTGGCGCTCGAACCGCGGGTGGTCATCATGGACGAGCCGACCACCGCGCTCGACGTCGTGATGCAGCGCCAGATCCTCGGCCAGCTCGTGGAACTGCGGGAGCGGCTGGGCTTTTCGGTCCTGTTCATCACGCACGACCTTTCGCTGCTGGTCGAGTTCTCGGACCGGATCGCGATCATGTACGGCGGCCGGATCGTCGAGCAGGCGCCGGCGTCGGACCTCTACCGGGACGCGCTGCACCCGTACAGCCACGGCTTGCTGAACTCGTTCCCGGCCTTGCGCGGTCCGCGCCGCGAGCTGGCCGGGATCCCGGGCTCACCGCCGGACACGCGGGGCATGCCGGCCGGCTGCGCGTTCCACCCGCGGTGTCCCAAGGCCTTCGAGCCGTGCGACTCGAAGGTGCCCGAGCTGGGCTTGCCCGGCGGTGACCCGTCGCGCGAAGTGGCGTGTTTCCTGCATCCCGTCGCTACTCCCTGAACGCCGTCTGCCCTGTCCGGTACCACTGGAGGAGACCTGCCTTGACCGAGACCACAGCCGCGACCGCCGAGCAGCAGGCGTTGATCGACAGCCTGCCGCAGGACTTCCGCTGGGGCGTGGCCACCGCCGCGTACCAGATCGAAGGCGCGGTCTCCGAAGACGGGCGCACACCGTCCATCTGGGACACTTTCTGCCAGGTCCCGTGGGCGATCGACAACAATGACACCGGCGACGTGGCGTGCGACCACTACCACCGGATGCCCGCGGACATCGGGCTCGTCGGCGAGCTGGGCGCGGACACCTACCGGTTTTCCGTGGCGTGGCCCCGGATCCAGCCGCGCGGGCGCGGCGGGGTCAACGAAGCGGGCATGGGGTTCTACGAGCGGCTGGTCGACGAGACGCTCGAGCGCGGCATCACGCCGTGGCTGACGCTGTACCACTGGGACCTGCCGCAGGAGCTCGAAGACGCGGGCGGCTGGCCGGCGCGCGACACGGCGTACCGCTTCGCCGACTACGCGATGCTGGTGTTCGACCGGTTGTCCGATCGCGTGCGCCACTGGACGACGCTGAACGAGCCGTGGTGCTCGGCCATGCACGGGTACGTCCACGGCGTGATGGCGCCGGGCCGGCGTGACTACGCGGCGGGGTTGCACGCGGTCCACCACCTGCTGCTCGGCCACGGTCTCGCGACCCAGCGGATGCGGGAGGCCGCGCCGCCGGACACGGAGTTCGGCATCACGCTCAACATGTGCACGGCGGACCCGGCTACGGAGTCCGAAGAGGACGTTCGCGCGGCCCGGCAGGCCGACGGCCTCGGCGTCCGGATCTACCTGGACCCGCTGGTTCGCGGGGAGTACCCGGCCGACGTGGTCGAGGACCTGGAGGCCCGCGGCGTGCGCCTCCCGATCCAGGACGGCGACCTGTCGATCATTTCGACCCCGCTGGACTTCCTGGGCGTGAACTACTACTTCGGCCAGCAGTTCTCGGGCGTCGACGAGAAAGGCTCTTCCGTGGACGAGGAGGGGGCACCGGCATCCCGGGTGGTCCCGTTCGGCGAGCCGACGACGGCGATGGGCTGGGAGATCCTGCCGGACAAGTTCACCGAGCTGCTGACCCGCCTCGGGCGTGACTACCCGGGCCTCCCTATGTACATCACGGAGAACGGCTCGGCTTTCGAAGACGACCCGGACTCGTCCGGTTTCGTCCGCGACGAGCAGCGGACGGCCTACCTGGCCTCGCACATCGCCGCGGTCGCGGCGGCGCGCAACGCGGGTGCGGACGTGCGCGGGTACTTCGCTTGGTCCCTTTTGGACAACTTCGAGTGGGCTTACGGCTACGCGAAGCGGTTCGGGCTGATCCGTGTGGACTACGAGACGCAGGAGCGGACGATCAAGCAGAGCGGGTACTTCTACCGCGACACCGTGCGGCGGGTCCGCGGCAGCTGACTCAGGTTCGTGAAGGCCACCTCGAAACCTCGGGGTGGCCTTCACGGCTTTCCGGCGGTAGGGCGAGCCCCACCGCGTGGCCGGTGGTGCGCCGGATGGTTCCGGGTGGGGCACGCCCCTAGCGTCGGACGGGTAGCCGACTTGGGGGTTAGCCATGACCGTCCGGACCGAGATCAGACCTGCGCCCGCCCAGGAGAGACCAAGGTGGTGGCGACGGCCCTGGCTGGCGCCGCTCGCCGTGGTCGTCGCTGTTTTCCTCGCGTACTCGCTCCCGCCGTACCTCACCTTCGATCCCGCGCAGTCGCGGGTGCCCGCGCCGGCCGGGTTCGCCGCGCACTACTGGTTCCTCGTCGGGCACATCCTCTTCGGCAGCATCGCCATCATCGGCGTGCTCCTGCAGGTCTGGCCGTGGCTGCGGCGCACCCATCCGGTGGTGCACCGCCGGGTCGGCCGGATCTACGTCTTCGCCGGCGCCATCCCGTCCGCGCTGATGGCGCTGACCATCGCGCTGTTCAGCACGTTCGGCCCGGCCGCCGGTGCCTTCAACGTCTTCGCGGCGCTGCTGTGGCTCGGCTTCACGGTCGCCGGCTGGCGCGCGATCCGGCAGCGGCGGTACGCCGACCACCGGAAGTGGATGATCCGCAGTTTCGCGATGACGATGAACACGTTGCTCAGCCGCGTCTACGCGCCGCTCGCGTTCCTGGGTCTCGGCCCGTTCTACCCGGACCAGACCTCGCTCATCCAGGCCGCGTCGACGTTGTCGGGCACGATGAGCCTGCTCAGCCTGCTGCTGCTCAGCCAGTGGTGGCTCGACCGGAAGCCGAAGCCAGCCATCGCGCGATGATCGTCCGCTGGATCTCCGACGCGCCTTCGTAGATGCGCGGTGCGCGGACCTCGCGGTAGAGGTGCTCGAGGAGGTGCCCTCGCCGCAGGGCTCGCGCGCCGTGCAGCTGCACCGCGGAGTCGACGACGAACTGCGCGGCTTCGGTGGCGAACAGCTTCGCCATCGCCGCGCGGCCGCCGAGGTTCGGCTCACCCGCGTCGTAGGCGGCCGCGGCGGCGTACACGAGTAACCGCGCGGCTTCCGTCCGGGTCGCCATCTCGGCGAGCGCGTGCGCCACCGCCTGCTGCTTGATCAGTGGGCCACCAAAGGCTTCCCGCTCGCCCGTGTGGTCCACAGTGGCGTCGAGCGCGGCCTGCGCCATCCCGACGGCGAACGCACCGACGCTCGGCCGGAAGAGGTCGAGGGTCCGCATCGCCACCGCGAAGCCGCGGTTTTCCTCACCCAGCAGCTCCTCGCGCCGGACCTCGACACCGTCGAACGTCACCGTGCCGATCGGGTGCGGGCTGACCAGGTCGAGGTGTTCACCGCTCAGCCCGGGCCGGTCGCCGGGGACGACAAACGCGCTGACCCCGCGGGAACCCAGGCCTTCGGCCGTGCGCGCGAACACCGTGTAGAAGTCGGCCTCGGGTGCGTTGGAGATCCACATCTTCTCGCCGGTGAGCCGCCAGCCGTCGCCGTCGGGCTCCGCGGCGAGCGACAGCGCGGCCGCGTCCGAACCGGCGTCCGGCTCGGTCAGGGCGAACGCGGCGACGGCGTCCCCGGCCGCGACGGCGGGCAGCCACCTGTCGACCTGAGCGTCCTGTCCGGACTGCAGGACCGGGTAGCTTCCCAGGCCCTGCAACGCCAACGCCGTCTCGGCTTCGGTGCTTACCGTGGCGAGGGTCTCCCGCAGGATGCAGAGATCCGTCGCAGCCGCCTGGCGTGACGGCTTTCCGTCGGCGACCCCGGGGAAGAGCCGCGCGAGCAGGCCGAGCGCGCCCATCGCCTTGAGCAACGGGCGGTTGACCGCACCCTCCACACCGGACTCGGCGAGCGGGCGCAACTGCTCCTCGCCCAGCCGCCGGACCTCACCGGCGAACTCCTGCTGATCCGGTGTCAACGAGAACGCGGTCATGACGAGGCTCCCGGTCGCCAGCGGGCATGGGCGGTGCCGGTGGGCCCGGACCGGACGAGGTCGAGCCGCGGCTCCGGGCCGTCGCTCCGGCCGGTCTGCGGCTTGCGGCTGCCGGCGGCGAACGGCTTCGGCCACGGCATCGGATACCCCTGCTCGGCCGCCGCGTGCAACGTCCACTGTGGATCGTAGAGGTGCGTGCGGCCCAGTGCGCAGAGGTCCGCGCGCCCGGCGAGGATCAGCGCGTTCACGTCGTCGTAGGAAGAGATCGCGCCGACCGCGATCACCGCGATGCCGTACTCCTGCCCGATCTCGTTGCGGATCCGGTCGGCGTAGGGCGTCTGGTAGCTGCGGCCGTACTGCGGTTTCTCGTCGCAGACGACCTGCCCGGTCGAGACGTCGATGCCGGCCGCGCCGTGCTCGGCGAAGGCCCGGGCGATCTCGACGGCGTCGTCGGCGGTGATGCCGCCCTCGGCCCAGTCGGTCGCCGAGATCCGGACGGTCATCGGCCGCCCGGCCGGCCACACCGCGCGGACCGCGTCGAAGACCTCGAGCGGGAACCGCAGCCGGTTGTCGAGCGAGCCGCCGTACTCGTCACGACGCTGGTTCGTCAGCGGGGAAAGGAAAGACGACAGCAGGTAGCCGTGTGCGCAGTGCAGTTCGAGGACGTCGAACCCGGCACGCGCGGCGGCCTCCGCGCAGGCGACGAACTCGTCCCTGATCCCGGCCATGTCCGTTGTGGACAGTTCACGCGGGACCTGGTTCCGGTCGGAGTAGGCCAGCGCCGAAGGCGCGCTGATCTCCCAGTTGCCGTCCGGAAGCGGCTCGTCGATGCCGTCCCACATGAGCTTGGTCGAGCCCTTGCGGCCGGAGTGTCCCAGCTGGACACCGATGCGCGCAGGTGACTGCGTGTGCACGAAGTCCACGATGCGCTTCCAGGCCGCCTCTTGTTCGGCGGTGTACAACCCGCCACAGCCCGGCGTGATCCGGCCTTCCGGGGAGACGCAGACCATCTCGGTCATCACCAGCCCGGCGCCGCCGAGCGCTTTGCTGCCCAGGTGCACGAGGTGGAAGTCGCCCGGCACACCGTCGACCGCGGAGTACATGTCCATCGGGGACACGATGATCCGGTTGGCCAGCTCGAGCTCACCGAGCTTGAACGGCTGGAACATCGGCGGCCGCGACGTCGTCCCGAGCGACCGCGCGAACCAGTGGTCGAGCTCGGTGGCGAACTCCGGGTCACGCAGGCGGAGGTTGTCGTAGGTGACGCGGCGGCTGCGCGTGAGGATGTTGAACGCGAACTGCGGCGGCTCCTGGTGGGCGTACTGCGCGATGTTCTCGAACCACTCCAGGCTCGCCTGCGCGGCACGCTGCGTCGACGTGACGACCGGGCGCCGTTCCAGCTCGTAGGCCTTGAGCGCCTCCGCGACGCCTTCGTGTTCGTGCAGGCAGGCGGCCAGCGCGAGCGCGTCCTCCATCGCCAGCTTCGTGCCGGAGCCGATCGAGAAGTGCGCGGTGTGCGCCGCGTCGCCGAGGAGGACGACGTTGTCGTGCACCCAGCTCTCGCAGCGCACGGTGCCGAACGAGACCCACTTCGAGTTGTTGGCCATGACGCCGTGGCCGTCGAGGACGTCGGCGCACAGCTCGCGGATCAATGCGATCGACTTCTCGTCGCTCTCGCCCGGCTTGAGGTTCGTGGCCGCGATGGGCCCGAACGTCCGCTGCCAGACGTCCTCCTGCACCTCGAGGATGAACGTGCTGCCGTCGCGGCCGTAGGGGTAGCCGTGGATCTGCATGATCCCGGCCGGCGTCTCGAGGACGTAGAACTTGAAGGCCTCGAACACGAGGTCCGTGCCGAGCCAGATGTAGCGGCACCGGCGCGTCTCGACGCTCGGCCGGAAGTGCTCGGCGTGCCGCGCGCGCACCGCGGAGTTGACCCCGTCGGCGGCGATGACCAGGTCGTAACCGGACAGGTCGGTGGGCGCCTCCTCGCGGAAGCGCAGCGCCACGCCCAGCTCGGCGCAGCGGTGCTGCAGGATGCCGAGCAAACGTTTGCGGCTCATCGCGGCGAAGCCGTGGCCGCCCGAGGTGGTGACCGTGCCGCGGTAGTGGACGTCGATGTCGTCCCAGCGCGCGAACTCGGCGCGCATGGCCTCGTGCACGGCCGCGTCGGCGTGCTCGATGCCGCCGAGCGTCTCGTCGGAGAAGACGACCCCGAAGCCGAACGTGTCGTCCGGGGCGTTGCGCTCCCAGACGGTGATGTCGTGCCCGGGACCGAGCTGTTTCGCCAGCGCGGCGAAGTACAGGCCCGCCGGGCCGCCGCCGATCACACCGATTCGCACGCCGCCCAGGGTATGTCGTCGGCGGTACGACCGTCAATGAGGCGAAAGATGGGTTACGGTGTCGGGCATGGAACGCATCAACCCGCCCGAACTCGGCAAGCCGTCCGGGTTCTCGCACGCGGTGGTGGCGGAGGGGCGGGTCGTCTTCCTCGCCGGGCAGACCGCGCTGGACGCGTCGAACAAGATCGCCGGCGACGGCGTGGTGGAGCAGTTCGAACGCGCGCTCGGCAACCTGCTGACGTCGCTGCGCGCGGCCGGCGGTTCGCCCGAAGACCTCTGCAGCGTGACGATCTACATCGTCGACATGCCTGACTACCGGACGCACGCGCGCGAGATCGGCGCGGTCTGGCGGCGGCTCGCGGGCACGGAGTACCCGGCGATGGCCGGCATCGGCGTCTCGCGGCTGTGGGACGACGAGGCCCTGGTCGAGGTGCAGGGCTTCGCGGTCGTCAGCCCACGTTGATCGACTTCGCGACGTACGCGCGCGCCGGGGTCTCGAGCCGGGAGTGCAGCTCGAAGAACAGCTCGGCCGCGCGGATCCCCGACCAGCCGGCCGGCAGGAACTCCGCGGGCAGGCCGGGGTCGAGGTAGGGCATCCGCCGCCAGCCGGTGAGCACCCGGACGTAGTCGGCGAAGGCCTCGTCTTCGGCGACGGACTTGCGGCGCTGCCAGCGGCGTAGCGCCGGGCCGTGCTCGTCGAGGAAGGTCGTGTAGAGCTCGTCGAGCCGCTCGAGGTCCCACCAGTCCCGGACCTTCGCGGCGACGTCACCGAAGGCCAGGTGGTCGGCGCGGAAGAGGTCGGCGTACCCGGCGAGGCCGAGCCGGGTCAGGGCTTCGGCGGCGACGTCGTGGAGGTGGGCCGGCGCGATCCAGACGCCGGAGGCGGCGGTGCCGAAGCCCATCCGCGCGAGCTGGGTGCGCAGCAGGTGCCGCTTGTGCCGCTCGGTCTCGGGCACGGAGAAGACGGCGAGCAGCCAGCCGTCGGCGGGAGTCGCGCGCTCGCGGCGGAAGATGCGCTCGTCGCCCTCACGCAGGATCTCGCGGGCTTCGTCGGACAGCTCGTACCCGGCGGTGGCGTCCCGGCGCACGGCTTCGAGGATGCCGCGCCGCTTCAGCCGGGAGATGGAGGACCGCACGGCGGGCTCGTCCACCCCGACGGCGGCCAGCAGGTCGATGAGCGAGGCGACGGAGAGCCAGCCGCCTTCGGTGCGCGAGTAGAGGCCGTACACCGTCACGATGAGCTGACGAGGCTGCGCCGCACGGCCGGAGCCGTCCAGGTCGGTCGCCTCGGGTACGACCGTCATCGGGCCACAATAACGGCTGGGCCGCCCCGGGGAAGAGCACGTTTTGGGCGCGCGGTTGTGCAGGGGGCGTTTCAGCTGGTCGAGGTGCCTGCTAGTCGACCGGCTTGATGTGCTCGGTCCACCGCGATCCGTCCCACCACTGCGTCGCGCTCGGCTGCTGCGGTGAGGGGTACCAGCCGGCGGGCGGCCCGGCGGGCGCCGGAGGCTGAGCGGCGGGCGCCTGAGCCTGTTGAGCGAGAGCCTGGCGCTGGAGCCGGGTCTGGGCCTGCAGCTCGCGAAGCGACTTCTTGGCGACACGCTGCTTCTTGCTGCTGCCGCGCACGAGCCCGGCCGTGCCGATCATGAGGAACTTGCGGATGAGACCCACGCGGGCCGCCGGAGCCCCGGCTCTGCCGAGATCAGAGCCGGGATGGTGCCGGTGCTCGGCCGCCGACAGTTCCGCGCCGAGCCCCGGCAACCGTCCTAGCGCTCCAGGACCACGATCGGGATGATCCGCGTGGTCTTCTTCTCGTAGTCCGCAAAGCCCTCGGCGTGGGCGATCATCCCCGCGTACAGGCGGTCGCGCTCGGCGCGGTCCTCGATCACCGTGGCCGTCGCCTCGAAGGTCTCTTCGCCGACCTCGACCGTGACCTTCGGGTTCGCCACCAGGTTGTGGAACCACGCCGGGTTCTTCGGCGCGCCGCCCATGGACGCCGCGATCACGAGGCGGTCGCCGTCACGGGTGTAGACCAGCGGCGAAAGGCGCGCCTCACCGCTCTTGGCGCCGGTGGTCGTGAGCAGGAGCACGTTCTTGCCCGCGAACATGCCGCCGACCACGCCCTTGTTCGCGCGGAACTCCTCGGTGACGCCCTTGTTCATCTCGCGAACGTCGTTCAGGCTCGGGACCTCGGATGTCATCTCAACCCCTGTTTCCAGCCGGTACGCTCGATCGGTGCCCCGAGGTAGGCTCGGGAGCGGTCGAAGCGTTTGCTTTGCAAACAAAGCTACCGACGGGACGAGCGTCATGTCAACGGAAGCCGGGCCGAGTGTCGAGGACGGCGTGCGTCAGCTGCTGCTCCTGATGCCACGCCTGGTCGGCCGGGCGAAGCGCACCCCGGTCCCCGACGAGCTGAACGGCTGCACGCTGGCGCCTCGGCACCTGTCGCTGCTGTCGTACCTGCTCTTCGACGGCCCGATGACGGTCACCGAGCTGGCCACCCGCCTCCAGGTGGCGCCGACGACGGCGAGCCTGATGGTCGGCGACCTCAGCCGCCAGGGGGTGCTGAACCGCGACGAGGACCCGGCCGACCGCCGCCGCACCATCGTCAGCATCACCCCGGACCGCCGCCCGGCGGTCGACGCCTGGCTGGCCCGGGGCGCGAAGGCCTGGAGTGACGCGCTGGCGCCGTTGAGCCCGGCCGAGCGGCAGCTGGTGATCTCGACGCTGGAGGCCTACGAGCGCGGCACCTGCGAGGGCCCCGGCTGCTAGCTCAGTCCTCGGCGGGCTTTTCGCGGGCCAGCTTGCGCTGCGCCTCCGCGCGTTCACGGCACTTGCGGAGGAACTCCTCGTCGTCGTCCGCGCTCGTCGCCGCGAACCGGCCCGGGCGGTCGTACTCCGGGTACGCGGGCGCGTTGCGCTCGTACGCCCCGCGGGCCCGCGTCGTGTGCTGCGGCCGGCCCGCGACCAGCCATACGATCGACCCGACCAGCGGCACCACCAGCACGAGCAGCAGCCACAGCAGCTTCGGGAGGTTGCGGCAGGACGACTCGTCGGTCGTGATCACGTCGACGAGACAGAAGATCCACAACCCGAGCGTGACGAAGCCCAGCAGGCCATCCATGTACAGCAACTACCGCACCTTCCCCAGAAGTGAACGCGGTAAGTCTTAGCAGAGGCCCCCGCCGGTCGTGGCGCGGGTCACCCGCAGCGCTTCGAGCACGCCGGTCGCGATCGCGAAGGCGTGCGCCGGCCCCGGACATTCGCGCGGCCCTTCGCCGAACGGCCTGCCGGTCAACGGAACCGAGACGTCCTCGCCGTTGATCCGGCGGCGCGTCTGCGCCACCGGCGGGTCCTCGCGCAGCACGTCCGCAACCGCCTCCTCGGGCGGCTTTCCCGCCAGCACCAACGGAACCGCGGCGCCGATCAGCCCGGCGGTGGCCTCACAGGCCTGGACCAGCAGGCAGATCCGCGCGGCCACGAGCTCGTCGGCGGTCCCGCCGCACGCCGTGACCAGCCGCCCCACCGCGGCTTCCGCTTCGGCGGACGGCGTCACGTGCGGGTGGTAGGCGGCCGCGACCGCCACGACGTCCGAGGCCACCACCGGCAGGCCCAGCTCTCCCGCCAGCACGCCGACGACGACCAGGCGGTGATTGTCACCGCCTGCCTTAGAAGCCTTGCGCCGCAACACTTCCGGATCGACGCGGGCCAGCAGCCCGACGGCGAGGGCGCGCCGCCGGGTGTGATCGGAGCCGTTGCTGAAGCGGGCGACGGACGCGCGCAGCCAGGCGACGCTCCTTTCGGGACCGTCGGCGGGAACGGGCGGAACCGGGGCGGCCAGCGAAGTCATGGCGTGAAGGTAGCCACCGGAAACGTCGGCGGTGGCCGAAGTTTCAGAGCAGCCGCGGCGGCGGGAACCACGTCGCCTGCGGGCCGCCGCACTGGTCCGGCCGCGGGACGTCGTGCTGGAACCACCACGCCGCGGTGACGCGGCCGTCGGGCAGCCGGTAGGTCGGCGGCCCGGCTACGCGGGCGAGCCCGGCGGCCTGCAGCGACCGCGCGCTCGCGATGTTCCCGACCTCGGCGCCGGCGCGCACGCGCGGCAGGCCGAGGTGCTCGTGGGCCAGGACGAGCCCGGCCGCGAAGAGCACCCGGCCGTTACCGCGCCCGCGGTAGTCCGGCGCGAGGTAGCCGCCGGTCTCGGGGCCGCCGTCCTCCCCGGTGTGGACGCTCACCAGGCCGACGCACCGGTTGGCCTCGACGTCGATCATGACCAGGTCGAGCGACTGCGGATCCGGGGAAACCCAGTCCGGGCCGGTCCCGGGCACCACCCGCATGGCATCGGCCCGCGCCCCCCGCGCGACGATGGAGTCCTGCTGCCACCCGAGCCACCGCTGAGCGGCCGGATCACTCCCACACGCCACGGCGGCGGCGTACTCCCAGGCGGTCGGGGTCCGGAAGAGGAAGCGCCCGCTGCGCACCACATGGCCCTGCCGGTCGCAGGCCCGCTTGGTCATCAGGCGCCCGCGCCGGGTGAGCCGGTCGAAGATCCCCTTGGTGGCTGGCAGCATCGCGGCGAAATCGTAGCGGAGCGGCGGTGGCCCGGTCCGCGAACGGGAAGACCGGGCGGCGGCTTGGCGGTCGAGGTCGGTCCGGCCGGGACAGCGCGGAGTCCGGAGACCGGACCGCGGAAGGGGAGAACCGCAGGCCCGGTCCGGAGCGCTAAGACGCCGACGACGCCACAGGAGCGGGCTCCGCGCGCGTCTCAGCCGGCGGAGCCACAGCCTCCCGAGACTCCCTCCGGGCTTCCTTCCGCGTGATGATCCGCTTCCCGACGCCGATCAGCGGCTTCTCCACCCACCGGTGGATCAGGTCCGCGATCGCCAACCCGACGAGGAACACCGTCAGCCCCGACACCGTCCGGTGCTCCGCGAGCCCGGGCACCGCCTGCACGACGACGAAGTGCACCGGCCCCTGCAGCAGGTACAGCGAGTACGACCGCTCGCCGACGAACCGCATCGGCGCCGTGCCCAGCAGCCAGCGCAGCGGGCCCGGGCTGACCAGCACGATCAGCAGCAGCATCGTCAGCACCGCGTACCCGACGAGCAGGAACAGGTTCTGGTCCGTCTCGGTCCAGAGCCGGTCGAGGTTCGCAGTCATCAGGGCGAACGCCGCCACGATCGGGATCGCCGCCAGGGGGTGCGTCAACGGCTTGAGGACCGCGTAGCCGCGGCGGTAGTGCAGCAGGATCGCCAGCAAGCAGCCGCCCGCGAGGATGAAGTAGTGGATCGTGGACCGGTAGATCGCGGTCTTCGAGCCGTCGAGCGTCCAGCCGCCGGTGGTCAGCGGGACCAGGGCCAGCAGGATCACCATCGCGGACCCGACCAGCAGGAACTTGCGCTTCGCCGCGCCGATCCCGATCGCGACCAGCAGGAACGGCCAGACGAGGTAGAACTTCTCCTCGATGCCCAGCGTCCACGAGCCGCTGAAGAAGTTGTCCTCGCCGGTGGTCACCTTGGGCAGGAACTCGTTCAGGAACGTCAGGTAGTACTTCAGCGCCTGCGGGAAGTCGCGCGAAAGGAACTCGGCGCGCAGCAGCACGAACGCCACGATCCCGCCGAGGATCACCAGGTACGGCGGCAGGATCCGGAACACCCGCCGGATGTAGAAGTTGGACAGCGAGATCCGGCCGGTCCGGTCCTGCTCACGCAGCAGCAGCGTCGTGATCAGGAACCCGGACAGCACGAAGAAGATGTAAACGCCGACCCAGCCCGACAGGAAGGTCCAGTTCGGACCGCCGAAGTGGTAGAAGATGACCATGGTCGCCGCGATCGCGCGCAGGCCGTCGAGCCCCGGGAACCTGCGGCTGCCGAGGTAGTCCTCGTGGCTCATCGTGCGCAAGGCGGTTCCCCCGTCAGTGTGATCGTCGGGGCGAGTATATGGCCTGGTTTACCGGTCCTTTGCCGACGGTCACCGGGTGCTCAGCCGACCGGGCGGAAGGCGCCGCCGGCGTCTTCACTGCGCTTGAGCTCCCGCAGCTTCCGGAGGTCGGCGGCCGGGTGGACGCTCTCGGCGACCTCCGCCGGCGCGTGCTCGCCGTACACGAACGGCAGCAGCCGCCCGGTCGTCCACGGCGCCAGCGCGTCGAACAGCTTTGCGTGCGCGCGCCGGATCGACGGCACGTCGTCGTCGCCGACGACCGACAGCGTCCGGACGACGAACTCGGCTTCGCGGTCCCAGCCGACGCCCGGCGTTTCCGGCGGCCGGGTGAGCGCGCCGCCCAGGCGGTCGATGATCAGGACGGTCGGCACGGGCGCGCCGGGGCCCGCGTGCTCGAGGACGGCGTCGAGCATGGCGTCGTTGAGCTGCGACACCGTCGCGTTGCCGCCCTGGTACCCGTGCGGCTGCCGCGGCTCGGCCGCGATCGAGCCGGACTCGGTGAACGGCATCGGCTTCAGCGTGTCCATCAGGGTGGGCGCGGCGGCCCGCAGCGGCGCGACCAGGTCGTCGCCGTCCTCGCCGAGGTAGGCGATCCGGATCTGCGCGATGTGCTTGCCACGCAGCGGTTCCGGCAGCACCGGCAGGTCGGGGTACTCGATCATGGCGAGGGACGTCGTCAGCGTGTCGGGCGCGGCCGCCGACCACGTGCGCCAGGCCCGCAGCGCCGTGGCGAGGTCGGCGGTGTCGAACGTGAGGCTGCCGCCGTAGAGGCCGGTGACCGGGACCAGGTCGAACTCGATCGCCGTGACGACGCCGAAGCTGTCGCGCCCGCCGCGCAGCGCCCAGAACAGGTCGGACCCCGGCTCGGCGCGCCGGAGCTCACCGTCGGCGGTGACGACGTCGAGGGCGCGGACGTGGTCGGCGGCGCGGCCGTACCGGCGGGCCATCAGCCCGAAGCCGCCGCTGAGCGTGTACCCGATCACACCGACGTCCGGTGACGAGCCGCTGAGCGGCGCCAGCCCGTGCGCCCCGGCGGCTTCGAGCACCGCGCCCCAGCGGACCCCGGCCTCGACGCGCGCGGTCCGGGCCTCGGCGTCGACCTCGACGCCGGTCAGCCGGCGGGTGCTGATCAGCAGCCCGCCGTCGGTGGCGGTGGTCCGGCCGTGCCCGGTGGCCTGCACCGCGACCGGCAGCCCGTGCGCGGTGGCGAACCGGACGGCGGTGACGACGTTCTCGGTCGTGGTGGCGCCGACCACCACCGCGGGCCGGCTGGGGACGGCGAGCTGGAAGCCCGCGACCTCCTCGTCGTAACCGTCCTGGCCGGGCTGGAAGATCTCGCCGGTGAGCGGGGTGACGTCCATGGTGGCTCCTTTCGTCTGCGTCCAGCTTCGGGCGGTTTCGATCAGAAGTCCAAGATCTGGTTTTTATACAGACTAGAATCAACGCTTATGGAACTGCATCAGCTCGCGTACTTCGTCGCCGTCGCCGAGGAAGGCAACTTCACGCGCGCGGCGGAACGGCTGCACGTCGCGCAGCCCGGGGTGAGCGCGCAGGTCCGGCGGCTGGAGCGCGAGCTGGGGCAGGAGCTGCTGGACCGGTCGGGCCGCGCGGTCCGGCTCACCGACGTCGGCGCCGCGGCCCTGCCGCACGCCCGGGCCGCGCTCGCGGCGGTGCAGGGGGTGCGCGAAGCCGTCGACGAGCTGGCCGGGCTGGTCCGCGGTCAGGTCGCGATCGGCGCGGTGACGTCGGCGGGCCCGGTCGGGCTGCCGGACCTGCTGGCCGGCTTCCACGAGCGGTACCCGGCGGTCGAGATCACGCTGTCGGAAGCCAACTCCGACACGATGCTGGCGGGGCTGCTCGAAGGACGGCTGGACCTGGCCGTCGTCGGCCTGGCCACCGATCCGCCGGCCGGCATCGCGACGCAGGTGCTGCTCGACGAGCCGTTCCTGGCCGTGACGGCGCCCGGCGGCCCGCTCGCCGACCGGACGGCGGTCTCGATCCCCGATCTCGCGGGCCGGCCGCTGATGGCGCTGCCGAAGGGAACGGGCCTGCGGACGGCGTTGGACACCGCGTTCGCGCGGGCGGGGCTGACCCCGCGGATCGCGTTCGAGGCGGCCGACCCGAACGTGCTGGTGCAGCTGGCGATGCGGGGCCTGGGTGTCGCCGTCGTGCCGGAGTCGCTGGCCCGGTACCACCAGGCGGAGCTGCGGGTGGTCGAGATCGAGGGGCCGGGGCTGCGGGGCGCGCTGGCGCTGGCGTGGCGGACCGACGGCCCGCTGAGCCCGGCCGCGCGGGCGCTGATCGCGTTCGCCCGGGCCGCCTACCGCTCTTGACATGACGTCAACAGGCGCGCGCCGCGTACCGAAGGGGCGTCCGCCCCGACAGCCATGTGTGTTCCATGTAAAGCGTTGCATCTTTCTCGGGGAAAGCTCCGCCTCCGGGGCCGAAAGCGCATCTTTCTCGGCGAAAGTGGCGGGCCACGCTGCAGGTGCGTCCGGAGAGGTGGCCGGTGCCTCTGGGACCTGCGCCGGCGGCTGCGCACCGGGCGTCCCCTGGGCTGAGCCACCCCGGTTAGAGTGTCGGGTCGGCACAGCCACCCGAGGGGATTCCATGACGGCGATCCAGGCGGACGTCGAGTCCGGCCAGCCTGCCCCGGTCCGTTCCGCCCGCCGCGCGCCGCTGGTCGTCGTGTCGGTGGTGCTGCTCGCGGTGTTTCTCGTCGGTGCCTGGGCGGCCTGGTTCTTCACGATCGACGACGCGTTCATCAGCTTCCGCTACTCGGCGAACCTCGCCGACGGCCACGGGCCGGTGTGGAACGTCGACGGGCCGCGCGTCGAAGGCTTCACCAACTTCGCCTGGGTGGTCTGGTCCGGCCTCGGCGCGGTGCTGGGTGTCGCGCTGCCGCTGTTCACCAAGGTGACGTCGCTGCTGCTCGGGCTGGGGACGCTGTACCTGCTGATCCGCGAGGGCCACAAGCGCGCCGGGCTCACCGGTGTCCTGGTCGGCGCGGGCGCGTACGTCGTGTTCCTGCCGACCTACTTCCACATCACCGCGGGCCTGGAGACGGCCGCGTTCGCCGCGGTGCTGCTGCGGGTCGTCGTGCTCGGGCTGCGCGTGCTGAACGGCGAGCGGGTGCGCGTCTGGGAGCCGCCGGTGCTGCTGCTCCTGCTCGGCATGCTGCGGCCGGAAGGCGTGCTGGCCGCGTTGCCGGTGTTCCTGCTCTGGTTCTCGCGCACGCGGGGGCCGGCGCGCTGGTGGTGGAGCGGCGCGGCGGTCGTCGTCGGCGCCGGGTACTTCGTGTGGCGCTGGCAGTACTACGGCCAGCTGCTGCCGAACACCTTCTACGTCAAGTTCGGCAACCTCGACTCCGGCTGGGTGTGGACGAAGCACACGACGCTGCTGCTCCTCCCGCTCCTGCTGCTGACGCTGTCGCTCGTGTTCCGCAAGGCGACGCGGGCGATGGGCGTGCTGCTGGTGGTGACCGTCGCGGTCACGTACGTCACCTACGCCGTTTCCGGTCCGACCATGGACTACCTCGACCGCTTCGCCGACCACGCGATTCCCGTGCTGTGCCTGGGTGCCGGGCTCGCCGCCGGGACACTGGCGCCGCGCGTGCTCGGCGCGCTGCTCGGGCTGGTGGCCGTCGGCTGGTCGGCCGTCGCCGGCGCGACCGCGCCCGACCTCGGCGTGATCGCCAACTACGGGCCCGACCTGCAGCGCGCGCACATCGCGATCGGCAAGGGGCTGGCCGAGGCCGACGTCCCGGCGCCGGCCCGCAGCCTCGCCGTCACCGACGCGGGCGCGATCCCGTACTACAGCGGCTGGCGGTCGATCGACTACATCGGCCTCAACGACGCCGCGATCGCCCGCGGCGCCGACCCGACTCAGGTCGTCATGCAGGCGCGGCCGACGGTGATCGTCGTGACGGCGAACGGCCCGGACCCGGTCGGCAAGCGCTACGGCTTCGACTTCGCCGCGGCGACCGCGGGGTACCAGGAGGTCGCGACGGTCGAGATGCGCGCCGGGTACTGGCAGGACGTCTACGCGCTGCCGCAGTACGCGTCGACGATCGGGGAGCACGTCCGCGCCAGTGCGGACGCCGCCCGGCAGGTCAACGACCGGGACCACGCGGAGGACACCGTCGAGCGCTGGCTGGACCGGCTGCGCTCGCAGCTGCCTTTCTGAGAGTTGACCGCTTCGCGCGGGAACGCGAAGGTGGGCCGATGAGCAGCGACGAACAGCGCCACGGCGTCAAACTGAGCAGCCTCGACCAGGAAATCTTCGCCGACGCCGGAGTCACCAAGCGCGAGCTGCTCGACTACCTCGAAGCCGTCGCCGACCGGATGCTGCCGGAGCTGCGCGACCGGCCGCTGACCGTGCTGCGGGTGCTGCGCGGGCAAGGGCCGTTCATGCAGAAGAACCTGCCGAAGTACACCCCGGACTGGGTCGAGCGGACCACGATGTGGTCGTACTCGTCCAAGCGGGACGTGTCGTACGCGCTGTGCAACGACCTGCGCACGCTGGTGTGGTTCGGCAACCAGCGGGCGATCGAGTACCACACGGCGCTGTACCGCGGTGAGCCCGAGAACGGCCCGACGCACCTGATCCTCGACCTCGACCCGCCCGAGGACGGCGCGTTCTCGCTGGCCATCGCGGCCGCGCAGCTGGTGCGGGAGGCGTTGCGCAACGACGGCCTGGACGGCGCGGTGAAGACCAGCGGTTCGAAGGGACTCCACGTGTTCGTGCCGCTGGCGCCGGGCCAGTCGACCGAGGACATCGCGGCGGCGACCCGCGCGCTCACGGCCCGCGCCGAGCGGATCGACCCGTCCCGCGGGACGACGGAGTTCGTGAAGGAACGCCGCGAGGGCAAGGTGTTCCTGGACTCGACCCGCGCGGGCGGCGCGACGGTGGTGTCGGTCTACAGCCCCCGCCACCGCCCGGGCGTCCCGGTGTCGTTCCCGGTCCGCTGGGCCGACCTCGAGGGCGTCAAGCCGGCCGACTTCACGGTCCACACGGCGACGGACCTCCTCGCCGACGGCGACCCGTGGACCGACGAGATGCCGGAGCCGTTCGTGCTGCCGGAGGACCTGGTGGCGGAGGGCCACACGATCCCGATCGCCCGGGTGGTGGCGATGCACGAAGGCAAGCGACGGGCCCGGGAGGCGCGCGAAGCGGACTGAGCCCAGCGCCCCAATGTGGCCTTGGTTGCGTTCAACGCACCGAAGGCCACATTGGGTGCGTTCAACGCACCGAAGGCCACATTGGGGCGCTGGGGCCGGGGCCCGCTATGCCGCCTGGTTGTGGCCGTGCCGCGCGGTTCCGGCGCCGGGCGAACGCCGCAGCGTCGCGCGGCTCAGCTCGACGATCCGGCCCGGCGCCTGCCGGACGCGGTGCCGGGCCAGCCACCCGACGTCGCGGCCGAACGACCACACCAGCGCGGCCAGCGCCGCCGCCACGAAGGCGAAATCCAGAGCCGAAGGCAGCAGCCCGGACACCGCGACCACCAGGACCACACCCTGGACGGCCGCCACCGTCTTGCGGGCCATGCTCGGGTACAGCGGCGCGGTCAGCCACGGCAGCGCCCACGACACCGCGACGAACGCGTACCGCATCAGGCCGATCGCCAGCACCCACAGCCCCAGCGTGCGGGACACCTGAAGGCAGAGCAGCAGGATCAGGAACGCGTCGACCTCCATGTCGAAGCGCGCGCCGAACTCGGACGCCGTTCCCGTGCGGCGGGCGACCTGGCCGTCGAAGCCGTCCATCGCCAGTGCCACCGCGGTCAGCCCGACCAGGAGCCAGAGCGGGTGCCCGCCGTCGGCGATGAGCTCGGCCGCGCAGCCGACCAGGACCGCCCGGGCGAACGTGATCCAGTCCGCCGGCCCGAACTTGCCGCGGCCGCTCTGCCGCAGGCCCCAGCCCGTCAGCAGCACCAGCGCGACGCCGTACACGGCCCCGGTCGTCCAGGCGAGCGGGGAAAGGAACCCGGCCCCGGCGGCGAGCGCCCACGCCGGGACCGCCGAGCGCAGGAGAAGTCCGTTCTTGATCATCTTTAACTCCGTGAATCGGCACGGCTGCTCATAGGGTGGCGGCGACACAGCCTCCGGTCGCCTGCAAGGGAGAACACGTGGAACAGGCTTTCTGGGTTCAAAGTCCCGACGAAGGCGCGCTCCGGCCGGTGACGCTGCGTGAGCCGGAACACGGTGAAGTCCGCGTCCGCACGCTCTTCTCCGGCGTCTCCCGCGGGACCGAAACCCTCGTCTTCCGCGGCGGGGTCCCGGCGAGCCAGCACGACGTCATGCGCGCGCCGTTCCAGGAGGGCGACTTCCCCAGGCCGGTCAAGTACGGCTACCTCAACGTCGGGGTGGTCGAAGCCGGCCCGGATGACCTCGTAGGCAAGACGGTCTTCTGCCTCTACCCGCACCAGACCGCGTACGTCGTCCCCGCGACCGCCGTGACGCTGGTGCCCGACGCGGTCCCGGCGAGCCGCGCGATCCTCGCCGGCACCGTCGAGACCGCGGTCAACGCCGTCTGGGACGCGCGGCCGCGGCTCGGCGACCGCATCGCCGTGATCGGCGCCGGCATGGTCGGCTGCAGCGTCGCGAAACTCCTCAGCGGCTTCCCGGCCACGCGGGTGCAGCTGATCGACGTCGACCCGGCGAAAGCCGAGACCGCCGAAGCCCTCGGCGTCGGCTTCTCGACCCCCGAAGCCGCGGAAACCGACTGTGACCTCGTGGTGCACGCGAGCGCCAGTGAAGCCGGGCTCACCAAGGCCCTCGAACTGCTCGCGCCGGAAGGCGAGGTCGTCGAGCTGTCCTGGTACGGCGACCGAAAGGTGAGCGTGCCGCTCGGCGAGAACTTCCATTCACGGCGGCTGACGATCCGCAGCAGCCAGGTCGGGACGGTCGCGCGTCCGGACCGCAGTTACGCCCAGCGGCTCGGCGTCGCCCTGGAGCTGCTCGCCGATCCGGCGTTCGAAGCACTGGTCAGCGCCGAGTGCGAGTTTGAAGACCTTCCGTCCGTGTTACCCCGGTTGGCCGCGAATGAACTTTCCGCCCTCTGCCTCCGTGTCATGTATCAGCCGCAGTGACCACGTCCACCCGAACGCATCGGAGGTCTTGGTGTTCAGCATCACCGTCCGTGACCACGTGATGGTCGCCCACAGCTTCCGCGGGGAGGTCTTCGGACCCGCGCAACGCCTGCACGGCGCGACCTTCGTGGTGGATGCCACCTTCCGCCGCACCGACCTCGACGAAGACAACATCGTCGTCGACATCGGCAAGGCCACGGAAGAGCTCGGGGCGGTGCTGAGCGACCTGAACTACCGCAACCTCGACGACGAGCCGGTGTTCAAGGGCATCAACACCTCGACCGAGTTCCTCGCGAAGGTCATCGCCGACCGCCTCGCCGACGGCGTCCACGCCGGACGCCTCGGCGAAGGCGCACGCGGCCTCGAAGGCATCGCCGTCTCGCTGAAGGAATCGCACGTCGCCTGGGCGAGTTACGAGCGTGCGCTGTGAACAGCCTTTACGTGGTCCTCCCCGGGGACATCGACGACGCGTCGGTCCCGAGCGGCGGCAACACCTACGACCGCCGGATGTGCGACCGGCTGACCGAAGCCGGCCTCGACGTGCACGAGATCGCCGTCTCCGGCAGCTGGCCGCGGCCGGACACCGAGGCCCGCGCGGTGCTCGGGCACCTGCTCTCGGCGCTGCCGACCGGGTCCGCGGTGCTGCTCGACGGCCTGGTCGCGTGCGGTGTCCCCGAGGTGATCGTCCCGCAGGCGCGCCGGCTGTCGCTCTCGGTCCTGGTGCACCTGCCGCTGGCCGACGAGACCGGCCTGCCGCCCGCGCTCGCCGCCGAGCTCGACGCCCTCGAGCGCGAGACGCTCAAGGCGGTGGGCTCGGTCGTGGCGACCAGCGAGTGGGCCGCGCGCCGGCTGATCGGCCACCACGGCCTCGCGCCGCACCGCGTCCACGCCGTGCCGCCGGGGGTCGACCCCGTGCCGCCGGCCATCGGCACCGACGGGGTGTCCCGCCTGGTCTGCGTGGCCAACGTGACCCCGCGCAAGGGCCAGGGAGTGCTCGCCCAGGCCCTCGAAACCGTCGCCGACCTGCGCTGGACCTGCGAATGTGTCGGCGGGATCCGCCGTGAGACCAAGTACGTCGAGCGGCTGCGCGAGCACCGGCTCGGCGCCCGCTTCACGCTCACCGGCCCGCGCACCGGCGCGGCGCTGGCCGCGACCTACCACACCGCCGACCTGCTCGTGCTGCCTTCGCGCGCCGAGACCTTCGGCATGGTCGTCACCGAAGCCCTCGCCCACGGCGTGCCGGTGCTGACCACCGACGTCGACGCGCTGCCGGACACCGTCGGCGTCGCGCCGGACGGCTCGGTGCCCGGCATGCTCGTGCCCGGTGACGACGTCGCCGCGCTCGGCGCGGCCCTGCGCCGCTGGCTGACCGAGCCGGCCCTGCGGACGCGGCTGCGCGCGTCGGCGAAGCTGCGCCGCGAGACCCTGACCGGCTGGGACGACACTGCCCGCCGGATCGCCGAGATCCTGCAGCGGCAGGAGGCGGCGGCATGACCGCTTTCGCCCCGGACTGGCTCTACCTGCGGGAACCCGCCGACGCCGCGGCCCGCGCGCCGCAGCTGCTGGACCCGCTGCGCGACTTCCTGCCGGCCGACTTCGTCGTGCGCGACCTCGGCTGCGGCACCGGCTCGCTCGGCCGCTGGCTGGCCGCCCGGCTGCCGGGCACGCAGCACTGGATCCTGCACGACCACGACAGCGAACTGCTCGCGCACGCCCGGGCCACCCTGCCGGCCACTGCGCTCGACGGCAGCCCGGTCGACGTCGAAACCGAGCAGCGGGACGTCACCGCGCTGCGCGCCGCGGACCTCGCCGGGACGTCGCTGGTCACCGCGTCGGCGCTGCTCGACCTGCTGACCAGGGACGAGGTCACGACGCTGGCCACGGCGATCGTCGAAGCGGGCTGCGCGGCGCTGCTGATGCTCTCGGTCACCGGCCGGGTGGAGCTCTCGCCCGCCGACCCGCTCGACCCCACCGTCTCCGCGTCGTTCAACGCCCACCAGCGCCGCCTCACCGGCGGGCGCCGGCTGCTCGGCCCCACCGCGGTGGACGTCGCCGCGACCGCGTTCGGCCGGCTCGGCGCTACCGTCGTCCGCGCCGAGAGCGCGTGGCGGCTCGGACCGGACCAGGCCGAACTGCAGCGGCAGTGGCTCGAAGGCTGGGTCGGCGCCGCCGTCGAGCAGCTGCCGGAGCTGCGCCCGGCCGCCGACGTCTACCTGCAGCGACGGCGGGAAATGGCGGCGGCCGGCGAGCTGCACGCGGTGATCCACCACGGCGACCTGCTGGTCCTGCCGCCGAGCCTGGAGGTGGCGGCGTGAAGCGCTTGTTCGCGTGGCTGCGCGTCCTCGGCGCGTTCGCGATCCTCGGGGTGCTCGTCTGGCAGCTCGGCAGCGGCGCCTTCCTCGACGGCTTGAGCCGGATCGACACCGTCGGCGTGCTGGCCGCGCTCGGCATCGGCTTCGCGACGACGTTGTTCAGCGCGGGCCGCTGGCAGATCGTCGCCACCCGCCTCGGCCTGCGGCTTTCCCTGCGCACCGCCGTCGCGGACTACTACCGCGCGCTGTTCCTCAACGGCGTGCTGCCCGCGGGTGTGCTCGGTGACGTCCACCGCGCGGTGCAGCACGGCCGCGACTCGGGGGACGTGCCGCGCGGCGTGCGCGCCGTCGTCCTGGAGCGCACCGCCGGGCAGCTCGTGCTGATCGCGTCCGCGGTCGCCGTCGTGCTGGCCGCGCCGGAGGTCGTCCCGGGCGCGTTCCGCGAGGTCGTCACCATCGCCGGGATCGTCGTCGTGCTGGCCACCGTCACCGCGCTGGTCGCCGGCCGGCTGTTCGGCGGGCGCTGGATCCACAGCGGGTCGAAGGTCCGCCGCGGCTTCGCCGTCACCCTCGCCGACCTGCGGCTGGGCCTGTTCACCCGGGAGACCTGGCCCGGCGTGGGCTTCTTTTCGGTCGCGACGCTGGCCGGGCACCTGGCGCTGTTCGTCGTCGCCGCCCGCGTCGCCGGGGTCGACGCGCCGGTGGGGCAGCTCGTGCCCCTGATGATCCTCGCGCTGCTCGCGATGGGTCTCCCGCTCAACGTCGGCGGCTTCGGCCCGCGCGAGGGCGTCTGCGCCCTGCTCTTCGGCGCGGCCGGTCTGGGCGCCGCCCAAGGCGTCACCGTCGCCGTGGTCTACGGCGTGCTCACGCTCGTCGCGAGCCTTCCCGGCGCCGGTGTCCTGCTCGTCCGGAGTGTCGCCGCGATGCGCCGGACGGAGCTTTCACATGAAAGCTCCGCACGACCAACCCCGCACTTTCACGTGAAAGTGCGGGGTTAGAGAGGTGGAAGGCATGACCGCAAGCGAAATCGTCGGGGACCTGCCGCACCGGCCCGTGGTCGAGCGGGTGGTCGACACCCGGCTGCCGACCCGGCACGGGGTCTTCCGCGCGGTCGGGTACCTCGACCGCGCCGGCACCGAGCAGGTCGCCCTGGTCCACGGCGAGATCACCGAGCTGGGGACGCTGACCCGCGTGCACAGCGAGTGCCTGACCGGCGACGTCTTCGGCTCGACGCACTGCGAATGCGGCGACCAGCTGGCGGCGGCGCTCGAGCGGATCGTCGAAGAGGGCTCGGGCGTGCTGGTGTACGTCCAGGGCCACGAGGGCCGCGGGATTGGCCTGCTCGCGAAGCTCAAGGCGATGCGGCTGCAGGACGAGGGCCTCGACACGGTGGACGCGAACGTGGCGCTCGGCCTGCCGGTCGACGCCCGCGACTACCACGCGGCTGCGGGCATCCTGCAGGACCTGGGGGTCCGGTCGGTGCGGCTGCTGTCGAACAACCCGCAGAAGGTCGAACAGCTCACCCGCTACGGAATCCGGATCAGCGAGCAGGTTCCGCTGCTGGTTCCGCCGAACCCGGAGAGCCTGCGCTACCTCCGGACGAAGGCCGAGCGGATGGACCACCTGCTCCCGCACCTATCCGGCGCCTAGCACCGCCAGCACTTCGGCGAAGCGCTGGACCAGCGTGTCCAGCACGACGTGCCCCTTCGCGGCGCTCGCCAGCGAAGGACGGCCGACCACCCCCGACTCCGTGTACGCCCGCAGGCCCAGCGTCAGCAGGTGGTCCCGGCCGGTGACGTGGTCGGCCGTCTCGTAGCCGGGGGTCACCAGGTGCGGGTGCGCGTGCAGCAGGATCGACGTCTCCAGCTCGCCCGCGTGCATGTCGTCGTCCAGCGACGTGCGCAGGCCGGCCGCCGTGTGCGCCGCCTGCCAGTCCGCGACCCCCGGGAACAGGGCCATCGACCCGCCCGCCTCCTGGACCACATTGGACAGTACGTAGTTGCCGCCGTGCCCGTTGACCAGCACGAGCCGGTCGATCCCGGACGCCTTCAGCGAGGCGGCGACGTCGGTGACCACCGCGTGCAACGTGCGCGCCGAGACGCTCACGGTGCCGGCCCACGCGGCGTGCTCCTGGGAGCAGGAGATCGGCAGCGGCGGCAGGTGGAGGACGGGGTAGGCCTCGGCGACGGCTTTCGCGAGGGTCGCCGCGATCACCGTGTCGGTCACCAGGGGGAGGTGCGCGCCGTGCTGCTCGAAGCTGCCGACCGGCAGCACCGCGACCGCCGCGCCCCGCCGCCGCTCGTCTTCGGTGGTCGCGAGCGGGAAGAGGTCGGTCATGCGCACGTCCCTTCACTAGGTTGGAGTCCATGAGCGAGCATGCCGCACTACTCGACGTCGCGCGCGAAGCCGTGGCGAAGGCGACCGCGATCATCCGGTCGCGCCCGAGTTTTTCCGTTTCCGCCAAAGGCGATCGTGACCTGGTGACCGACGTCGACATGGCGGTCGAGGACGCGCTGCGCGAGTTCCTCGCGGCCGAGACGCCGGAGATCGGGATCCTCGGCGAGGAGCGCGGCCGCAGCGGCGACGGCGGCGGGCGCTGGTGGGCCCTCGACCCCATCGACGGGACGGCGAACTTCGCCCGCGGAATTCCGCTCTGCGGTATTTCCCTGGCCCTGGTGGACGGTGAGCACAGCACGGTCGCCGCGATCACGCTGCCGTACCTCGACGTCACGTATACGGCTTCACGCGGGGAAGGCGCCTTCGCGAACGGAAAGCGGATCGCCGCTTCGACGGCGACGGAAATGTCCGACGCGATGATCGCCGTCGGTGACTTCGCGATCGGCGAGCTCGCCGACGAGAAGAACCGCGCGCGGCTCCTGCTGCTGTCCGATCTCGGCGCGCGGGCGCAGAAGATCAGGATGTACGGCAGCGCGGCGGTCGACCTCGCCTGGGTCGCGGACGGAAAGCTCGACGCCGCACTGATCCTGGCGAACAAACCGTGGGACACCATGGCGGGTGTGCTGCTCGTGCGCGAGGCCGGCGGGGCCGTCGTCGACCGCGACGGCAGCGAGCACACGGTGGGTTCGTCGGCGACGATCGCCGTCGGCGCCGGGCTGCGCAAGGAGATCGTGGATGCGCTTGACCGTGCGTACGGGGTTGTTCGTTAAGCTTCCGGGGTACACGGTGGGCAGCGCCACAGCGCGCGATTGCGCTGTCCGCGCAAGGTTTTCGGTTACGTTGGTACCGGTCGGCGCGTGAGCCTGGCATGCTGACCGGATCTCGGCCGCTTCGGAGAATGGTGGATGCTCGTGGAAAGTCGCCGGATCCGCGATCGGTACCGGCTGATCGAGCCGATCGGCGGCGGCGCGATGGGCACGGTGTGGCGCGCGCAGGACGAACGGCTCGACCGCACGGTGGCGATCAAGGAACTCCTGCTGCCGCACGACCACGACGAGCACCGCACCGAAGAAGCGAAGAACCGCGCGATGCGCGAGGCGCGGATCGCCGCCCGGTTGCAGCATTCCCACGCGATCACCGTGTTCGCCGTCCTCGAAGAAGAGGACCGGCCGTGGCTGGTGATGGAGTACCTGGCGTCGAAGAGCCTCGCCGTCGTGATCGGCGAGGAACCCGTCTCGGTCGACGACACGATCCGCGTCGGCGCGCAGATCAGCTCGGCGCTGGCCGGCGCGCACCGCGCCGGGATCGTGCACCGCGACGTGAAGCCGGCCAACATCCTCGTCTCCGACGACGGCACGGCGAAGATCACCGACTTCGGCATCTCCCGCGCGATCGGTGACGTGAAGCTCACGGCCACCGGCGAGATCGCGGGCACCCCCGCGTACCTCGCGCCGGAGGTGGCCCGCGGCGAGGACGCGGACTTCGCCTCCGACGTCTTCTCCCTCGGCGCCACGCTGTACGCCGCCGTCGAGGGGCAGCCGCCGTACGGCACGGCCGACAACCCGATCGCCTTGCTCTACAAGGCCTCCAGCGGCGAGATCGAGCCGCCGGCCAAGGCGGAGCGGCTGACCCCGCTGCTCGAGCGGATGCTCGCCACCGACCCGGCCGGGCGGCCGTCGATGGACGAGGTCGAGCGTGAGCTGCGCGCGCTGCTGAACGACGCCGAGCCGGGGGAGTCGGTGCTCGCGCCGACGGTCCCGGACGCCGACGTCGCGCCCGCCCCCGTGCTGATGCCGACAGTGCCCGCCGCGGTCACCGTGCCGGCCGGGCCGGGTCAGGTCAGCGCGGTCTCGCCGGGCGCGCGCAAGGGCATGATCGCCGTCGGGGCGGGCGCGGCGCTGCTGTGCGTCGCGGTCGTCGTCGCGATCCTGCTGGTCGTGCGTCAGAGACCCCCGCAGGACAACGCCGCCCCGCCGGCCTCGCCGGTGCCCTCCACGTCTGCTTCCGTGACCCCGTCCGCGACGCCGTCGCCCACCCCGGCCTCGTCGTCGGCCCCGCCGACCACGTCACCGACGGTCTCGTCCGTCGCCCAGACGAAGTCCGCCGCGGACGCGCTGTCCGCTTACTACGCGTTGCTGCCGGGCAACCCCGCGGAGGCGTGGAAGCTGCTCACCGAGAAGTTCAAGGCGTCGCGGAGCCAGACGTACGAGAAGTACACGAGCTTCTGGGGCCGGTACAAGGTCGTGACCGCGACCAGCGTCAAGGAAGCCGGGCCCGGCCGGGTCACGGCGCACGTCGTCTACGACGGCGGCAACGCCGAGAACGACACCTTCACCATGGTCCAGGTGAACGGTGTTTGGATGATCGACGCGCAGAACTGAACCGTTCGGCGCCGGGGCGCGTGTGACGTATGAGCCGTCACCGCCGTCGACCCGCGCTGGAGGTAGCCGTGTCCGTTCCCACCCTGTTCGGGCGCGTGCGATGAGGCCCGCCGACCCGATGGTGTTCATCCTCCCGGCCGCGCCGCCGGGCAGTGACACCTACGACAAGCGGATGTGCCAGAACCTCCCGGCCGTCGGCCAGCCGGTGCTGGAGCTGCCGATCGCCGGGGACTGGCCGGAGCCGGACGCGACGTCCCGGCGCCGGCTGGCGAGATCCCTGGCCGCCCTGCCGGACCGGACGGTCGTGCTGCTCGACGGCACGATCGCTTCGGGCGTGCCGGAGATCGTCGTCCCGCACGCGCGGCGGCTGCGCCTGGCCGTGCTGGTCCACCAGGCCCTGGCCGACGAGCCCGGCCTCGACCCGGCGCACGCCGCCGAGCTGGACGCGTGTGAGCGCGAAACGCTGCGGATGGCCGGCATGGTCGTCGCGACCAGCCCGTGGCTGGCCCGGCTGCTGATCGACCGTCACGACCTGGACCCGGGCCGTGTGTTCGTCGCCAAGCCCGGCACCGACGCGGCCCCGCTCGCGGCCGGCGCCGACGGCGTGTCGCGGCTGCTGTGCGTCGGGGACGTCACCCGCCGCAACGGCCACGACCTGCTGGTCCAGGCCCTCGGCGAGATCGACCACCTGGCGCTGTCCTGCGTTTTCGCCGGGTCGCTGGAGGCGGACCCCGGGTTCGTCGACGAGCTCGGCTGGTCGATCGAACGCCTCGGCCTGGGCGGCCGCATCACGCTGGCCGGCGACTCGGTGGACCTCGGCGCCGCGTACAACGCCGCGGACCTGCTGGTCGTCCCGGCTCGCGCGGCGACCCCGGGGATGTTCGTCGCGCAGGCGCTGGCCCGGGGCATCCCGGTGCTGGCGACCGAGGTCGGCGGGGTCTACGACGCACTCGGCGTGGACGCCGACGGCGAGGTGCCCGGCCTGCTCGTCGAGCCGAACGACCCGTTCGCACTGGCCGACGCGCTGCACCGCTGGTATGCGGACCCGGAGCTGAGGCGCTCCCTGCGCACGGCGGCGCTGGGCCGCGGCAGCGCGCTGGAGGAGTGGGACGTCGCGGCCCGGCGGCTCACGAACGTGCTCTCGCGGCTGGCGTCGGAACCCCGCATCGTCGCCTGAGGCTTGCCGCGGCGGCCGCGGCTCCGCCAACCTGACGCGATGTGGCCCCGACACCGGACCTCGTCGCCGACCGAACTCGCCTCCGAGCGCGGATTCCTGGAGCTGGCCGGGCGGGCGCCCGACCTCCCCCTCCGAGATGTCTTCCTCGGCTTCCGCGACCTCGTTTCCGCGGACATCGACTGGATCGATTCGCGGAAGAAGCGCTTCAAGGAGCCCGCTTCGCGGGTGCGGATCTCCGCTCTGGTCCTCACCGCGCTGTCCACGATCGTGCTCGGCATCCCCGAGATCCCCCTGCGCGCCTCGATCGCCCTGCCGCTGGTCGCGGCGGTCACGGTGCTGACCGGCCTCGAGACCTTCTTCACCTGGCGCTCGCGCTGGCTGCTCATGGAAGAGACGCAGTACCGGATGAACCGGCTGCGCGACGACATGGACTATTACCTGGTCACCACCCCCGCCTCAGACCTCCGGCGGGATCGGCTCGATCGCTTCTACACAGAGCAGCAGGACCTGTGGGCCGATGTGAGCCGCCGGTGGGTCGAGTTCCGGAAGCACGACCGGGCGCCGCAGCCGGAAATCCGGCCGTCCTGACCGATTCCTTTTGCCCGCCCGGCCGGTCGAAGGAAGGTGACCGTGGATTTCGAGCCGTACCGGCGTGAGCTGCTCGCCCACTGCTACCGCATGCTCGGCACGCCCGACGAGGCCGAGGACGTCGTCCAGGAGACCTACCTGCGCGCCTGGCGGGCGTTCGACGCTTTCGAGGGCCGCGCGTCGGTGCGGTCGTGGCTCTACCGGATCGCGACGAACGCCTGCCTGACGGCGCTGGAGCAGCGCGGCCGCCGGCCGATGCCGTCCGGGCTGGGCGCGCCCGCCACCGACCCGGACGCGCCCCCGGTCCCGGCCGAGCCCGGCGACCGCTGGCCCCGGCCGATCCCGGACGCGCTGGTGACCCCGGAGTCGGCGGACCCGGCGGCGATCGCGGTGGCCCGCGACGGCGTCCGGCTCGCGCTGATCGCCGGTCTGCAGTTGCTCCCGCCGAGGCAGCGAGCGGTGCTGATCCTGCGCGAGGTCCTGGCGTTCCCGGCGGCGGAGGTCGCGGAGATGCTCGGCACGACGGTCCCGGCGGTGAAGAGCACCCTCCAGCGCGCCCGCGCCACCCTCGGCGACGCCCCGGCCGTGACCGAGCCGACCGAGCCGGAGCAGCGGGCGTTGCTGGAGCGGTACATGAGCGCGTTCGTCAACGCGGACCTGGCGGCCCTGGAGCAGATCCTGCGCGACGACGCGGTGATCGAGCCGGTGCCGGCGCGGACGTGGTTCGCGGGGAAGCGGACGTGTGTCGCGTTCTTGAAGAACGTGATCGGCTCGCGGGGTGACTGGCAGATGACCCCGACCCGCGCGAACGGCCAGCCCGCGGCGGTGACCCGCTACCGCGGCGAGCCGTACGGCATCGCCGTGCTGACGCTCGCCGGCGGCGGCATTGCGCGGATCACCGTCTTCGGCTTCCCTGACCTGGTGGAACGGTTCGCCGGCCGCGTCTGAAGGCGGCCGGCTACTCGTCGAGCGCGATCCGGCCGGTGCGGCGGTACCTCGTGGCGGGGTTCCGGACGTTCTCCTCTCGACCTTTCGCTGTCGCCGAGAGCCGCCAGTACCTCTCCGCGGCGGTTCGCTCGCCGCCGGGCCGGAGGGCGGGCGAGGAGGGTCCGCCGCCCCGCGTGTTGGCGAACGCGACGAGCGATTCCCGCGCCGACCGGGGAGGCCCCCGGCACCATGTCAGCGGACATGCATGTCAACATGCTACGCGGGGTAGCGGATCATCACGGAACGCTTCCCTGACCTGGTGGAACGGTTCGCCGGTACCCCGGCGAACCGAACCATCACGCCAGGGTGAGCGCGTAGACCTCGACTCGCGGGTCGTTCGGCAGGCTCACCGACTGCAGCGTCTTGCCGCCGTCCAAAGCGGCCGAGATGCCGAACAGTCGGACCGGCGGGCCGTCGACGCCGCTGCCCGCCTTGATTCGGTGCGGCATGTCGAGCACCACCGGGGAACCCGAGCCCGCCCAGTCGCCGAACGTTGCGGCCAGGTCGGCGCTCGTGCCGTCCGTGTAGTGCGCCGTCAGCGTTGTGGTCACCGGTCCGTTGTGCGACGACCCGACCAGCCGAAGCGCCGTGTGCTGTCCCGCCGGGAGCAGCAGCGACTGCCCGCGCGCTTCGACGAAGTTCGCCGCCGTGCCCGACGCGTCCGGGGCCGCGTACGTGACGCCGTCCCAGGTCACCGGGCCGGCCGCCGGGAGGAGTGACGCGTCGTAGCTCCAGCCGCCGCCGTCGAAGTTGCCCTCCGTCGACGCCGAAACCGTTGCCGTGCCGTCGTGGTTGTAGTCGCGGCCGAGGTCGACCGCGCACTGCGTCCCGGAGGTCACACACGCCGACGGCGTCCGCACCTCGATCGTCGCCGACCGCGAAACGCTGTTCGCGCCCAGCCCGGACACCTTGACCTGCACCGGGTACGTCCCGGCGGCGGCGCCGGCCGGCACCGTCACCGTGATCGGCACCGTCTTCTGCACCGGCAGCCGTCCCGACCAGACCAGCTGAAGCTGGTCCGCGCGAACCTTCCACCCGGCCGGCGCGGTCGCGGAGATCGTCACCGGCTGCAGGAGCGGGTTCTGCGCGAGGACGTCCAGGTCGAGGTGCACCTGCTGCGCCGCGCCCGCCGGGATCACCACGGACGTCTGCCGCAGCGACGCGTCGACGTGCCGCCGCAGGTCACCGACGGCGTTGTTCACCGAAGGCGGCTCGGAACCGGTTCCCCACGAAGAGGGCTTCGACCCGAGCTTGTGGTTCAGGACACCGCCGTGCGCGACGGCCGACCAGTCGAGCGACGGCTGCCGGACGTCCCGGCCGTTCAGCGACACGCTCTGGACGTACCGGTTCGCGTCCGAAGCCCCCGGCGCGTTCACGGTCAGCGTGCCGCCCTGCGAACGCCCGTACTGTCCGATCCGGACGGTCGCCGACTCGAACTGCGGGCTCGACACGGCGAGGAAGTTCGCGCCGCTCATCGTCGGGTACAGCCCGAGCGACGAGAAGACGTACCACGCGGACATCGTGCCGAGGTCGTCGTTGCCGGTCATGCCGTCGGGGCCGGTGGTGAACAGCGTCATCGCCGCGCGGACGACGGTCGCGGTCTTAGCGGGCGCGCCGACCCAGTTGTACATGTACGGCGCGAGCAGGTCGGGCTCGTTGTTCGGGTTGTACGTCGCCTTGCCGTAGTAGTCGTACGGGCTGGAGATCCAGTCGTTGCGCGCGGTGCCCGCCGGGTCCTTCAGCAGGTTGCCGTAGGCGAAGAAGGAGTCGAGCCGCTTCTCGGTCGTCTTCTTGCCGCCCATCAGCGACACGAGCCCGGCCGGGTCCTGCGGCGCGAGCCACTGGTACTGGTAGGCGCCGCCCTCGTGGAACTGGTGGTCGGCGTCGACCGGGTTGTACGGCGTGAGGAACGTGCCCTCGGTCGTGCGCGGCCGGAACTGCTGCGTGGAGGAGTCCCAGAGGTTCTTGTACCACTGGCCGCGGTCGGCGAACATCCGCGCGTCGGCCTGGTGGCCGAGCCCACGGGCCATCAGCGCGAGCGCCGCGTCGGCCGCCGAGTACTCCATCGTCGCGGACGCGGGGTGCTCGCAGTCGTTGTCACCGCCCTTGGCCGCGCAGTCCTTGCCGAGCACGAGGCCGCTCGGGATGTACCCGCGGTCGTTGTAGTAGTTGACGCCGGAACGCCCGTTGTACGGCGAATCGGCGGGCGGCGTGCTCGTCGCGTTCTTCTTGAGCAGCCCGTACGCCTCTTCTTCGTGCCCGGCGAGCAGGCCCTTCGACCACGCCTCGACGAGGAACGGCGTCACGGGATCGCCGGTCATGATGTTGGTTTCGCTCTCGGCCAGCGCCCAGCGCGGCAGCCACCCGCCGTCACGTCCGATCGCGACGACCGACAGCGCGACGTCCCGCGCGACCTGTGGTTCCAGCATTTCGAGCAGCTGGTTCTGCGGGCGGTAGGTGTCCCAGAGCGAGAAGTTCTGGTACGGGGTGTAGCCACTCGCGGTGTGGACCTTGCCGTCGAAGCCGGTGTACGCGCCGTCGGTGTCGCCGGCGAGGTTCGGGTGCAGCTGCGAGTGGTAGAGCGCGGTGTAGAACGCCGTCTGCCGCTCGGTCGTGCCGCCGCCGATCTTGATCGCGCCGAGCCGGTCGGCCCACTGCTGGTGCAGCGCGGTCTTCGTGGCGTCGAAGTCGAAGTCCTTGGTCTCCGCCGCGAGGTTCTTCCGGGCGCCGTCGAGCCCGGTGTAGGACAGGCCGACCTTGAGGACGACGTCGTGGTCGGTGGACGCGTCGAAGCTCGCCCAGGCGCCGTTGCCGCCGGTGCCCGCGGCGTCACGGCTGTCCGGTGTGCGCGTCGAGCCGCGCCAGGTGCCGTACGAGCTGAACGGCCGGTCGAAGGTGGCGGTGAAGTAGACGGTGTGCTCGTCGTGCCCGGCGCAGAACCCGCCGGCCTTGACCCGCCCTTCGAGCGTCCGGTCGCCGACGACGTGGATCTCGGAGTCCTTCACCGACTGGTTGGCCTGACCGGTGTTGAACAGGACGTTCGCCTGCCCGGTCGAGGGGAAGGTGTAGCGCTGCCAGCCGGTGCGCGCGGTCGCCGTCAGCTCGGCGTTCACGCCGTACTTCTTGAGGCCGACGCGGTAGTAGCCGGGCTCGGCGTGCTCGTCGTCGTGGCTGTACTCGGACTTGTAGGCGTCTTTGTCAACGTTGTCGACGGCCCCGGTGGTCGGCATGATCGGCAGTTCGCCCATCACCCCGCAGCCGACGCCGGACAGGTGCGTCTGGCTGAAGCCGTAGATCGCGTTCTGCAGGTAGTCGTAGCCGCCCTGACCACCGGTGTCCGGGCTGACCTGCACCATTCCGAACGGCGCGCTCGCGCCGGGGAACGTGTTGCCGAAGTTCTGCGTGCCGACGAAGGGGTTGACCAGGCTCACCGGATCCGCGCTTTGCGGGGCGGCGGCCGCCACCGCAGGCGCAAGCCCGGTGACGACCACCCCCACGGTCACCGCGGCGGCCAACCGTCTGCTCTGCGACCACATGGGCGCACCTCCCAGGAGATGACAACGTTGTCAGAAGCGGACCTTTGGTCAGGCCCTCGGTTCGGTCAGCAGCTTTCCACCTCGATGGGCGTTTGAGAAGCCCTCAACCGGCAGCTTCGCGCAGTAACCGGGCAGCGTCACTGACAGCGTTGTCGGCGAGATTGCCGTAACCGAGCACCAGTGCGGGCTCGCCGGGAGCCACGCGGTAGCCGTCGAGGTCCGCCACCTTGACGCCGTTTTCCGCGGCCTTGCGCACCACCGCGCCGGCGTCGCGCTCCAGGTGCAGCACGAGGTGCAGCCCGGCGGCGACGCCGGAAAGCCGCGCGGGCCCGAGCGCCTCGACGAGCCGGTCGCGCCGCGCGCAGTACCGCAGCCGCGCGGCCCGCAGGTGCCGGTCGTAGCCGCCGCTCTCGACGAACGCGGCGAGCGCCAGCTGGTCGAGCACAGGCGGCGCGTGACCCTGGATCGTCCACTGTGGAGGGAGTGCGACCCAGCCGAGCCCGAGCGCCGGGCTGAGCGTCTTGCTGACCGAGCCGAAGAGCGCGACCCGTGCCGGATCCATGCCCTGGACGGTGCCGACCGGTCGCCGGTCGTACCGGAACTCGGCATCGTAGTCGTCCTCGAGGATCAGCCCGTCGACGTCCTGCGCCCAGGTGAGGAGCTCGGCACGCCGTCGCGGGGAAAGGACGGTGCCGGTGGGGAACTGGTGGGCCGGCGTGACGAGCACGGCCCGCGTCCCGCGCGGGATCCGTCCGGGGTCAATGCCTTCTTCGTCGACCGGCACCGGATCGATCACCATCCCGGTCGCCGCGGCGGCCTGCCGCAACCGCGTCCAGCCGGGATCTTCGACGGCCAGCCGCGTGACGCCGTTCTCTTGCAGAGTCCGGCAGACGCGGGTCACGCCGTCGGTGACGCCACCGCAGATCACGACGTCGTCCGTTTCGGCGCCCCGGACCCGCCGCAGGTACCCGGCGAGGGTGGCGCGCAGCCTCGGGTGACCGGCCCGGTCGGGGAGTCCGAAGTCGGCGTGCGGCGCGGTGGTGAGCACCCCGCGCACGGCGTCCGCCCACCGCTGCCGCGGGAAGTGCCGCAGGTCGGGAAGTCCGGGCGCGAGGTCGTATCGAGGCGGCAGTGCTTTCCTCGCGGGGGCTTTCGGCGGCTGTTCGCGCGCGACGCGGCGCACGCGGGTGGCCGACCCGGTGCGCCCGTCGAGGTAGCCCTCGGCGACCAGTTGGGCGTAGGCCTGGGTGACGACCCACCGCGAGCAGCCGAGGTCGGCGGCGAGCTGACGGCTGGGTGGCACGGCGACGCCGTCGTCGAGCCCGCGGATCGCCCGGCGCAGGGCACGGGCGAGCTGGTCGTGCTTCGGCCCTGGCCCGCTCAGGTCCAGCAGGACGCCCCAATTGGTCTGTGATCCGGCCACAGGATTGGACTGTAGTACCGGACCGATTCTCTTTTAGGTTCGTAGGCATGAAGAAGGTGGAACTGGGCAGGACCGGTCAGCAGGTGAGCCAGGTGTCGCTGGGCTGCATGACGATGGGGACGTCGACGGACGAACAGACCTCGGCGCGGATCCTGGACGCTTACCTCGACGCCGGCGGCGACTTCCTGGACACGGCGAACTGCTACGCGTGGTGGGCGGGGCCGTCGTTCACCGGCGGCGAAAGCGAAGCTGTCCTCGGCCGTCTCCTGGAGGGCCGCCGGGACCGGGTTTTCCTGGCGACGAAGGTGTCGGCGCAGCCCACGGACCTCCCGGCGGCGCGCGCGGCGGCCCGCCCGGACGGCACGACGGACTGGGAAGCGCGGGAACGCACCTACGAGGGTGCGAGCGCCGCGGTGATCCGGCGTTCGGTGGAGGAAAGCCTGCGGCGCTTGGGAACGGACCACATCGACCTGTACTACGTCCACGTCGATCTCCGGCGTGAGCCGCTGGAAGAGACACTGTCTGCTTTGGACACTCTGGTGCGCGACGGCAAGGTTCGCTACACGGGCTGGAGCAATGTCCGCACGTGGCGCCTGGAGCAGATCCACACACTGGCGTCGACCCACGGGTGGTCGCCACCGGTGGCGGTGCAGGTCCAGCACTCGTACCTGCGCCCGACCGGCGGCGACACGTCGTCCATCGCCGGCGGCGAGCTGCTGGACTGGCTGGCGGCCCACCCGGACGTCTCCCTCGCGGCGTACTCCGCTCTACTGCGAGGAATCTACGACGACGCGACCTACCGCGAATCCACGCCGGTGTGGCGCGCGTACGCCGGACCGGATTCCGAGGCACGGCTGGCCGCGGTGGCCAAGGTGGCGTCGTCTCTGGGCGCGACGGGCAACCAGGTCGCACTGGCGTGGTTGCTCCACAAGGGAGTGATCCCGCTGGTCGGCCCGCGCACCTGGGAGCACTACGCGTCGATCGCCCCGGCGTTCACTTTGGAGCTTCCGGAGGAGCAGTTGTCCATATTGGACAACGCGTAGGTGAGCAGTGCGGCGATGCCCGGCTTGTGCTCGTCGCGCCGCCGCCAGGTCATGGTGACGGTCGTCGTCTCGCCCGCCAGCGGCACGGCGACCGCCCCCGGGTGATCAACAACGGCGGGCACGATCCCGCACCCCATCCCGGCGGCAGCACACCGCGCGAGCGCGGCGAGGCTGCCGACCTCGGTGTCGACCACGGGCCCGTCGAGCCGGTCGAGCATCTCCCGGAAGCCGCAGCCTTGCGGGGTGGCCAGGAAACCGACTCCGCGGAGATCGCTCGTCCGGATCTCTTCCAGGCCCGCCAACGGATGCGCGGGCGGAACGATGACCACGAGCGGCTCGTCACCGAGCGTCGCGCTGGCGAGCGCGGGATCGTCCGGCGCGTCCCCGAAGGTGAAGCAGACGTCCATTTCGGACGTTCGCACGGCTTGGTAGAGCTCGCCGCGTCCACCTTCCTTGAGGGACAGCCGCACGCGCGGCCACCGGTCCCGGTAGGCGCTGAGGAGCCCGGGCATCCGGTGCGCACAAAGGGTTTCGAGCGCGCCGACGGTCAGGTCGCCCTCGGGTTCACCGCGTTCTTCGTCCACGGCGGCCTTGGCTTCCTCGACGAGCGAAAGCACCTGACCGGCGTACCCGACCAGCCGTTCCCCGGCGGCGGTGAGCCGCAGCCGCCGACCGCGTTCGAAGAGCTTCGACCCGAGCTCGGCTTCGAGGGCCTGGATCTGTTCGGTGACGCTGGACTGCGCGTAGTGCAGCTCGGCCGCGGCGTGGGTGAAGTTGAGCGTCCGCGCGACGACGCGGAAGGTGCGCAGGTGGCGCAGTTCCATGGTGTCCCCCATCGGAGTTCCCGATACCGGCCATCGTAACTCCCTGCTTCCGCGGTTGTCACGGAGCGTCCAGGGTCGGGGTGTGGCAAGACTCCTCATCGGCCTTTCCCTGGGCTACTTCCTGGTCATGCTGGACACGACGATCGTGACGGTGGCGCTCCCGTCGCTGTCGCCCTCGTTGGCGGCGCAGCAATGGATTTCGAACGGCTACACGCTGACGTTCGCGGCGTTCCTGCTGACGGCGGGAGCGTGGTCCGACCGCCTCGGCGCCCGCCGGGTGTTCTTCACGGGCCTGATCTCGTTCGCGGCGCTGTCGTTGTTGTCGGCGCTGTCGGTTTCCGCCGCGATGCTGATCGCCTTGCGCGCGTTGCTGGGAGTCGCCGGAGCGCTGTTGGTGCCTTCGTCGCTGTCCCTGATCACCGCGGCGTACCCGGCACCGGCGTCACGCGCGAAGGCGATGGGCGTGTGGGCGGCACTGAGCGGAACGGGCCTGGTGGCGGGCCCGTTGCTGGGCGGCGTGCTCACGGAGGTGTTCGGCTGGCGGGCGATCTTCCTGGTGAACGTCCCGGTGGCCTTGACCGCCCTGGCTCTGTCTTCGGCGGCCCCGCGCACGCCGGCTCGCCCGACCCGCACTGACCTGACCGGCCAGCTCTCGGCAATAGTCGCTTTATCGACACTGACGTACGCGCTGGTGGAGCACGCGTGGTGGGCCTTGGCGCTGTCGGCTTTGGCGGCAGCGGTGTTGGCCATCTCCCAGCGCCGCCCGGGCGCAATGCTCCCGCCAGGTCTGGTCTCCCGAAACCTCCTGGCGGGCGCGATCGTGAACTTCGGACTGTCAGGGGTGTTGTTCGTACTGTCCCTGTATTTCCAGGAGACGCGCGGCTACTCCCCATCGGCGACAGGCTTGGCATTCCTCCCACTGACGATCCCCACGGCGTTCAACCCGATCTTCACCGGCCGCTTGGTGGCCAGGATCGGCCCCCGCACCCCAGCGGTGTCCGGCTTCCTCCTGATGGCGCTGGGCACGCTGCTTCAAGCGTTCGTCCCGGCGTTGTCGGTGGTGGCGTTGGCCGCACTGGGATTCGGGGTCTCACTGGCCATCCCGGCCCTCCTGACCACGGTGGTCGGCTCGGCCCCACCAGAGCTGGCCGGCATCGCGGGAGGGGCGTTGAACGCATCCCGCCAGACGGGCGCGGCCTTGGGCGTGGCGATCCTCGGAGCCCTGGCGCCCACGGGCTGGGCCCTCCCGGTCGCCGCGGCGGCACTCGCAGCCGGAGCGGCGATCGTGTCCACTTTTTAGCCCGTTTTTGGACATTCCCGCGGTTATTGGCCACTTTTTTGTCCTGGTGCCGCCGTGTTCGGCCTGCTTATCATCGTCCGCGTGTCCGGCTACAAGTACGATGTGTTCATCAGTTACAGCCGTCATGGAACCGTCCGCAATTGGCTGCTGAACCACTTCTATCCCCGGCTGGCCGAGTGCCTGGTCGACGAGATGGAAGACACGCCCAAGATGTTCCTCGACAAGGAGATGTCGCGCGGCGTCCACTGGCCGTCCCAGTTGGAAAACGCCCTGCGGGGCAGCAAGGTTCTCGTCGCGGTCCTGTCCGCGCCCTACTTCCGGTCGAAGTGGTGCATGACGGAGCTGGACAACATGCGAGCGCGGGAAAAAGTGCTCGGACTGGCCAGTCCGCAGCGGCCGCAGGGGCTGATCTACCCGATTCGGTTTGCCGACTCGAGCAGTTTCGAGAACGAGGGCCGGATGCGTTCGTGGTGGGACTTCAAGGGGTTGGACAATCCCGACCGGGGATTCCAGGAGAGCCGGGACTGGCACCCCTTCCAGCAACGGGTCCGGGAGTGCGCGCAGGACCTCGCCGAGCTGCTCAAGCAGGTGCCGCCCTGGCGGCCGGACTGGCCGGCCGTCGAGTCTCCCGAGCCGCCCCTGCCTCCGCCGCCACCGCTGCCGAGGTTCGACCGATGACGGGCACCGTCGTCACCTTCTACTCCTACAAGGGCGGTGTCGGGCGCAGCTTCACGCTGGCCAACGTCGCCGTGCTGCTGGCCCGCTGGGGTTACCGCGTCCTCACCATCGACTGGGATCTCGAAGCGCCCGGCCTGCACCACTACTTCCGGCCGCTGCTGCCGAAGAGCCCCAAGGGCGGGGTCGTCGACCTCGCCGCCGACTTCCTGGCCGGCGCCAAACGCCCGAGCCGCCACGCCGTCCGGCTCGACCTCCCGGGCGGGGAGCTGTCGCTGCTGGCCGCGGGCCGCGACGACGCGAACTACACCGGCCGCGTCCAGGACATCAACTGGGAAGACCTGTACCAGCAGGGGTTCGCCGACTTCCTGGAGGTCTGCCGGGCCGAGTGGACCGACCACTACGACTTCGTCCTGATCGACAGCCGCACCGGCATCTCCGACATCGGCGGCATCTGCACCGCGCACCTGCCCGACCGGCTGGTCGTGCTCTTCACCGCCAACCAGCAGAGTGTCGAAGGGGTGGTGGACATCGCGCAGCGCGCCAACGTGGCGCGTGACCGGATGCCCTACGACCGGCCGCCGCACCTCGTGCTGCCGGTCCTGTCCCGGCTGGACAACCGGGTCGAGTACGAACGGGCGGAGGCCTGGCAGCAGCGGTGCGCCGAGCTCGCCTCGCCGCTGTTCCGGAACTGGCTGGCCAAGACCGTGACGCAGGACCTGATGCTGCGGCACACGACGGTGCCGTACGTCTCGTACTGGAGTTTCGGCGAGCAGCTGCCGGTGCTGGACGAACCCGTCCCGTCGGCGGACCAGATCTCTTTCGCCCTCGAGACGGTCGCCGCGGTCATCGCGCAGCAGTTCGACCGCACGGACCTGCTCGCGGACAACCGCGACGCCTACGTCGCCGCCGCCCGGACGCAGCGGCGGTCGTACAGCCTGGACCTGCTGGTTTCGGTGCCGCGCTCGCAGCCGCGCGCGGCCGGCGAGCTCCTCACGAAGCTCGCGGCGCTCGGGCTCAAGGTCGACCGGTCGCTGTCGGGTGACCCGGAGTTCCTCGAGCACACCAGCGATCCGGCCAAGCACCTGTGCCTCGTCGTGGACGGCGAGGTCAGCCGCTGGCAGGCCACCGAGGCCGAGCGGTTCCTCCGCCACACCCTCGACGCCGACAGCGACCGGCAGCTGTTCTGCGTCCTCACCGGCCGGACGGACCCCGAGCGGCTGCCCGCTTTCCTGCGCAACCTGCGGTACTTCCAGCTGGCCACGGACCAGCGGCCGAGCCAGGTGGCGCGGCAGCTGCACGAGATCATCACGGCAGCGGCGCCCAGCCACGCGGACTCCGACCACGCGGCACTCCAGGAAGCGGCGGCCGCGCTGCGCACGGTCCCGGACGAGGTGTCCCACACCGGCCGCTGGGCGCTCATCGACCAGACGGTCACGGACATGACGGCCGCCCTCGACAGCGGCGACATGCCGCTGCTCAAGGACCTGACGGTGGACCTGGACCAGCTGAACCAGGTCCGCGCCAACGGCAACCACATCCCGGCGCCGGGCGACCTCCGTCCGCGGATCCGCAAGCTGCTCGGCCGGATCGATCGCCGCACCAAGAGCTCGACCAAGTGAGGAGTGGGGAATGGCGAAGAAGTACGGGATTCCGGAGCAGTCGACGCTGCTCGTGCTACTGGTGCACGGCGGTGAGCTGCCGAACGCGAACCTGAGGAAGGACTACGGCATCAGCCTGAGCCCGGCCGGCCGGGACAAGCTGAACACGGACGGCTTGCTCGAAACCACCAAGGAGCGCGGCCGGCTCTTCCACAAGATCACGCCCGCCGGTGCCGACTGGTGCGAAGACACGTTGGTCGAAATCGAAGCCCCGCAACGGTCCGGCCCCCTGGTTCGCATCGGCTTCCACGTGCTCCGGCTCTACATCCTCAACAGCGGTGCCCGCCTCCGCGACATCATCAACCCCGACGGCGGGATCCCGGAGCCCGCGACTCCGGAGGAGATCTCGGACGAAGAGACCCTGGACGAGGTGATCCGCCGGGTCTACCAGGAGCTGGCGACCAAGCCGCGAGACTGGGTCCGGCTGGCGATCCTCCGCCCGAAGCTCAACGGCGCCGAGAAGGCAGAAGTCGACCAGACCCTGGTGACCATGACCAAGACCGGTCTCGTCCACCTCTCCCCGGACTCCGACCGACGGGGGCTCACCGACGCCGACCACGCCGCGGCGATCCGGATCGGCAAAGAGGACAAGCACCTCGTGGCGATCGAGGAGTCATGACCGAGGACCAGCGCCGGCAGGCGCTCGCCGCGGTCCGGTTCAACTCCGCGGAGACCCCGGACGACGTGTGGGGGACCTCGCCGTTCCACGTCGACGGCATGCACACCCGGGCCGAGGACCGGATTCGCGACAGCATCCTCGACGCGAAGCGCAGCAAGGGGCCCAGCCCCATCGGGCTCACGCTGCAGGGGCAGAAGGGCGTCGGCAAGACCCACCTGCTCGGCGGGGTCCGCCGCACGGTTCAGGAGGAGGGCGGCTACTTCTTCCTGATCGACCTCACGACCGGCATCGCGTTCTGGGACGACGTCGTGCGGGCCATGCGGATGGAGCTGTGGCAACAGGACGACAACGGTGAGCTCCAGCTGTTCAAGCTCCTCAACCGCCTCTGCGACCAGGCGCGGGTTCCCGAGCAGCTGGCGGACAAGGTCCTCGGCGGCGCCGCCCTGACCGTCGACGACCTGAACCGCTTCGTCGGCTCCCTGCGGACCGTCGACCCGCAGGTCGCGGTGGAGTGCGGGGACACGATCCGGGCGCTCGTGCTCTACGCGTCACCCGAAAACACGCAGTCGATGATCGGCAAGGACTACCTCTCGGGGATCTTCGAGGCCAATGAGGGAGAGCGGCACGCCTGGGGGCTGCACACGGAACCGCGGCCACAGCGCGAGCTCGCCACCCAGATCTCCCGCGTCCTGGCTCTGACCGGGCCGAGTGTGGCTGCTGTCGACCAGCTGGACTCACTGATCAACAAGGCGGCCGAAGAACCGTCGGCGGAAACGAACGGTGAGCTCGCGGTCATCGCGGACGGCCTGATGCAGCTGCGCGAGCGGACCCGGCGGACCCTGTCCATCGTGGCCTGCCTGCCCACCACCTGGATGCTGCTGCAGAAGGCGGCGACCGACTCGTTCGAAGACCGGTTCACCGAAACGCCGATCCTCGGCGCGATCGTCGATCCGCGGCTCGGCCGGGCGTTGGTCGAGAAGTGGTTGAGCGTGATCTACCACGACATCGGCTTCGTGCCACCGCACGCAAGCTGGCCGGTCGCCGCCGGGGCCTTCGGTGCCGCGTGGAGCGGCTACACCCCGCGTCAGCTGCTTCGCAAGGTCCAGGAGCACGCCGAAGCCTGCCGCTACGGCCAGGTCCGTGAGCTGACTTCGTTCGACGAGGAGCCACTGGAAGTCATCGAGGAGGTGCCGGCGCAGCAGTCACCCGGCGCGGAACCGCCCTACTTCGCCGATCTCGACGGCCAGTTCGCCGAGCTGCGCAAGAACGCCGACGTCAACGCGGTGCTGAGCTACCACAACGAAGACGAGCTGATGCCCGGTCTCCTGCAGGCGGGCCTGCGTTCGTGGATCACCGAGTTCGGCAACGACGACCGGTCCTGGGAGACCGAGCCGACGCGGGGCGGCACCCAGGGCCTGCACGCCGGCCTGATCCGGTTGCTGAACGAAGAAGACGACGTCAAGGAACACTGGATGTTCCGGGCGTTCGCCCCCCAGCACGGCAACCGGGTGCTGCGGAGAGTGAACAGTGCCATCGACGCAGCCGGCATCCGCGAAGGGGTGCGCAACCGGCACCTGGTCCTGATCCACCACGGCGAGAAGGGCTGGAACGGCGACAAGACCCAGGGCGTGGTCGGTGAACTGGCCCGGGCGGGCAGTCCGAAGGTCGAGATGAGCAAGGACGACATCCGGACGCTCTGGGCCCTCAAACAGATGCTCACCCAGCAGAGTTACGAGCTGCTGAACTGGCTCGTCGCCCGGAAGCCGGCGAGCGGGACGAGCCTGCTGCGGCACATCCTGCCCGACCCCGGGCAAGGCCGCAGCAACCAGCGGGAAACCCGCCCTCCGCCGGAACCGGTGGCCCACCAGGAGAACGCTTTCACCCTCGGCCTCGACGGTGAGATCCGCATCGAGCTCGAGTCCCTCCGCAAGCACGCCGTGATCTTCGCCGGTTCCGGCACCGGCAAAACCGTCCTCCTCCGCCGGATCATCGAGGAGTGCGCCCTTCACGGGGTTTCCGCCATCGTGCTGGATCCGAACAACGACCTCGCCCGGCTCGGGGATGCCTGGCCGCAGGCGCCCGACGGGTGGCGGGACGGGGACGCCGACAGCGCCGCCGATTACCTCGCCCACACCGAAGTCGTCATCTGGACTCCCGGACGCGCCGGGGGGCGGCCGCTCAGTTTTCACCCCCTGCCGGACTTCGCCGGTGTTCGGGACGACGAAGACGAGTTCACCGCCGCTGTCGAGGCGGCTGTGGCGCGGCTCGTGCCGCACGCCCGTCTGAGCGGCAGCACCAAAGGCGCCCTTCGGGGGCAGGCCGTCCTGCGCGAGGCGCTCACGCACTTCGCGCAGGAGGAGTCGCGCAGCCTGTCCGGGTTCGTCGACCTGCTCGCCGACCTGCCCGTCGGGGTCAGCAAGCTCGCCACCGGCACGAAGACCGCCGCCGACCTGGCCGAGACGTTGCGGGCCGCGATGGTCAACGATCCGCTGCTCGGCGGGAGCGGTGAACCGGCCGATCCCGCCGTGCTGCTGACGCCGTCGCCCGGCAAACGGGCGCGGATCTCGGTCGTCAGCTTTGTCGGGTTGGCGTCCGAAGAGCAGCGGCAGGGCTTTGTCAGCCAGCTGCAGCTGGAGGTCTTCGCCTGGATCAAGCGCCACCCCGCGGCCGACCGGCCGCTCGGCGGGCTGTTCGTCATGGACGAGGCCCAGACGATCGCCCCGTCCGGGAGCCGGACGGCCAGCACCCAGAGCACCATCCTGCTCGCGTCGCAGGCCCGCAAGTACGGGCTCGGCCTGCTGCTCGCGACCCAGGCGCCGAAAGGCCTGCACAACCAGGTCACCGGCAACGCGACGACGCAGTTCTTCGGCCGGCTCAACAGCCCGGCCCAGGTCGCCGCGGCGAACGAGATGGCGAGGGCCAAGGGCAGCACCGTCGGGGACATCTCGCGGCTGGAACGCGGGCAGTTCTACGTCACCGGCGAGACGTTCGGGTTCCGCATCATGCGGGCCCCGCTGTGCCTGAGCCACCACCCACCCAGCCCGTTGCGCCTGGAAGAGGTACTCGACCGGGCCCGCGACGGTCGCTGACGGAGAAGGCCGCGTTCCGAGGGGGAACGCGGCCTTCTTTGTGCGTTGACCGTTTCCCAGCGCAGTGGGAAACGGTCAACTCCTTGTTGCCGAATAGCGCATGACGAATCCTGGTTGCAGGGCGCGGAAATACCGCGAAAGCCCTGAACAATCACCCTCTCCAAGGAGGATTCGCCATGTCCAAAAAGCTGGCCAAAATCGGTGGTCCGATCCTCGCCCTCTGCATCCTCGCGGCGGCCCCGGTGATCGGCGCGACCTCGGCGTACGCGGACGGCGACGGCGGCACCCCGCCGCCGCCCACCACCAGCACGCCGCCCCCGGCGGGCACCAACGGCAACCCCTGGCACGGCTGACGCGTCACCGGGCCGGCCGTGCCGGGTTCACGGTCGGTCCGGTGTCAATCCGGCCAAAAGCAGGCCGACCCTCACGCGGCACGCAACCGTTGAAGCGGAGCCATTCGGCCGTGGCTGTGGCCGGATTGGCGCCAATCGGCACAGTATTGCGTATAGGGCTCGAAAATGGTGTACTCGGAGGTGGCAGGAATGGAGGTCCGCATGGCCGGGACATTCGGCGCGCAGTTGCGGGAATGCCGGGCTTCGGCCGGGATCTCGATGGGGGAACTGGCCAGGCGGGTCAACTACAGCAAGAGTTACATCAGCAAGATCGAAAACGACCTCAAGCCGCCGAACGCGACACTGGCCCGGCTCTGCGACCGCGTGCTGGACGCCGGCGGCGCGCTCGTCGACTCGGCGCAGGAGGCGCTCGCGCGGAGCCGGGCGGCCAACACGCTGGACCGCCGCCAGATGCTCGCCGGCGCGGGCGGGGCGGTGCTCGGCATCGCGCTGTCCGGCGGCCCGAGACCGATCCTCGACGACCACGTCGTCACCGGGCTGCGCGCGTCCTTCGAGCACCTGCGCACGCTCGGCATGCAGACCAGCCCCGCGGTCATCCTCGAATCCCTGGTGACACAGACGCATACCGTGCACGCGCTGGCCAGGGGGAACCCCGAGCCCGTCCGATCGCGGCTGCTGCTGCTCGCTGCCCGGATGGCCGAATACACCGGCTGGCAAAGTCAGGAGGCCGGGAGCGAGCAGGACGCCCTGAAGTGGACGAAGCACGCTTCGGAACTGGCCCGAGCCGGCGGGGACCAAGAAATCGCGGGTTATGCGTTCAGCCGGGAGGCCGGGCTGGCGCTGTACCGGCAGGATCCGATCGCGACGATCGACCTGGCCCAGCAGGCACAGCGCCGGGGGCGGCCCGGAACGCGGACGTTCGGCTTGGCGGTGCGACGGGAGGCTCAGGGGCACGCGCTCGCCGGTGACCACGATGCCTTCGAACGCGCGCTCGACCGAGCGGCCGGACCGTTGTACTCACCGACCGCGGACGATGCCGACTACCCGGCACTCGGACCGTCCGCACCGGATCCGCTCGCGCTGGCCCGCGGTTGGTCGCTGGTCGATCTCGGCCGGTCCGGTGAAGCGGCGGCCCTGCTGGACGCGGCGCTTTCCGATGTGCCCGAGGCCAACCATCGCACCAGAGCGAGGTTCGGTGTCCGCCGTTCACTCGCGCACGCCCTCGACGGCGAGATCGACGAAAGCTGCCGGACGCTCACCGGAGTGATCGACGACGTGGCGAGAGTCGACTCCGCCACGGTGCGCATCGACCTGCGAGAGCTCGGCCGGTGTCTCAGCCGGTGGCGCGGGCACCAGTCTGTCCGGGAGGTATATCCGGAGCTCAGCCGGGTCTTGCACCGGTACTGACCTGCCTGAGTGGCCGATGTGAGCGGCCGGGTCGCGGACCCGAGCTCAGCCGCGTCCTGCACCTGCCCTGACGTCTCCGCAGGCGCATGTCAGCGCCGCGCGTTCGTCGTGCGCCTGCGCTGCTTCCGGCAGGTCGAGCTCGGCGAACCCCTCCTCGGCCGCTTTCCAATGCGCCACGGCTTTTTCGTGCGCACCCATCGCGTGCAACGTCTTCGCGACGTCGTGGTGCGCGCGAGCCTCATAAGCGCGGTTCCCATGGCCCGCGGCCAGGTCGAGCGCCGACTTGCCGGCGTTGAGCGCGTCCCGGTGGGCGCCCTGGGCGAAAGCCGTTGCGCCGCGGTCGAGGTAGAGCTGGGTGCGCAGGTCGGCGTCGGGCACGTTCGCCGCCACCTCGCGGGCCTTGTCGTGGTAGCGCACGGCTTGCGTGAACCGGCCCTGCTGGCGGTGGACGTTGCCGATGTTGTTGAGCGCGTAGGCCTCGACGCAGTGGTCGCCGACCTCGGCCGCGTGGCCGTGCGCCTCCGTGTAGCTGGCCAGCGCCTCCGTGAGCAACCCCAGTTTCTCCTGCGCGGCACCGAGGTTGTTCAACGCATGCGCGACGCCCTGGATGTGCCCGACCTCGCGCAGCATCCGCGCGGCCGCCGCATTCTGCTCCAGCGCGACGGCGAAGTTGCCGTGCTGCTCGTTGAGGTACCCGAGCATGCTCAACGCGTGGGCCTCGCCCCGCCGGTCTTCGGTCTGCTCGTACTTCTCGCGCGCGGCCTCGAGGTGGGCCATCGCCTGGTCGTGGCGGCCCAGCTCCATCGTCGGGATGGCGAGCGCGCACAACGTCGCCGCCTCACCCCGGACGTCACCGAGGCGGCGCCACTTCGGCAGGGCCTGGGCCGCGAGCTCGAGCGCTTCGGACAGCTGCCCGCGCCGGTCGTTCGCGGTCGCGAGCCGCAACAGCACGTGTGCCTGGCCGTAGTTGTTGCCCGCGTCGGCGGCGACGGTCTCCCACGCGAGCTCGAGCGTGCCGATCCAGTCCTCGAACTGGTTCGTCGTGTTGAAGTAGCGCCACAGCAGCACCGCCAGCCGCCAGGTGTGCTCGGGCAGCTCGTGCTTGGCGGCGTACCGGATCGCGGCGACGAGGTTGTCGCGCTCGGCGACGATCCACCGCAGCCCCGCGGCGGAGTCGGCGAACACCGGCGTCACCGGGGAAGTCCGGTCCGTCTCCGGGAGCTGAGCCCGGTCGAACGGATAAGCGGCGCCGACCGCGGCCGCCAGCGTGACCAGGTAGAAGTCGAGCAGCCGCACCAGCGCCTGCCGGGACGCCGGCTCCGCGCCGGCGAACTCCTTGAGCGGGTCGAGCATCAGGTACCGCTCGGGCGCGGCCTCCTCCAGGAGGCTGACCTCGTGCAGGTCGTCGAGCAGCGACCGGGCCTCCCCGACGTCGCAGCCCGCGAGCGCCGCGCCGCCGGTGACGTCGACGTCCGGCCCGGGCAGGCTGCCGAGCAGCCGGAACATCGCCCGCTGCGGCTCCCCGAGCTGCTGGAACGACACCCGCACGGCGGCGATGCCGTCGTCCTCGCCCCACGGCCCGCTCTCTTCGAGCAGGTGGAGCAGGTGCTCCAGCGGCCACCCGCCGTGCCGCCGGAACAGCGCGGCCGCCACCCGGATCGGCATCGGCAGGTACCCGCACCGCTTGACGACCTCGGCAACCGCGGCCGCCCGGCCGCGCACCCGCTGCGGCTCGGTCAGCGCGACGAACAGGTCGACGGCTTCTTCCGGGGACAGCGGGGAAAGCCGGACGGAGTCGCCGGTGTCGGCGTCGCCCATCCGGCGGCTGGTGACGACGGCGAGGCAGCCGTCCGCCTCGGGCAGCAGCGGCCGGATCTGCTCGGGCGACGCCGCGTTGTCCAGCACGATCATCGTGCGCGTGCCCCACAACGTCGTCTGGTAGAGCGTGGCCTTCCGGCCGACGGTGGCCGGGATCTGCTCGGCCGGCACGCCGAGCTCGACGAGCAGTTCGGTCAGCGCGTCGCCGACGCTCGTCTGGGCCACGCCGGGCGTGAAGCCGTTCAGGCGGGCGAGGAGCTGGCCGTCGGGGAACCGGTCGCGCAGGCGGTGGGCGGCCTCGATCGCCAGCCCGGACTTGCCGACGCCGGGGGCGCCGCTGACCCAGACCGCGCGGCGCCCGGTCGCCGCGGCCGTCTCGATCGCGGCGAGCTCGGCGGCGCGGCCGGTGAACCCGCCGGGCCGCGACGGCAGTGAGCTGGGCGGCTCGCCGTGCTCGGCCCGCGCGGCGAGGTTGCGCAGCACCGGACCCGGCTCCATGCGCAGCTCGGCGAGGGCGTCACGGGTGCCGTTGAAGACGCGCAGCGCGCCGACCCGGTCACCACCGGCGACCAGGGCGCGCATGAGCAGTTCGGCGTGCTTCTGCCCGGCCGGGTCCGAGCGGACGAGCGGCCGCAGCCGGTCACGCGCCGAGCGGTGGTCACCGGTTTCCAGCTCCAGCTCGGCCAGGTCACCGACGGCGTCGGGCAGGCTCTCCTCGGGGAAGACGACCTCCGGGCCGCCGACGCGGTCGATGTCGATGTCCTCGAGGAAGGTCCCGCGCCAGAGGCCGACGGCTTCCCGCAGGAGCCCGATCTTCCGGCGCGGGTCGTCGGTGCGCCCGGCTTCGGCGCGGAGCCGCGCGAACCGGATGGTGTCGAGCTGGGCGTCGCCGATCCGCAGCAGATAGCCGGTGGGCGTGGTCTCGATGGTGACGTCGGTGTCCTGGACGACGTCGCGCAAGCGTTTGATGTAGCCGCGCACCAGGGTGGGCTTGGTTTCCCGGCCGGTCCAGACGATCTCGGTGAGCCGCGCGGTCGACACCGGCTTGTTCGCGTTCAAGAGCAGCACGACGAGGACGAACCGCTGCTGCTGGTCGCCCAGCGGCACCGGGACGCCGTCGTGCCACGCCTCCAGCGGGCCGAGCATCCGAAACTCCACGCAGCCTCCCCGGCCGTCAGCTTGCTGTCCGTAATGGACATCGCGCAATCGGCCGTAAGGGTTTCGAAAATCCGCATTTCTTCCACGTTCGATACACACCGGCTTGCCACCCTGCACCGGTGAACCAGGGGCGTGAAGGAGAAACCGGAATGGGGTCCGATGTGTTGCCGTGCTACGTCGCTTGTGATGTGTCGCTTTCGATGGCCGACCACATCGACGAGCTGAACACCGGGCTGCGGGAGTTCCGCGGCGCGGTGCACGCCGACGCGTCGGTCACCGGCCGGGTCCTCTGCAGCGTGGTCGGCTTCGGGGAGACGCCGCACGTGGTCCAGTCGCTGCTGCCGATGGACGACCTCGCCGAGCTCCCCGCGCCCCGCGCGTGCGCCGGCACCAACTTCGGACCGGCGTTCACGTTCCTGCGCGAGGTCATCGACGGCGACGTCGGCGCGCTGGAGAAGCATCGGATGCGAGTGCGCCGCCCGGTCGTGTTCTTCCTGTCCGACGGCCAGCCGACCGACCCGGTGACCTGGCCGGCGGCGTTCGCGACGCTCGACGACCCGGCGTGGGCGCGCCGCCCGCACGTGGTCGCCTTCGGCGTCGGCGACGCGGACGAGGACGCGCTCGGCCGCATCGGCACCTACCGCACCTACCTCGGCCGCGACGGCGTCCGCATGGGAACCGCGCTGATCGCGTCGGTGATGCACGTTCTGTCCACTTCCCGTCCACCGGCCGAACGCACCCTGCGCGGAGAGGAGACGTCATGGAAACGCACTGAAGGAGACCATCGTGGAGCGTTCTGAGCTGGTTCAGGAGCTGAAGACCCTCCGCAAAGGGCGTGGCCTGCAGGGCCGGATCGAGGAACGGGTGGGCCCGGGTCTCCGCACGGCGTGCTCGGTTTCGGAGGAAGACGGCCTGGTGGCGATCCGGAACAAGGTGGCGGGCCGGCTGTCCGAGCTGGCCGCACACCTGCCGGAGGACCTGCGCCTGGCGGCGTTGGCGGCCTTCGCGATCGCCGCGGAGGCCAACCAGCCGCTGTACCAGGACCGCGTCCGCTGGGCCGCGCGCCGCGTCGACCGCGACCCGCGCACGGTCCGCCGCCGCGTCGACGAGGCGATCGACCTGCTCGCCGAGCTGGCGGCGGGATCACCGGAGGCCCCGGTCGTCGTGCCGGCCGACCGCTGGCACACGACGTCGCTGGCGGTGGCGATGGTGCTCGACCAGCCGCGGCCGTCGGTGCTGGAGCAACGCAAGATCGTCGCGGACCAGGACGGCCTCCGGTCGCTCGACCTCGCGATCTCCCTCCCGGCCGGGCGCGCGGACCTCGAGGTCACGGTGCTCTACGGCGGCACGCTGGTGGACCGCGGCATGGAGGCGACCGACCGGTGGGGCTACGGCCTGGAGCTGCCGCGGCCGCTGTCGCGCGGCGAGTCGTGGGAGGTGGCGATCCTGTTCCAGCCGCCGTCCCTGCGGCCGTACATGGTGTCGGTGCCGCGGCACGCGTGTGACCTGTTCGACCTGCGGGTCCGGTTCGGTCCCGAGCGCCCGCGGGAGGTGTGGGCGCTGGACGGGGCGTTCCAGCGCGACGTGTCCGACTCGGGTTATCGCGGACGCCGTCACGACGTCGACCCGGCGGGGGAGGTGCACCTGCGGTTCCAGCACCTCACGCCGGGGATGGCCTACGGCGCGCGGTGGGCGTGATCAGTCCAGCAGCCGTTGTTCCTTGGCCACCGCGACCGCGCCGGACCGGGTGTCGACGTCGAGCTTGCCGTAGATCCGGCTCAGGTGGGTCTTGACCGTCGCCTCGCTGATGAACAGCGCGCGGGCGATCTCGCGGTTGCCCAGGCCCTGGGCGAGCTGCCGCAAGATGTCCCGCTCACGATCGGTGAGCGCGGGCCGCGGGGTGCGCAGCTGCGCCATCATCCGGTCGGCGACCGGCGGCGACACCGCGGTGCGCCCGGCCGCCGCGGCCTCGATCGCGGCGTACAGCTCGTGGGCGGACCCGGCCTTGAGCAGGTAACCGGTGGCGCCGGCCGCGATGGCGCGGGTGATGTCCGCGTCGGTGTCGTAGGTGGTCAGCACGAGAATCCGGGGCGTGCCGGGACCGGTGCGGATCCGCCAGGTCGCCTCGATCCCGTCGATGCCGGCGCCGAGCTGCAGGTCCATCAGCACGACGTCCGGGTGGGTGGTCGCCGCGGTCGCGACGGCCTCCTCGCCGGTCGCCGTCTCCGCGACGACCTCGATGCCGTCCGCGCCCGCGAGGAGGGCGCGCAGCCCGGCGCGGACGACGGCGTGGTCGTCGCAGACCAGGACACGAATGCTCATGAGGCAGTCTCCACCGGGATGGCGGCCGAGATCACGGTGCCCTGGCCGGGGGCGGATTCGACGGTGAGCCGGCCGCCGAGCTGCTGTGCCCTGGCCCGCATGGCCGGGAGTCCGTGGCCTCGTTCGCCTGCGGGCGCCGATTCGAGGAAACCCTTGCCGTCGTCGGCGACGTCGAGCACGACCTGGTCGTCGAGGTAGGTGAGGGTGAGGACGGCGCGGCCGGCGTCGGCGTGCTCGAGGGCGTTGGCGAGCGCGCCCTGGGCGATCCGGACCAGCGCGGACTCGACGCGCTCGGGCAGCGGCCGCCCGGTTCCGTCGACCCGCACCTCGACCGGCAGGTCGGCCTGCCGCCCGGCCACGGCGTGGAGCGCCTCTTCGAGGGTGGCGTCGGCGAGGTCGGCGGGCGCCAGGTCCTGGACGAGCCGGCGTGCTTCCGACAGGTTCCCGACGCCGACGCGTTGCGCGGACCGCAGGTGTTCGCGGGCCAGCTCGGGCCGGTCCCAGGCCTGGTCGGCGGCCTGCAGCAGCATCGCCTGGCTGGACAGGCCCTGCGCGAGAGCGTCGTGGATCTCCCGGGACACGCGGTGCCGCTCGGCCAGCACGCCGGCCTGCCGTTCGGACTCGCGCAGCCGCGCGGCCTGCCGCCGCATGAAGGTGATCACCGCCGCCGTGACCACGGCGATGGCGATCGGCACGACGGTCAGGTTCGGGTCGAAGCCGTCGGACAGCCGGTTCTGCGAGACGACCACGAGCGCGGTGACCACGGCGACCAGCGCGAGGGCCGGGCCGGTCGGCAGGGTGCGCAGGCCGGTGACGAAGAGCGGGATCGCCGACCAGGCGAAGCTCGGCGCGAGCAGGACCAGGACGACCCAGATCACCAGGACCAGCCAGAGCACGTTCCGGGACCTGATCCCCACGCCGTAGGCGAGGACCAGTGCCGCGGTCAGCCCGATCACCCAAGGGGCGAGCGCCGTGCCTTCGTGGCGCGTCAGGTATCGCACGGCCGAAGCGAGAACGAGCACGAAGAAGGCCGAATGCATGACGGCGGCGAGCCACCGCGCGTCGGCCGTGCCGTCCATGCTCGCTCCTTCCACGTCTGTGACCAGCGTCAACCGGGCTTCGCGGCCACGCATCAGCCGATCGGATGACCCGGTTGTCGTCCGGGACGACGACCGGATCGGCCCCGCGGCGGGGTGAAGCTGGAGTCAGCCAACCCCCGTACTCAAGGAGTCTCACATGATCTCGACCCGCACTCGCATCGCCGCCGCGGTCGCCGGCCTCGCCGCTGTTTCGATCGTCGCGGTCCCGGCCAGTGCGGCGCCGTCGCGTGCCCTCGTGCAGACGTCGCACCTGACGATCGCTTCGGCGCAGAAGGCGGCTTCGGCGGCACTGGACGCCGCGACCAAAGCGGGCCAGCACGTCTCGGTGGCGGTGGTGGACCGCGACGGCAACACGGTGGTGACCTTGCGCGGCGACGGCGCGGGCCCGCAGTCCTACAGCTCGGCGCAGCAGAAGGCGTTCACGGCGGTCTCGTGGAACGCGAAGACGTCGGAGCTGGTCGGCCGCCTGCAGCAGAACCCGACGCTGAAGGACATCGACGGCACGCTGTTCCTGGCCGGCGCGGTGCCGTTCGCGGCGGGCTCCACCCCGGTCGCGGCGGTGGGCGTCGCGGGCGCGCCGTCGGGTGCGCAGGACGAGTCGTTCGCTCAGGCCGGCGTGGACGCGTTGGGCAAGTAACGTGGCCCCGGTGTTGATCAGTGACGTCCGCCCCTGGGGCGGCCCCCGCAGCGACGTCCTGCTGGACGGCGACCGGATCGCCTCGATCGGGCCGCACTCGCCCGGCGCGCCGGCGTCGGTCGAGGGCCGCGGCCGCCTGCTGTTCCCGGCGTTCAGCGACGTCCACGTCCACCTCGATTCGACGCGCATCGGCCTCCCGTTCCGCCCCCACACGGGCGGCCCGGGAGTGGTGGCGATGATGGAGAACGACCGCGCCAACTGGCGTTCCGCCGAGGTGCCGCTGCCGGAGCGGGTAGCGGGCACCTTGTCGCGGATGATCGCTCACGGAACGACCCGGGTACGCAGCTACGCCCAGGTGGACGTGGACTGCGGGTTGGAGAAGCTGGACGCGGTCCTGGCGGCGCGCGAGAAGTTCGCCACCCAGGCCGAGGTCCAGGTGATGGCGTTCGCCCAGGCGGGCATCCTGCGCGAGCGAGGCACGTTCGAGCTCCTGGACGCGGCAATGCGCGCGGGCGCAACGGTGATCGGCGGCATCGACCCGTGCACCCTGGACCGCGACCCGAAGGGGCATTTGGACGCGGTGTTCGCCCTGGCGGAGAAGCACCAGGCGGAGATCGACATCCACCTGCACGAGCCGGGCCACCTGGGTTTGTTCTCGGCGGACCTGGTGATCGAGCGAGTCCGCGCCCTGGACATGCGCGGCCGGGTGACGATGTCCCACGCGTACGACCTGGGCTCGATCTCGGAGTCGGTGAGCCGCCGGGTGATCGAGGACTTCGCGTCGTTGGACATCGCGATGACGACAGTCGCTCCTTCTGCCGCCGGCCAGCTGTCCCTACTGGATCTGGTCTCTTCCGGAGTCCGAATCGGCCTGGGCGAGGACGGCCAGAGGGATTACTGGAGCCCGTACGGCAACTGCGACATGCTGGACCGGACGTGGCAGCTGGCGTTCACGCGCGGCTTCCGTCTCGATTCACATGTGGAGCTGGCACTCGCGGTGGCGACGATGGGTGGGGCGTCGATCATGAGCCACGCCGTTCCGCGGCTGTCCGGTGTTGCGGATCGCCCGGGTTTGGCGGTGGGTGACCGGGCAGACCTGGTCCTCGTGGACGGGGAGACCCCGACGAGCGCGGTGATGGACCGGGGTAAGGACCGCACGGTGCTCCACAACGGAATCGTGGTGGCGGACGGTCTCGAGGTGCTTAATCAATTGTGATGTGCTGTCGCCTGGACGTCCTAAGTTGTGGGGGTCGCTTCTTCGACGGGAAGTAGTCGATTTTCGCGACATTGACGAACTTCCACATGCATGTTGATGGGGGTGCGATCGAGGACGGAATCCACCAGTGTTGCGATGAACGAATCCGCGCCGAGATCGTCAGGAACTGCATCGTTCAAGATTCGAATCTTCGTCGGCTCACTGTCTTTCCATGCTGCAACTATCAGGCAGGTTGCGTCATAAACGTCTTTCTCGGCGCGCAGTTTTCGAAGCATGTCCATGGCGCGTTCAAAGGAGCTTTGACTATTCAAAATCGTCGAACGTAGAACGAAGAGAAATCCCATTGCTGCAAGTGGGTATCTTCCGCGAAGGTTCTTGGCGTCGCCGTAAGCTTCTTCAAATCTATTCGGCAGGTTCTTGCCGAAGGATGAGGCCATGCTTTTTGTCGAAACAAGAAGTTCTGGGCCTCGTGCCCACTGGGCAATCAAGACATCGATCTGCTTTTCGTAGGCTCGACCGAGGATACGGGCATCTGCTGGTGCTGCGGCAGAGTTGCGAAGGAGATGCTTGTAGGCATCCTCCTGCATTCCGCGAGGTAATCTTTCGATGTACAGGGCGACCTCGCGGGGCAGGACTCGGGGTGCCTTCACACGTGGCCATACTTCGTCGGAGCCGAAACCGGACCGCCTCAGCTCGTAAGCCACCCATGCATCGATTGCCTTGGCGAATCTTCCGGACTGGGTTGTGGCGCCCTCTGCGATGGGTACGGCAAGCATCTGGGCGAGCAGATCAAAGTTTGCTCTATATCTGACCCGGTCGCTGCCGTGCTCCCAGGGGGCGGTGCGAGGAGTCCCCTTGATCAGTGGCTCAAGTAGTTCAAAGATATCGGGCGGCTCAGGCTTGCTCATTGCATTGATCCGTCTTTGTCGGTGTGCTGGCGTGTTACAACTGACGATCGTTTCCCGACGTCGGCTAGGAGCCCTTCGTGGCCCTCGAAGAACGTCGCTTTCGTAGTGTGATGTGAGCTTGGCGAAGTGCTTCTACTTGAGGATGGTTGAGACCTGCGTGTTTATTGAGAAGGACTTCATCGACTTTTTGAACGGCGTTAAGCAAGTTGCCTTGTTGTAGATGTCCTTCGACTTCGGCGTGGATGAGTGCCAGCTCCTTCTCGGCTGCCTTTATTAACTGCTTTGATGGAACAGGTAGCCGATCGGCCTCGCGAGGCTCAATCTTGAGCATTCCGCCACCGTATGCCCGACCCACGACCTCGGCTCCCAAAAGTGTCATCGAGTTTAGGCTTGCCAAGGGGAGGAATTCTTTGCCGGATTTCCTGAATCCGGGGTTGAGGTAAATGCCGTGCACGGAGTTCAAGTTATTCACCTGTGCGGAATTCCGGCAAATGCGAACAGTGTCTGCATTCATGTAGGTGAGAAATAGGTCGGCCACGGGCACGAGAGGAACGCGCCACCAGGGCTTGCGCACTCGGCACTTATAGGCTTTATCTACGTCATTCTTTTCGCCTAGCTGGAAGTATTTTTCGGCCGACCTGGATGGGTTACCCCCGGGTCGGACTAGATATGTCGCCGAACCTTCCCTGCCAAGGGTGGACCACGCTTCTTTGGTGAACTCTAGGCCGCGGAGGTGGCGTGATCCGGGGGGAGACATCCGAAGTAGTTCGCTTTCAGGTAACCCGAACTCGACTGCCTTTAGCGGTGACATCATAAAGTATTTGTTGTTGCCGGTGACCATCCCCAAAGTGGTTTCGCCCCAGGTTTGGAGGCGGCAAAAGGAGCTGCTAACTGAAAGAGACTCGTAGGCTTCCAGTGCTTCTCGGGTCAACAGTGACGGTGACCACTTCCCCTGAGGTGCTGCAGGTGTCCACTTCTGCTCAACTGCAAGGTTCAAGTCTTCAGTATTCAAAGCTTGAAGTATCTCGCAATGTTTTGACGGTCCGCTCCGAAAACCATCAGCGAGCACAAGAATAACCTCTTCTTGAACTCCGGGAAATACCCGTTCGGTGAACATCACGAGTCTCACCTTGGAGAACTTCTCGATCAGGAATTGTCTGACAGGTGCAGCATAATTTACGCTTAGAAGTTCGGCGGGGAGTACCAGTCCGAGTCGCCCGCCTGGCCTGAGAAATAATGCCGAATGTACGGTAAATGCTGCCCAGGATGACGCTAGACTGGTAAGTGAGACGCCGGCGCTAAGTGCCGCTTCGCGAGATCGCAGTCGCGCTTCGCCTGTAAAGTCCTGGTAGCGAATGTAAGGGGGGTTACCGATTACTGCATCGTAGATGGGGCTGGGTGTAAAGGTGAAGAAGTCTCCAACCTCGACATCGACCTCGGAGCCTCGTTCGCGAACTGCTGATTCCGCTTGGAGGGCACTTTCTTCGTGGAGTTCGATGCCATGGAGCCTCGCCGGACGCTCGCCGTCATTTGCCGCGAGCTTCGCAAGTCGCTCGCCCGCTGCAAGTAGGAAGGCGGCTTCGCCGCATGATGGCTCCAGTACGCGATCGGCGGGCGTTCGAATGGCCCACTCGGCGACGTAGTCGCACAGGACGGCCGGCGTGAAGAACGCTCCTCGCGCTTTGCGGAGCTGAGGGCTGTCCTTGACATGCTCGGGGGTGCTCACACTGCCATCCTGTCGTACGAGTGTTCGAACTGGTGGGAGGCGCGCCTCTGCGACTCTGGAGGTGATCCTAGTTGTCGCTGCTGGTCCGGCTTGATGACACTGCGGGGCTAGGATCGCTGAGTGACTGAGTGGTGGCGCTGTGTTATCGCGCTCGCTTGCTCTTACGCATTGGCTCGGGACTGCGAAACCGATTCCACGGCCACCGTCGTGATGGGAACGAGTGCTGCTGTCCAGAGTGCTAAGCGCGCAGACCAATATCGATCTGGGGCAGTTTTGGCGGCAAGTACCGAGAGGATGATGCGTAGTGCCCTCGTGTACCGGGTCGATTTTGGTGCCCCCGGCAGGATTCGAACCTGCGACACCCGCTTTAGGAGAGCGGTGCTCTATCCCCTGAGCTACGAGGGCATGTACTGCCGAGCCCAGCTTAGCGGGCCCAGGGCGGTTGCAGCACGAGGGGCACGGATGGACCAGCACGACCTCCGTCGTCACCCAGGTGAGTGGTTCTCGGCTCTGCGGGGAACCTGGGGTACACCCGGCCGGACGGGCCACCGCACCTGACCTGGACGGACCAGTCGGTCACCTGGTCGTGTCTGGTTTCGAACTGCTGAACAACAGTAGGTAACCTTCGTTAACGGGACGCGGGGAGCCGCCTCCTACTGGCTGTTGCGGAGGGCTTCGTTGATCAAGCTCATGTTCGCCGACGACGAGGAACTGGTGCGCTCGGGGCTGCGCGCGATGATGTCCGGGGCCCAGGACATCGAGATCGTGGGCGAAGCCTCCGACGGCAGATCCGCGGTCGAGGTCGCCCGGCGGTACCACCCTGACGTCGCCCTGCTCGACATCAAGATGCGCGCCCCCGACGACGGCATTCGCGCGCTCCGGGCCATCCTCGCGCTCCCCGATCCGCCCACCGTTGCCATGCTGACCACCTTCGACATCGACGAGTACGTCAGCCTCGCGCTGCGGCTCGGGGCCAACGGCTTCCTGCTCAAGGACATCGACCCCGCCGCGCTGCTGCGGGCCGTGCGGGACCTGAGCCGGGGTGGGGCCGTGCTCGATCCCGGGGTTGCCGCTCGGATGGTCCAGTCGCACCGGGACGAACAACGCGCTGCTCAGCCCGCTCGCAAGCTGCTCGCCTCGCTGTCCGAACGGGAACGCGAGGTCGTCGCGCTGATCGGGCAGGGACTGAGCAACGCCGAGATCGGCGGGCGGCTGCACCTGTCCGAGGCCACCGTTAAGGGGTACGTCTCCGCCGTGCTCTCCAAGATCGGGGCGGCGAACCGCGTGCAGGCCGCCCTGCTGGCCTACCGCGGCGGCCTGCTCGACCAGTAGATGCTGCTCACGGCGCTGGAGTTCCTCGGGCTCGTCGCCTTCGCGGCGTCCGGGGCGCTCGCCGCCGTGCGGGCTCGCCTGGACGTCTTCGGCGTGGTCGTCGTCGGGCTCACCACCGCGCTCGGCGGCGGGGTCATCCGGGACGTCCTGCTCGGCATCCACCCGCCGACGACGCTGCGGAACTGGCCCTACCTCGCCGTCTGCGCCGCGACCGCCCTGGTCGTCTTCGTCTTCCACCCGCAGGTCGCGCGGCTGCGGCGGGGCGTGCTGCTCGCCGACGCGCTCGGGCTCGGCGTCTTCGCCACCGCCGGGACGACGATCGCGCTCAATGCCGGCGCGACCGTCTACGCCGCGTGTCTGATCGGCATGACGACCGGGATCGGCGGCGGCGCCGTGCGCGACCTGCTGCTCCGGGAAATCCCCCTCGTCCTGCGCAAAGAGATCTACGCCGTGGCCGCGCTGGCCGGCTCGGTGCTCGTCGCCATCGGTCACGCTGTGCGACTGCCCGAAGGTCCGGTCACCGTTGTCGCGGCCGCCGCGGTGGTCACCGTCAGGATGGTCGCGCTCTGGCGGCACTGGAACGCGCCGGTCGCGCGGGCGCCGGAGTAAGGGAATCTCTTTGTTAGTTCTGTGTGTGTTCTTAGGCGAGTCTCAGCACGCTGAGTAAAACTACAGCCATGCGCATCCTTGTGGTGGACGACGACCGCGCCGTCCGTGAGTCGCTCCGGCGGTCCCTGGAGTTCAACGGCTACCAGGTCGAGCTGGCCAGTGACGGTGCGCAGGCCCTGGAAGCGATCATCGCCGACCGGCCGGACGCCATGGTCCTCGACGTCATGATGCCGCGGCTCGACGGCCTGGAGGTGGCGCGCCGGCTGCGCAGCACCGGCGACGACCTGCCGATCCTCGTGCTCACCGCCCGCGACACCGTCTCCGACCGGGTGTCCGGGCTGGACGCCGGCGCCGACGACTACCTACCGAAGCCGTTCGCGCTGGAAGAGCTGCTCGCCCGGCTGCGCGCGCTGCTGCGCCGCGCCGTCCCGGAGGGCCAGAACGGCCAGGCGTCCGAGATGCTGTCCTTCGCGGACCTGACGCTCGACCCGGGCACCCGGGAAGTGCGCCGCGGCGGGCGCGAGATCAGCCTGACCCGGACCGAGTTCGCACTGCTGGAGCTGTTCCTTTCCTACCCGAAGCACGTCCTCACGCGGGGCCGGATACTGGAGGAAGTATGGGGTTACGACTTCCCGACGTCGGGCAACGCGCTGGAGGTCTACGTCGGCTACTTGCGCCGCAAGACGGAGGCCGAGGGGGAGCCGAGGCTGATCCACACGGTGCGGGGGGTGGGCTACGTCCTGAGGGAAACCCCGCCGTGACCGAACCCGGCGACCCCCGGGGCACGCGGTGGGGGACACGCCGGTTCTCGCTGCGCGGCCGGGTGACGCTGCTCGCCGCCGCCTGTGTCGCCGGCGCCGTCGCGCTCGTCTCGCTGGGCGCCTACATGGTCGTGCGCAGCAACCTGTACCAGCAGCTCGACGACAGCCTGATGGCGCGCGCGCAGGCGGCCGCCGACTCGCCGCAGGTGCAGACCGAGCTGCGGCAGGTCCCCGGCGCCTTCCTGGCCAGCGCCGACCTGCAGATCGGCCAGCTCAACGCCGCTCCCGACGTCGCGCACGCCGTGATGACCTACCCGCTGTCGAGCTCGGCGCCGCCGTTCGGCCAGGCCGAGCTGGACGTCGCGAACGGTGACTCGCCGGAGTCGCTCCGGACGGACTTCCGCACCGACAGCCGCGTCGTCGCGCTGCCGACCGGGCACGGCGAGGCCATCGTGCTCGCCCAGTCGATGAGCCCGACCAAGCGCACGTTGAACGAGCTCGCGCTGGTGCTGTTCCTGATCGGCGGCGCCGGCATCCTGGTCGCCGCCGCGGCGGGCACCGCGGTCGCGCGGACCGGCCTGCGCCCGGTCGACCGGCTGACCTCGGCCGCCGAGCGGGTCGCCAAGACCGGCGACCTGCGCCCGATCCCGGTCAGCGGCGACGACGAGCTGGCCCGCCTCACCCAGACCTTCAACACGATGCTCGGCACGGTCGCGGACTCGCAGGAGCGGCAGCGCCAGCTGGTCGCGGACGCCGGCCACGAGCTGCGCACGCCGTTGACGTCCCTGCGCACCAACCTCGAGCTGCTGCTCGCCGCGAGCAAACCCGGCGCGCCGCCGCTGCCGGACGCCGACCGCGTCGACATCGTCGCGGACATCAGCGGCCAGCTCGACGAGCTGACGCAGCTCATCGGCGACCTCGTCGAGCTCGCCCGCCAGGACGAGCCGCGCGAGCGCTTCGAGCGCGTCGACCTGCTGGACGTCGTCGAACGGGCCCTGGACCGGGCGCGGCGGCGCGCGGGCGAGATCAACTTCGACGTCTCGCTGCAGCCGTGGGTGCTCACCGGGGACAACAGCTCGATCGAACGCGCGGTCCTGAACCTGCTGGACAACGCCGTGAAGTTCTCGCCGCCGGACGCGACGGTCTGGGTGCGGCTCTACCCGCTCGGCGACGGCACCGCCGTGGTCGAGGTCGCGGACGCCGGCCCGGGCATCGCCGAGGAGGACCTGCCGAAGGTGTTCGACCGCTTCTACCGCTCTTCGGAAGCGCGGACGCTGCCCGGTTCGGGCCTCGGCCTGGCGATCGTGAAGCACGCGGCCGAGCGGCACGGCGGGGCCGTGTACGCGGCGCGGGCGCCCGAGGGTGGCGCGCTCATGACGGTCCGGCTGCCGGGGGCGCCCGGCTGACCGGTTCTCCGTCGCGGTGTTGTTCGCCCGGAGCGTGCCGCCCCGGGCGTGACCTGGTCATTCGAAGTTCACCCCCGTCGGCCCTGCGGATGCCGTGTTGAATCGTGTAGGATTTTGTGTGGTTGGGGCTCGAGGTTCAGCGGGGACGGAGTTGAACGGTGCTGGCGCGTCAGCGACAGGCGGTGATCCTGGAAGAGGCACGCCGGACCGGCGCGGTCCGGGTCAGTGACCTCGTGACCAGGCTGGGCGTGTCCGATATGACGGTCCGCCGCGATCTGGACGTCCTGGCCGGGCGCGGGCTCGTCGAGAAGGTGTACGGCGGCGCCACCTCGGTCATCGGCAAGAGCACCGACGAGCCCGGCTTCGAGGCGAAGTCCGTGCGCCAGCGCGCGCAGAAGGAAGCCATCGCCGAGCTCGCCGCGACGCTCGTCCGGCCCGGCACCGCGATCGGCATCTCCGCCGGCACTACGACGTGGACGCTCGCGCGGGCGCTCGACGCCATTCCCGGGCTCACCATCGTGACCAACTCGATCCAGGTCGCGGACGTGCTCCGCGGGTCGACCCAGCCGGATCGCACCGTCGTGCTGACCGGCGGCGTGCGGACGCCGTCGGACGCGCTGGTCGGGCCGGTCGCCGTGCACAGCCTGCGGTCGCTGCACCTCGACGTCGTCTTCCTCGGGGTGCACGGGATGGCCGACGGGCCGGGGTTCACGACGCCGAACCTCACCGAGAGCGAGACCGACCGCGCGCTGGTCGAGGCCGGGCGCAAGCTCGTCGTGCTCGCCGACCACACCAAGTGGGGCACCGTCGGGATCTCCACGATCGCCGACCTGGACGAGGCCGACGTCGTGGTCACCGACGACGGGATTTCCGACGAAGCCAAGGAAATGCTCGCCGAAAGGGCAGGGGAACTCATGATCGCCGAAACGGCGGAGACGGTCGAGGCCGAGGAAGCGTGAAGCGCACCGTACGACACCTGGCCGACGGCCGGGAGATCATCTACTTCGACCAGCCCGGCGCGCCCGACCGCGTCGCCGAGGACACCCGTGACCTGCCGCCGGTTTCGGCCGCGTCGGAGATCCGGCTCGACCCGCTGACCCACGAGTGGGTCGCGATGGCCGCGCACCGGCAGACGCGGACGTACAAGCCGCCGGCCGACCTCTGCCCGCTGTGCCCGAGCAAGCCCGGCAAGCCGAGTGAAATCCCCGAAAGCGACTACGACGTCGTCGTCTTCGAGAACCGGTTCCCGTCGTTCGCCGAGGATGTTGTCGGCGAGCCGTCCACTGTGGATGGTCTCGGGCTGGTGCCGGTGCGGCCCGGGCGTGGACGGTGTGAGGTCGTCTGCTTCACCAGCGACCACGACGGCGCTTTCTCACGGCTGAGCGCGAAGCAGGTGCGGGCGGTGGTGGACGCGTGGGCCGACCGCACGGCCGGACTGTCCGAAGTGCCCGGTGTGGAGCAGGTCTTCCCGTTCGAGAACCGCGGTGAGGAAATCGGCGTCACGCTTTCGCACCCGCACGGCCAGATCTACGGGTACCCGTTCGTCACGCCTAAGACGGCGCGGATGCTCGACGTCGCCCGCGCCTACCAGGCCGAACACGGCCGCCCGGTGCTCGGCGACGTGCTCGCCGCGGAAATCAAGTCCGGCGCGCGGGTCGTGGCGTCCGGCGAGCACTGGACGGCGTTCGTGCCGCCGGCGGCGCGCTGGCCGGTCCAGGTGCAGATCGTGCCGCACCGGCAGGTTCCGGACATCCCGGCGCTGACCGACGCCGAGCGCGACGACTTCGCCGACGTCTACCTGGACGTGCTGCGCCGCTGCGACGCGCTGTACGACCGGCCGCTGCCCTACATCGCGGGGTGGCACCAGGCGCCGGTGCGCCGTGACCGCGAGCTCGGCTGGCTCCACCTGGAGCTGTTCTCCGTGTTGCGCGCCAAGGACAAGCTGAAGTACCTGGCGGGGTCCGAATCGGGCATGGCGGTGTGGATCAACGACGCGACGCCGGAACAGATCGCGGAACGGCTCCGCGCGGCGGGCTGAGCGGCCATACTCATCTCCGATGCACAGGTTCGGCTCAGGAACCTCTCAGGACCATCGCGCAAGGTGAGGGCATGACCGAGAACGACCCCAACGCGCACGACGCGGCGGCGCCGCGGCACCCCGCGGACGCCCAGCCCGGCCAGGAGGCCGCTCAAGGCGGGTGGGCGGGTACGCCGTACGGCGAGCAGGCCGCGCCCGAGTCCGGCGGCACGCCGCAGTACTCCGAGCCGTCCTACCACGCGGTGACCGGGGCCGATCCGGCGTACGGAGCGCAGCAGGCGAACCCGTGGTCCGCCCCGGGTGCGCAGGTGCCGTCCGGCCAGACCCAGCAGAGCGTCTACCCGCCGCCGAACCCGTACGCGCAGTCCGGCATGCTCGGCACGTCCGTCTACAACGCACCGGCGCCGCAGCCGAAGCGCACCGGCGGGAAGCTCCTCGCCGGCGTCGCGCTGGTGGCGCTGCTCGTCGGGGGCGTCGCGGGCGGGGCCGTCGGGTACCTGACCGGCGGGTCGTCCGGCGGCCCGGCCGGCAACGCGCTCGACGCGCCGAAGCCGGCCCAGCAGACCGGTAACGCTCCGGCCGGTTCGGTCGAGTCGGTCGCGCAGAAGCTGTCGCCGAGCGTCGTCGAGCTGCAGGTGAGCGGGCAGCAGGGGGCCGGTGAGGGCTCCGGGTTCGTCATCAGCACCGACGGCTACATCCTGACCAACAACCACGTCGTCGAGGTCGCCGCGAACGGCGGGCAGATCCAGGCCGTGTTCCAGGACGGCAAGAAGGCCGCCGCCAAGGTCATCGGCCGAGACCCGACCACCGACATCGCCGTGGTCAAGGTCGACGGCATCGGCAACCTGACCCCGGTCGAGATCGGCCGGTCCGACGACCTGCGCGTCGGCCAGTCCGTCGTCGCCATCGGGTCGCCGTTCGAGCTGGCCGGCACGGTCACCTCGGGCATCGTCAGCTCGCTGCACCGGCCGGTGCGCGCGGGCGGCAGCAGCGGCGGCCAGGAGACGGTGATGGACGCCGTCCAGACCGACGCGGCGATCAACCCGGGCAACTCGGGCGGTCCGCTGTCGAACATGTCCGGCCAGGTCATCGGCATCAACTCGGCGATCTACAGCCCGCAGTCGGCTTCGGGCGGCCAGGGCCAGGGCGGTTCCGAGAGCGGCAACGTCGGCATCGGGTTCGCCATCCCGATCGACCAGGCCCGCCGCACCGCGGACACGATCATCAAGACCGGCCAGGCGATCCAGACCTACATCGGCGCGCAGGTGAAGGACGCCCCGCAGGGCGGCGCCGAGCTGGGCGCCATCACCGCCGGCAGCCCCGCGGAGAAGGCCGGCCTGAAGGCGGGCGACGTCGTCACCAAGATCGACGACCGCGCCATCGACAAGTCCGACACGCTCGTCGCGGCGATCCGCACCCGCGCGCCGGACGAGAAGGCGAAGTTCACCCTCGCCGACGGCCGCACGGTCGAGGTGACCCTCGGCGGGCAGCCCGTCCCGGCCAACTGATCCATTCCAGACGCTCGGCCGCCTTGGCGCGGCCGAGACCAGCTATGGCTCGACCCCCGTGATCCGGGGCCGGACCCACTAGGCCACGCGCGACCTGGCACTTGATGCCGGTCGCGCGTGGCCGTTTTTGTGGCCGGGTCAGGCGGCGGGTGGGTCGGTTCGCGCGCTTGGACGGTCGGCTGGTGTGCCGGGTGGGTCGGTTCGCGCGCCTGGAGAGGCGACTGGCCTGGCCGGTGGGTCGGCTGGCGTGCCTGGGGAGTCGGTTAGCGCGCCAGGAGGGTGGACTGGGGTGCCGGGCGGGGCGGTTGTCGTGTCTCGCGGGGCATCTCGTGTGTCTGGCGGGGCATCACGCGTGATTGAGGGGGCATCTTGCGTGATTGGAGGGGCATCACGTGTGTTTGGAGGGTCGACAGGTGTGATTCGGGGGACGACACGGCGGGCCAGTGGGGTCAGGAGGGCTACCAGCCAGACTGCGGCCAGGGTGAGGGTCAGGCCCAAGGCCGGGTTGCCGTCGTGGAGGCCGGGCATGGGCGGGGTGCCGTACGGGCGCCAGAGCAGCGGGAACGCCAGGATCGCCAGGACCCCGGTGAGCACCGTCGCGACGACCACCGGGACCTTCCACGGGTGCGGCAGGAGACGGCCGAGGAGGATGCCGAGCACTGCTGTCAGCGGGGCGACCACGCCGTCGTTCAAGAGCGGGCCGCCGATGATCCAGGCGATCGTGCCGTAGACGTCCGGGCGTAGCGGTAGTGCGTATTCCGCGAACAGCACCACACCCCACGCGAGCGCGGCGAGGCCCGGCAACGCGAGCAAAGCGCGGGTGACCTTCACAGCACCTCCAGCTTCGAGACCCACTTCGTCTGCAGGACACCCGGCCGGTTCGGGGCGATGATCCGGCACGGGAAGCCGTGGTCGATGTTGAGCACTTCGCCGTTCAGCTCCAGCGCGAGCAACGTCAGCTCGTCGGCCGTGTGCTCGCCGGGGAGCACACTGACGCCGTACAACCCGGAACGCTCCAAAGAGGACACCCGGACCGTCGCGCCAGGTTGCGCGCCGATGGCTTTCAGCAGGGCCGGCAGGGAAACCCCGCGCCAGATCGCCGACTGGCTCCAGCCCTCGACGCACGCGATCGGTAGTTCCGCCGTCGTCTGGGGCAGCGCGCGCAGCTGGTCGAGTGAAAGCGCCGTCGTGCCGCGTGGTGTCAGGATCGAGAGCCGCCAGTCCGCGGCACGAGCCGACTGCGTGACGCCCGCGGCCAGCGCCGTGCGGTTCACCGGGAGGTCCTGCGTGCCCTTGCTCGTCTTCCACGCCAGACCGGAAACGCCGCGAAGGAACGGAACCGTGGCACCGGCGGTGGCGACCACCGCGACACCCGTCGCGAGTCCCGTTGTCACCAGGAAACCCCGCCGGGACAAGCCGGCGGACGGCTCGCTCTTCTCCTCTTCGACGGTTGCGCGGCCCAGCGCGCGGCGGACGACCGGCAGCTTCACCGCGACGTGCACCAGGATCGACCCGATCGCCAGCCACGCCACCGCGTAGTGCACCTGCGGGAAGTAGAACCCCCACGGGTAGTTCTGCGCGAGGTTCAGCAGCCCGGTCGTCAGTTCGAAGAACGCCGCGCCGGAGAGCACGAGGATCGAAAGGCGCTCCAGCGCGTGCGGCAGCGAGCGGACGAGCGGCCGGCCGAACAGCTTCGGGTAGACGCTCCACAGCTTCGCCAGCAGCAGCGGGATCGACGCCACCCCGGAGATCACGTGCAGTCCCTGCGTGACGCGGTAGAGCCCGACCGGTCGGCTGGGCCAGAAGAACCACGTCGGCGGGTGCTGGATGAGGTGGCTGATCAGGCCGGTGATGAAGCACGTCGTGAACGTGACCGCGAGCGCCAGCCCGATCTTCGACGTCACGCGCTCGTTGTGCGCCGCCGCCTTGAACTGTTCTTCACTGGGAATCGGCAGCTTCACGGCCGGTCCAACCGCGCGAACCAGCGGTGGCCGTGCCGGGTCGTCCAGTCGACCCGCAAGCCGGCGGGCAACGCGACCTCGGCGATCGCGTCCACGCCGACCCACGCCCAGGTGAACCACGCGACGTCGGCGTGCCCGGGCCGCAGCCGGACGCGCTCGTGCCGCAGGCCGTGGCCGGGCGGCTCCAGCTCGACGAGGACGTCACCGCCCGCGCCGAGCAGCCGGGCAGTGCGGCGCAGCAGCTCCACCGGATCGCCGCCGATGCCGATGTTGCCGTCGGCGAGCAGGGCGTGCCGCCACCGGCCTTCGCCGGGCAGCCGGTCGAAGATGTTGCGGCGCAACGCACTCCCGCCGCGACGGCGGGTCAGGCCGACGGCCGTGCGTGAGCTGTCCACGCCCAGTGCGAGGACCCCGCGTTCGGCCAGCGCGGCGGTGAGCCTGCCGGGCCCGCAGCCGAGGTCGATCGTCGGGCCGGAACAGGCGTCGAGCAGCACGTCGTCCCCATCGGACGGCTCGGTCCAGCGTTCGACCGGCAGCTCGATCCGCTCGCCGCTGGCCAGTTCGAGCCAGCACTGGTGGCCGAGCAGGCCGTGGTCGAACTCGTTTCCGGTGGTCGCCGGGGCCGTCATCACGCGACCGCCCGGCCGTCGACCGCCGCGACGGCGCGGGCGAACCGGCCACCCGGGCACAGCGCCGCCACCGCGCGGGCGTCCGCCATCGTGTCCACATCGGACAGTTCGGCGCCCCGCCGCGGCCGCAGCCCGCACGCGGTGAGCGCGCGCAAGGTGCGTTCGCCGGTGTCGTCGCGGGACATCGGGACGCCCGCGAGGACCTGCGCGTGCGCCGGTTCGGCGAGACCCAGCGCCCACCAGCCGCCGTCCATCGCGGGGGCGACCACCGAGTCGTGCCCGTCGTGGACGACCGGTGCGGCCGCCGCGGCGAGCGACTCCGGCGTGACCTGCGGGGTGTCCATGCCGATCTGCACGATCGGCAGGCCGGTGTGCACCGCGGCTGCGTCCGCGTGGGCGTTCGCGAGGCGGGCACCGAAGTCCCAGCCACGCTGGGGGATCACGGTGGCCCGCCGCAGCGCGAGCCCGATCTCGGCCGAGCGGGCCGCGGCGCCGAGCTGGCCGGTCATGGCGACGACGGGCGCGGCGCCGGGCACCGCGCAGACGGCGTCCAGGGTGTCGAGCAGCGCGGCCGCGGCGATCTCCGCCGCCTGGGCCGGTGTCGCGGGCGGGCAGAGACGGGTCTTGGCGAGCCCGGGCACCGGCGCCTTGGCCACGACCAGCAGCACGAACGGGGTGGTCATCGCGCCAGCACCCGCCCGAAGTCGCGGACCGCACGCAGCGTGCCCCGCACCGAGCCGGACACCTTCGACTTGGTCCCCTTGGCACGCTCGCCGTAGCGGACGTCGAACTCGCGGACCCGCCAGCCGGCCCGCTGGGCCTTGATCAGCAGCTCGAGCGGGTAGCCGAACGCCCGGTCGGCGACGCCGAGGCCGAGCAGCGCCCGCCGGTCCGCGGCGCGCAGCGGCGCGATGTCCCGCACCGGCAGCCCCCGCCCGCGCAGCAGCAACGCCAGCACGACGTTGCCCGCTCGCGCGTGCCAGGGCCACACCCCCGGGCCGGTCGGCACCCGGCGCCCGACGGCGAGGTCGGCGCCGCTTTCGACCGCGGTCACCAGCCGCGGCAGGTCGCCGAGGTCCAGGGACCCGTCGGCGTCGGCGAAGCACACGATGTCCGCGGTGGCGGCTTCCAGGCCCGCGTGCACGGCCGCGCCGTACCCGCGACGCGGTTCGTGGACGACCTTCGCGCCCAGCGAGGCCGCCACTTCGGGCGAGCCGTCGGCCGAGCCGTTGTCGACCACGATCGCGCGGTAGCCCGGCGGCAGGCCGGCCAGCACACCGGGGAGCGCACCCGCTTCGTCGAGGCAAGGGAGGACGACGTCCACTTCCGAGTAAGTCACGCGCCGACCGTAGGTCCACGATGGACAACGGAGAACCCTTACGGCTATTACTGAATCATGACGTGTGACGAGTTCTTACCGCGTCGTTACGGCTCCCGTTCCGACAGCGCGGAACACCGCCGGAGGCCCTAGGGTGGACGGCGATGAGCGAGCCGAACCCGGCGGCGCGGCTCGCCGAGCCGCCCGTGCGCGAACCCGAACCCCCGGCACTCGATCGACCCGGGCGCCGCGCCCGCCGGGCCGATCTCCTCGCCGTCGGGGGGGGGGGGGGGGGGGGGGGGGGGGGGGGGGGGGGGGGGGGGGGGGGGGGGGGGAGGGGGGGGCAGGGGTCGGGCGGGGGGGCGGTATGGTGTCCGTGGTTGTTT
>NZ_JBVJNO010000001.1:645990-779715 GCF_055583645.1 Amycolatopsis sp. NPDC104587
CCCAACCCCCCAGCACTAGACGTATCGTGTCCCCCCCCCCGCTGGGCCGCTCTCCCTTCCTTTGAGGCCGCTTTGTTGCTCCTGCCCCCCCCCCCCGCGGTCGGCCTGTACTACAACCGGCCGGGCTCCGGTGTGGTCATCTTCGTCAATTCGCCGCCGTTGTTCGCCGACTGGCTGCCGCACGTCGGCCCGGGCTCGGTGTTCGCCGTGCTGATCGCCGCCGTGGTTGTGCTCCAGGGGCCGGCGCTGGCCGCCCGCCTGCCGTGGCGCCGCGCCCTCGCGTTCGGCTACCTCGCGTCGCTCGCGTGGATCTTCTCGCTGACCATGGTCGACGGCTGGGCGCGCGGGTTCGCCGGGCACCTGACCATTCCGCAGGAGTACCTCCACGAGGTGCCCGGGATCACCGACATCCCGCGGATGCTGCGCGAGTTCTCCTCGCGCATCCTCGACTTCCAGCCGCACTCGTGGACCACGCACGTGTCCGGCCACCCGCCGGGCGCGACGCTCGTGTTCGTCTGGCTGGACCGGCTCGGCCTGCACGGCGGGGCCTGGGCGGCGACGGCCGTGGTGCTCGTCGGCAGCCTGGTCGCGGTCGCCGTGCCCGCGACGGTCGCCCTGCTCGGCCGGCCCGACGCGGCCCGCGCCGTGCTGCCCTTCGCCGTCCTGACACCCGGCGCGGTGTGGATCGGCGTCTCCGCGGACGGCCTGTTCGCCGGGACGACCGCGACCGGCCTGGCGCTGCTCGCGTTGTCCGCGAAGGGGTTCACCGACGGCCGCCGGTACGCCGTGCCGGCCGGGCTGGCCGCCGGGGTGCTGCTCGGCTACGGCATCTTCCTGTCGTACGGCCTGGTGCTGCTCGGCCTGCTCGCCCTGGCCGTGGCGGTGCTCGGCCGCCAGTGGCGGGCGGCGGCCCTGGCGATCGCCGCGGCGCTCGTCGTCGTCGGGGTCTTCGCCTGGGCGGGCTTCTGGTGGCTCGACGGGTACCACCTGGTCGTCGAGCGCTACTACCAGGGCGTCGCGCTGGTCCGGCCCTATTCGTACTGGGTCTGGGCGGATCTGGCCGCGGTGTCCATGGCCCTCGGGCCGGCGGTGATCGCCGCCCTCCGGCGTGGGCTCACCGAGGCCTTCTTGCCCCGCCAACGCCGTGGCGTGTTCGCCGACCCGGTGCTGCTGCTCGGCCTCGCCGCCCTGCTCACCATCGTGTTCGCCGACGTCTCGGGCCTGTCGAAAGCCGAGACCGAACGGATCTGGCTACCGTTCGGGGTGTGGTTGCTGCCGATGACGGCCCTGCTGCCGCGGCCCGGCCGGCGCTGGTGGCTCGCTGCGCAGGCGGCGACGGCGCTGGCGGTCAACCACCTGCTGCTGACCGGCTGGTGAGGGAGACGTGATGAACGATCAGGCCGGGCGCGTGCTCGTGGTCGACGACGACGAGACGGTCCGCGACGTCGTGCGCCGCTACCTCGAGGTCGCCGGGTTCACCGTCGACCAGGCCGGAGACGGCGCCGCAGGACTGGCGAAGTTCGCGGCGCACGAGCCCGACCTCGTGGTCCTCGACGTCATGATGCCGGGGATCAACGGCCTCGAGGTGTGCAAGCGGCTGCGCCAGGTCAGCCAGGTGCCGATCGTCATGCTCACCGCGCTCGGCGAGGAGGAGAACCGCATCGCCGGGCTCCAGCTCGGCGCCGACGACTACGTGACGAAACCCTTCAGTCCCAAGGAACTCGCCCTCCGCGTCGCTTCGGTGCTGCGCCGCGCGCGGATGCCGCGCCCGGAACCGGCGGCCGCGGAGCTCGTCGACGGCGACCTCCGGCTGCAGATGACGGCGCGCACCGCGACGCTCGGTGGTCGCGAACTTCCGTTGACCACCAGGGAGTTCGACCTGCTCGCGTTCTTCCTCGGCCACCCCGGTGTCGCCTATTCGCGGGCGGACCTGCTCGAAAAGGTGTGGGGCTGGGACTTCGGGGACCAGTCCACGGTGACCGTCCACGTGCGACGGTTGCGCGAGAAGATCGAGCGCGACCCGGCGAAGCCGGCCCGGGTCGCGACGGTGTGGGGTGTCGGCTACCGCTACGACCGGGAGCAGCCGTGATCGAACCCGGCGAGTCCTTTCGCGAGATCCTCGAGCACCTGTCGCACATCCTGCCGCTGGCGCTGCTGTTCGCGCTTCCGGTGGCCGTGCTGGGCGGAGTGGTGCTCTACGTGCTGCGCCGCGGTTCCCTCGCCACCACGATGACCGTGCTGGTGCTGATCCCGGTGCTCGCCACGCTGGTGGGTGTGCTCGGCGTCAGCGGGTTCATGTTCACCCCGGCGCTGACCACGATGCTGCTGGTCTGCCTGCTCGTCGCGGTGGTCACGGTGCCCGCGGCGATCATCCTCGGCCGGGCGATCGCGCGCCGCAGCGTGTGGGAGCGGGAGGCCCGGAACCGGGAGCGCGCGGCCGAGGCGTCCCGGCGGGAGCTGGTCGCGTGGATCAGCCACGACCTGCGCAGCCCGCTGGCCGGCATCCAGGCCATGGCGGAAGCGCTGGCCGACGGCGTGGTGTCCGAACGCGGCGAAGTCGCCGACTACGCCCAGCGGATCAGCGGCGAAACCACCCGGCTCTCCGCGATGGTCGGCGACCTGTTCGAGCTCTCGCGGATCACCGCGGGCGCGCTCGAGCTGACCATGTCCGCGGTGCCGCTGCGGGACGTCGTCAGCGACGCCGTCGCGGCCCAGTCGCCGGTCGCCGAGCGGAAGCGGGTGCGGGTGCTCGCGAACGCGTCGACGTGGCCGGTCGTGAACGGCAGCGACCCGGAGCTGGCGCGGGTCGTGCGGAACCTGGTCTCGAACGCGATCCGCCACACGCCGCCCGACGGGACGGTCGCGGTCCAGATCGGGGTCGACGGCGACGAGGCGCTGCTGGCCGTCGACGACTCCTGCGGCGGCATCCCGGACGACGAGATCAGCCGGGTCTTCGACGTCGCCTTCCGCGGGACGCAGGCCCGGACCCCGGAACGCGGTGGCACGACCAGCGGCGGCGGGCTCGGCCTGGCCATCGCCAAGGGGCTGGTCGAGGCCCACCGCGGGAAGATCGGGGTGCACAACCACGGCCCCGGGTGCCGGTTCGAGGTCCGGCTGCCCTTGGCGATGTCCTAGCCGCGCTGCCTGGGGAGGTTGCGGAGGCCTCGCGACTCGCGGGTTACGGGATCACCGTTCGGCGGGTGCTGACCGACAACGGCGCCTGCTCCCGCTCACACGGCCGCAGACGAGCGGATACGGGCCCGCCCCCGGGTGAGGCCGGCCGCGCGATGGCTCGTACCTCGCCGGGAAGCCCTGATCGGGAAAGAGGGCCGGGCCGTCAGACCGGGTCGCGCAGCTCGGCCGTCGCGAAGTCGGCCATGCCCTTGGCGAAACCGATCTCCGCGGTGAACCCCAGCAGCTCGCGGGCGCGGGCCGGGTCGGCCACCACGTGGCGGACGTCGGCCGTGCGGGCGCCGCCGACCACCTGGGGGGCCGGGCCGCCGCAGGCGCGGGCCAGCTCCTCGGCCAGCTCGCCCACCGTGTGCGGGGTGCCCGAGCAGACGTTCAGGGGCGTGATGTCGCCCTCCGGGCCGTCCGTCCGGAGAGCCAGGACGTTCGCCCTGGCGACGTCGTGGACGTGCACGAAGTCGCGCTGCTGGCCACCGTCCTCCAGCACACGCGGGGCTTCGCCGCGCTCCAAGGCCGAGCGGAACAGCGACGCCACCCCCGCGTACGGGGTGTTCTGCGGCATCCTCGGGCCGTAGACGTTGTGGTAGCGCATCGCCCACACACTGCCGCCCGACTGGCGCGCCCACGCGCCGGCGAAGTGCTCCTGCGCGAGCTTCGACGCCGCGTACGAGCTGCGCGGGTTCAACGGCGCGTCTTCGGGCACCAGCCGCCAGCCCAGCTCGGCGTCGCAGGCCGGGCAGCGCGGCTCGAAGCGGCCGGCGTCCACATCGGACTGACGGCGCGGTGACGGGGTCACCACGCCGTGGTCCGGGCACGCGTACCGGCCTTCGCCGTAGACGACCATCGAGGACGCCAGCACCAGTTTCCGCACCCCGGCCGCGTGCATCGCGGCCAGGACGATCGCCGTGCCGTAGTCGTTGTGCAGCGCGTACGACGGCGCGTCCGACGGGTCGACGCCGTGCCCGACCACCGCCGCCTGGTGGCAGACCGCGTCGACGCCGTCCAGCAGCTCCGCGACGATTTCGGTGTCGGTGACGTCGCCGAGGAGGAACCGGTGCCGGGAGGTGTACGCCGGTGGGGTGCGGGAACCGTGCGCCTTCTGGAGCAGGTTGTCGAGTACCACGACCTCGTCACCCCCCTCGACGAGCAGATCGGCGATGTGTGACCCGATGAACCCGGCTCCGCCGGTGACCAGTACGCGCACACCGGCCACGCTAGGGGGTCACGCGGGGGCGTGCCCAGGTGTGCGCGGCGGCGTCACCGGATCGTCAGAACTCACCCGGCACCTCCCGGCGCCGGGAGGCCGAAACCGACTACGGTGGGCGCCATGGAACGGAGTGCACAACGGCTGGGCCGGGCCCTCGTGGTCATCGTGGACGATCGCGTGGCGCACGGCGAGCACGAGGACACCACGGGACCGCTGGTCACCGAGCTGCTCGAAGAAGCCGGCTTCATCGTCGACGGTGTGGTGGTCGTCGGAGCCGAGATCGTGGATGTCCGCAACGCGCTCAACACCGCCGTGATCGGCGGTGCCGACCTGGTGATCACCGTCGGCGGCACGGGTGTGCTGCCGCGGGACAACACCCCCGACGCCACCGCCGGCGTGCTCGACCGGCCGATCCCGGGCATCAGCGAGGCGATCCGCGCGTCCGGTCTGGCCGCCGGCGCCGTCGACGCGGGGATCTCGCGAGGCCTCTCGGGCGTCTCCGGCAGCACCCTCGTGGTCAACCTGGCCGGCTCGCGCTCCGCGGTGCGCGACGGCATGGCGACGCTGACCTCGCTCGTGCCGCACGTGATCGACGAGCTCTCGGGCCTCGAGGAGGTCTGACCCCGGCTGGGGGTGACGGGATGCCCGTCGCTCCCGGCTTCGAGGTTCGCTCTGGAGTTGTCAAAGAACGCGTCGTGGGACACTGGGCGCATGCCGGGACCGGAGCGCGACCCCAAGACCAGTGGCGAATGGCGCCGCCGGGTGGACGAGATCTTCGGGGACGTCCTGCCCGAGACGACCTCCGACGAACGTGACCCCGACCGGCGCACCGGCCTCCCGGACGACTGGTACCGGGAGAACCGGCCACCGCACCACGACCGCTGACGGCTTCAGCCGCGGCCGTTGTCGCGCTGGGCCTGGGCGCGCAGCAGGTCGCGGATTTCGATGAGCAGCTCGACGTCGGTCGGCTCCGCCGGGCCCGGCTCCTGGCCGCGCTTGCGCCGCTCCTGGACGTGCTTCACCGGCAGCACGATCACGAAGTAGACCACCGCCGCGACCAGCACGAAGTTGATCGCCGCGTTGATCACGCCGCCGAAGTCCAGGAACGTGGCGTCGTTGTTGGCGAAGATCTGGTAGCCGAGGCCTTTCGCGGCGTCCGTGCCGCCGATCGTGCTGATCAGCGGCTTGATGAGGCCGTTCGTGAACGCCGTGACGATCGCCGTGAACGCCGAGCCGATGACCACCGCGACGGCGAGGTCAACGACGTTGCCGCGCATCAGGAAGTCCTTGAAACCCTTGAGCACTTTCTCTCCTCGAAGACGGGGCTGGTGAGGGCTAGCGGAGAGTAACCGTTACCGCTCGCTCCAGTGAAATCGCCGCCACCTTCGTCGCGGTCGCCTCCGGGAGCCGGAGCAGCACCAGCGATCCCTTCCCGATCGCCTTCTCCTGGTGCTCGACCGTCACCACCGTCGCGCCACCGGCCAGCACGGACGCGGGCACCCCCGGTTCCGGCGCCGCCACGACGTCGACGCGCCGGCCGGGCCTCAGCAAGTCGGCGACGGCGGCATCGGCCAGCCGGACCGGCACGGTCGCCGTGCCGGGATCACCCGAGGCGGGGATGGCCGAAGCCAGGCGGACGTCGGTCAACGGCTCACCGGCCCGGACGGCGCCCGCCAGCAGCTGCCCGTCGACGACGTCGAGGGTGCTCAGCACGCCCGAGGGGCGTGCGTCGTCGGGGAGGTCGGCCAGCCGGACGTCGGCGGCGCGCAGAGCCGCGCCGGAAGGGAGGTCGTGCGCCGCGACGACCGTCGGAGTCGTCGGCGCGCCTCGAGCGGAGCCGGGATGGGCGAACAGCAGAGCGCCGGTCAGCAGGAGGCAGGCAGCGAGCCAGCGGCGCATCAGCCGCGTCCGCCGGCCCTGGAGCCGGGTCAGGTCAGGTGGGTGGAGCTTCGCCAGGACGTCCACGGGTCCCCCTCGGTCGGATCGGGTGCGGCGCGGTGCCGCACGAGATCGACGTTAGGGAAGCCGGACGAGCCGCCGGAAGGGCTTCGTCCGGCATCTGTGGACAACCGGGGTGTTGTGGACAACTGGCGGCTCAGGAGGCCGCGGCGGTCGTCTTCGTCGTGGTCGAGGAGGAAGATGCCGAGCTCGTGTCCGACTTCGTCTCGGTCTTGGTCTCGCTCTTCGCCGGGGCCGACGCGGTGCTCGACTTGCTCGAGTCGCGCGAGTCGGTGCGGTAGAAACCGCTGCCCTTGAAGACGACGCCCACCGAGCTGAAGACCTTGCGCAGCGTGCCGGAGCACTGCGGGCACACGGTCAGGCTGGGGTCCGAGAACGACTGCACGGCTTCGAACCGGTGGTCGCATTCTTTGCAGGCGTACTGGTACGTAGGCACTGACGGCTCCTTCACTGGCACTCATCCGACAAGAGTGCCAACCCAATTGTGCTGGATGACATTCCCCGAAAGCAATTCCTTGTTGCTCACATCGGCAGCTCCAGCACGCCTCGAGCGGGCGTCAAGGCCCCGCTCATGCGCACGTCGTGAGCCTCCCCGGGCAGCCGCTCGACCAGCTCGTCGTCCCGCACGACGGCGAGCAGGGCCGCTCCGGGCGCGGCGAACACCAGCGAACGATCGTAGTGGCCGGCGCCCCGGCCGAGCCGCACTCCCCGGTGGTCCACGGCCAACGCGGGCACCAGGACCAGCTCCGCCGCGCCGACGGCGCCGGCACCCAGGCGTTTCCCGCCGGGCTCGCGGATCCCGCGGAACAGGCTGGGGACGAGATCGGCCTCGCCGGTGTACTCGGCCCAGTCGAGCGGTTCCGACCGCGCCCGGATGACCGGCAGCAGCACCCGCGCGCCGCCGGCGGCCAGCGCGTCGGCGAGCGCCGCCGTGCCCGGTTCGACACCGAAGGGAAGGTAGGCGCACACGGTCGTGGCTGTGACCTTCGACACCGCGTTGACCAGCGCCGACGCCTCCTGGGCGTGTGATTCGGGGGTCTGGGCCGCTCGCGCGCCCGAAAGCCGCGCGCGCCACTCCGCCTTGCTCAGGTGCTCATTGCCCAGCGCATGCATGACCTCACGTTAGGCTTTGCGCCCATGACGGGCGCCGCAACCTCCCAGACGTTCAGAACCGCCATCGTGCCTGCCGCCGGCCTCGGCACGCGCTTCCTGCCGGCGACGAAGGCCGTGCCCAAGGAGCTGCTGCCGGTGGTGGACACGCCGGGGATCGAGCTGGTCGCGGCCGAGGCCGCCGCCGCGGGCGCCGAACGCCTGGTCATCGTGACCTCGCCGGGCAAGGACGCCGTCGTCCGGTACTTCGAGGAGCAGCCCGAGCTCGAGAAGAACCTCGAGGCCAAGGGCAAGACCGAGCTGCTGGAGAAGGTGCGTCGAGGGTCCGCCCTGCTCGCCGTCGAGACCGCCATCCAGGAGCAGGCGCTCGGGCTCGGCCACGCCGTCGCGCAGGCCGAGCCGAACCTGAAACCGGACGACGAGGCGGTCGCCGTGCTGCTGCCGGACGACCTCGTGCTGCCCACCGGCGTGCTCGAGCGGATGAGCGCGGTGCGGGCGCAGCACGGCGGCAGCGTGCTCTGCGCGTTCGACATCCCGAAGGCCGAGATCTCGCCGTACGGCGTCTTCGACGTCACCGACACCGACGACGAAGACGTCAAGCGCGTGCACGGGATGGTCGAGAAGCCGAAGCCGGAGGAAGCGCCGTCGACCTACGCCGCGGCCGGGCGCTACCTGCTCGATCGGGCGATCTTCGACGCGCTGAAGCGGATCACGCCGGGCAGCGGCGGGGAGCTGCAGCTGACCGACGCGGTCGCGCTCCTGATCTCCGAAGGACACCCTGTGCACGTCGTCGTGCACCGCGGCGGACGCCACGACCTGGGGAATCCGGGTGGTTTCCTGCGCGCCGCGGTCGATTTCGCGCTTGAAACGCCCGAGTACGGTCCATCTTTACGGGCGTGGCTGACGGAACGGATCGGGACAGATCGCCCATGACGGAATCCCTCGACGCGGCACGGCCCGAAGTGGCCGAGGAGGAGGCCGAGTTCCGCTCGGTCGACGCGCAGATCTCGATGACGCTGGACGCCGCCGTCCGGCCCCAGCCGGTGCGGGTGGCGATCTCCGAGGCCCAGGGCCTGCTCTGCGCCGAGGAGGTCGTCGCCGAGCACGCGCTGCCCGGCTTCGACCAGGCCGCGGTCGACGGGTACGCGGTGCGCAGCGTCGACGTCCGCGCCGCCGGCGAGGAGCCCGTGCAGCTGCCGGTCGTCGGGGAGATCGCGGCGGGCTCGCGCCAGCCGCGGCGCCTGCAGCCCGGCCAGGCGGTGCGGGTCGACACCGGCGCGCCGCTGCCGACGCTGGCCGACGCCGTCGTGCCGCTCGCCTACACCGACGGGCACCAGGCCCGGGTCACCGTGCACCGCTCGGTGCCGTCGGCGGGGTACGTGCGCCGCGCCGGCGAAGACGTCCAGATCGGCGACGTCGCGGTGCGCAACGGCGACACGATCGGCTCGGCGCAGGTCGGCCTGCTCGCCGCCGTCGGCCGCGCGAAGGTCCTCGTCTACCCGCGGCCGCGGGTCTCGATCGTGTCGGTCGGCGACGAGCTGGTCGACATCGACCGGACGCCGTCGGTCGGGCAGGTCTACGACGTCAACTCCTACGCGCTGGCCGCGGCCGCGCGGGACGCGGGCGCCGAGGTCAGCCGGGTCGGCATCGTGGCGAGCGAGCCGAAGCGGCTGCGGGAGATCGTCGAGGGCCGGCTGCTGATGTCGGAGATCGTCGTGGTCGCGGGCGGCGCCGGAGGCTCCTCCGGCGACGAGGTCCACGCGGCGCTGTCCGACCTCGGCCGGATCGACATGACGCGGGTGGCGATGCACCCCGGCTCGGTGCAGGGGTTCGGCAGGCTCGGCCCCGACTCGGTGCCGACGTTCCTCATCCCCGGCAACCCGATGAGCGCGCTGGTGGTGTTCGAGGTGCTGGTGCGGCCGCTGATCCGGGCGGCGCGCGGGACCCGCAACCCGCACCGGCGGATCGTCGGCGCGCGGCTGCTCTCGCCGATCACCTCGACCGAGGGGCGGCGTGGTTACCTGCGCGGCCAGCTCCTGCGCGACGAGGCCAACGGCGAGTACCTCGTCCAGCCGCTCGGCCAGTCCGGGGCGCACCTGCTCGCATCGCTGGCCGAGGCGAACTGCCTGATCAACGTGCCGGAAGAGATGACCGACGTCCCCGCGGGCGAGCAGGTCCAGGTCACGTTCCTGGCGCAACGGGCCTGATGAACTCCGTGTCCGGCGTGTCCTACCCGGTCGAAAGCCGCCACCCGGGCTGGCCGGCGCGGCTCGGGCCGCTGCGCGTGCCCGCGGGCGAGGTCGCGGTCCGGCCGGTCCGGCTGCGCGACGCCGGCGAATGGAGCCGGATCCGGCTCCGGGACCGGGCGCACCTCGAAATGTGGGAGCCGACCGGCGTCGGCCCGTGGCCGGAACGCAACGCCTTCTGGTCGTGGCCGTCGCAGTGGGCGGCGCTGCGTTCGCTCGCACGGCGTGGTCAGTGCCTGCCCTTCACGATCACCCTGAACGGTCGTCTCGCGGGCCAGATCACTGTGGGTAACGTCATCCGGGCGTCGCTGCGGTCCGCCTGGATCGGGTACTGGGTGTCGTCCGACGTGGTCCGCGGCGGGGTCGCGACGGCCGCCGTCGCCCTCGTCACCGACCACGCGTTCGGGACGGCCGGGCTGCACCGGCTGGAGGCCACCGTGCGGCCGGAAAACGTCGCCAGCCTGCGGGTTCTCACCAAAGCGGGCTACCGGCAGGAGGGGCTGTTCGAACGCTACCTCGACGTCGCCGGCGCTTGGCGCGACCACTACTGCTTCGCCGTGACGCGCGAGGAGACCGGGTCCGGGCTGGTGTCCCGGCTCGTCTCGACGGGCCGCGCGGACTACGCCTGAGGGTGATTACCCACCCGGGTCAGTGAGCGCGTTACCACATGCAGTGAGAATCACCTAATCCGGTGAGGCATTTCCGTGATCGAACCCGGCGAGCCTCCGCCCGATCTGTTACTCCTGTGACTAGCGTGATTTCAGGTGAAGGATCGGGGGAGGTGACGGGAGATGCCCAGTTCCGTGATCATCGTCGCGCTGGCCGCGGCATGGCTCGTCGTACTCGTGCCCATGGTCGCGCGCAGACGGCAGCAGGTCGCCCGGACGACCGACTCCGCGCTCGCGGCCAGGGTGGTGCGCAGTGGACGCAACGAAGACCGGGAGGAATTCGCCATGTCCGACCAGCCGGTGAAGTCCCGGCCCTCGGTCGAGGACGACCTCGCGGAGCTCGAAGCCGAGCTCGACGAGGACCTCGAAGACGAGGAGCCCGAACCCGACCCGCTCCCGCAGCCCAAGGGCGGCTCGCGAGCCGAGCGCGACCGGCCCGGCTACCGGCCCGGCCGCGGCGGCTTCGACCCCGAAGCGGCGGAGATCGCGGCCCGCGCGAAGTACGGCTTCCGGCAGCGCGTCGTCGTCATCCTGCTCGTGATCGCGGTGGCCACCGCCGCCGTGGCGGGCTTCCTCACCCCGCTGGCCTGGTGGGGCCACGGCGCCGCCGACGTCGCGCTGGTCGGGTACCTCGTGTACCTGCGCCGTCAGGTGCGCATCGAGGAGGAGATCCGGCAGCGCCGGCTCGCCCGCTTCAACAGCACCCGCGCGCCGCGGCACCCCGAGCCGCGTCCGGAGATCGAGGAAGAAGAGCCGGTCGAGCTCGACGAGGCCGAGGACGTCGAGGTCGTCGAGCCGGTCCGGCGCGAGGTCGTCGAGCGCCGCCCGTCACCGACGTCCCGCGTCCGCCGCAGCGCGGTCGTCGTCGACCTCGACGACGAGGACCCCGCGTTCGAGGAGCTCGACGAGCCCGGGACCGGGCCTTATCGCCGGGCCGTCGGGGAGTGACCCCCCGGCGGATTGTGCTCGCAGGGCACTGCTAAGCTCTACGAGCACGATCAAGGGGCTGTAGCGCAGTTGGTAGCGCGTCTCGTTCGCATCGAGAAGGTCAGGGGTTCGATTCCCCTCAGCTCCACTCGCTCGCGAGCGAGGAATGTCCGCAGAAAACGCGGACCTTCCTCGCTCGTTGTGTTTTCTGGGGGTGCAACCCCCAGACCCCGCCCGGAGGGCTTCGCCCCCGGACCCCCAGTCGTGGTCACCTTTCGTTTGTCCGCGATCGAGTGCCTGGGCGCGGCTCAGGCACCTTTGATCCGTTCGATGAGTTCGTCGCGGTAGTCCTGGGCTGCCTGGAACTCGGGTTCGGTGCCGGTTGCTCGCTTTAGGGCGCCTTCCAGGATCTTCAGGCCTTGGGGTTCGTTGCCGCGGGCGTCTGCCTGTCTTGCTGCGTTCTCCATGGCCTTGGCCAGCTTCGTCTGTGCCTCGGGTTCCTTGGTGGCCCTGTTTATCCGGATCCAGTTGCCGCCTGGGTCGATGACCGTGAAGCCCGTGTAGCGGTCGTTGCGCAGCCGGGGGCGGGTCATGCGGGGGATGCCGGAGACGAGCAGTTTTCCGTGTACGGAGCGCATTCCGGCCGCGAACGCCTCGAACAGCTCGCTGGTGTCCGGCACGATGACCAGGCACGTGCTGTACGACTGCGCCGGGTCGTAGCCTTCCATGCCGAAGAAGTGCAGGTTGATGTCTTCCCGGCGCACCGCCACGTGCGGGTTCGGCCGCGTCTGCCGGTAGGTGATCTCGAAGCCGAGCATCTCGTAGAACGACGCGATCTCGGTGATGGACGGACAGGGCAGGAGGGGAATCGTCAGTTCGTTCGCCACCGCCCGAACGTAAGCCCGGACCCGCCGAAACGACACGGAGCTATTTGCTCGTGCGAACGGCGCTCGGGTCCGGAAGGCGCGAAAGCCACCTCGAGGTCTTTTCCCCGAGGTGGCCTTCAGCATGGTGGACTCAGCCGCGGAGGGGACTGGTCTGGTAGTTGACGAGCTTGTAGTCACCGGATTCCTTGCGGACCACCCAGGTGGCCCGGTTCTCGTTCTCCGGCGCGATTTCGGTCGCTCCGTCGGCGAGGATGCCGCCCTTGGTGATGGCCAGCGCGACACCGTCGGTGAGGAACTTGATGCGGACCGGCTCGTCGGAGACCTTGGTGCCCCGGTAGTCGCCGGCGAACAGCTCGGTCAGGTGGGTGCGGATGGCCTCACGGCCGCGCAGCTGCTCGTCGCCGACCAGCATGCTGCCGTTGTCGGTGAACAGGTCCGCGATCGCGTTGGCGTCGCCGGCGTCCCACGCGGCCCGCAGCCGCAGCGGCACCGTCAGCACCGCTCCTTCTTCGCCGTTGGGGAACTCGCCGTAGTACCCGGCCCACTGCTTCGCCTGCGCGACCAGGTCGGCTGCCTTGGAACTCATGAATTTCTCTCCTTGGGGAACGAGGGGAACTACCAACGAAGGGTGGCGCCGGCGCCGCGCGGGCTGTTCTGGTAGCCGGCCAGGTACCACTCGCCGTCGCGCTTGACCGTGATCCAGCTCGAGCGCACCGCCAGCTCCGGCGCGATCTCGGTCTCGCCCGCGGCGAGGATGCCACCGTGGGTGCGGATCAGCGCGACGTCATCGGTCACGAACCGCAGGTCCACCGGCTGCCCGGTGACACCGCTGTCCTTGAACGGCCCGGCGTAGGCCGCCTTCATGAAGACGCGGATCTCCTCGCGGCCTTCCTTGTACACGTCGCCCGGCAGGATCAGGATGCCGTCCTCGACGAAGACGTCGGCAACACCGTCGGCGTCGTTCTTCGCCCAGGCCGCCACCAGCCGCAGCGGGACGCTGAGCACCTCCTTCTCCTTGTCGCTGGTGAACTCTCCGTAGTAAGCGTCCAAACGAGCCTGTTCGGTCGTCGTCATTCCGGCCCTCTTCTCGCGGGTTACGGGGGTCGGTCTGCCGATGAGGACACGACAAACCTCCCCACGATGGTCGCGGCCGACCCGGCGGTGACGCGTCTTCATTCATGCGGCAGCTCAGGAGACGCCGGGGTCGTGGTGGCGCTGCAACGCTGGCGCGGACCTGTTCCGACCCAGAAAGCGGTCCAGTCCATGAATGCGATTCCCGAACGTGCCGGCGTGGTGACCTTCCGCGGCCGCCCGGTCACCCTCGTCGGCCCGGTTGTGACGACGGGGGACGCGGCGCCGGACTTCACTGTCGTCGCCCCCGACATGTCCCCGCTGACCTTCTCCACGCTCTCCGGGACGGTCCGCGTCATCTCCGTGGTGCCGTCGCTCGAGACGCCGGTGTGCGACCTGCAGACCCGCCGCTTCAACGACGCCGTCGCGGAGCTCGGTGAGGTCACCGTGCTGACCGTTTCGGTCGACCTGCCCTTCGCGCAGGCCCGCTGGTGCGGCGCGACCGGAGCGGACGCCGTGCGCGTCGTCTCCGACCACCGCGACCTTTCGTTCGGCACGGCGTACGGCGTGGCGATCAAGGAGTTCCGCCTCCTCGCGCGTGCGGTGTTCGTGGTCGACGCGACCGACACCGTCGTGTACGCCGAGTACGTCCCGGCGATCGAGGAGCAGCCCGACTACGACGCCGTCATCGCCGCCGCGAAGGCCGCCGAGGGCACCCGCCGGGCCGCCTGAGCGGCCGCACCGGCAATGCAGAAGGCGCTCCTGGCCTGGGCGGCTGCCACGCTGGGAACGACAACCGACCGGTGACAGAAGGGAGGGGACACCCGTGTCCTCTGAAGTCGACGAGTCCACATTGGACGACTACTACGGTCCGTTCACCAGCGAGCGCCAAAAGGAGGTGCTCGGCGTGCCGCTGCGCCTGGTCGAGGCCTGGGCGCGCAACGACGTGGACGCCGTGGTGAACGTGTTCACCAAGGACGGCACGCTGATCCTGCCCGGCGACGTGTACAAGGTCGGCCGCGACGAGATCCGGTCGTTCCTGTCCGCGGCCTTCGCCGGACCGTTCAAGGGATCCCGGATCACCGGCAAGCCGGTCGACCTGCGGCTCGTGAACGACTCCGTCGCGCTGATCCGCACCCACGGCGGCATCCTCGCGCCGGGCGAGACCGAGATCTCGCCGGAGCTCGCCGTCCGCTCCACCTGGACCGTGGCCAAGGCCGACGACGGCGTCTGGTACCTGGCCGGCTACCAGAACAGCCCGCGCGGCACCGGCGCGACTCTGCGCTGGTAGCCCCGATCCCCGGACGAAGGAGACCCGCTATGACCGCTCCGACCACCGCGCCGGAAATCCTGGCCTCGTACGGGATCGAGGAGGACACCTCGTTCTACCACGAGTTCACCGATCCCCGTGACCGCGTGGCGCTGACCGTGCCGCTGCGCATCACGCACGCGTGGGCCGCCAACGACGCGGACGAGTTCGCGTCGGTGTTCACCGAGAACGGCAGCCTGCTCATGCAGGACGAGCAGCTGACCAGCCGCGAGCAGATCCGCGCGTTCATGAAGGCCGGCTTCGAAGGCGGCCTGCGCGGCGCGCACGTGAAGGGCTGGCCGCTGCAGGTGTCGTACCTGACCGACGACACCGTCATGGTGATCACCCAGGGCGGCATCGTCCTCGACGGTGAGACGGAAACCGCGCCCGCGCGCCGGATCCGCGCCACCTGGATCGTCACGAAGCAGGACGACGGGACCTGGGCGCTGCTGTCCCACCAGAGCAGCCCGATCGGCGGCTGAGCTCACCCCTGAGCCGCACAAAAGCCCCCGGTCTCCTCGAAGTCGAGGAGACCGGGGGCTTTTCCTTGTCCCGGTACCGGAAACCGGGTCCCCGGCGCGATGCCGAGGACCCGGGCCGGCTCAGATGTAGGGCGTGTTCGGCTCGAGCCCGCAGAGGGAACGGCCGTACAGCTCGAAGTTGGTGTGCGGGTGCATCAGGCCGTGGAGGCTGAACGCGTGGATGTCACGCCGGATCCGCTGGATCGGCTTGCTCAGCTTGATCGACGACCCGCCGCTCGCGCGCGCCAGGATGTCGACGGACTCCTCGACCAGCTGCACGAGGCGGCCGAGCCGGCCGCGGTTGTGCATCCGCTCTTCGAGCGTCCACTTCTCGCCGGCTTCGCCCTTCTTGTCGAGGCCGGAGGCCATCCGCCAGGCGTAGTACTCGGCTTCTTCGAGCTTCAGCGCCGCCTCGGCGATCTCGAAGTGCGTGATCGGGGCTTCGCTCTGGAGGCCGTAGTCGGTGAACGCGATCGGGCGCCCCGCCAAGGACTTCTTGAACTCGGCCAAGGCCGCTCGGCCCATCCCGATGGCCACGGCGATGAAGCCGGACGCGCCGGTCGGGATCATCGGGGTGCGGAACACCGGCGAAGTGGCGTTGAGCTCGGAGGCGAACTGCTCCTGGAGCACCAGCGGCATCGGCAGGACGCGCTCGGCCGGCACGAACAGGTTCTCGGCCACCGTGTTGACACTGCCGGTGCCGGCGAAGCCGGAGGTGTGCCAGTCGTCGTCGATCGTCAGGTCCGACATCGGCACCAGCGCGGCCACCGGCCACTGGCTGCCGTCCGGGGCGGGCGCCATCGCCATGATGGCCTGCCAGTGACTGTGCTTCGCGCCGCTGACGAAGTGCCAGCGCCCGTTGACGACCAGGCCGCCTTCGGTCTCGGTCGCGACGGCGGTCGGGCTCAGCGCGACGCAGATCCGCGTGGCGGGCGTCGCGAAGACCTCGTCCTGGACGTGGTCCGGGAACGCCGCGGCCATCCAGTCGCCGATCGCCCACACGGCCGTGTTCCACCCGGCCGACGCGTCGGCCGCGGCGATGGTCGCCAGGACCTCGCCCATCTCGACCGCGCTCGTCTCGTGACCGCCGTACCGGAGCGGACGGCGCATGTCGAACAGGCCGGCCTCGGCGATCGCCTCGACCACTTCGTCGTCCAAGGAGCGGTTCTGCTCCGACGATGCCGCCTTCGACTCGATCAGCGGCACCAGGTGTTCGGCCCGCTTCCGGAGCTCGTCGGCCGACACCAGGGCGTTTCCGGACATGACGTCCTCCAAATATGTCATTTGTCATCGCCGCTGCGTCGCTCGCGCGCGTTCTCCATCGACGATGCGGGAGCAGCCCGTGCGGGATCGTCTCCTCCGTTGCGCCGCGCCCAGGTGCCCGCAGCGGAGCAACGGTGAAGACGCCGGGACACCCGGTCGCGACGACGATGGACCCCGGGTCTCCGGCGGGCACGCACGGACCCTTTGTCCACCCCCCGGCCGAGGAAAGGTGACCTCGATGCGTCCCTATCGGATCGACATCCCCGATTCCGAGCTCGCAGACCTCCGCACGCGCATCGCCGCGACCCGCTGGCCGACCGCGGTTTCGGTCCCGGGCTGGGAGCGCGGCGTCCCCGCCGACTACCTCCGCGAGCTCGCGACGTACTGGCAGGGCACGTACGACTGGCGCGCCGCGGAGCGCGAGCTGAACCAGTACCCGCAGTTCATCACCGAGATCGACGGCGCCGACGTCCACTTCCTGCACGTCACCTCGGCGGAGCCGGGCGCGACGCCGCTGCTGCTCACGCACGGCTGGCCCGGTTCGATCGTCGAGTTCCTCGACGTCATCGGCCCGCTCACCGACCCGCGCGCGCACGGCCTCGACCCCGCGCAGGCGTTCCACCTGGTCATCCCGTCCATCCCCGGGCACGGCTTCTCCGGGCCGGTCACCGAGCCCGGCTGGGACGTCAAGCGCGTCGCGAAGGCGTGGGCGACGCTGATGCAGGAGCTCGACTACGACACCTACGTCACCGCGGGCGGGGACTGGGGCTCGATCATCTCCCTCGAGCTCGCCCACATCGCGCCCGAGCACGTGCGGGGTGCGTACGTGTCGATGCTGCTGACCGTGCCGTCCGGCGACCCGGCCGAGATGGGGACGCTCGACGAAGAGGACTTCGGCCGCCTGGCCGAGCTGGGCCGGTTCGAAGCCGAGCTGTCCGGCTACATGAAGGTCCAGTCCACTCGCCCGCTCACGGTCGGGTACGGGCTCACCGACTCGCCGGTCGGGCAGCTCGCCTGGATCGTCGAGAAGTTCCACGACTGGAACAAGGCCGTCAAGACGCCCGAAGAGGAGGTCGGCCGGGACCGCCTGCTGACCAACGCCACGCTCTACTGGCTGACCGGGACCGCGTCCTCGTCAGCGCAGTTCTACTACGAGTCCGGCGAGCACCTCGGCGCGATCTTCACCCCCGGGGTGCCGCCGAACCCGGTCACCGTCCCGATCGGTGTCGGGGTCTTCGGGCAGGACCCGGGGCTGCCGATCCGGAAGTTCGCCGACCGGGACTACCGCACCATCACGCACTGGTCGGAGTTCGAGCGGGGCGGGCACTTCGCGTCGCTGGAGCAGCCGGAACTGTACGTCGGCGACCTGCGGACATTCGTGGCTTCGCTGGACGGCCGGTAAACACAAAAGAAACGGACGCCGGCGCTGCCCCTCTCGGTGGCGCCGGCGTCCGTTTTTCGGTGGTTCGGACTTTTTGCTTACTTCTTGACCGCATAGCGCAAAAGGACAACGCCGTTTTCGAACGAGGTGGCTTCGATGACCTCGAGGTTCTCGCTGCCCTCGAAGTAGCGCGTTCCCTTGCCGCGGGTGGCCGGGCAGACACGCATCTGGACCTCGTCGACGACGCCCGCTTCGAACAGCGCGCGCACGAGGGTGAGGCTGCCCCACACCCAGATGTCCTTGCCCTTCTTCTTCTTGATTTCCTTGATCGTGGCGACCGGGTCGGCGGTGACCGTCGCGGCCGGCCAGTCCTCGCCCCACGGAGCCTCTTCGAGCGTCGTGGAGGCGACGTACTTGGTCAGGGCGTTGACCTTCTTGCCGTAGACACCCTGGTCTTCGGCGGTCGGCCAGTAACCGACGGACATGTTGTAGGTGTTGGCGCCGAGAATCATCGTGTCGACCGAGTCGATGAACGCCATCACGCTGTCCTGGAAGGGACTCGTGGTGTTGTCGTCGAACGGCTCGCCGGACACGAAGCTCAGGCCGCCGTCTTCCTCGGCGACGATGTTGTCGACAGTGGCCCATTGCTGAACGATGAGTTTGCGCATGCGCCCGATGCTAGCAGAAAGCATTCCGCACACTCTCCATATGCGTTTCTCATAGGCTGTCCCGGTGATTCCGCACGGAATTCCCCGGTCAGCTCCGACGTTGCGGGGACGTCGTTTCGGCGCAGCAACGGAGAAGCCCCCGGGCGAGGGGTGCGCCACCCTGGACACGACCGCGAGCGGCGGCCCATCCCCAACGGCAACGAGAGCTGCAGGTAGCCATGAACCAGTCATCCCCACCACCGGAAAACCGGCTGCGCGGCACCTTGGGCACCCCGAAGATCGTGTTCCTCGTCGTGGCGGCGGCGGCGCCGATGGCGTCGATGATCGGCACCGTGCCGCTGGCGTTCGCCATCGGCAACGGCGCGGGCTTCCCCGCCATGTTCGTGTTCGCCGGGCTCACCCTGCTGTGCTTCTCCGTCGGCTACGCCACGATGAGCCGCCGGATCGTCGACACCGGCGGTTTCTACACCTACATCGGCGCCGGGCTCGGCAAGCGCGCGGCGGTCGGCGGCGGGCTGGTCGCGGCGATCGCCTACAACACCGCCACCGTGGGGCTCACCGGCGCGTTCGCCTACTTCGCGCAGCTGGCCGGGGCCGCGTTCGGGCTCGACCTGCCGTGGCCCGTCTGGGCCGGCGTCGGGCTGCTCCTGATGGGGCTGCTGGGGTACCGCGCGATCGACCTGAGCGTCCGCGTCCTCGCCGTGCTCATGCTGGCCGAGGTCGGCATCCTCGTGCTGCTCGACGGCGCCGTCATCGCGCGTCACGGCTTCGCCTCGTTCCCCAGCGCCTCCTTCTCGCCGGGCACGGTCTTCGGGACCGCTGTCGGCGTCTCGCTGATGTTCGCCTTCATCTCCTACATCGGCTTCGAATCCGCGGCGCTGTACGGCGAGGAAGCCCGCAACCCCAAGAAGAGCGTGCCGCGGGCGACCTACATCTCCGTGGTGCTCGTGTCGGTGTTCTACGCGCTGAGCAGCTGGGTCGGGGTCGGCGCGGTCGGCCCGGACCGCCTGCAGGCCGCCGCCGGCGAGCAGCAGGGTCTGCTGTTCTTCAACCTCAGCGACGACTACCTCGGCACCGCCATCACCGGGATCATGCAGCTGCTGCTCGTCACCAGCCTGTTCGCCGGCATGCTCGCCATGCACGGCGCCGCGAACCGCTACCTGTTCGTGCTGGGCCGCGAGCGCGTGCTGCCCCGCTTCCTCGGCGCGTCGCGGCCGAAGTCGGGCTCCCCGCACAAGGCCAGCCTGACGCAGACCCTGTTCTGCGTGCTGGTCGTCGCGATCTTCGCGCTCGCCGGTGCCGACCCGTACCTCGGCCTGTCCACCACGATGGTCGGCCTCGGCACGCTCGGCATCATCGTGATCCAGGCCGCGGCCGCGCTGTCGGTGATCGGGTTCTTCGCCCGGCGCTCCGGACGGCACTGGTGGCGCACGTTCCTGGCGCCCGGGCTGGGCTTCGCCGGCCTCGCGGTGTCGGCCGTGCTGCTGATCGGCAACTTCTCGCTGCTGACCGGGAGCGAGAACCCCATTGTTGCTTCGCTGCCGTGGGTGCTGCTCGTCGCGGCCGCCGTCGGCGTCGGCTACGCCACCTGGCTGAAGGCGCGCCGGCCCGAGCGGTACGCGGAGCTGGCCGCCGGCGCCGAGCGCGACCCCGACGGCGACGGCACCCCGGCCACCGGCCCGGTCCGGCTCGTCCGGCCGGAGCGCGACGACCTCGCCGCCTGACCCACCCACCACGGACTTTCCCTTTGAGGAGCGCAAGAATGTACGACTACGTCATCGTGGGCGCCGGTTCGGCGGGGGCCGTGCTCGCCACCCGGCTGAGCGAGGACCCGGACGTCCGCGTCTGCCTGGTCGAGGCGGGCGGCCCGGACGCCGAGCAGGACATCCACGTCCCGGTCGGCTTCGCCAAGCTGTTCCGGACCGACTTCGACTGGGACCACGACACGCACGAGGAGCCGCACCTGCAGCGCCGGCGCGTCTACCTCGGGCACGGCCGGGTCCTCGGCGGGTCCAGCGCCACGAACAACATGATCTACGTCCGCGGCAACCGGCTCGACTTCGACGGCTGGGGGCAGCCGGGCTGGAGCTACGCCGACCTGCTTCCGTGTTTCCTGCGCGCCGAGGACAACGAGCGCGGCGAGTCGGAGTTCCACGCCACCGGCGGCCCGCTGCGGGTGTCCGACGGCCGCTCGAAGAACCCGATGTCGGCCGCGTTCGTCGACGCGGCGGCGGAGGCCGGGTTCAAGCGCAACGACGACTTCAACGGCGCCGAGCAGGACGGTTTCGGCGAGTTCCAGGTCACCCAGCGCGACGGCCGCCGGGAGAGCACCGCGACCGCCTACCTGCACCCCGCCGCGGGCCGGCCGAACCTCACGGTCGAGACGAACCTGCGGGTGCACCGCGTGCTCGTCGAGAACGGCCGCGCGGTCGGGGTCACCGGCGTCCGCCACGGCGAGGAGGTGACCGTCCGCGCCGAGCGCGAGGTGGTCGTGTCCGCCGGGGCGTACAACTCGCCGCACCTGCTGCAGCTGTCCGGGATCGGGCCGGCCGGCCTGCTCGGTGCGCTCGGCGTGCCGGTGGTCGCGGACCTGCCCGCCGTCGGCGCGAACCTGCAGGACCACGCGATGATCCCGCTCGTCTACACCCACGAGCAGCCGATCAGCCTGCTCGCCGCGGGCGCGCCGGAGAACGTCGCGAAGTACATGGAGTCCGCGACCGGGCCGCTCGCCTCGAACGGTCCCGAAGCCGGTGGCTTCATCCGGACGTCGTCGGCGCTGGCCGCCCCGGACGCGGAGTTCCTGGCCGCGCCGGTGATGTTCTCCGACGGCGGGCTCGGCACGCCGACCGGGCACGCGGTGTCGTTCGGCCCGAGCATGCTGACCCCGCTCAGCCGCGGCAGCGTGTCGCTCGCTTCGCCGCACCCGACGGCGAAGCCGAAGATCGTGCACAACTACTTCGCCGAGCCCGAGGACCTGGCCGCCGCGGCCGAGGCGCTGCGGGTCGCGCTCGAGATCGCCCGGCAGCCCGCGCTGGCGCCGTACACCACGACGCCGTACCGCGTGCCCGAGTCGGGCTCGGACGCGGACCTGCACGCCTTCATCCGGGCGTACGCGCACTCGACGTACCACCCGGCCGGCACCTGCGCGCTCGGCGCGGTGGTCGACCCGGGGCTGCGCGTGCACGGTGTCGAGGGCCTGCGGGTCGCCGACGCCTCGGTGATGCCGACCGGGGTGCGCGGCAACCCGAACGCGGCGGTGATCGCGATCGCGGAACGTGCGGCGGAGCTGATCCGGGAGACCGCACGATAGGAGTTGCGGTCAGTGGCCGATTCATCCCAGAATCGGCCACAAACGCACTAGCCGGCCGAGTAGGCTGCCGATGCCGATTTCGCGTCGCCAGAGAGGGAAGGGGCGGCTATGAGCCTGCCGAAAATCGTTTCCCAGGACGAGTGGTACACCACGCACAAGGAATTCCTCGTCAAGGAGAAGGAGTTCACCCGGGCGAAGGACGCGCTGAGCGCGGCCCGCCGGGAACTGCCGATGACCGAGATCGAGAAGACCTACGTCTTCGAGGGTCCGGCCGGCAAGCTCGACCTGGGTGACCTCTTCCAGGGCCGCCGTCAGCTCATCGTCTACCACTTCATGTTCCACCCCGACTGGGACGAAGGCTGCCCGGCCTGCTCGTTCCTCGTCGACCACTTCGGCAACTGGTCCCACCTGAACCAGCGCGACACGACGATCGCCGTCGTTTCGCGCGGGCCGCTGGCGAAGCTGCTCGCCTACCGGGAGCGGATGGGCTGGAACTTCGACTGGTACTCCTCGGGTGGCAGCGACTTCAACTACGACTTCCACGTGACGCTGGACGACAAGGTGGCGCCGCCGAACCACAACTTCGAGGACCGCGCGGCCCTCGAAGCGCGGGGCCTGACCGAGTTCCCCGGCATGGAGGTGCCCGGCATCAGCGTCTTCCTGCGGGACGGCGAGCGCATCTTCCACACGTACTCGACGTACGCGCGGGGCACCGAGGTGTTCGACTCGACGTTCCACGCGCTCGACCTGACGGCCCTGGGCCGGCAGGAGCCGTGGGAGAAGCCGGAAGACCGTTACTCCGGTCCGGTGAAGGGGATCCGCCGACACGACGAATACCCGGACGAGTAAAACCGGTTTTCGGCGATTCAAACCTTCCGATGGCGATCGGGAAGGGCCTGCGGGCCATTCCCGGTCGCCATCTCGGCGTTCACTTGGTGCACCGCCGGGAAGGACCTCCGAAATTGCGGGGCCGCGCGGCGGAAAGTAACCGCGGCCCCTATACTGGGACCATGGGAATTCAACGACTGGACCACGTCGGCATTGTGGTCGAAGATCTCAAAGCCGCGGTCGCGTTCTTCCAGGAGCTCGGCATGGAGCTGGAAGGCGAGACGACGGTCGAAGGCAAGGCGACCGACCAGCTCATCGGGCTGGAAGGCGTCGTGTCGGACGTCGCGTTCGTCAAGACCCCGGACGGCAGCGGCCGGATCGAGCTGTCGGTGTTCCGCCAGCCGGTGGCCGAGGGCTCCGCGCCCAAGGCGCCGCTGAACGTGCCGGGCATCCCGCGCATCACGTTCGTCGTCGACAACCTCAACGAGACCCTCGACCGCATGCGCGCCATCGGCACCGAGTTCGTGGGCGAGGTGGCGCGGTTCGGCGACTACTGCCTCTACTGCAACGTCCGCGGGCCCGAGGGTGTCATCGTCGGGCTGGTCGAGGAGTTCTGACCGGCGGCACGAAAAAACGGACGCCGGCGATGTCGGGAAGGTCGACATCGCCAACGTCCGGGAAAGCAGCCGGTCGCCGGAAGGGCGTACTGGCTACCGCATCACCATGCCGCCGTCGATGACGACGGACTGGCCGGTCATGAAGTCCGAGTCCGGGCCGGCCAGGTAGGACACGAAGTTCGCGACGTCCTCCGGCACCTCGACCCGGCGCAGGACGGCGCCCTGGGCGAACGTGGTCATCGTCTCGCGCGGCTCGTTGCCCAGCTTGGCGCCGAGCACCTTGTCGAGCTCCGCCCACATGTCGGTGTCGACGATGCCCGGGCAGTAGGAGTTGACGGTGATCTTGTGCTCCGCCAGCTCCATCGCCGCGCTCTGGGTGAAGCTCACGACGCCGAACTTCGTGGCCGAGTAGGCCGAGAACGCCGGGACACCGGTGTGGCCGGCGCCGGAAGCGGCGTTGATGATCTTGCCGCCACCGTTCTTCTTCATGGTCTCGGCGGCCGCCTGGATGCCGTACAGAACACCGAAGACGTTGACGCGGAACAGGTCTTCGAGGTCCTGAGGGGTGACCTCGAGCAGCTCCTTGGTCTGGCAGATGCCGGCGTTGTTCACCATGATGTCGAGCGAGCCCAGCGTGGTGAACGTTTCGTCGACGACGGCGAAGATCTTGTCCCGGTCGGACACGTCGCCGGGGACGACCACGGTCTTGCGGCCCAGGTCGTTGATCTCCTCGGCGGTCGCCTTGGCGGTGTCGGGGTTGATGTCGTTGATCGCGACGTTGGCCCCGTCCTTGGCGAGCCGCAGTGCGATCGCCTTGCCGATGCCCCGGCCGGCCCCGGTCACGAGCGCAGTTTTTCCAGCGAGAGTCAAGACCTTCTCCTTAGGTATCCGTGGTCAGTCGGGGCCACGGCGGTTTGCTGATGATGTTCTGGTTCTTTTCACGCGGCCGATTCGGAGCCCTGCTCGACCGGGGTCAGCACGAAGAGCGGAATCGAGCGGGTGGTCATCCGGGTGTAGTCCTCGAACTCCGGCCAGGTTTCGATCGCGCGGGCCCACCACGTGGCCTGCTCGTCCCCGGTGATTTCCCGCGCGACGAACTCGCCCTTGACCGAGCCGTCCTGGATCTGCACGCGGGGGTCGCTGGAAATGTTGTAGTACCAGCCGGGATGCTTGTCGGAGCCGGCCGACGAAGCGACGAGGGCGTACTGCCCCTCGTGCTCGATCCGCATCACCGGGACCTTGCGCGTCTTGCCCGTCTTCGCGCCCTTGCTCGTGAGCAGGACGACCGGCCGGTCGTTGTACAGGTAACCGTCGGTGCCGTTCGAGACTTCGTACTTCTCGACGTATTGGCTGATGTACTCGACCGGACTCGGCGAGTATTCCCCGTCTGTAGGCATGATTCCATTTTCTCAGTCGTCGCGTGGCAAGGCCAGCAGTTCGGCAAGGGCGGAGAAGGAACTGATTTTTCGATCTTTTCGACGACCGGGAGAACGGGAGCCGGTGGCGATCCCGCCACCGGCTCCCGTTTCCGGCTACCGGCTCTTGTGCTGCGCGGCCAGCCGCTCCAGGGTCGGGACGAACTCGCTCGGGCTGGGCTGCGCCAGCCAGTCGTTGCGCAGGCGGTCGGCCTGGTCCTGGAAGTGCTGCTCGTCCAGCACGCGCAGGATCTGCTCGCGCATCACCAGCGGGTCGGGCTTGCTGACGTCCATGACGAGACCGGCGCCCGAGTCCGTGACGTACCGGGCCAGTGCCGGGCCGAGGCTGTAGCGCGAGCGGCCGAGCCGGTCGCCCGAGCCCGGGGTCACGTGGATGTCGTGGCCGACGAAGTCGACGACGATCTGCCGCACGCCGTTGGCGATCGCCGGCGTCACCGTGCCCATGCCGCCGTGGTGGATGAGCAGGTCGCACGTCTGGATCAGCTGGTTGAGCGGGACGAAGTCCACGACGCGCACGTTGTCCGGGATCTTGTCGACCTTCGACAGCTGCTTCTCGTTGAGCGTCGCGACGACCTCGATGTCCAGCACCGAAACGGCTTCCAGCAGCGCCGGGATGTGCGCCCAGCCCTCGGCCATGAACGACCGCTCGGACAGGCCGAGGGAGATGGCGACGCGGGGACGCTCCGGCTTCGGGTAGATCCAGTCGGGCATGACCTGCTGCTTGGCGTGCGGGATCCAGCGCAGCGACAACGGCTTCGCGGAGACGAACGGCCCGACCGCGGGCGGCTGCGGGTTGACCGTGAACTGCCCGACGAGCAGCTCCTGGTCCACCTCGACGCCGTAGCGGTCCGCCATCCCGCGGACGGTCTCGGCGAGCGGGTTGTCGACCTCGACGCCGGACTCCTTGACCCGGTTGACGCGGTCGATGCTGGCGCAGAACACGTCCGGACAGGTCCACCAGCGCGCCTGCGCGGCGCCGACCGCCTTGCCCGCGACCGCGCCGCCCGGCATGCAGGGGTCCCACAGCACGAGGTCGGGCTGCCAGGTGCGGAAGAAGCTCACCAGGCCGTCCATCGCGGGCATCGGCTCGGCCGGGTCACCGCGGTAGGGCAGGAAGTCCCACATCGAAGGCACGTAGTACTGCGTGAGCACGTTCCAGTGCTCGCGGTCCGGGTCGTCCTTGGTGAACGCCAGTGCTTCGGTGATCTTCTTGAGGTCGACGCGCTCGTCGACGTACGGCGACGCCGGCCCGAGCAGCGGGGTGCTGTCGGCTTCGCAGATCGACACCGGGGTCAGGCCCATCGCGGCGACCTCGTCCGCGATCGCGGGGTGGGACGTGACGACGACCTCGTGGCCCGCCGCCTTGAGCGCCCACGCGAGGGGAACCAGGGGGTAGAGATGTGCTGAAGCCGGCCAGATGACGAATGCTACGCGCATTGCGAACTCCTTAGACGTTGCCTCGGTCCGACACCACGGTCTTCCGAAACCACCTTCACGGACCACCTCGGAATTGCGGTGAGTAAAAAACTCACGTTCCGGGGCGCTTGATTGTGGGTTTTCGGGGCATTGTTTTCACCGGGACGACGGAAGGCGGGACTGCGTCGTTCGTTACTGATCGGGCTCAGCGTGCGTAGGCTTCGAGGGCGTCGGCCCCCGCCTTCGCGCCACCGCAGTTCTCGATGATCTGCTGGTACCGCTTCACCCCGGCCAGGATCTCCTCGTCGTGCGTGATCTCTTCGACCGCGCTGCGCAGCGTCGCGGCGTCCAGCGTGGCGGGGTCGAGGACCCGCGAGAGGGTTTCCTGCTCGGCGCGCGTCGCGATCAGCTGGCACATCGGCACCGGCGGCACGATCACCATCGGGACACCGAGGGTCGTCGCGTCGAAGAGGGTCTTGATGCCCGTGTGCGACACGACCGCCGAGGCGTGCTTGAGGACGTCCAGCTGCGGGAAGTGCGGGCGGACGTCGAAGTTCGCCGGAATGGGGCCGAGCTCGCCGACGTCCAGCTTGTGCGCGGCCAAGGCGATGTTCCAGTCGAGGTCACCGAAGGCCTCGAAGCACGTCTTGTAGAACTGCGGGTTGTTGTTGAACAGCGTGCCGAAGGAGATGAACAGCGTCTTCTTCGACGGATCCGCGGGCGCCCAGGTCCCGGCCTGCAGCCCGCTGTTGTCCAGCGGCCCGATGAACTGGAACCGCTCGTCGAACGTCTCGGGGCCGTACTGGAACTCCTTGGGGATCAGCACGAGGTTCAGGCCGTCCGGCGACGTCCCTTCGAGGGCGTCGTCCTTCCACTCGACGCCGTACTCCGCCGCGGTCTCCTTCATCGCCGCGAAGTAGTTGTGCCACGGCCACCCCGGGTCCTGCGCGGTCCAGTCGTCGGCGACGGCGATGGCGTCACGCATGCCGAGGGCTTCGTTGAACGCGAAGTGGGGCACCAGGGACGCGGCCGGCACGTCGAGGATCTTCGCCAGGATGCGGCCGGCTTCGGTGGTGAGGTCGTAGCAGAGCACGTCCGGCGGGTCGGCGGTGAATTCGCGCAGCAGGATCGGGAGGCTGTCGCGGACGCTGGTCGACATCGCCGACAGCATCTCGTCGACGCGCTCGTCGGTGGCCCCCTCCGGCCAGAACATGGGCGGCACCTTGGCCGGGATCTCGAGGACCTTCGCACCGGTGGCCGCGACCGCGGGCACGCACTCCGGGCCCGTCGCGTAGGTGACGCGGTGGCCACGGGCCAGCAGCTCCGGGACGAGCGGGAGCATCGGGTTGACGTGACCGTGGGCCGGCTGGACGACGATGGCGACATGCATGGGTGTGGACCCCCGGAGTAGGAGTTTCGACGCGAAGAACGGGTGGATCTGGCTGCGGCGGGGCCCCGGTCGGTGATCCGGCCGGGGCCCGCCGCGTCGTCAGGCCGCCTTGCGGGCGGTCCGGGTGCCGGCGACCAGGTCGGCGGCGCGCTCACCGATGACGATCGCGGACGCGTTCGTCGCGCCGCGGCCGATCGTGGGCATCACCGACGTGTCGGCGATCCGCAGGCCTTCCAGGCCCTGCACCTTCAGCTCGGCGTCGACGACCTTGCCCATCGCCGCGCTGCCGCCCGCGTGCCAGATCGGGTGGGCGATGCTGCGGATGAAGGCGAGGACGTCGTCCGCCTTGTCCGAAGCCGGAACCTGGTACCCACGTGTGGTGTAGCGGCTCAGGGCCGGCTGGCTCGCGATCTCCAGCGCCGCCCGGACACCCTCGACGGCCACGACGCGGTCGTCCTCCGTGGTCAGGTAGTTGTGCTCGATCTTCGGCTTCGTCGTCGGGTCCGCCCCGATGATCGACACTTGGCCGCGGCTTTCCGGCGTCAGCATGACCGGGCCGAAGGTGACCGCGTGCTCGGTCGGCACCGAAAGCCCGCTGTCCGGGAACATCATCGGCCCGCAGTAGAACGAGACGTCCGGCGCGGGCAGGCCCGGCTTGGTGCGGATGAAGCCGCCGCCCTCCGGCCCGTTCGAGGTGAACGGCCCGGTGCCGTGCTCGAAGAACTCGGCCATCTCGGCGTCACCCGCCGCGATCGTGCTCACCGGCTCGTCGTGGGCGTAGATCAGCGGGACGAACAGGTGGTCCTGCAGGTTGCGGCCGACCTCCGGGTGGTCGACGGCGACGTCGACACCCGCGCCCTCCAGCACCCCGGCGGGCCCGATCCCCGAGTACATCAGCAGGGTCGGGGTGTTGTAGGCGCCCCCGGAGACGATGACCTCGGCCTCGGCGGAGAAGGTCAGCTCCTCGCCGAACCGCGTGCCGGTCACGCCCGTGACGCGCGTGCCGTCGAGGACCAGGCGCAGCGCGTGGAAGTTCGTGACCACCGTCAGGTTGGGCCGGTCCAGCGCGGGCTTCAGGTAGGCGTCCGCGACGCTCCACCGGCGGCCGTCGCGCTGGGTGAGCTGGAACCGGCCGAAGCCGTCCTGCGTCTCGCCGTTGAAGTCGTCGTTCGCCGGGTGGCCCGCCTCGAGGGCGGCCTCGATGAGCGCCGTCATGGTGATGTTGTTCGAACGGCCTTCCGAGACCCGCAGCGGCCCGCCGACGCCGTGGTAGCGGGACTCGCCGCGCTCGTTGTCCTCGGCGCGGCGGAACAGCGGCAGCAGCTCGTCGTAGCTCCACCCGGGCTGGTTCCAGCTGTTGTAGTCCAGCGGGTTGGCCCGGATGTAGAGCATGGCGTTGATCGAGCTCGTGCCGCCCAGGACCTTGCCCCGGGGGATGAAGATCCGGCGCCGGTCGAGGCCCGGCTCGAAGTGCGAGTCGTAGTCCCAGTCCACACTGGTGCGGAACAGGTCGCCGAACAGGGCCGGGATGTGGATCGTGTCCAGCGTGTCCTGGCCGCCGGCTTCCAGCAGCAGCACCCGCTTGTCGGGGTCTTCGCTGAGGCGCGTGGCGACGACGGTCCCCGCCGAGCCGGCTCCGACCACGATGTAGTCGTACATCTGAACTTCCTTCCGAGTTTCGGGGGACACGCCGGTCACGGGGCGATGTCGCCGGCCGGGCTGAGCCGCCCGACCACTTCGGCCACCGCGTGGCAGGCCCGCGCGATCTCTTCGGTGGTGGACACCAGCGGCGGGGCGAGGACCAGGTTGTGGGCGTACGGACGGGCGATCACGTTGTGGCGCGCGCGGATCTCGAACGCGACGGCGTCGCCGACGTGCCACTCGACCGGGATCTTGTGGTCGCGGTCCGACACGAGCTCGATCGCGGCGAGGGTGCCCTCGACGCGGACGTCGCCGACCGTGGGCAGGTCCTTCAGCGCGGCCAGGCCCTCGCGCAGCTCGGTCTCGATCTCGCGGGCGCGGCCCAGCAGGCCTTCACGCTCGATGATCTCGATCGTCTCGAGCCCGAGGGCGCAGGCAACCGGGTGGCCCTGGAAGGTGTAGCCGTGGAAGAAGCCTTCCTCACCGATGATCGTGTCGGCGATCGCGTCGGTCATCACGGTCGCGCCGAGCGCGGCGTACCCGCCCGCGATGCCCTTCGCCAGGGTGATCATGTGCGGGCGCATGCCGCGGTTCGGGGCGTCGAACCAGGAGCCGAGCCGGCCGAACGCGGTGACGACCTCGTCGGCGACGAGCAGGATCCCGTGCCGGTCCAGGACTTCCTGGATCCGCGGCCAGTAGTCCTCCGGCGGCGCGACGACACCGCCGCCCGCCATCACCGGCTCGCCGATCATGGCGGCGATGTTGCCCGCGCCGATCCGCTCGATGGTCTCTTCCAGCTCCGCGACGCAGAAGTCGGTCGTCTCGGCGCCGCCGTACATCTCGGCCCGGTACGGGTACGGCGGGGTCAGCTTCTCGAAGTTGGGCAGGTTCGGCCCGACACCGTGCTGCATCTGCGGGAGGCCGGTGGCCGTGCCGCTGCCGTAGGTGGCGCCGTGGAAGGAGTAGTGGCGGGAGAGGATCCAGGTGCGGTCGGGCTCGCCGCGGCGGAAGTGGAACAGCCGGGCGGCCTTGATCGCCGTCTCGACCGCTTCGGAGCCGCCGTTGGTGAAGAAGACGCGGTCCAGGCCCTCCGGGGCGAGACCGGCGATGCGGGTGGCGAGCTGGATCGCCTTGTCGTTGGAGAACTCGAGCAGGCTCGTGAAGAACTCGATCCGCTTGATCTGCTCGGCGGCGATTTCGGCGAGCTCCGGGCGGCCGTGACCGATCGGCGAGTGCCAGACGCCACCGCCGGCGGCGTCGAGGTACTCGTTGCCCTCGGCGTCCCACACCGTGGAGCCCCGGCCACGGGTGATGATCACGCGGTCCTTGATGTACCCCCGCTGCATGGACCGCACGAGGTGGCGACGGTCCAGCTCGTCGAGCTCAGCGGCGCTGAGGGAGTCGTTGTTGCCCATGATTACGGAACCTCCGGGTGGAGAGTGGGTCGTGGTGGCTCGGTGCTCGCCTGCCAGGGTGCCGCCCGGGCACCCCGGCAGGCGTCTCTTCGGTTGCGGGCAGCCCCGGTCAGGCCGCGGCGCGGCCCGGTTCGGTGGCGCCCGGCTCGGTGGTGCCGGTCTCCGGCTTGGTTTCCTCGCCGCCACCGGTGATCGGCTGCGGGCGGGCCGCGCGGCGTGAACGGCCCCAGCGCCGCATCGCCGGCCGCTCGACCGAGATGTACAGCAGCCGGGCCACGACCAGCGCGACACCCATCATGACCAGCATGAAGAGGATCCCGGGCAGCACGCCCATCTTCCCGCCGCCCGGCAGCACCTTCGCGGCGATGAACAGCCCGAGCGAGAGCAGCGGCAGGTGGACCAGGTAGAAGGAGTACGTGGTTTCACCGAGCCAGAGCGCGGGCTTGCTCTCCAGGAAGCCCGGGCGGCTGCGGTCGCGGGTCGCGGCCGAGCCGACCAGCAGGGCCGCCGGGAAGGCGAACATGCCCGAGAAGCCGTAGTAGGCGGGCAGGAACGCCGTCGTGAAGGCGTAGACGCCGATGGCGATGGCCGCCGCCCAGCCGACCTTGATCTTCGGGAACCGCTTCTCCTGCACCAGCCGCGCGGTGAGCATGCCGATGAAGAAGTCGGGCAGCCGCGTGATCGGGAAGAACAGGAGCGCCTTGTGCTGGGCCCAGGTGCCCGACGGGAAGAGCGGGCTGGGCGGGCCGCTGGGCAGGATCGCGCCGACGACGACGGTGGTCAGCAGGACGAGCAGCCCGGTGGCGAACCACCACTGCCACACGCGGTCGGTGCGGATCCGCCGCACCAGCTTGAAGGCCAGCGGGAACAGCAGGTAGAAGAGCATCTCGACACCCAGCGTCCACGTCACCGGGTTGGGCGACGGCGCGCCGAACGTGACGTCGGTGACCCAGGCCTGCTGCAGGAAGAGGTAGTTCACCAGGAGCGGGCCGAGGCCGATCGTCGCGCCGAGCAGGAGTGTCACGCCGAGCGCCGGCAGGAACGTCACCAGGTGGTTCGGGATGATCCGCAGGAACCGGCGGCGCCAGAAGTCCCGCAGCCGGTAGCCGGCCCCGGTCGACCAGGTGAGGACAAAACCGCTGAGCACGAAGAAGAGCGACACACCGAAGTGGCCGCCGTTGATGCCGATGAACGTGAAGTCGTGCGCGAGCTGGGCGTTCGCGAACGGCGCCAGGTAAGCGGCGTGGGTGATGAAGACGAGCAGGGCGCCGAAGAGACGCAGGCTCGTCAGCGCCGGGCGCGCGTCCCCGCGCGCGTCGATCGAGTACTGGGTCACGCAGATCACTCCCGATGTTCGTGGGCGCGTCGCCCCGGGGGATCCCCGGCTCCGACTCACCTGGATGCGGCCCAACAATCCGCCAGCCGTGGGCGTGCGCACGTCTCGTCGCGTGCGGTCTCGGCGTCAGTTCGCGGTGCCGCAGAGGGCGAGCAGCAGGAACCGGGTGAGCGCGACGTCGATCGGGCCGCCGGCCGGGTACCGCGTCAGGTTGTAGGCGAAGCTGACCTGCCGGCTGCCGTCCACCCGGCGGATCGAGCCGGCGCCGTAGCCGAAGACGGCGCTGCCGTGGCCCCAGGTCGCGCCGCACGGCATGACCGTGCGGCCGATGCCCAGGCCGTATCCGGCGCCGCCGGGGTCCTTCGGGTCGTTCGGCACCACGGTCAGCATCTCGGTGAGCAGGCCGGGGCGCAGCACCCGGCCGGTGAGCAGCGCGGTGTAGAAGCGGTCGAGGTCCGCGGTCGTCGACGTCAGGCTCCCGGCGGTCCAGGCCCACGACATGTTGTAGACGCTGAAGTCCCGCAGGGTGCCGTCACTCCAGGGCACGTACCCCTTGGTGTGCGGGCCGGCGAGGTACGGGTTGGCGCCGGGAAAGGAGGTGTGCGACAGCCGCAACGGCGTCGTGATGCGCCGGGCCACTTCCTGCTCGACCGGCCGGTGGGTGATCTTCTCGATGATCAAGCCGGCGAGGATGTAGTTGGTGTTGGAGTAGAAGTACGCGGCGCCCGGCGCGCCGGTCCGGGGGAGGGCCAGGCCGAGCGCGACCAGGTGTTCCGGCGAGACGGTCTCGGTCTGGTAGCGCGCGATGTCGCCGTCGGACCGGATGAGCGTGGTCTGGTAGTCGTTGATGCCGGTGGTCTGCTGCAGCACCATCCGGACGGTCACCCGCGTGGAAAGGTCCGGCGGCAGCAGGTCGCCGAGGTAACGGCCCACGGGGTCGTCGAGACGCACCCGGTGTTCGCCGACGAGCTGCAGGAGCGTGGTCGCCACGAACGTCTTGCCGATGCTGCCGGCGCGGAACGCCAGGCCGGGACGCATCGGCTCGCCGGTGGCGACGTCGGCGACCCCGCTGGCCCCGCGCCAGACCTTCGTGCCGTCACGCACTTCCGCGAGGAGACCGGGAACTCCGGCGTCCCGCACCGCGTCCAGCGCTGCCTGCAACGCCTCGGTGTCGCTGGAGCGCGACGGCGTGGCCGCCGCCGGAGTGGCGGACAGGGCCATCAGCACCACCGCGCCGACGGCGAGAACAGCGGTTCGTCGAAACACCGGACCTCCGGACACCCCACGATGCGAGTCTTGGGTTCCGACTGTGCCGTGTGTGCGCGGGTGACCACGTCTTGTCACGAGCGGTTTTCGGCGCGGGAGCGCAAGCCGGGAGGTGTCCGGCAGCCGGCGCGGCGATCATGCTGGCGTCAGGGGAGAAGCCTTACACGGAAGGGCCGACGATGGTGGACGCGCGCGCGACCGGCGGCTGGCTCATCCAAGGCCCGGCGCGACCCGGCCGGCCCCGGCTGTTCTGCTTCCCGCACGGTGGCGGGGCGGGCGCGGAGTACGCCCGGTGGTCGCGGCAGCTGCCCGACGCCGAGCTCAGTGCCGTCCAGCTGCCCGGCCGTGGTTCCCGGCTCGACGAACCCGTGCTGACGCGGATGGCCGACCTCGTCGCCGAGCTCGTCGACGTCCTCCCGGTCGGCGGGCCGTATTCGATGTTCGGCCACAGCCTCGGCGCGCTGGTGGCGTACGAGGTCGCCCGGGAGCTGCGCCGCCTCAGGCGCCGGTTGCCGGATCACCTGGTCGTGTCCAGCTTCCCGGCGCCCTCGCTGCCACGCGCCGAGCCGCCGATCCGCGACCTGCCCGACGACGAGCTGCTCGACGAAGTGGCGCGGCGCCACGGCGGCCTGCCCGGCGAAGTGCTGACCGACCCGGCGCGCAGGTCCAGAGTCGCGCAGTACGTCCGCGCGGACTACGCGATCCTGGAAACCTACGAATGGCGTCCCGAAGCGCCGTTGTCCGTGCCGCTGACCGTGTTCGGCGGCAGTGACGACACCCTCGGCGTGGACGTGCTGCGCGCGTGGCAGCACCACGTGACCGGCGAGATCGGCATGCACTGCTTCCCCGGTGACCACTTCTACTTCCGGCAGCAGAAGGCCGCGGTGCTGAGCGCGCTGGCCGACGTCGTGCGGACGACGTCGGCCGCGGACCGCGCGGCCTGAGCCCGCCGGTCAGCTCCAGGTGACCGGCAGGGCGTGCACGCCGTAGATGTTCATGTCCGTCTTGAGCGGCACCTCCTCCGCCGGGACGGCCAGCGCGAGCGTCGGGAAACGGCGTAGCAGGGCCTCGAAACCGGCGCGCATCTCGATGCGGGCCAGCTGCTGACCGAGGCACTGGTGGACACCGTGGCCGAAGGACAGGTGGCCGCGGGCCTTGCGGTGGATGTCCAGCGCGTCCGGGTTGTCGAACCGCTCCGGGTCGTGGTTGGCGGCCAGCAGCGAGACGACCACCGTCGAGCCCTCGGGGATCGTCTCGCCGCCGAGCTCGATGTCCTCGGTGGCGTAGCGGAAGAAGATGTCCGCAATGGACAGATACCGCAGCAGCTCCTCGACGGCGTCCGGCATGAGCTCGGTGTTCTCGCGCAGCTCGGCCAGCTGTGCCGGGTGCTCCAGGAGCGCAAAAGTGCCCAGTGCCAGCATGTTCGCGGTGGTTTCGTGGCCGGCGAGCAGCAGCAGGAACGCGGCGCCGGTCAGCTCCTCGATCGTGAGGTCGTCGTGGCGGGCCAGGTCGGAGAGGATGTCCTCACCCGGCTCGGCGCGCTTGCCGGTGACCAGCTCGGCCAGGAACGTCGTCAGCGCGCCGTACGCGCCCATCTTCTCTTCGAGCGTCACGTCCTTTTCGAGGAACTTCGCCGAGTTGACCTGGAAGGTCTCCCGGTCCGCGTAGGGGACGCCGAGCAGTTCGCAGATCACCAGCGAAGGCACCGGCAGCGCGAACTCCTTCACCAGGTCGATCGGCGGGGTCAGCTTCGCGAGCGCGTCCAGCTGCGCCTCGACGACCTCGGTGATGTGGTCTTCGAGCTGCTTCATGCGCTTGACGGTGAACGCGCCGGTGAGGCGCTTGCGCAGCCGGGAGTGCTCCGGCGGGTCCATGGTGATGAACATGCCCGGGATCTGCGGGGACGGCTCGGTGGCGACGGGCATGCCGGGCGTCTCGTACGGCATGTGGAGGACGCCGAGGTCCTGGCGCGAGCTGAACCGGGAGTCGGCCATGAGCCGGCGGACGGCGTCGTAGCCGGTGACGAGCCAGCCTTCGTGCCCGTCCGGGAAGAGCATCGGGCTGACCGGGCGAGCGTCCCGCAGCCGCGCGATCCGGCTGCCCGGGTCGAAGGGGCTCACGTCGCGCTCCATCGGGAGGCCGTTCGGGACGGGAACCGTCTGGGTCATCGGAGTTCCTCTCGTGGTGGGTGACTGCGACCGACCTTCGCGGACGGTCCTGACACGGCGCTGACACGGCGAGGGGCGGCGCCGTGTCAGGACGGCGTCAGGCCGGGTGCCGAAAGTGGCGGCATGAGTGATTCAGCGATCGCGGTCTCGGGACTGCGCAAGGCCTACGGCGAGAAGGTCGTGCTCGACGGCATCGACCTCGACGTGCGTTCCGGCTCCATCTTTTCCCTGCTCGGCCCCAACGGCGCGGGCAAGACGACCACGGTGAACGTGCTGACCACGCTGGCGAAGGCCGACGGCGGGACAGCGCGGGTCGCCGGCCACGACATCACGGCGGAGGCCAAGGCGGTGCGCGCGGCGATCGGGGTCACCGGTCAGTTCGCGGCCGTCGACGAGCTGCTGACCGGGCGGGAGAACCTCCAGCTGATGGTCGACCTGCAGCGCGGCGGCAAGCGGGTCGTCGGCGAGCTGCTGGAGCGGTTCGACCTGGTGGAGGCGGCGAAGAAGCCGGTCTCGACCTACTCCGGCGGCATGCGCCGGAAGCTGGACCTGGCGATGACGCTGGTCGGCGACCCGCGGATCGTCTTCCTGGACGAGCCGACGACCGGGCTCGACCCGCGCAGCCGCCGCACGATGTGGTCGATCGTCCGCGAGCTCGTGGCCGACGGCGTGACGATCTTCCTCACCACCCAGTACCTCGAGGAGGCCGACCAGCTCGCCGACCGGATCGCGGTGCTCGACCGCGGCCGCCTGGTCGCCCAGGGCACGCCCGACGACCTGAAGCGACTGATCCCCGGCACGCACGTCCGGCTCCGCTTCACCACCGGCACCGAGCTCGACGCCGCCGCGCGGATCTTCCCCGACTCCACGCGCGACGACGAAGCGCTGGCCCTGCGGGTGCCGAGCGACAGCGGGACGAAGTCGCTGCGGTCCCTCCTCGACCGGCTCGACGAGTACGGCCTCGGCGCCGAAGAGTTCTCCGTCCACACCCCCGACCTCGACGACGTTTTCCTCGCCCTCACGGGCCACGACACGGAAGTGACCGCGAAATGAGCACCCAGTCGCACTCGATCGTCATGCTGCGCCGCAACTTCAAGCACATCGCCCGGAACCCGACCTCGGTGTTCAACGCGGTGCTGATGCCGGTCGTAGTCATGCTGATGTTCGTCTACATGCTCGGCGACGCCTTCGACGTCGGAGTCCATTACGTCGACTACGCGACACCGGGCCTGATGCTGCTGGCCGTCTGCTACGGCCTCGGGGCCACCGCGACGGCCGTGAACTCCGACATGACCAAGGGCATCATCAACCGGTTCAAGGTCATGGACGTCTCCCGCGGCGCAGTGCTGACCGGGCACGTCATCGCCGGGCTGCTGACCAACCTGGTCGCCATCGCGGCGATCATCGGGGTCGCCTTCGCGCTGGGGTTCAGCCCGGCGGCGGGCTTCCTCGACTGGCTCGGCGTGCTCGGGGTCGTCGTCGCGCTCGGGCTCGCCGTCGGCTGGCTGACGGTCGCGCTCGGCCTGGCGGCGAAGTCGCCGGAGACGGCCGGCCTGGCGTCGGTGCCGCTGGTCATGCTGCCGTTCTTCAGCAGCGCCATCGCGCCGGCGGACAAGATGGGCCCCGGGATCCGGCAGTTCGCCGAGTACCAGCCGTTCACGCCGATCATCGAGACGTTGCGCGGCCTGCTGAACGGCGCACCGTCGGCCGGCACCGCCGTGGTCGCCCTCGCCTGGTGCGCGGGAATCGCCGTCGCCGGGTACCTGTGGGCGCGCTCGACGTTCAAGAAGCGAGCGTGACGGCGGCCAGCTCGCTCCCGTCCGCCGCCGTCCCCTCCCGAGCCGCCTCGGCGTACCCCTCGTCGCCGAGGCGGCTCCGCACGGCTTCTTCGACGCGGGCGCGGTCCGGGTTCGCCCGGTCCGGCAGCCCGCGCACGGCGGTGCTCGCCGCGAGCAGCCGGGCGGCCTGGGCGTGTTCGTCCCGGCGCAGGGCCAGGTCGGCGACCCCGACGAGCACCTCGGCGATCGTGGGTGCGTGTCCCACCTCGGCCGCCGCCCGCCACGCCGTCGCGTGGAACTCCCGCGCCCGATCGAGGTCGTCGGCGAGGTACCCCAGCAGTTCGTGCGTCTTGGCCCGGATCGTCGGCTGCTCGGCTTCCGCGCCCCAGACGGTGGTTGCGACGTCGAGCTGTTCGTACGCTTCCTTGACGTCGCCGTGCCAGCGCGCGAGCTCGGCTTTCGCGAGGGCCAGCATGGCCAGCGAGTCCGGCCAGGTGACCTCTTCGGCGCAGCGGCCGGCCTCGGCGATGGCGGCCGCGCTCGCCGCTTCGTCGTCCAGCAGCCAGTACAGCTGGGCTTGGCGCGACCGCATCCGGATGACGTCGTCGATCGCGCCGACCTCGGCGACCACCGCGATCGCCTCGTCGTAGTACGCGCAGGCCCGGGCGAACTCGCCGCGGGTGGTGATGCGGTCGGCCAGCTCGGTCAGGGCGAAGGAGATGCCGAACCGTTCACCGAGGGCGCGGAACTCGGTGAGGGCCTGTTCGAGGCACGCGTCCGCGGCGTCCCCGTCTTCGCCGAGCGCGATCCGCAGCTTGCCGAGCTGCAGCCGGACCATCGCGCGCACCCAGGGGTCTTCGCTGTCCAGCGACGTTTCCCACGCGGCGACGGCCGAGCCCGGCTCCCGCAGCATCCGTTCGAGCGGGACGACCAGGCCCAGCATCGGGTGGGGGGACGCACTCCGCCGGCCGAGCTCGTAGGTCTTGTGGATCCACTCGGCCGCCTGGTGCTCGTCGCCCATGCCGGAGCTGGCGAACGTCACGAGCAGCGCGTACACCCAGGCCCGGATGTCGTCGTCGACCTCGCCGGGGGTGGCGACGGCCGCGGTGACCAGCTCCATGCCTTCGGCCTTGTGGCCGACGAGCCACCAGTACCAGCCGGCGCCCGCCGCGAGCCGCATCGACGCCTGCGCGTCCCCGTCGGCGAGGGCGCCGCGCATTGCGGCGCTGATGTTGTCGTGCTCGGCCTTGAGCGTGCCCAGCCACTTCAGCTGGTCTGCCCGGCGCAGCTGCGGGTCGGCGGTCTCGGCGAGCTCGGTGAAGAACGCGAGGTGCGCGTGCCGCGCCGAGTCCGTTTCCCCCGCTTCCGCGAGGCGGTCGGCGGCGTACTCCTTGATCGTGCCGAGCATCCGGTAGCGCAGCACGCTGTCGCCCTCGGCGACCACCAGCGACTTCTCGGTCAGCGCGGTGAGCAGGTCGAGCACGTCCTCCGGCTCGACGGGACCACCCGCGCAGACCCGCTCGGCCGCGTCGAGGCTCGCGCCGCTGGAGAACACCGAGAGCCGGCGCAGGACCGTGCGCTCGGTGTCGGAGAGCAGCTCCCAGCTCCAGTCGATGACGGCGCGCAACGTCTTGTGGTGCGGCAGCGCGGTGCGGCTGCCACCGGTGAGCAGGCGGAACCGGTCGTCGAGCCGGTGGGCCAGCTGGTCGAGGGACATCGTGCGCAGCCGGGCCGCGGCCAGCTCGATCGCCAGCGGCATCCCGTCGAGTGCGCGGCAGACGCGCGCCATGGTCGACAGCGTTTCGGCGTCCCCCGCGAGGTCCTTGCGCACGGCGCTCGCCCGTTCCCGCAGCAGGCGCACGGCCGGCGAGGCGTCGATCTCGGCGGGACCGGCGAGCCGGCCGGGCAGGGCCAGCGGCACGACCGGCCACAGCGCCTCCCCGGTGATGCCGAGCGGCTCGCGGCTCGTCGCCAGGATCCGCAGGTGACGGCACTCCCCGAGCAGCCGGTGCGCGAGCGCCGCGGCGGCCTCGATGACGTGCTCGCAGTTGTCCAGGACCAGCACGGTGTCCCGCTCGCGGAGCGCGGCGACCAGCCGGTCGGCCGGGTCCGCGGACGGCGCGTCACCGAGCAGCGCGTCCCGGAGGCCGAGCCCGTCGAGGGTCGCCTGGGCGACGTCGCCGTCAGCGCCGATGCCCGCGAGCTCGACCAGCCAGACGCCGTCCGGCGCGTCGCCGAGCAGCGTCCGCGCGGTTTCGGTGGCCAGCCGGGTCTTCCCCGAGCCGCCCGGCCCGATGAGGGTGGTGAGCCGGTGCGCGCCGACGAGCCCGCCGACCGCCATGACGTCGTCGTCCTTGCCGAGGTAGCTGCTCAGCTCGGCGCGCAGGTTGGTCTTCCGGGTCTCCGGCCGCCGTTTCGGGCCGCCCTGGAGCAGCTCGACGTGCAGCGCGGACAGCTCCGGTGAGGGGTCGACGCCGAGCGCGTCGGCCAGGGCTTCCCGCGTGTGCTGGTAGAGGAGCAGCGCCTCGTTCTCGCGCCCGGCGGCGGCGAGCGCTCGCATGAGCGCCCCGACGAGCCGTTCCCGCATCGGGTGCTCGGCGACGAGGTCGGTCAGCTCCGTGACCAGCTCCGCCCCGCCGGGTTCGGCGTCGAAGCGGTCCTCCAGCGCGGCCAGGCGCAGCCCGTCGAGCCGCGTGACGGCGGCGTCGAAGGCATCGCTGTCCTGCAGGCCGACGTCCTGCATGGCGGCACCCCGCCACAGCGCGAGGGCCTCGCGCAGCAGCCGCGGGTTCTCGTCGGCGCGGGCCTGCGCGACCAGCCGTTCGAACCGCACGGCGTCGACGGCGTCGGGGTCGACGGTGAGCCGGTAGCCGTTCGGATGGCCTTCGACCGCGCCTTCCGGCAGGACCTTCCGGAGCCGGGAAACCAGGCGCTGCAGGGCGTTCGCCGTCTCGGCGGGCGGGTTCTCGCCCCAGATCCAGTCGACGAGCCGCGCCTTCGGGACGACGTGCCCGGGATCGAGCGCAAGAGCGACCACCAGCCCCCGCAACCGCGCCCCGGGCACGTCGGCGACCTCGCCGTCGTCCGCGCGCACTTCGAAGGGCCCCAGCATCCCGATCTTCACCCGGCCGATTTTGCCACGTCGCTGCGGGTCAGCGGTGGGTGCCGGAGCGCATCCAGAGGATCACGTCCAGGCAGCGCAGCAGGCTGATGTCCGCTATCCCGCCCGCCTCCGACCGCAGGTCCGCCACCGCCGAGGCCCGGGTCGGGTCCGTATGGAACCAGCTCCACAGGCAGTTCCACGGGCTCGACGGCGCCTTCAGGACCGCCTTGACCCGGCTGTCGTAGACCGGGATCAGGCGGGGGCGCTTGCGGGCCATCAGCTTGGCCGCCGTCACCGGGCGGTGGTTGCCGCCGCAGCGGCGGAACAGCTCCCACAGGTGGTGCGCCGGTGAGCCCGGCTCGTACGTCGACCAGCCGACCGAGTGCATCGGGAGGTCCACCGGGATCTCCTCCAGCAGGTGCCGGATCTGGTGGGCGTAGGTGATCGTCGCGTCGATCGCGACGTCGGCGAGGCTGGTGATGCTCAGGAAGTTCAGGGCCAGGACGTCGGCCTCGGTCACCGTGTTGGCGACGTCGGGCCGGTCACCGCCGCCGGCGAACCGCTCGAACCAGCGGCCCGTGTACCGCGCCGGGGAATGCTGGTCGAAGTACCGCCGGAGCGCCGTCAACGACTCGTCGCGGTGTGCGCCGCGGACGCATTCGTCCAGGAGGTGGTGTTGGTGGGCGTAGTCGGTCATGTCGAGCGTCCCCTCGTCGCCGACGGTGTCAGCTGAGGGTCGCGGGGGCGCGGGTGGTTGTTACGACAGCGTTTTCAGCCAGTTGATCACCACTGTGAAGTACGCCGGCGCGTTCGGGGCGTAGTTGATCGCGTGGCCGTACCCGTCGAGGATGGAGGTCTGCAAGGATCCGCCGAAGAACGGGGCTTCCGACGCGCGGAGGGCTTCCGGGGACGAGCAGTCGCTGCCGAGCCGGCCGCAGAAGTGCGGGTCGTTGCCCACCACCAGCAGGGTGGGCGCGGTGATCCGCCGGGACGCCGGGGTGACCACCGTCGTGAGCGTCAGGCTGTCCACCGCCTCGGTCGCCGCGAAGACGTCCTTTGTGGACTCGTCGTAGGCGATCGCGTCGTCAGGTAGCCGGCGTCGAGGCCACGGCTGCCGAGCACCGGATCGAGCGGGGCCGGAATCATGTTCGCCAGCACCGGAATCACGGTGATCAGGTTCATCCGGTGGATCATCCCGGTGACGAGCACGCCGTCGACGTCGCGGTGGGTGCCGGCCTCGATCATCACCATGGCCGACCCGATCGAATGGCCGCCGACGACCACCTTCGCGAACCGCGGCCGCACGGCCTGGATCACCTGGTGCGCCGCCGTCGCCTGGACCGACGCGCTCAGCAGCGCGCTCAACGGCTTCGAGCTTTGGCCGGTCCCCAGGCGGTCGAGGGCGAGCGTGGCGGTGCCGGCCTGGTTCGCCGCCAGGCGGAACGACCGGGTCTGCGGGGTGTACGCGATGTCCCAATAGGACGCGTCTGCGGGAGCAACGCGACGGTGACCGGGACGTTCAGGTCTTCACACGTCGTCGCGGCCGCTTGGGCCGGAACGGGGACGAACAACGCCGTCAGCACGAGCAGGACGGCAGCACGGAAACGCAAGGAGTACGACCTCCAGCTAGCGGGGGACCACCGTCATCGGCAGCCGGTCGGGGTAGGCGGCCGAGGTGAACTTCACGCGCACCGGCCGCCCCGGCACCGGGACGAGCCGCCAGCGCGCGGCCACGGTGGCCACCGTGATCACGATTTCGTTCTGGGCGAAGCGGTTCCCGATGCACTGGCGGTTGCCGGCGCCGAACGGGATGAACGCGCCCTTGGGCAGCCGCGCCTCGTCCTCCGCCGTCCAGCGGCCGGGGTCGAACCGGTCCGGGGCGGGGAACGACGCGGGGTCGTGGTGCAGCGCGTGCGGGCTGACGATCACCTCGCTGCCCTCCGGCAGCCGGACCCCGCCGAGCTCGACGTCGGTGAGCGTGCGGCGCATCAGCATCCAGAGCGGGTACCGGCGCAGCACCTCGTCGACGACCTGCCGGACGTAGGTCAGCCGGTGGAGGTCCTCGACCACGAGCGGGCGGCCGCCGAGCACCTCGTCGACTTCCGCGTGCACGCGGGTTTCGACTTCCGGGTGCTGCCCGAGCTCGTGGAACATCCAGGAGAGCGCGAGCGCGGTCGTCTCGATCCCGGCGGTGAGCAGGGTGAGGACCTCGTCCCGGGCCTGCTCGTCGGTCATGCCGGCCAGCAGGAGCGTCGAAAGCAGGTCGCCGTGGTCGGCGCCTTCGGTGCGCCAGTCGCGGATCACCTCGAGCACGATCGCCTGCATCCGCGAGATGGCCTCGTCGAACCGCCGGTTCCCGGGAATCGGCAGCTTTTCGACGAACTTCGGCGACAACGCGCGAATCATTCCCTGCTGGATGATCAGGTAAATGGACCGCCGGGCCTCGGCGATGGCCTCTTTCCCGAGCTCCGTCGAGAAGAGCGCTTCGCCGACGATCGTCACTGCGAGTCCTTGCAGGTCTTCGTCGATCTGCCGCACTTCGCCGGGGCGCCACGAGTCGCTCAGCTCGGCCGCCGCGTGCCGCATGGTTTCGGCGTAGCCGGCCAGGCGGTCGCGGTGGAACGCCGGTTGCATCAGCCGGCGCTGCTGCCGGTGGAAGTCGCCGTTCGAAAGCACCAGGCCGTTGCCGACGAAGGGCCGGAACTTGTCGAACATGGCGCCCTTGCGGAACTTCGGCCCCGCCGTGACCAGCACTTCGGTGGCCAGCCTGGGGCTCGTCACGAAGTAGGTCGGCGACGGGCCGAGGTAGATCTTCACGAGTTCGCCGTGTTCGTGCAGGGAATCGGTGAAGGCGGAGCGTCGCCGCAGCAGTGCCGGAGTGTGCCCGAGAAAAGGCCACCGGCCCGGAGCGACCGGGACGGTCATACGGACTCCTCGTTTACGCCATTGTGTGGATATTCCGAAGGAGACGGCTCACGGTAGGCCTGTCCGGTCGCAGGAGACAGTGCCCGATCGGGTGGTGTGCGCTCATGCATATGGCGCAGTGGACGAACCGTCCGGAATCGCTAAGCTCTTTCCGGTCCGACCGACTGAGAAGGTGTTCTTCGTGACCCGATCACCGGAATGGGTTCCCCCGGGTGTCGACATCTCCGTGCCGAGCATCGCCCGCACTTACGACTACATGCTCGGCGGCGGGCACAACTTCGCCGTCGACCGCGCGGTGGGCGAACAGATCGAGCACGCGATGCCCGGCCTGCGCGACGCGGCGCGCCTGAACCGCGCGTTTCTCGGCCGGGCCGTGCGGTTCCTGGCCGACCAGGGCATCCGGCAGTTCCTCGACCTCGGCAGCGGCATCCCCACCGTGGCGGTCGCGCACAGTGAGCTCATGCTGACCGGCAACGATCGCGCAGCGGTTGTGCAGGCCGATATGCGCGACCCGGAAAAGATTTTCGATGCGCATTCGGTGCGCGCTCTGCTCGACTTCGAAAAACCCGTCGGTCTGCTTATGCTGTTGATGCTGCACTGGGTCCCGGACGAATCCGATCCGCTCGACTTCCTCGCGCGCTACAGTTCGGTACTGGCGCCGGGGAGTTTTCTCGCGATCACTCACGTCACCGGCGACCACCAGGGCGACAATCTCGGAGAGGCGACCGAAGTGATGTTCACCGGTTTCGAAATCGTCGAACCCGGATTGGTCGGCTGTGGTGAATGGCGGCCGGCCGGGCCGGCGGACATCTCCGACGCGGCCGCGATGAACATGCCCGGTCACCGGGCCGGCCAGAGGTAGGCCGCCCCCGTGCAGCACGGAACTGCCGAAGCGAAGCCATTCGGTCGTGGCTGTGGCCGGGCCGGTGACAAACGGCACCGCGCCAGAACCGGCCGCAAGAACTGAACGGGCAGCCGGAATGCCGAACACCGAGCACCTGTCGCAGCGGCCCGCGGGTCCAGGCCCGGGACGCGGGCGGACCGTGCTCGCCCGGAAGTGGGCGTACCTGTTGAGCGGCGTCACCGTCGTTTCCCTGAGCCGCGAGGAGCTGGACCGGGAGCTTCGCGGCCTGCTCGACACGCTGTGCGAGAGCCTGCGCGCGGGCGCGGACACCACACCCGCCGTCCGTGTCGGCGAACGGCTCGTGGCGCTCGGTTATGTCGGCGAGCCCGGGCTCCGGTGCACGCTCGACGTGCTCGGCAAGGGGTTGCCCGCGCTGCCCGAGCTCCAGGCGGCCGACCGCGCCACCGAGCGGATCGTGCTCGCCCTGGGCGCGCTCTCGTCCGGGTTCCTGCTCGCGCACGAGCGCAGTGTGCTCGACCAGCAGGAGATCATGCACCTCGCGCTGCTCGAGGCGGTGCGGGACGCCCAGTGGAACCTCAAGGAGAGCGAAGCGCGCTTCGACGAAGTCGTGACGTCGTCGGCGAGCGGCATCGCGCTGGTCTCCCTCGACGGCCGGATCGCGCGGGCCAACGCGGCGCTGGCCGAGATGCTCGGGCACCCGGCCGGTGAGCTGGCCGGCTCGGTGCTCTACGACGTCGTCCACCCGGACTCCGTCGAGGTCCTGCGCGAGGCGATGGCGGCGCTGCTCGACGGCGGCCGGGAGCGCGTCCGGCAGTCACAGCGGCTGCTGCGCCGGGACGGCGACGTCGCGCGCATCTCGCTCACCGCGTCCCTGCTCCGCGACGCCGAAGACCGGCCGGCGCACTTCGTCGTGGTGGTCGAGGACGGCACCGAGCTGATGCTGCTGCAGGGCGAGCTGAGCCGCCAGGCGCTGCACGACGTGCTGACCGGGCTGCCGAACCGCCAGTACTTCGGCACCCACCTGGAGGCGGCGCTGCGGCGGGCCGACCCGGTGTACGGCGTCACGTTGTTCCACGTCGACCTCGACGCGTTCGGCATGATCAGCAACAGCCTCGGCCGCCGCGTCGGCGAGCAGCTGCTGGTGCACTTCGCCCAGCGCCTGAAGGTCGTCATGGCGCGCGAAAAGGCGATGATCGCGCGGTTCCACAGTGACGAGTTCGGCATCCTCGTCGAGAACACCGCGACCACGCCGGACATCGACGCCATCGTGCACGCGATCAACAACGAGCTCGCCGAGCCGTTCTTCGTCGGCGGGCACGGGCTCACGCTGTCGGCCAGCGCGGGTGTGGTGCACCGGCCGGCGAAGGGCATCGACCCGACGGAGCTGCTGCGCGCGGCCGACCAGACCCTGCGCCGGGCCAAGGCGAAGCGGCGCGGGCAGTGGAAGATGTTCGACCCGGCCGCCGACGCCGCGGACCGCCGGGCGCAGGCGCTCGCCGTCGGGATGGCCGGAGCGTGGGAGAACGGCGAGATCGGCGTCCGCTACCGGCCGGTGGCGCGGCTGGCGGACGGCGGGTTCGCCGGGGTCGAAGCCCGCCTGCACTGGGAGCGGCCGGGCGAGCCGGCGCTGGCGCACGAACGCTGTGCCGAGCTGGCCGAGGCGACCGGGTTCGTGCTGCCGCTGGGGGAATGGCTGTTGCGCACTGCGGCCCGGCACGGCGAGTGGTGGCGCCGGCACGTGGGCTTCCCGGTGGTCGCCGGCCTCACCGGGCACCAGGTGTCCGACGACGCGCTCGGCACCCGCGTCACGCGGCTGCTGAAGGACAGCGGCCTGCCGCCGGGGCAGCTGCTGCTCGGCGTCCCGGTCGGCGCGCTGCCGGTGCCCGGGGTCGTCGAGAACGTCACCGCGCTGGCCGGCCTCGGGGTCCGCGTGATGCTCGACGACTTCGGGCTCGGGCCCGGCGACCTCCGGGCGGTCGAGGACCTGCCGGTCGACATCGTGCGCGTCGACCGGCGCCTCGCCGAGTGGCCGGCGAAGACGTTCCTCGGCGCGCTGGTCCCGCTGGCCCGCAAGGCCGGCGCGACCCTCGTCGTCGACGGCGTCCACACCGGGGAACAGGCGGACCGGTGGCGCGAGGCCGGCGCGGACCTGGCGACGGGTGACTACTTCGGCGCCGCCACCGCGCCCGGCGAGCTGGTCGGCGCCTTCGCCTGAGCCTGCCACCGCGTCAGGCCGACGGCGGCCAGCACGATCATCATGCCGCCGACGACCCGCGGGGTCAGCGGTTCGCCCAGGACGAGCGCGCCGAGCCCGACGGACACGACGGGGAGCAGGTAACCGACCGTCGCGGCGGCGGTCGGGCCTTCGTCGGTGAGGATCCGGTAGTTGAGGTAGAAGGTGATCCCGGTGCCGAAGACGCCGAGGATGGTCACCGCGACCACGGCCGTCAGCGTCAGGTGCGGCGCGGTGGAGGCGACGGGCAGGGCGACGGCCGTCAGCGCGGTGGCCGTGGTCAGCTGCGCGGCCGAGAGCGCGAGCGGAGCCCCGCCGGGCGGCAGTTTCCTTGCCATGTAAGCGAACGCGATCGCGTAGCTGAGCCCGGCGCCCAGCAGCGCGAGCGCGCCCCCGCTGAGCAGACCGGACTGCTCCCACGGCGCGAAGATCACCAGCACGCCCGCGAAGCCGAGCGCGAGGCCCAGCAGCCGGGTGGGCGTGAGACGGCGTTCCGTGCCGAGCAGGACGCCGATCAGCAGTGACCACAACGGGGTCGTCGCGTTCATGACCCCAGCGACCCCGGAGTCGACCGTCCGTTCCCCGATGCCGAACAGCGCGAAGGGCAGGGCGTTGCAGAAGAAGGCCGCGACGACCAGCCGGCCCCAGGTCCGGCGGTCGCGCGGCAGCCGCTGGCCGGTGGCGAAGGCCATGGCCAGCAAGGTGAGCGCGCCGAGCGCGCAGCGCACCAGCGTCAGGTGGACGGGACTCAGCCCGGTCAGGGCCAGCTTGATCCACAGGAAGCCGGAACCCCACAACAGGGCCAGGACGGCGATGCGCACGGACGCTTTGCTCACGGATTCCACGGTGCCCGGGGTGATCCGTCAGGACAAGTGAAAAGTCATGGACTGATCTTTAAGGTCTGCTACAACGTCACGGTGATCCCTGAGGTCACATCGGGTGGTCCATCCAGACGTTCGGCTCGACGTAGGTCGCCGTGTCGTAGGCGGTCGACGCGTACACCGGGGCGATGCCGCCGGGGATGAAGTTCTCGCCGTCCTGGAGCTTGACGCCCGTCCACGCCCGCCAGTCGGCCAGGGAACCCGCCAGCGTGACCGCGAACGGGCAGACCTTGACCACCCGCGCGCCGAGGCGCTCGTGGGTGCGCAGCCAGCGGTCGGCCAGGAGGCCGTCTTCGCGCCGGCGGGCCGCGTACTCCGGCATCGAGACCGCCGGCTCGGCCTCCTTGCCGATCGGGCGCACCGAGACGATCAGCTTGCGCAGCCCCGTTTCCGCGGCCCGCGCCTTCAACGCCTTCAGCATCGGCGTGGACAGCCCGCTGCCCCGCCGGTGCGGCGCGATCACGACTTCCAGCGCGCACAACGCGGTCGGTGCGCGGCCGTCCATCACGTCCTGCGCCGCCCACTCGATCGCCTGGTCCCAGCCGTGGTCGGGCAGCTCCGTGCGGTCCGGCGCCGGGTAGGCGAGCGGGACCGACAGCGCGCGGGCCATCGGGACGCCGTCGTCGTCCAGCGCGATGAGGAAGTAGCGCGCCCAGTGCCGCAGGAACCGCTCGCCGGTGATCATCCGGCCGCTGGCGCCCTGGTAGATGAACTGGCCGCCGACGTCGCCGAGGTTCAGGGCGGCGTCGAGCAGGTCGGGCCGGGACGCAAGATCGACAACGCGCATGGGCCCAGTGAAGCGAAAAGATGATCGGCCGGATAGCGGCATCCGGGCGACAGTCAGCGGGCGGGCAGCGCGTTCCGGCGGCGCGTGAGCGCGGACGGGTCGAGGTTCGCCCGCGTGCCGGCGTCGTGGCCGTCGAGGTACCCGCTGCCGGACAGCCGCCTCGGCGCGGCCGAGCGCAGGTCGCCGAACTGCTCGTCGAACGCGTGCTGCACCAACTGCGCGCGGTCGCGGACGACCAGCTCCGCCGACCGCGCGCCGGGCGCCGCCGTCCGGACCGCTTCCTCCTCCGCGAGGGAAAGCCGCTCGTGCACGGCACGCGCGAAGCCGTGCAGCCAGGTGCGCCGGTACGCGGCCAGCGACTCGCCGGGGAAGAAGCCGTCGGGCCGGACGCGGGTCAGCTGCGTGCTCGCCTGCAGCAGCAGGCTGGTGAACAGCAGCTCGACGCGGCCGAGGTCGGACCGGTAGCCGAACACCGTGACGCTGTCGACCTTCTGGCCGTAGCGGTGCAGCAGCGTCCGGCAGCGCAGCGGGTACGCGACCGAGGTGAGCAGGCTCGCCTTGTCGCGGCTGTACGGGTCGTTCATCGGTATCTTGAGCGTGCCGATCTCGTCGCTCGCCCCGGCCGCGGCGAGCATCGCCTGGTCGATGCCGTAGCGGGCGACCAGCTCGGCGGCCTTCTTGTTGTAGGCCTCGGCCTCCGCCTCGGTGACCGCCGGGTCCTCGGCCTTCGCCAGCAGCTTGCGGATGCGCTCGAGCTGCGGGTCTGACTCGGTCATGGCGGTGAGGGTATTCGATCAGGTGTTCGGGCGGGTGCAGCGGGGGCTCGCGTGTCGCGGACCGGGGTCAGCCGAGGTAGGCGTCGAGGGTGATGGCCAGCGCGGACTCGGGTGACGGCGCGAAGCTCGCCCCGGCCAGCCCGCCCCACAGCCACAGCTGGGCGAGGCCGTGCAGCGCCGCCCACAGCGACGCCGCGACCAGCCGCAGGTCGGCGCCGGACCGGGCGACCGGGGTCGGCACCGCCGCCACCAGCACGGCGAAGGTGTCGAACACCGCGCTCGCCGCCGCCGAGAGCGCCGGGTCGTCGGCGTCGATCAGGTCGCGGCGGAACATCAGCTCGAACATCGCCGGGTTCTGCAGCGCGAAGTCGAGGTAGCTGTGGCACGCGGCGGTCAGCCGGACGCGCGGCGAGGTGTCCGGCAGCGTCTCGCGGCGGGCGAGCAGGTCGGCGAACCCGCGGGTCGCGACGGCGGAGAGCAGCTCGGCGCGGCCGGAGAAGTGCCGCAGTGGCGCGCCGTGCGAGACGCCGGCGGCCTTGGCGATCCCGCGCAGCGTCACCGCGTCGACCCCGCCTTCGACGAGCAGCTCGGAAGCCGTCGTGATCAGGCGTTGCCGGGTGCCCATGCTTCCTCCCTCGTGATGGGGAGCAAGTCCGGGCGCTTCGGGAAGAAGCCGTCCCCGGGCTGACGGCCGATCAGCCGGTTGCGCGTGCGCGTCACGGCGACCGGGGCGACCTCGTGGAGCAGCCAGTGCAGGTCGGCGCGCCAGCCGCTGGTCTCGGCGGCGCCGGGCAGCGGGGCGAGCCAGGAGGGGTCGGCCGCCCGGCCGAGCAGGTCGAGGACGTAGGCGGCGAGCCGGCGGTGGCCGTGCGTGGAGAGGTGGAGCCGGTCGGCGCCGAAGTACCGCGAGTCGGTGACGGCCTGGTCGGGCCACAGGTCGATGAGCCGGGCGCCGTAGCTGACGGAGGCTTCCCGGATGGCCTCGTTGAGCGCGACGATCCGCGGCCGCATCCGGCGCCCGAGCGGCATCCGGTGGGAGACGTCGCTGAGGGTGAAGGTGACCACCACGGGCGAGATGTCGGCACAGGCCCGGACGGCGGCGTCGACCCGCCGCGCGACGGTGCGCGCGTCCCAGCCCCGGCTCATGATGTCGTTGCCCCCGCCGAAGAGGGCGACGAGGTCGGGCTCGAGCCTCGTGGCCTGGGGAACCTGCTCCGGGACGATCTGGTCGAGTCGCCGTCCCCGCACGGCGAGGTTGGCGTACCGGAAGTGCGGCTCGTCGCGCGCGAGGTCGGCGGCGACGAAGTCGGCCCAGCCGCGGTAGTGGTCTTCGCCGGGGTACGGGTCGTCGAGACCTTCGGCGCAGCTGTCGCCGAGGACGACAAAACGGTGGTAGCTCATCCCGATCTCCGTAACCCGTGGTTCACCTTGCAGACACTGTTTATCAAACTTCTGTAGACGGTGTCTACTTCGTGTTCACCCGGGTGAGAGCGCCCCAGGGCCACATTCGGTGCGTTAGACGCACCGAAGGCCGCCTTGGGTGCGTTGAACGCACCGAAGGCCACATTGGGGCGCTCGGGGCCGGGCTTAAGTGACCCTGAGCGAGCGTCGGCCGGCTTTCGGGGTGGGCTCAGCCCAGCCGCGTCCGATGGGCCGCAACGGCCGCCCGGCGCGGGTCCGTTGCCGGGAGCGTCCCCAGCAACCCGTCCAGCACCGCGAAATCATCCACTCCGCAGGCCGTCTCCCAGAACGACCACAGCACGCCCGGGTCGCCGCTGTTCAGCGCCACCTGGCGGACCTGGGCCGTCAGCGACTCGCGCTCCTCGAGGATCGCCGGGGCCTCCGACTCCGGCAGCAGCGGCCCGCGGAACACCCGCACAGCCTCCGCCGGCGAACCCGTCCGCAGCGACGCCCGCACCCGCAGGAAATCCGCGTCGACGTCGGCCGCCAGCCGGTACGGGCGCGTCTGGACCACCGACGCCCCCAGCTGGGAGCGCAGGCGGTGGATCTCCGCGCGGACCGTCACCGGGTTGCCCGACTCGCCGTACAGCTGCAACGCCAGCCGCTCCGCCGAAAGGCCGCTCGGGTGCAGGGCCAGCAACGTCAGGATCTCCGCGTGCCGCAACGTCAACGGGACGTCTCGACCGTCCACAGTGGTCGAATGCGCGCCGTCGGCGAGGAACTCCAGGCGCAGCCGGGCGCGCTGGCCGCCGCCGCCCGAGGACAGCCGCAGCAGGTACCCCTCGGGCAACGGCTCGACCGTCGCCAGCCGGCCGTCGGGGAGGGCGACCGTGCCGCCGCCGCGGCGGATGTCCACTGTGGACGGCAGGAGGCACGCCTGGGCCGCCAGCACCCGGCCGCCGGCCGAAAGCAGGGCGCCCGGCCGGCCGCGCAACGCCTCCAGGTGCGGCATGTTCACCCGCCGCAGCCGCTCGTCGCGCACCGCGAGCTGGGCGCGCAGCTGCCCCTCCGCGAGCTGCGCTGTGGCCGTGACCAGCGACAACATCGCCGGGTGCACCGTGCGCAGCGGCCCGCTGACGTCGATCGAGCCGAGCAGCACGCCCGTTTCGGGGTCGCGGACGGGCGCCGCCGCGCAGGTCCACGTGTGGTAACGCCGGACCAGGTGCTCGGCCGAGTAGATCTGCACCGGGTCGCCGGTCGCCAAGGCCGTGCCCATGGCGTTCGTGCCGATCGCCGCCTCGCTCCACTGCGTGCCCTCGACCAGGCCGACGCGGTCGCCGCGCAGCAGCTGGTTCGTCGCGCCCTCGCGCCAGAGGATCAGGCCGTCCGCGTCGGTCACGATCATCACGTGCTCGGCGTCGTCGGCGATGCTCACCAGCATCTGCCGCAGCACCGGCAGCACCTGGGCGAGCGGGTGGGCCTCCCGCAGCGAGGCGAGGTCGGCCGGGTCGAGGACGAAGGGCGCCTCGCCGTCGTCCGGGTCGACCCGCGCGGCGAGCGACCGGTTCCACGAGTCGGAGACGACCGAGCGTGGCGGCCGGGGCCCGGGAACACCCTGGAGCACGGCCTCGCGGACGTGTTCCAGCAGCCGCGCGTACGACTCGGGATCGCGCAGCATCTCCGGCTCGGGCGCCTCTGCCACGTCTCCAGCGTAGAGACCCAGCTCACAGCGCTGCAACGCTCGTGCAACGTGGCCGGACCTACGTTCGCGGTCTCCGTCACTCCGAGCAACGAGGCAGGGAAGATGGTCCAGTACGCCGCACCGAACACCGAAGGCAGCGTCGTCAGCTACGAGTCGCGCTACGACCACTACATCGGCGGCGAATACGTCCCGCCCGCGAGCGGCCAGTACTTCGAGAACCCGACCCCCGTCACCGGGAAGACGTTCTGCGAGATCGCCCGCGGTACCGCTGCCGACGTCGAGAAGGCGCTCGACGCGGCCCACGGCGCCGCCCCGGCCTGGGGCAAGACCTCGGTCGACGCGCGGGCGAACATCCTGCTCAAGATCGCCGACCGGATGGAGCAGAACCTCGAGAAGATCGCGGTCGCCGAGGCCTGGGAGAACGGCAAGGCCGTCCGCGAGACGCTCGCCGCCGACATCCCGCTCGCGATCGACCACTTCCGCTACTTCGCCGGCGCGCTGCGCGCCCAGGAGGGCGGCATCTCGCAGATCGACGAGAACACCGTCGCCTACCACTTCCACGAGCCCCTCGGCGTGGTCGCGCAGATCATCCCGTGGAACTTCCCGATCCTGATGGCGGTCTGGAAGCTCGCCCCGGCGCTGGCCGCGGGCAACGCGATCGTGCTCAAGCCGGCCGAGCAGACCCCGGCGTCGATCCACCTGCTGTTCTCGATCATCGGCGACCTGATCCCGCCGGGTGTCGTGAACATCGTCAACGGCTTCGGCGTCGAGGCGGGCAAGCCGCTCGCGTCGAGCAACCGCGTCCGCAAGGTCGCCTTCACCGGTGAGACCACGACCGGCCGGCTGATCCTGCAGTACGCCAGCGAGAACATCATCCCGGTGACCGTCGAGCTGGGCGGCAAGAGCCCGAACATCTTCTTCGACGACGTCGCCGCGCAGAACGACGCCTTCTACGACAAGGCGCAGGAGGGCTTCACGCTCTTCGCGCTGAACCAGGGCGAGGTCTGCACCTGCCCGTCGCGGGCGCTGGTGCAGAGCGGCATCTACGACAAGTTCATGGGTGACGCCGTCGAGCGCGTCCGCCGGATCAAGCAGGGCCACCCGCTCGACACGGACACGATGATCGGCGCGCAGGCGTCCAACGACCAGCTCGAGAAGATCCTCTCCTACATCGACATCGGCAAGCAGGAGGGCGCGGAGATCCTGGTCGGCGGCGGCCGCAGCGACCTCGGCGGCGAGCTGTCCGGCGGCTACTACGTCGAGCCGACGGTGTTCGCCGGGGACAACAAGATGCGGATCTTCCAGGAGGAGATCTTCGGCCCGGTCGTGTCGGTGACCAAGTTCGACGACTACGACGACGCCATGAAGATCGCCAACGACACGCTCTACGGCCTCGGCGCCGGTGTCTGGTCCCGCGACGGCAACACCGCCTACCGCGCCGGCCGCGACATCCAGGCGGGCCGGGTGTGGGTGAACAACTACCACGCCTACCCGGCGCACGCGGCCTTCGGCGGTTACAAGGCGTCCGGTATCGGCCGCGAGAACCACAAGATGATGCTCGACCACTACCAGCAGACGAAGAACATGCTGGTGTCCTACTCCGACCAGGCGCTCGGGTTCTTCTGATGGCCGAGCGGGTGGGGCTGACGGAGGAGGCGGCCGACCTCCTCCGGAAGCTCGCGGCCACCCACGGGCCGGTGATGTTCCACCAGTCCGGCGGGTGCTGCGACGGCAGCGCCCCGATGTGCTACCCGGCGGGCGAGTTCAAGACCGGGCAGACCGACGTGCACCTCGGCGACCTCGTCGTCGAGGGCATGGCGGACATCCCGTTCTGGATGTCCGGGCCGCAGTTCGAGTACTGGAAGCACACGCACCTCACGGTCGACGTCGTGCCCGGCCGCGGGAGCGGGTTCTCCCTGGAGGCGCCCGAAGGCGTGCGCTTCCTGATCCGCTCGCGGCTGTTCACCGACGAAGAGTCGGCGGCGCTGAACTGAAGGCACTGAACAACGCCGTGGCGAGCACCAGCCCCTCCCGGGCGACCGGGGCGAGCAGGTGCTCGTCCGGCGCGTGCTGCAGGCACCCCGGGTAGGAGTGCGGCAGCCACAGCGTCGCCAGGCCGAGGACGTCGGTGAAGACGTGGTTGGGCAGGCCGCCGCCGAAGCTGGGCAGCAGGGCGACGGGCTTCTCCGCGACGGCGTCCAAAGTGGACTTCGCCCAGCTGACCCACGGGTTGTCGACCGGCGTCCGGCTCGCGCGGAAGTTGGCTTCGGTGCGCACGGCGACCATCGGAAACCCCTGTGCCGCAAGGTGTTTCTCGACCGCCGCGCCGATGTCGCCGACGTCGGTGCCCGCGACGTACCGCAGCTGCAGGACCGCGCGGGCCCGGCCGGGGATGGCGTTGACCGGGCGGTCGGCGTTCCCGGCGTCGAGGGCCAGCACTTCGAGGGTGTTCCAGCCGTAGAGCCGTTCGGCGGGGCTCAGCTCCGGATCTCCCCAGCCGTCGTCGGTCGGGACGTCGACGTCCGCCAGCGCCGCGCGGACGGACTCGGGCAGCTCCGGCGGCAGCAGCGCGGGCAGCCGGATCCGGCCGTGGCCGTCGACCAGGGTCGCGATCGCCGCGGCCAGCGTCGTGGCCGGGTTTCGTAGGATGCCGCCCCAGTTCCCGGAGTGGGAGCCACCCGGGCGCAGGTCGACGTCCAGGTCGATCCGGACTCCGCCGCGTGCGCCGAGGAACAACGTCGGCGTCGCGGCGTCGAGGCGCGGGCCGTCGGAGGCGATCAGGAGGTCCGCCTTCAGGAGGTCCTGCTCCTGCTCGGCGAACTCGGTGAGCCCTGGCGAGCCGATCTCTTCGCCGGTCTCGAAGAGGAACTTGAGGTTGAAGCCGAGGGCGCCGCGCGCTTCGAGGAGCAGCCGCAACGCCGTCAGGTTGACCAGGTGCTGGCCCTTGTTGTCGGCGGTGCCGCGGCCGTACCAGCGGTCGCCGTCCGCGGTCAGCGTCCAGGGATCGAGGCCGTCGCGCCAGCGGCCGGCTTCCCCGACGACGTCGGCGTGGCCGTAGCAGAGCAGGGTCGGCAGCTCGGGTGCCTCGACGCGGACGCCGACCAGGAACGGGCCGCCCGCCGGGTCGGGGTTGGGGTGCTGGGACACCTCGCAGCCGAGGCCGGTCAGCGCGGGCGTCAGGACTTCGTCGAGGTAGGCCTGGATCGCGGCGCGGCCTTCGGGGGCGTCGCTCACCGTGGGGTAGGCGACCAGCCGGGCGAGCTCGGTGAAGAAGGCGCCGGAGTCGACGTGGGCGCGGGCCTGGTCGAGCAGTTCCATGCCCGCCACCTTAAAGGCGTGAAAGTATACGAACGGTCGTGCTATCTTCGAGGGCATGAACGTCGACAGCGTTTACGTGGGGGAACCGAGCGTGCTGGGGTTCCGGCGGGAGCAGCCGGTTTGGAGTGGCATCACCAAAGCGCGGGTCGCGGCGCCCGAGCTGGAACTGACCGAGCTGAACCTCGACGGTGACCGGCAGGCCGACCTCACCGTGCACGGCGGCCCCGACAAGGCCGTCTACGTCTACCCGGCCGAGCACTACGCGGCCTGGGCCGAGGACGGCTTCGAGGCCTCGACGGCCGACTTCGGGGAGAACATCTCGCTGTCCGGCCTCACCGAGGAGGACGTGCGGATCGGCGACGTCTGGGCCTGGGGTGACGCGCTCGTGCAGGTCTCGCAGCCGCGTTCGCCGTGTTTCAAGCTCGCGATGAAGACCGGCCGCAAGGACGTCGTCCCGGCGATGATCGACTCCGGGCGCAGCGGCTGGTACCTGCGGGTGCTGCGGCCGGGCACGGTCCCGACGTCGGGCGCGGTCGAGCTGGTCGAGCGCGCGGACGGGCCCACCGTCGCCGAGGTGTACCTGATCTCGTTCGCCAACTACGGGCAGCTGCCGCCGGAGAAGGTCGAGCCGGCGCTCGACTTCGCCGATCGCGTGCTGGCGACCCCCGCGCTCGCCGTGTCCTGGAGCGCCGGGATCCAGTCCACTGTGGACCGCTGGCGGGCGCGGCGTGCCGGTTGACGGCCGGCTCGCCCGCGGCGACGCGACCCGGCGCGTGGTGCTGCGCCGGGCGGTGGACGTCGCGTCGGTGGACGGCCTCGACGGGCTGTCCCTCGGCCGGCTGGCCACCGAGCTGGAGCTGAGCAAGAGCGGCGTGTTCGCGCTGTTCGGCTCCAAGGAGGAACTGCAGCTCGCGACGATCGAGGCGGCGCTCGGCATCTTCGAGACGCACGTCGTGGCGCCGTCACGGGCGGTCCCGCCCGGCTTGCCGCGGCTGCGGGCGATCTGCGAGAACTGGCTGGAGTACTCGGAACAGCGCGTGTTCCCGGGTGGCTGCTTCTTCTTCAACGTCGGCGCGGAGTTCGACGCCCGCCCGGGCCGGGTGCACGACGCCGTGGCGGCGGCGAGCGGCGCGTTCGCGGAGTTCATCCGTGAGACGGCCGTCGAAGCCGTTGCCCTCGGCCACCTGGACGCCGACGCCGAAGTCCTGGCGTTCGAACTCCACGCGCTGGGCCGCGCGGCCAACGCCGACGCCGTCCTCAACGGCGGGACCGGCGCTTACGCACTGGCCAGGCGGGCGATCAGGGCCCGCCTGGCCGGCGCGTGAGCTACTTCCAGTCGACCTGCGGGGAGCGGTAGAAGTTGATCCCCTGGGTCACCCAGCGCGGAGACTGCTTCGCCAGCCGCGCGCGGTAGGCGTCCCAGTTGTGCGTCGACTTCGGCGACCAGCCGATCTCCGCGATCCCCGGCAGCCGCGGGAACGCCATGTACTCGAGGTCGGCGCTGGTCCGGAGCGTCTCGGTCCACAGCGGCGCCTCGACACCCGCGACCGACTTCTCGCCGACGCCGGTCACCAGCGAAGCCGGGTCCCAGCTGTAGCCGTCCTTGACCTCGACCAGCGCGGCCCAGTCCTGGCCCAGCGGCGTCGACTCGTCGTACTTCATGTCCAGGTACGCGTAGTTCGCCGGCGACATGAGGATCTTGTTGCCCCGGGCCGCCGCGGCCGCGACCGACTCGTTGTCCCCGCCGAAGTCCCAGTACTGCGGGATCGCCGACGTGGGGAGCGTGGACTTCGCGATCTCGTGCCAGCCGGTGACCTTCTTGCCGTACTTGGCGACGATCGGCTGCACCTTCTGCTGGAACGTCAGGTAGTCCGCGGGCGGCGTCGCGTGGGCCTCGTCGCCGCCGATGTGGAGGTACTGGCCCGGCGTGATGGCCGCGAGCTCGCGCACGACGTCGTCGACGAACTTGTACGTGATCGGCGAGGAGATGCACAGCGAGCTGTAGCCGACCTCGGTGTCCGTGCGCACCGGGACGGCCTTGCCGTCGCAGTTCAGCTCGGCGTAGGTCGACTGCGCCGCGTTCGTGTGGCCCGGCATGTCGATCTCCGGGATCACCGTGATGTGCCGCGAAGCCGCGTACGCGACGATGTCCTTGTACTGCTTCTGCGTGTAGTAGCCACCCGGGTCGCCGTCGACGGCCGTCTTGCCGCCGACCGTCGCCAGCTTCGGCCAGCTCTTGATCTCGATGCGCCAGCCCTGGTCGTCGGCCAGGTGCAGGTGCAGTGTGTTGATCTTGTACTGGGCGATCTGGTCGATGTAGCGCTTGACCTGGTCCGGCTGGAAGAAGTGCCGGGCGACGTCGAGCATCGCGCCGCGCTCGCCGAAGCGGGGGTAGTCGAGGATCGTGCCGCCCGCGACCGTCCACGTCCGGTGCTGGACGCGCTTCGCGTCGATCGCCGACGGCAGCAGCTGCCGCAGCGACTGGACCCCTTCGAAGAGGCCGTCGGCGGTGTTGGCCTTGAGCGAGACGCCGTCCCGCTTGACCTTCAGCTCGTAACCCTCGGTGCCCGTGCGGGCGTCGTGGCCCAGCTCCAGCGAGATCGCGGGCAGGCCCCACGCGTGCGGCACGACCGGCAGCGGGTAGCCGGTGGCCGGGCGCAGCAGGCCGCGCAGGTAGTCCGCGACCTGGCCGGCGCCCCGGTCGGCGCTGATGACGGTGAACGGCGTGAGCCGGAAGTCCGCCTTCGGGTCCGCCTTCGCCGAGACGGGCGCCGGGACCACGTCGGTCACGCTGCGTTCGGGCGCGGCCGGGGAGGCCGCCGCGGCGGCGGGCGCACCGACCGCCGTGAGACTCACGATCGCCGTGGTCAGGACGGCTCTGGACAAGCGCATCAGGGCACCTCCGGTCGGGGACTCCTCCCAAAGGTACAGACCAGCCGGAGCATTTGGAACAGTACTTTACGAACCGCGGAGAGCGGGCCGGATCGCGTCCAGCACCGCTGGATCCTCGATCGTCGAGGGCATCGGTTCGTCGCGGCCGTCGGCGATCGCGCGCATCGCCCGGCGCAGGATCTTCCCGGACCGCGTCTTCGGCAGTCCGTCCACAATGGACACGTCGCGGAAGGCGGCGACCGGGCCGATGTCCTCCCGGACCATGGCCACCAGCTCCGCGCGCAGCTGGTCCTCGGGGATGTCCGCGCCCGCCTTGAGCGTCACGAACCCGCGGGGCAGCTGGCCCTTGAGCTGGTCGGCGACCCCGATGACGGCGCACTCGGCCACCGCCGGGTGCGACGCCAGCACGGCCTCCATCGACCCGGTGGAGAGCCGGTGACCGGCGACGTTGATGACGTCGTCGGTGCGGCCCATGACGAACAGGTAGCCGTCCTCGTCGAAGTACCCGGAGTCGCCGGTCAGGTAGTAGCCCTCGTAGCGGGAGAGGTAGGCCTGGCGATAGCGCTCGTCGTCACCCCACAGCGTCGGCAGCGACCCCGGCGGCAGCGGCAGCTTCAGCGTGATGGCCCCTTCGCGCCCGGCCGGCAGCTCGTTGCCCGCCCGGTCGAGGATCCTGATGTCCGAACCCGGGACGGCCTTCGTCACGGACCCGGCCTTGACCGGCATCGGCTCCAGGCCGCAGAGGTTGGACGCGGTCGGCCAGCCGGTCTCGGTCTGCCACCAGTGGTCGATGATCGCCTTGCCCAGCTTCCCGTGCGCCCAGTGGTAGGTCTCCGGGTCGAGCCGCTCCCCGGCCAGGAACAGGGTCTTGAACGCCGAGATGTCGTACTTCGCCAGCTCCACGGCGTCCGGGTCGACCTTCTTGATCGCCCGCAGCGCGGTCGGCGCGCAGTAGAGCCCCCGGACCCGGTGCTCGGCGATGACCCGCCAGAACGCGCCGGCGTCCGGCGTGCCGACCGGCTTGCCCTCGTAGAGCACGGTCGTCGCGCCGACCAGCAGCGGCGCGTACGCGATGTAGGAGTGGCCGACGACCCAGCCGACGTCCGACGCGCCCCACCAGACGTCCCCCGCGTGGATGTCGTAGACGGCGTCCATCGAGTACGCCAGCCCGACCGCGTGGCCGCCGTTGTCCCGCACGACGCCCTTCGGCCGCCCGGTCGTCCCGGACGTGTAGAGGATGTACAGCGGGTCGGTGGCCGCGAGCGGCACCGGGGCCACCGGCGTGGCGTCCGCGGCCAGCCGGCGCCAGTCCAGGTCACGGCCGGTCAGCTCGGCGAGCGCCTGCTCGCGCTGCAGCACGACGACGTGCTCGGGCTGGTGCTCGGTCATCTTGAGCGCGGTCTCGATGATCGGCTTGTACTCGATCACCCGCGTCGGCTCGATGCCGCAGGAGGCCGCCAGGATCACCTTGGGCTTCGCGTCCTCGACCCGCGCGGCCAGCTCCTTCGGCGCGAACCCGCCGAAGACCACCGAGTGCACCGCGCCGATCCGGGCGCAGGCCAGCATCCCGATCACGGCTTCCGGCACGTTCGGCAGGTAGAGCAGGACGCGGTCACCCTTCGTGACCCCCAGGGAACTGAGCGCGCCGGCGAACCGTGCGACCGTGTCCCGCAGCTCCTCGAAGGTGTAGGTGCGTTGCTGTCCGGTCACGGGCGAGTCCCAGATCAGCGCGGCCTGCTCGCCCCGGCCGGCCTCGACGTGCCGGTCCAAAGTGTTGTACGAGGTGTTCAACTCCCCGTCCGGGAACCAGCGGTAGAAGGGTGGCTGCGAGTCGTCGAGGGCCGTTTTCGGCGCCTTCGTCCAGCTGATCTTTTCCGCCGCTGCCAGCCAGAACGCCTCCGGCTCGGCCAGGCTGCGCCGGTAAGCCTCGGAGTACGCGCCCATTCTCCGCTCCTTCGTGACGCCGGGGTGCCGAAATGGCGGCCCGCTGTCCCTGTCAGGTTTCCGCGAACGGGGGTGCCCCGGCGTCTTCTCGACTGCGCGGGCCGCCGGCGGAACCGGGTGACCACCGGATGCGTCACGGAAAGACCCGGCAACCTCACGGCGGCCGGGAGCGTCCTAAGCTGGACTGCGAGGAAACGCCGCACGGCGGTACGAAGTGAACACGGACAGTGAGGGGAGCCCGGCGGTGAACGGACTCGCGAGCGCGTTGCTCTCGCTAGCCCATTCCTTGTTCGGCCCGGGCTTCTGCCCCGGCGAATGGGTCTGGGCCACGAGTGCGGCCGGCGCGCTCGTCGCACTGTTGCCGCCGATCGGCGCGCTGGCGGTGTCGATCATCCGCAAGGGCACCGGCAACCGGTACGACGTGACGACACTCTCGGTGTTCGGCGGGATCGGCCTGGTCACCACGCTGGTGCTGCCGTGGCTGCTGTCCAACGGCGTGTCGGGGGTCTACCGCGCGGCGTGGGCGGGCGAGGAAAGCGGCCTGACCAGCAAGGAGTGGTCGAGCCTCAACAGCCCCGGCGGCTGCTGGGTGGACAACCAGCGCAACTACCTCGGCGGCGGCCAGTCCGTCTACGACGTGTTGTTCTCCCGCAACGGCAGCGACATCCCGTTCTTCGTCTACCTGCTCGCGTTCGTGGTGCTGGGCGCCGGCTCGCTGCTGTTCGTCATGCTGCAGGGCCGCACGGCCTTCCGCCGTGGTCCGAAGTGGCCGTCCCGGTTCTTCTGGATCCCGTTCGCCGCGATGCTGCTGTTCAGCGTCGGCATGGAGGCGAACACCGCGCTGCACTTCTGGCTCGGGTTCCTGCCGTTCAGCGTGCTGGGCCTGATCCCGGTCGCGATGGTCGGGCCGCCGCCGTGGTCGGTCATCAACCGCCCGGACGTGCCGCCGCGGCGCGACCAGGAGCGGCAGGGCCCGCCGCCGTCGCAGGTCCAGCCGCGGCCCACCCCGCCGCCGCCCCCGCCACCCCCGGTCAACCGGCCGTACCCGAAGACGGCGCTGGCCTCGGCGCCCGAGCCCCCGCCGCCGCCGATGGCCGGCGCGCTGGCCGCGGCCCCCGGCCCGGTCCCGCCGCCGCCCGGCTCGCGCAACGCCGGCGGCAGCCGCTACCGGCGTGTCAAGCAGCTCGGCGCGGGCGGCTTCGGCACGGTCTGGCAGGCCGTCGACACCCAGCTCAACCGCACGGTCGCGCTGAAGATCGCGCACGCGCCGGACCGCGACACCGCCGAGCGCATGCAGCGCGAGGCCCGCGCGCTCGCCGTGGTCAGTCACCCGAACTGCGTCAAGGTGTACGACCTGGCCGAGGAGCCGGACGGCCTCGCGCTGGTCATGGAGTACCTAGAAGGCCGTCCGCTGGCCGAGCTGGTCGACGGCCAGGGCCCGCTCGACGACGTCGCCGCCGGCCGCCTCTGGGCGACGATGGCGGGCGCGCTCGCCGCGGCCCACGAGAAGGGCGTCCTGCACCGCGACATCAAGCCGTCGAACATCGTGCTCGACCCCAGCGGCCTGGCCCACCTCATCGACTTCGGCATCGCCCGCAGCCAGGGCGACTCGAAGATGACGGCGACCGGCATGATGATCGGCACGCCCGACTTCGTCGCCCCGGAGCAGGCGATGGGCGCGACGGCCTCCCCGGCGTCGGACGCCTGGCAGCTGGCCGCGACGATCAGCTACGCGCTGTCCGGCCAGCCCCCGCGCGGCACCCGTGAGACCCCGATGGCGGCGCTGATGGCGGCCGCCCGCGCCGAACCCGTGTCCCGCCTCCCACAGCGCAGCGCCCACGCGCGGCTGCTGGCGGCGTCCCTGGACCCCGAGCCACGCCGCCGTCCGACGCTCAACGCCGTTCGGCGCGAGGTCGAGGGGTGGCTTTCGCGGGCGGGCAAGTCCGCGGACGGCCCGGTGACGCGGGTGGTGCCGCGCCAGCCGGGCAGCCAGCTGCCTCGCCGCTAGCTCACCCTTATGGATCACGTCGAGCTACCGGGGCTCGTGCGATCCTGAAGATCGTGTCCGTTGATGACCTGATCGCAAAGATCGCGGCCATCGAGGATCGGATTCCGATCGAACACCTCGCCACTGCCAAGGGCGCGCTCGTTGCCGCTCGGCAAGCTCTTGCCGAAGCGGTCGAGGGGGCTCGCGCAAGGAGCGCCGGTGAGGCTGTCTCCTCGCTGGACCTTGCGATTGAAACGCTCGAGGGCATCGAAAAAGCACTCTTGGCAGCGAAGCGGGACCTCGAGACCTACCTGGCGAGGCTCAACGGAAAACCGGCATCACACGAAATCGAAGCTTTTCGGTCTCAGCTTCCTCCTTCGGTGCCCAAACCCAACCCGAGAGGCAAGAAGACACATGGGCGCTGGGTTGATTCGGACGGAAACGAGCAGGAAACCGTGAGCGGCATCGACGAGCACTCGAAAGCTGCACGGACGCTCTTGATCGAACGTGACATGCCTCCTTTCATGGGCCCCCTGGCGCTCACGCACGTCGAAGTCAAGGTTGCCGTCCGCATGGTCCAATCCGGTCAGAAGCACGTCGACCTGGTGATCAACAATATTCCCTGCCCAGGTTTCTGGGGCTGTGGAAGCCTGGTCAGCGGTCTGCTTCCGAAGGGCGGATCGATCACCGTGTATGGTCCCGACGACTATGAAGAGACCTTTCACGGAGGCGTGGACCTGTGGTAGCTCTTGACGTTTGGTACAACGAGCAGACTCCCATCCGGGTGACAACAGCCGGCGAGCTGGACGACCTGCTCGCTCGTATCGGTCGCGAGACCGCCGGTAATGACGCTCCGCCGATGATCCAACTGGCCGCCGTCGACGAGCCCCGTCGAGGCCTGGAAGCCGGCTTGGGTCAGGAGAAGGGTTTCCTCAACTTCATGTCGCCTACCGAGGGAGGATCGACGGCTGGAAGCGGTGATCCTGAAGTCATTGTCGAGTATGTGTACGCAGGAAATCTGACCGAGGTCCCCTCGAACGTCGAGGTGTCCATCGACATTGTCCACGCGGGTCTTCACGAATTTCTGGCGACTGGTATGCGGCCGAATTCGGTGCAGCTCGCTCAGTAATTCTTGCCGCCGCTAAGCGGGCTTCACGGCTTCGAAGATCACGAGCTGCTTCGGCTCCAGCTGGACGTCGACCTGCTCGAACCCCGCCTTCTCGAGGCGGCCGGGGAACGTCGCCGCGTCGACGACGTTCATCGTGTCGCCGACGTGCAGCAGGCGGAAGCGCAGGTTGAGCTGGCCGTCGCTGCCGCAGTACGTGCCGCCCGGGCGCAGGACCCTCGCCGCCTCGGCGAAGATCGCGTCCTGCAGTGCCGCGGTCGGGACGTGGTGCAGCATCGTGAAGCAGACGACCGCGGAGAAGCGCCCGGACTCGAACGGCATCTCCGCGCCGCTGCCCTCGACGACGTCGGCGCGGTCGCCGTACTTCCCGCGCAGCAGCTCGGTTGACGCGGGGTCGATCTCCAGGACCGTCAGCTTCGGCACGACGTCGAGCAGCACCTTCGTGGTGGCGCCGAACCCGGGCCCGATCTCGAGGACGTCGTCACCCAGGTCGCGGTCCCGCAGCCACGGCGTCAGGCGCTCCTCGACGGTGTTCGCCCACTTCTCCGAGCTGCAGATCTTGCGGTGGATCAGGTTCATCGGCATGACTTCGACGCTAGGCAGCCCGACGGGTGACCGGTAGCCGATAGGCTGCCAAGTGATGTCGCTGATCGGTCATTCCGGAGCCATGCTGCTGGGCGAGGTCGACCTGCCCGCCGGCACCTGGTTCCCGCTGCACGAGCACCCCGTGCACCAGCTCGTCTGGTCCGCGCGCGGGGTCGTCGCCGTGAAGGCGGGTGACGCGGGCTGGGTGCTGCCGCCGACCCGCGCGCTCTGGATGCCCGCCGGCGTCCCGCACCGCACGGGCGCCCTCGGCCGGGTGGCGCTGCGCGGCATCTACGCCGACCCCGCACTGTCGCCGGTGAGCTGGCCGGAGCCGCGGATGGTGGCCGTCCGGCCGCTGCTGCGCGAGCTGCTGGAGTACCTGACCGGTGACGGCGTCGGGGCCGCCGCCCGGCTGCGCGCCGAAGCCGTGGCGTTCGACCTGCTGGAGCCGCTCGACGTGGTGCCGATCGCGGTGCCCTCACCGGCCGACCCGCGCGCCCGCGACGTCGAGGCGGCGGTGCTGGTCAACCCGGCCGACCCGCGCAGCCTCGCGGAGTTCGGCCGGGACGTCGGCGCGGCGGAGCGCACGCTGGCCCGGATCTTCGTGCGCGAGTGCCGGATGACGTTCGGGACCTGGCGCACGCAGGTGCGGTTGCGTGCGGCGCTGCCGTTGCTGGCCCAGCGGCTGCCGCTGGAGACGGTGGCCCAGCGCATCGGCTACAGCTCGGCGAGCGCGTTCGTGGCGGCCTTCCGCCGCGCGGTCGGCGTCACCCCAGGCGCCTACTTCGCGGGCTGAGCTACCGCCAGGACGGCAGCCAGCGCTCGGCCTCCCAATGGCCGTTCGTGATCGCGATGCCGTTCAGGATCGGCCACAGCCAGGCGAAGTTCGCCACCACCAGGCCGACGTACAGCGACACGACGAGCAGACCGGTCCCGCGTCTCTCGAACCCGCGGCGGGCGCTGCCCAGGACCTGGCCCAGGCACAACGTCAGCCCCAGCACCAGGAACGCGGCCAGCGGCGTCGCGTAGAAGAAGTACATCTGGCGGTCGATGTTGGTGAACCAGAAGACGTACCCGCCGAGGTAGCCGACCAGCACGGCCGCGTAGCGCCAGTCCGCGCGGAAGATCGAGCGCCAGACCGACCAGCCCAGCATCGGGATCGCCAGCCACCACATCGCCGGCGTGCCGACCAGCATCGTCGCGCTGACGCAGCGGGACTCGCCGCAGCCGGTGACATCGCCGTCGTAGCTGTAGAGCATCGGGCGCAGCCCCATCGGCCACGTCCACGGCTTCGACTCCCACGGGTGCGGGTTGTCCTTCGGCGTCACCAGCGTCTCGTGGAAGTGCAGGACGTTCGCCGAGTAGTCGCCGAGCGAGCGCAGCGACGCCGGGATCCAGCCCCAGACGCCGGGCGCGATGTCCTTGATCTCGGTGTAGTGCCGGTCGGTCGCCGTCTCGCTGGCGAACCACGCCCAGTACGCGCCGAGGTACATCACGAGCGGGATCAGCAGGATCGCCCACAGCGCGGGCAGCACGTCTCGGCGGATCGTGCCCAGCCAGGGCCGCTCGACGCCGGCCGCGCGCCGCGCCGCGACGTCGAAGAAGACGCACAGCAGCCCGAACGCGACGATGTAGTACAGCGCCGACCACTTGACGCCGAAGGTGAGCCCGATCATCAGCCCGGTCGCGAACCGCCACCAGCGGAAGCCCAGCTTCGGACCCCACACGGACTCGTTGACCCAGCCTTCGCGCACGGCCGTCGCGAGCCGGGTGCGCACCTGGTCGCGGTCGACCAGCAAGCAGGAGAACGCGGCGAGCACGAACAGCGCGATGAAGATGTCGAGCATGCCCATCCGCGACTGCAGGTGCAGCACGCCGTCGCTGATCACCAGGACCCCCGCGATGCCGCCGAGCAGCGTCGAGCGGGTGAGCCGGCGGGCGATCCGGATGGTCAGGAAGATGATGAGCGTGCCGGCCAGCGCGGGCATGATCCGCCAGCCCCAGCCGTTGTAGCCGAACAGCCATTCGCCGATCGCGATCAGCTGCTTCGCCAGCGGCGGGTGGACGACCAGCTCGTAGCCGTAGTTGTCCTCGTAGCCACCGTTGCGCAGCACCTGCCAGGCCTGCGGCACGTAGTGCTTCTCGTCGAAGACCGGGCTGCCCTTGTCCGTCGGCGTGCCCAGGTTCTGCAGCCGGACGATGCCGCCGATCACGGTCAGCACGAGGGTGACGACCCAGCCGCGCAGCCGGTCGGCCGGCATGCCGCGGCCGAGCAGGGTCACTTCGCGGTCGGTGGGCGGCCGGAGCTCCTCCACCGGGTCCGGCCGGACGCTTTCGTCGTCGGGACGGGTCAGCACGGCGGTCACGGGGGCGATCCTACGGGCGGACCGGGGCGTGCGTCGTCCGGATCAGCTGATCAGCCTAGGCTGGCCGGGTGAGCTCACCGGTTCCTCCCGGCCGCCTGGTCCTGGCGGCGACCCCGCTCGGCGACGTCCGCGACGCCTCGCCCCGCCTGGCGGAAGCACTGGAGGAAGCCGACGTCATCGCGGCCGAGGACACCCGGCGGCTGCGGTCGCTGACCGCGGCGCTGGGCGTGACCCCACGCGGCCGGGTGGTGAGCTTCTACGAGGACGTCGAGACGGCGCGCCTGCCCAAGCTGCTCGAATCGTTACGCGCGGGCGAGACCGTGGTGCTGGTGACGGACGCCGGTATGCCCAGTGTGTCCGATCCGGGTTTCCGCCTGGTTTCGGCGTGCGTCGCCGAGGACCTTCCGGTGACGTGCCTGCCGGGCCCGTCGGCGGTGACCACGGCGCTCGCTTTGTCCGGTTTGCCGTGTGACCGGTTCTGTTTCGAGGGTTTTGCGCCGCGCAAGCCGGGCGAGCGCTCCCGCTGGCTGTCGTCGTTGCGCGACGAGCCCCGCACGGCGGTGTTCTTCGAGTCCCCGCACCGGCTGGCGTCGACGTTGTCGGACGCGGTGTCGGTGCTGGGCGCGGACCGGCGGGCCGCGGTGTGCCGTGAGCTGACGAAGACGTACGAAGAGGTGAAGCGGGGTTCGCTCGCCTCGCTGGCCGCGTGGGCCGCGGACGGCGTCCGCGGCGAGATCACCGTGGTGCTCGACGGCGCGACGCCGAAAGCGGTTTCGGTGGCGGACCTGGTGGACGAGGTCGCGTCCCGCGTGGCGGCGGGCGAGCGCCTGAAGTCCGCGGCGGCGGAGGTCGCCGAGGCGACCGGCGTGTCCAAAAAGGAGCTTTACGACGCGGTCCTGGCTTCGCGGAAGTCCGGGCAGTGACTACGGACTTCGCCGCCGAGCTGGAAGCGCTGGCGGTCGCGGCGGAGTGGGCGGACATCGGCTCGTACCGGCCGTCCGGGCCGTTCGACGAGATCCCGCTCTACGCCCGCGACTCGGAGGTGGCCTTCTTCGGTGATCGGCCGGTGCGGGAGTCGAACGCGGTCCTGGTTCGCTTTGCCGCCGGGTTTCTCCCCGAGGTCGACCGCGCGTCGGACGACGCGCCTCGGTACCTGCGGTTGATCTCGCTCACCGAGTGGTCGGACCACCGCGACGACGGATCCGTGGTGCGCTCGGACGGTTCGCAGCTTCTGCTGGTTCCCCGGTTCTGGGTCGGGGACCTGGCGCACCCGGCCATGCGGTCGTTCGAAGTCTCTCCGGGTGCTTCGCCCGGCGCGCGGTTCGTCGCATCGGCGCTCGGACCGGGCACCGGGTTCGAGGTGTACGAGAACTTCGGCTCGGCCGACCCCGAGGTGCCCGCCCGGGTCTACGTCAGCAGCGCCGTCACGGCGGCGTGGGCCTTCCCGGCGTCGGGCGCGTCCCCGGTGATCACGTCCGTGTACACAAAGGACTCGCCGATCCGCACCAGCAGATAAGCCAGGTCCGGCACCGGAAGCGGCGTGACCAGCCGCCCGGCCTCGACCTCCGACGCCAGCAGCGACTCCAGCTCCGCGATGATCCGCCGCTGGCAGACGCTGGCCCGGGTCGTCAGCAGCCGCAGAGCCCGCTCCGGCTCGCGGCGCAGGAAGTCGCGGAACGGCGGTGAGTCGTTCGCGTACCGGACGTACCCGCTCACGAAGTCCGCGATCCCCGCGGCGCCGCGCCCGGCGCACGACGGCAGCAGCCGGGTGATCGAAGCCGCCGACAGGGACCAGAGGATCTCGCCCAGCAGCCGGTCGCGCGATCCCACCCGGCGGTGGAGCGTCGCGCGGCTGATCGAGAGCGTCTCGGCCAGCTCGCCCATGTCCACCCGCTTGCCGGACAGGAACCACTCGCGTGCCAGTTCGAACCCGTGAGACATATGCCAGAATGTCTCACATCAGCCACCGGGAGGACAGCAGATGCGCGCAGTGCAGGTGACCGAGTTCGGCGGGCCCGAGGTGCTCACGCCGGTCGAGCTGCCGGACCCGGTGGCCGGCCCCGGCGAGGTGCTCGTCAACGTCGAGCGCATCGGCGTCAACTACGCCGACACCCACCAGGCCGAGAACTCCTACCTCGCGCCCAGCAAGCTGCCCCTCGTGCCCGGCGGCGAGGTCGTCGGACGCACCGAGGCCGGCGAACGGGTCGTCGCCCTGCTCAACGGCGGGGGCGGGTACGCCGAGCGGGCCGTCGCGGCCGAGGCCATGACCTTCCCGGTGCCCGACGGCATCAGCGACCTCACCGCGCTGTCCATGCTGGTCCAGGGCGCGACCGCCTGGGTGCTGCTCCGCCGGAACGCCTACCTGGCCGAAGGCGAGTCGGTGGTCGTGCACGCCGCGGCCGGGGGTGTCGGCTCGATCGCCGTGCAGCTCGCCAAGGCGTGGGGCGCCGGCCGGGTGATCGCCACCGCCAGCAGCGAGGAGAAGCGCGCGCTCGCCCTCGAGCTCGGGGCCGACGTCGCGATCGACTCGCGCGCGGAAGACATGACGCAGGCCCTGATCGCGGCGAACGACGGCCGCCGCGTCGACATCGTGCTCGACATGGTCGGCGGGACGACGACCGACCAGAGCATCGCCGCGCTCGCGCCGTTCGGCCGGCTGGTGTTCTACGGCATGGCCGGGCGCGAAAGCCCGAAGCCGGTCGACCTCCGCAACGTCCTCGGGCACAGCACGACGATCAGCGGGATGTGGCTGCCGCACGTCTTCCGCCTGCCGGGCAACGTCTTCGGCTCGGCGCTGCGGGAGCTGTTCGGCCTGGTGCTGACCGGCCGGCTCAAGGCGATCGCGGGCGGCGAGTACGCGCTGTCGGACGCCCGCGGCGCGCACGAGGCCCTGCGCTCGCGCGCCACCGTCGGCAAGCTACTGCTCGACCCCGGCAAGTGATGTCGTGAGTGGTAATTAGGGTTCTAACCCGAATTACCACTCACGACCTCTTGGCGAGCAGAGCTTCCAGGGGTGCCGCCTTGTGCAGGCACTCCTGCCACTCCGCCTCCGGGTCCGAGTCGGCGGTGATGCCGCCGCCGACACCCAGGGCGATCCGGCCGCCGGCGATCTCGAACGTCCGGATCGCGACGTTCAGCTCCAGCCCGGCGGCCGGCGAGACCAGCCCGATCGCACCGGTGTAGACCCCGCGTCCGACGGGCTCCAGCGCCGCGATCAGGTCCAGCGCGCGGATCTTCGGCGCGCCCGTCACCGAGCCGGGCGGGAACGTCGCCGCCAGCAGGTCGGCGTCCGACACCGAAGGCCGCAGCACGCCCGTCACCGTCGAGTCCAGGTGCCAGACGCCCGGCGCCGGCCGGACCTCCAGCAGCGACGGCACCGTCACCGTCCCGACCTCGCACACCCGGCCCAGGTCGTTGCGCACCAGGTCGGTGATCATCACGTTCTCCGCGACGTCCTTGGCGGACCGCCGCAGCAGCCGGGCGTTCCCGTCGTCCTGCGGCCCGCGGCGGGGGAGCGTCCCCTTGATCGGCGTCGAACGCACCGCCCGGCCGTGCCGCGCGAGGAACAGCTCCGGCGAGAACGAGACGACCGACCCCCACGAGCCCGAGAGGAACGCCGCCCGGCGAGGCGCCAGCGAAGCCACACCGGCGGCGAACAGACCGGCGGGAGAGCCGGAGAACGACCCCGTGAACCGGCTGCAGATGTTCGCCTGGAACAGCTCCCCGGCCTCGATCGCGTGCACGCACGCCTTCACCGCGTCCCGGTGCTCCGAGGGCAGCGGCCGGTGCAGTGGCCCGGCCGTCCACGACGCGGCGGGCGGCGGCACGGCCAGCAGCGACTCCATTGTGGACACCGAGGGCCCGCCGCCGTCCAGGGACTCCAGGTGGCAGGTGCCCGAAGCGGACCACCGCAGCACGTGGTCCGCCCAGCCCCACGCGGCGCCCGGAAGCGAGCCGGAGGCGTCGTAGGCCAGGTAGCCGAACCAGCCACCGCCGACGACGTCCGGTGGAGCGTCGACTTCGTCGACCGAGGGGAAGACACGGGGAGAAACGGCGAGGGACGGCGCGATCACCGCCGGTGAGCCGAACCAGTCGCCCGACAGCATCGCCGGCGGCGGGAGCCCGCGCGAGGCGTTGTGGTGGGCGAGGGCCGAGAAAGCGCGCGCGGGTGTCACCTTCGTCCGAAGTGCCCTGCTCGTCACGCGCATGGCGCCATACCACCACACGTCAAAGCAGAAGGTCACCCAATGTGAACGGGTACACGACGGCGTTCTGCTCGACCGGCCCGGTGATGCCCGGCACGTCCGGCGCGCACGCGTGCTGGTGGATGCCGAGCCGCGAGTGGAACCAGCCCGCCCGTCCGGGGATGCCGTTGTGGCGGATCAGCCAGAGCACCACTTCGGAGTCGGCCCAGCGGTCCGGGTGCAGCCGGTGCTGCCAGCAGTCGTAGTCGGCGTAGACGAGCACACGCTCGAGGCGCGCCGCGTGCCGGACGTGCTTGATCCACGCCTTGATGAACCGGTCGTCGACGCTCGGGGCCGCCACCTCCAGCGCCGGCGCCAGCGAGCCGGGCGCGAACGCGCCGAGCTTGCTGGCCGTCCGGACGAAGTGGTCGGCCTGGTCGTGCACCGCGCCGGGCCGCGCGTAGTGCCGGCCGCCGACGTGCAGCCCGGCCTCCTGCGCGCCCGCCATGTTCCGTTCCGCGGCGGAGCTGCTCCAGTTGACGTTCTCGCTGATCGTCACCGACACGAACCGGTTCTGCGCGGCGCGCACGGCCTGCCAGTCGGCGACGCGCTCGCGGTGGGACAGCGAGATGCCGAGCTCGGCTTCCGGCTCCGTCACAGTCCGCCCCCGGCGCGTAGATGAGAGCACACCATACGTCGCCGGGAGCGGACCCGCAGTCAGCAACACCGGGTTGATCAGGCGTTTTCGCGTCGGAACGTTCTGGTGCCCCACCACACCGACAACACCGCCATCACCAGCACCACGACACCGCCGGTGAACAACGCGTCCATCGTGAAGTCGCCGCGGAAGGCGTTGCGCTCGACGTCCACCACGTGCCGGAACGGGTTGATCTGCGACACCGTGTACAGCCACTGCGGCGCCTTGCCCGCCGTGATCGGCAGCAGGATCCCGGAAAGCAGCAGCAGCGGGATGAGCACGGCGTTGAGCAGCGCCGGGAACGTCTCCTCGCTCTTCAGCGTCAACGCCAGCGCGTAGGAGCACGATGCGAGCGAAACCGCCAGCAGGAAGACGATCACCAGGCTCAGCAGCACCCCGCCGACCGGCGCGTCGAGGTCGAACGCCAGGTACGCCAGCACGATGATCAGCACCGCCTGCACGATCGCCTGCAAGGCGCTGGCCAGCACCTTGCCCAGCAGCAGCGCGCCGCGGCTGACCGGCGTCACCCGGAACCGCTCGACCACGCCGGAGCGGTACTCGGCCAGCAGCCCGAACCCGACGAACGAGCTGCCGAACAGCGCCAGCTGCGCGACCAGCGCCGGGGTGAGCAGCATCCAGCCGTCCGCTTCGGGCAGGCCGACGGCCTTGACCATCAGCGGCCCGAACAGGAACAGGTACAGCAGCGGCTGCATGATCCCGATCAGGATCCACGTCGGGTTGCGCAGCGCCGCGGCCATGTCGCGGCGGAAGATCAGCCAGGTGTCACGCAGCACGGGTGCCCTCCTCGGCTTCGCGCAGCGAGCGCCCGGTCAGGGTCAGGAAGACGTCGTCCAGCGTCGGCCGGTGGACCTGCATCGACACCATCGGGATGCCCTTGGCGTCCAGCGCCCGCAGCAGCTCCGGCAGCGCGACGTCGCCGCGCGGCACGCGGAAGCGGACCAGTCCGTCGGTGACCGACAGCTCGTGCGCGCCGGCCAGCCGCCCGGCGATCTCGGCGGCGTCCGTGCCCTGCTCGGGGTCGACGCCGACCTCGACGCGGTCGCCGCTGACCCGCGCCTTCAGCGCGTCCGGCGTGCCCTCGGCGACGATCCGGCCGTCGTCGATGACGATCAGCCGGTCGGACAGCGCGTCGGCCTCGCCCAGGTAGTGGGTCGTGAGGGAGACCGTGACGCCCTGCTCGGCGCGCAGCCGGCGGATGTGCTCCCACAGGTTGGCGCGGCTCTGCGGGTCGAGCCCGGTCGACGGCTCGTCGAGGAAGACCAGGCCGGGCGAGTGGATCAGCCCGAGCGTGATGTCGAGCCGCCGCCGCTGCCCGCCGGAGAGCGTCTTGGTCAGCCGCTGGTCCAGCCCGGTGAGATCGAGCTGGTCGGCGAGCTCGGCGCCGCGGGCGATCGCGTCGGCCTTGCTCATCCGGTAGAGCCGCCCCTGCAGCTCCAGCTCGTCGGCGACCTTGCTTTCGGGCGCGCTGCCGCCGCCCTGGGCGACGTAGCCGATCCGCTCGCGCACGCCCAGCGGGTCGGTCAGCAGGTCGCGGCCGCCGACGGTCGCGGTGCCCGCCGTCGGCTTCAGCAGCGTGGTCAGCATGCGCAGCGTCGTGGTCTTCCCGGCGCCGTTCGGGCCGAGGAAGCCGACCAGCTCGCCCGCTTCGACGTCGAGGTCGACGCCCTTCACCGCGTGGACGTCGCCCCCAGTGCGGCCCTTGCGGCGGAACCGCCGCTCGAGGCCGCGTGCCGTGATCATGAGTGCCCCTCTCTAATCAAGTTTGACTAGCGTGAGCGTCCGCTGTGCCCCGGGAAGGGCTCGCTAGTCAAACTTGATTACCGGGGCGGTCCCTCGTCGGCCATCACGTACTCGCCCGCTTCGAGCCGGGCGATCAGGCCTTCGAGCCAGGTCAGGCTCGCGTCCGTGATCCCGCCCCACAGCCGGTACAGCTCACCGACGTGCTCGGGCGTGCCCAGCTCCATGCTGGCCTTCACCTCGTCGAGCATCAGCACGGCCTGCCGCTGCTCGGCCTCCAAGTGCACCAGCCGGTGCCGGAGCAGGTTGACCACCCGGGCCCGCGGCAACGTCGTCATGAGCGAGATCCCGGCCGACAGGTCCGGGTGGTTGAGCTCCGGGTCCGACAGGGCCTTCGAGAGCAGGACCTGGTACTCCTGCTCGCCGACGTCGGTGAGCCGGTAGGCGACGCGGTCCGGGCCGCCGTCGCCCGGCTCGACGTCGACCTGCTCCAGCAGCTCCTCGGTGGTCATCTTCTTCAGCGCGTGGTAGATCGACCCCGGCTGGACGTTGGCCCACTTGTCCGCCGACCAGCTGAGCAGTTCACGCCGCACCTGGTACCCGTGCGCGCGGCCGTACATGCGGACCACACCGAGCACCAGCAACCGTGTCGCGGACAACTGGGCCTCCCTCCCGACAAAGCGCGTGACGCCCTCCGTAGGCTAATAAGGTATGAGCACCCCCGTGTTGACCGCGGTGGCCTGGCCCTACGCCAACGGCCCCCGCCACATCGGCCACGTGTCCGGATTCGGCGTTCCGTCCGACGTCTTCTCGCGCTACCAGCGAATGGCCGGCAACCGGGTGCTCATGGTGTCCGGGACCGACGAACACGGCACCCCGATCACGGTCCAGGCCGACAAGGAGAACTCGACCCCGCAGCTGACGGCGGACAAGTACACCCGCCAGATCGGCGCCGACCTGCAGGGCCTCGGCCTTTCCTACGACCTGTTCACCCGGACCACGACCGGCAACCACGCCGAGGTGACGCAGCAGATCTTCCTCGCGCTGCACCGCAACGGCTACGTCGTGCCGAAGACCACGCGCGGGGCGATCAGCCCGTCCACCGGCCGCACGCTGCCCGACCGCTACGTCGAAGGCACCTGCCCGATCTGCGGGTACGACGGCGCGCGCGGCGACCAGTGCGACAACTGCGGCAACCAGCTGGACGCCGCGGAGCTGATCAACCCGAAGTCGCGGATCAACGGCGAGACGCCGAAGTTCGTCGAGACCGAGCACTACTTCCTCGACCTGCCGGCGTTCACCAAGACCCTCGGCGACTGGCTGGGCACCAAGACCGACTGGCGCCCCAACGTCCTCAACTTCACCAAGAACCTGATCGACGACATGCGGCCCCGGCCGATCACCCGCGACCTCGACTGGGGCGTCAAGATCCCCCTCGACGGCTGGCGCGACCAGCCGCTGAAGCGGTTCTACGTCTGGTTCGACGCGGTGATCGGGTACTTCTCGGCCAGCGTCGAGTGGGCCCGGCGCTCCGGTAACCCGGACGCGTGGCAGGAGTGGTGGAACAACGCCGACGCCCGGTCGTACTACTTCATGGGCAAGGACAACATCACCTTCCACGCCCAGATCTGGCCGGCGCTGCTGTTCGGCCACAACGGCGAGGGTGACAAGGGTGGCGAGCCCGGCAAGTACGGCAAGCTGCACCTGCCCGACGAGATCGTCTCCAGCGAGTTCCTCACCATGAGCGGCTCGAAGTTCTCGACCTCGCGCGGGCGCGTCATCTACGTCGAGGACTTCCTGCGCGACTTCGGCCCGGACACGCTGCGGTACTTCATCTCGGTCGCCGGCCCGGAGACCCAGGACACGGACTTCACCTGGGACGAGTTCGTCCGCCGGACCAACTTCGAGCTGGCCAACGAGTGGGGCAACCTGGTCAACCGGTCCATCTCGATGGCGCACAAGAACGTCGGCGCCATCCCGCGCCCGGAGGCTCCGACGGCGGCCGACGAGGAGCTGAAGGCCCTGTCCCGCAAGGCCTTCGACACCGCGGGCGCGCACCTGGCCCGGTCCCGGTTCAAGCTGGCGGCGGGCGAGGCGATGAAGGTCGTCACCGCGGCGAACAAGTACATCTCCGACCAGGAGCCGTGGAAGCTCAAGGACGACCCGACGCGGCGCGACACGGTGCTGCACACCGCGCTGCAGGTGGTCTCCGACGCCAACACGCTGCTGACGCCGTTCCTGCCGCACTCGGCGCAGAAGGTGCACGAGGCCCTCGGCGGCACCGGCGTCTGGGCCGCTCAACCAGAGCTGCGCGAAGTCGACGACCTCGACATCGACGGCCGGGTCAACCCGATCCTCACCGGCGACTACGCGGCCGAGCAGGCCAGGTGGGAGTCGAAGCCGATCGAGGTCGGCAAGCCGCTGGCCAAGCCGACCCCGCTGTTCACCAAGCTCGACCCGGCGCTCGGCGAGACCGGTCCGGAGTGGGCGCCGATCACCAAGGAGTAAGAAGAACGCATGGGTGACGAGAAGCGCGAGCTGCCGCCGGTCCCGGACCGGCTCCCGGTGTCGGTGGTGGACGCGCACACCCATCTCGACGCGTGCGGCGCGGTCACCGCGGCCGAAGTCACGGCCATGGTCGACCGCGCCGAGCGCGCCGGCGTCGCCCGCGTCGTCACGGTCGCCGACGACCTCGCCTCCGCCCGGTGGGCGGCCGAGGCGGCGACCTGGGACCCGCGCGTGTGGGCCGCCGTGGCGATCCACCCGACGCGGACCAAGGCCTTCGGCGAGGCCGAGAAGTCCGAAGTGGAGCGCCTGGCCGGCCAGGACCGCGTGGTCGCCGTCGGCGAGACCGGCCTCGATTACTACTGGGACTACTCGCCGCACGACGCCCAGCAGGAGGCGTTCCGCTGGCACATCGACCTCGCCAAGCGGCTGGACAAGCCGCTGATGATCCACGACCGCGAGGCCCACGACGACGTGCTGCGCATCCTGGCCGAAGAGAATGCGCCGAATGCCGTAATCTTCCATTGTTTTTCCGGGGACGCGGAAATGGCGCGCAAGTGCGTCGATGCGGGGTACGTCCTTTCCTTCGCGGGCACGGTCACGTTCAAGAACGCGAAGGGGCTCCACGAGGCGGCCCGGCTCTGCCCGGCGGACCAGTACCTCGTCGAGACCGACGCGCCGTTTCTGACCCCCCACCCGTTCCGTGGGCGGCCGAACGAGCCGTTCGGCGCGGCTTACACCGTCCGTCACCTCGCCGCGCTCAGGGGCGAAGCTGTCCACGAAGTCGCCGAATCGGTCCGGACCACTGCCGAGCGGGTCTATCGACTCCCCAGTGTCACAACGGGATAAACGCACTGCGACATCGGTGTTCCTTGATCGCCCACTCGATCTAGTGACCCAGATCACGACACTCCGGGGGGTGTTTGCGCAACCCGGCGAGACCCGTTACTGTCCCGTGATCGTGCCGGTCGGGCCTGCGCTCAGCAGCTTCCGATCGTCACGCCCAGTCGTAGAGACGGCGCCCCCGACCGCCGTCTCGTGAAAGGGAACGATCCCCGGTGACAGGTAGCAGACAGGCTGGAGCACGCTCCGCCGTCCTCGAACGGAGCTATTTCGAGGACACCGCGTACGGCCAGCTCGACTTCTCCGACGACCCGAACATCACGCAGCAGGACATCCTCGCCGCGCTCGGCCCCGACGCCGACGCGATGATGGCCGAGATCGACGTCGACGTCGACGAGCTGATCCGGCTCATCAACGCCGAGACGACCTACCTGCCGCCGATCGTCATCCCGGACGAGATCGAGGCGGACCGCACCGCGTCTCCGCAGGCCAAGCGGGCCATGCTGGACGAGGGGCTGCGCGAGACCACCAAGGTCTGGAAGCGCCGGTTCCTGAAGGGCGCCGTCCTCAGCGTCATGATCAGCATCGCCGGTGGTGGCGCCGCCGCGCTGGCGATGAACAAGAGCGTCACCGTCGACGTCGACGGTCAGCAGCAGACCGTGCACTCGTTCGGCGACACCGTCGGCGAGGTGCTCGAGGACGCGGGCCTGTCCGTCGGCGCGCACGACTCGCTCTCCCCGTCCCCGCAGGCCGAGGTCGGCGACGGCGGGGTCATCAAGCTCGAGCGCGGCCGCCAGCTGAAGATGATCGTCGACGGCGCGGAGCACACCTCCTGGGTCCGCGCGACCCACCTGGGTGAGGCGCTCAGCCAGCTCGGCATGACCGGCATGGACAAGCCCGGCACGTGGATGTCGATGGCGAAGGACGGCGAGCTGCCCCTCCAGGGCGCCACCGTCGAGATCAAGACCCTCAAGAACATCACGCTGTACGACGGCGCCAACGCGCCGAAGCCGGTCAAGACGACCGCGGTCACCACGAAGGAGTTCCTGGGCGAGTACAAGCTCACCCTGGGCCCGGAGGACGCCGCCGAAGGTGGTCTGGACGTCAAGCTGACCGACGGCGCCGAGGTGCACATCAGCCGCACCGGCGTCTCGACGGTCGTCCAGAAGGAGTCCATCGACCCGCCCGAGCAGAAGGTCGACGACCCGAACCTCGAGAAGGGCAAGACCGAGGTCGAGGACCCCGGCACGCCCGGCGAGAAGATGGTGACCTACAAGGTCACGCAGAAGAACGGCAAAGAGGTCTCGCGCGAGAGCGTCTCCGAGCAGGTCATCACGGAGGCCAAGCCGAAGATCATCCACGTCGGCACGAAGAAGCCGGCGAACCCGGTCATCGGCGACGCGTCCTCGTGGGACCGCATCGCGCAGTGCGAGTCGGGCGGCAACTGGGCCACCAACACCGGCAACGGCTACTACGGCGGCCTCCAGTTCGACAAGCAGACCTGGAACGCCTACGGCGGCTCCCAGTACGCGGCGCTGCCGAGCCAGGCGACGCGCGAGCAGCAGATCTCGGTGGCCGAGAAGGTCCGCGACGCCCGCGGCGGTTACGGCGCCTGGCCGGTCTGCGGCAAGAAGGCCTGACCCGCTTTTCCGAACCGGCCCCCGTCCTCCCCGGACGGGGGCCGGTTCGCGTGCGCCGAGGGGCATCACGCGTGTCCGGAGAGGCATCACCCGTGATTGGCGGGGCATCACACCCGATGCCCGCCCAATCACGCGTGATGCCCGCTCAATCACGCGAGATGCCCCGCCAATCACGCGAGTTCTGCGCTCAATCACGCGAGTTCCGTCCCTGATCACGTGAGTTCCGTCCTCGATCACCGCGTACGGACCGTCCGGGGGCGCTAGATGTCCCCTCGGTAAGCTCGGCCGGTGGTTGAACTGCTGGGACCTGCCGAGATCCGCGGGCTGGCGGCCGAACTGGACGTGCGGCCGACGAAGAAGCTCGGGCAGAACTTCGTGCACGATCCCAACACCGTCCGCCGGATCGTCGAGCTCGCCTCGGTCGGTCCGGACGACGTCGTGCTCGAGGTCGGGCCCGGCCTCGGGTCGCTGACGCTGGGGCTGCTCGCCACCGGCGCGCGGGTCGTCGCCGTCGAGATCGATCCCAAGCTCGCCGAACGGCTGCCGAAGACCGTCGCCGAGCGGGGGCCGGACGCCGCCGGGCGCCTCACCGTCCTCGAGGCCGACGCCATGCGCGTCACCGACGCCGAGCTGCCGGCGCCGACCGCCCTCGTCGCCAACCTCCCCTACAACGTCGCCGTGCCGGTGGTGCTGCACCTGCTCGCCGAAGTGCCGTCGCTCACCTCCGGCCTCGTGATGGTCCAGACCGAGGTCGCCGACCGGATGGCGGCCGGCCCGGGCAGCCGGATCTACGGCGTGCCGAGCGTCAAGCTCGCCTGGTACGGCCCGGCGCGCAAGGTCGCCGCGGTGCCACGCTCGGTGTTCTGGCCGGTACCGAACGTCGACTCCGCGCTCGTTGCCTTCGAGCGCGGCGACGCGCCGGCGTCCGACGACCGGGAACGGCTCTTCGGGCTCGTCGACGCCGCTTTCTCACAGCGCAGGAAGACGCTCCGCGCCGCGCTGGCGGGCTGGGCGGGCTCGGCCGAGCGCGCCGGCGAGCTGCTGGCGGCCGCCGGGATCGACCCGAAGACGCGCGGCGAGCAGCTCGACGTCCACGACTTCGCCCGGCTCGCCGCCGCCCGCTAGCCCCGGGCGACGTCCACTGTGGATGTCAACCGGCACGGTGCTCGCCGACGTCTCCCGGCGTGCGCGTCTCGTCATCCGGACGCCGCCAGTCGTGTGATCTGGGCCAACGGGCTTGCGTTCGCTCTGCGGGATCGGTTTACTCAGTATGTCCATCCCGAGCGACTGAGAGACCTGGCTCGCCGAAGTCGCAGCAACCACCCTCCACAGGGCAGGTGCTACCGCCAGGACCGATGGAGGCCGTTTCCGATGAAGAGGGTAGCTCGCCCCCTGCTGCTGACCAGGCGTCGCGTAGTCGACGAAGGCCGCCGCTCCGTGACCGCATGTCGACGCTCCAACTGAGCTTTCCCGAGCCGGTCCACCTCTTCTTCTCGCACCGTCCATAGAGGACGGATTTCGCATGCGGCCGGGCGCCTCCGAGTGAGCGCGCCCCGTTTTCTGGAGCCTTCGTGATCACCGTCGAAAATCTGTCCAAGTCCTTCGCCACCAACGGAAACTCAGTCGTCGCCCTGCGCGACGTGAGCGTCGACGTCCAGGCCGGCTCGCTGTTCGGCGTGGTCGGTCCCGCCGGTTCGGGCAAGTCCGTCCTCGCCCGTTGCATCGCGCTGCAGGAGCGTCCCGACCGTGGTGTCGTCCGGCTCGACGGCCTCAACACCGGCACCCTCGACGGCCGCCGGCTGCGGGAGATCCGCCGCCAGCTGGGGATCGTCGGCTCGAAGCCGGAGCTGATCGCCGAGCGCACCATCGCCGGCAACATCGCCTCCCCGCTGGAGCAGCTCGGGGTCGACGGCCCGCAGCGCCGCAGCCGGGTCGGCTCCCTGCTCGACCTCGTCGGCCTGACGCCGCGCGCCGCGCAGCGCCCCTCGGAGCTGTCCGTCGGTCAGCTCCGCCGGGTCGCGGTCGCGAAGGCGCTCGCAGCGGCCCCCGCCGTGCTGCTCGCGGACGACCCGACCGCCGGCGTCGACCCGGAGGAGGCCGGCGCGGTGCTCACCGTGCTCGACCGGGCCCGGTCCGAGCTGGGGGTGACCGTGGTGGTCACCACGCCGGACGCCGGGGTGGTCCGCCGGGTCTGCGACGACGTCGCGGTCCTGGAGGACGGCACGGTCGTCGAGCGCGGCACGGTGCTCGACCTGATCTCCAACCCGGCCAGCCGCACCGCGCAGGCGCTGCTGCCGGCCATCGAGACCCCCCGCTCGCAGGGTGCGCGGTACGACCGTTCGGTCGACGTCGTGCTGGTCGGCTTCGCGTCGGTCGGCGCGCTGCTGCCCGAGGCGGCGGGCCGGTTCGACGTCGAGTTCGCCACCATCGGCGGCGGCCTGACCCGGATCGGCGACACCCCGGTCGGCCGCTTCCGCCTCGGCGTCCGTGGCGAGCGCGCCGACGCGGCCCTCGCGTGGGTCACCGAGCGCGGTGGCCACGTCACGCACACGGCTCGTGGCCCCCAGGGTGTCGCGGCCGCCTGACCCCAGCGCCCCAAGGCGGCCTTGGGTGCGTTGAACGCACCGAAGGCCGCCTTGGGTGCGTTCAACGCACCGAAGGCCACATTGGGGCGCTCCGGGGTCAGCGGGTGCCGCGCGGCAGGACCAGCAGCGCGGTGAGCGCCGCGGCGCCGATGAGGCCCGCCGCCCAGGCCGCGGCCGTCGTGTAACCGTGGACGATCGCCGCCGGCGTGGTCAGCCCGGCCGCCGCCGCGGTGGCGATCGTGTTCAGCGCCGCCGTCCCGAGCGAGGCTCCCACCTGCTGTGACGTCGTCACGAACGCCGACGCCGCGCCCGCGTCACGCGCGCCGACCCCGCGGGTCGCGACGTTCAGCACCACCGGCATGCTCAGCCCGGCGCCGACCCCCAGCAGCAGCTGCATCGGCAGGATCACCTTGACGTACGAGGCGTCCGGCGTCAGCCGCGTGGCGAGCAGGAGCCCGCAGCCGAGCACGAACAGCCCGCCCGCCAGCAGCGGCCGCGGGCCGACGCGGGCCAGCAGCCGGCTCGACACCTGCGTGGACGTCAGCATGTTCGCGCCGAGCGTCGGCAGGAACGCCAGCGCCGCGGCCAGCGCGCCGTACCCCATCACGACCTGCAGCTGGTAGGTCAGGAACAGGAACATCCCGAACGCGCCGAACGACGCCGCCCCGATCGTCAGGTACGCGACGGCGCGGGCGCGGGCGCGCACCACCGTGAGCGGCAGCAGCGGGTGCGGGTGCCGGGCCTGCCGGCGCACGAACAGTCCGAGCAGCACTATGGACGCCGTCAGGGAACCCAGTACCACCAACGAGTTCCAGCCCTCAGTGGCCACTTCGGACAGTGCGTGCACGAGCAGCACGACCCCGCCGCAGCTGAGCAGCGCACTGGTCCAGTCCAGCTTGGTCTCCCGGTGCGCGGCGGCCGCGGGCACGGCGAACCAGGCGCCCAGCCCGGCCAGCACGGCGATCGGCACGTTGACGTAGAGGCTCCAGCGCCAGTCGAGGAACTCCGTCAGCGCGCCGCCGACGGTGAGCCCGAGCGCGGAGCCCGACATCATGATGGCGCTGAAGATCCCGAACGCCCTCGCGCGTTCACGCGGTTCGGTGAAGGTCAGCGTCAGCAGGGACATCGTCGACGGCGCGAGCAGCGCCGCGAACACGCCCTGCGCGGCCCGCGCGCCGATCAGCCAGGCCGGCGACGGCGCCGCGCCGCCGATCGCGGACGCGACGGCGAACCCGGCGACCCCGACCATCAGCGTGGTGCGGCGGCCGATCCGGTCGGCGAGCCGGCCACCGAGCAGCAGCAGGCCGCCGAAGGCCAGCGTGTACGCCGAAATCGTCCACTGGCGGCCGGTGTCGGACATGCCCAGTGCGCGTTGCGCCGACGGCAGGGCGATGTTCACGACGGTCGTGTCGAGCACGACCATGAGCTGGGCCAGGCCCAGTGCGCCGAGGGCGAGCCACCGGCTCGCTGTGCGTGGTGGTGCGGTTGTGGTCATGACGGACCCCCGAGGTAAGCTGTGGATACATTGCTTGTCGGCCGACAAGCAATGCCTAAGCTAAGCCATTACTAGTCGGCCGTCAAGTAAGTTGAGGGGTGAGGCATGGCCGGGCGGCGCACCGACACCCGCGAGCGCATCCAGCGCGTCGCGCTCGAGCTGTTCGCCGAGCAGGGGTACGAAGGCAGTTCGCTGCGGGAGATCGCCGAGCGGCTCGAAGTCACGAAAGCCGCGCTGTACTACCACTTCCGCACGAAGGAAGACATCGTCTCGAGCCTCCTCGAGGACTGGGGCGCCGCGCTCGACGAGCTCCTGGCGCGCGAAACCCGGCCGGCCGAGCTGCTCACCGCGTACGCCGCGCTGGTCGAAGATCGTTTCGGCCCGGTGATGGGCCTGGTGCAGCGCAACACGACGGCGTTGAAGGCCATCGCGGCGGGCGCCGGGCTGGCCGAGCGCATGCTCGAGCTGCACAGGCGGCTGAGCGGCGGGTCCGGCGACCCCGAGGCCGGCCTGCGGGCGCGGCTCGCCCTGGTCGCCGTCCAGCTCAACAGCGTCGAGGCCGAGCCGAGCACCCCGCCGGACGTCGCGCTCGCCGTCGCGCTGGACGTCCTTTCTCCTGGCCGGAGCGCGACCGGTGCGGGGACGTAGGCTGGTCGCGTGCTCGCCGTAGTTCCGCCCCCAGTCACCGTCCGGGTCCCGGCCAAGGTCAACCTGCACCTTTCGGTCGACGACCTGCGCGACGACGGTTACCACGAGCTGGTCACCGTGTTCCAGGCGCTTTCGCTGACCGACGAGGTGACCGTCGCGGTCGCCGACGATCCCGGCCTGGAGATCTACGGCGAGGGTGAGGGCACGGTGCCCACCGACGGCACCAACCTGGCCTGGCGGGCGGTCGAGGCGCTGGCGGCGCACGCCGGCCGCACCGAGGAGCCGAAGGTCCGCGTGGTGCTGCGCAAGGGCATCCCGGTCGCGGGCGGCATGGCGGGCGGCAGCGCCGACGCGGCGGCGACGCTGGTCGGGCTGGCCTCGCTCTGGAACCTCGAAGTGACGCGTGACGAGCTGGCGGAGATCGCCGCCGGCCTGGGCAGTGATGTCCCGTTCGCGCTCTACGGCGGCACCGCGCTCGGCACCGGGCGCGGTGAGCACCTGGTGCCGGTGCTGTCGCGACACACCTTCCACTGGGTGCTGGCTTTCGACTCCGAAGGGCTCTCGACGCCGAAGGTGTTCGGCGAGCTGGACCGCCTGCGCGCGGACGGCAACCCACCGCGCATCGGCTCCCACACGCCGGTCGTCGAGGCGCTGGCCTCGGGCGACCCGCGCCAGCTGGCCTTGCTGCTGGGCAATGACCTCCAGGCGGCGGCGGTTTCGCTGCGCCCCGGCCTGCGCCGCACGCTCCGGGCGGGCGTCAACGCGGGTGCGTTGGCGGGCACGGTGTCCGGCTCGGGCCCGACGTGCGCGTTCCTCTGCGAAGACGCGCATTCGGCGGTGGAGGTGGCGGCCGAGCTGTCGGGCGCGGGAGTGTGCCGCACGGTCCGGGTGGCACACGGCCCGGTCCCGGGAGCCCGGGTGGTCGGCGGCGACGACGCGCCGCGGCCGACGCCGCCGCGGGTGCACGCATGAAGAAGGCGGAGTTCGCGTTTCCGGGGCCGCTGCGGGACAAGCTGGTCGCGGCGATCTTGCGCGGGGAGAAGACGTCGACGACCGGCCTGGTCGCCGAATACGAGAAGTACGGCGAAGAGCTGCCTGTCGTCGGCGAACGTGAGCTGATGATCGACTCGGCGGGTGTGGGCGTCGCGGTACTCGAAACCACCGAGGTGCGCGTGCTTCCGCTGTCCGAAGTGGACTTGCGGCACGCGCTCGACGAGGGCGAGGGCTTCACGAGCGTCGCCGAGTGGCGCGCCGACCACACGGACTACTGGCAGAGCGCCGAACTGCGCGCCGCGCTGGGAGATCCGGAATTCACCGTGGACGACACGACCCAGGTCGTGGCGACGCGGTTCGTCATCGTGGAAAGGAACGGCTGAGCGGATGGCCAACCTGGTCAACCTGGAGGCGGTGAGCAAGTCCTACGGGGTGAAGCCGCTGCTGGACGGCGTCTCATTGGGCGTCGCGGCCGGGCAGCGCATCGGTGTTGTCGGCCTCAACGGTGGTGGCAAGACCACGCTCCTGGAAGTCCTTTCCGGACTCGCCGAGCCGGATTCCGGGCGGGTGAGCCATGTCGGCGGCCTGCGGATGGCCGTCGTCACGCAGCGGACCGAGCTCCCGGATGGCAGCACCGTCGGCGAGGTGGTGCTCGAACGCTACGGCGCCGAGCACGAATGGGCCGCCGACGCGCGGGTCCGATCCATTGTGGACGGACTGGGCATCACCGCGATCGGGCTCGACACGCCCACCGCCAACCTCTCCGGCGGTGAGCGGCGGCGGGTCTCGCTGGCCGCCGCGCTGACCGGGGAGCTCGACCTCGTCGTGCTCGACGAGCCGACCAACCACCTGGACGTCGAAGGTGTCCAGTGGCTCGCCGACCACTTGCTGACCCGGCGGATCGCGGTCGTGGTCGTCACCCACGACCGGTGGTTCCTCGACACCGTCGCGAGTGTGACCTGGGAGGTCGCCAACGGCCGCGTCGAGAGTTACGAAGGTGGTTACGCCGACTGGATCTTCGCGCGCGCCGAGCGGGCGCGGCTGGCCGCGACGGCCGAGGAGAAGCGGCAGAACCTGGCGCGCAAGGAGCTGGCGTGGCTGCGCCGCGGCCCGCAGGCGCGCTCGTCCAAGCCGCGCTACCGCATCGACGCGGCCGAGGCGCTGATCGCCGACGTGCCGCCGCCGCGCGACTCCGTCGAGCTGATGGCGTTCGCGAAGCGGCGCCTGGGCAAAACCGTGCTGGAGCTGGAAGACACGACGTACACGGTCGGCGACCGGACGCTGCTCGACCACGTCACCTGGCGGGTCGGGCCGGGTGACCGGATCGGCCTGGTCGGCGTCAACGGCTCGGGCAAGACGTCGCTGCTCAAGCTGCTCGGCGGCGACGTCCAGGGCTCGACCGGGCGCCGGATCGAGGGCAAGACCGTCGCGCTCGCGCACCTGCGCCAGGAGCTCGACGACCTGCCCGGCGACCTGCGTGTGCTGCAGGCGATCGAGCAGGTGGCCGGGCGCGTGGTGTTCGGCAAGCAGGAGATGACGGCGTCACAGCTGGGGGAGAAGCTCGGTTTCCCGCAGGCGCGCCAGTGGACCCCGGTCGGCGACCTGTCCGGCGGCGAGCGCAGGCGGCTGCAGCTGTGCCGGCTGCTGATGGCCGAGCCGAACGTCCTGCTGCTCGACGAGCCGACGAACGACCTGGACATCGACACCCTGCAGCAGCTGGAGGACCTCCTCGACGGCTGGCCGGGCACGATGGTCGTGGTTTCGCACGACCGCTACCTGGTCGAACGCGTCTGCGACACGATCGTCGCCCTCTTCGGCGACGGCCGCATCACCCACCTCCCGGGCGGCATCGAGGAGTACCTGAACCGCCGGGCGGTCGCCAAGGAACCGGCGGCCGCGACCGCCCCGACGGCGGCGAAGGCCGAGGCGAAGAAGTCGGCGGCGGACCTGCGCGCGGCCCAGAAGGACCTGGGCCGGCTTGAGCGCAAGCTCGACCAGCTGCACAGCAAGGAGCAGAAGCTCCACGCGTCGCTGCTGGAGGCCGCGACGGACCCGGCGAAGCTGATGGAGCTCAACGCGGAGCTGAAGGGCGTCCAGGGCGAGATCGAGGACGTCGAAGGCCGCTGGCTGGAGACGTCCGAACTGCTGGAGTGACACGGCTGCCAGTAATGTCTGCCCCATGAGCAGGTTCGTGGACACGCTCGTCGCCACCGCGACGGCGCGAGGTCAGCAGCGGGGCATGGTCACCGGGGAGCCGAAGGAGCCGGTCCGGCGGACCTGGGCCGAGGTGCACGAACAGGCCCGGCGGATCGCCGGCGGCCTGGTCGCCGGCGGGTTCGAGCGGGGCGGGGCCGTTGCGGTGCTGGCCGCCGCGCCGGTGCTGATCGCGCCGACCGTGCAGGCCGTCTGGCTGGCCGGGGGCAGTGTCACCATGCTGCACCAGCCGACTCCGCGGACCGACCTCGCCGAGTGGGCCGAGGACACCGTGCGGGTGCTCGGCATGATCGGCTCGGACCTGGTCCTGCTGGGCGAGCCGTTCGACCAGCTCGCCCCGGTGCTCGCCGAGAAGGGCATCGGCTTCCGGCTCATCAACGAGCTGGCCGACGCCGAGCCGCTCGCCGACGTCGTCACCACCGACGAGGACGAGACCGCGCTGCTGCAGCTGACCAGCGGCTCGACCGCCGACCCGAAGGCCGTGCGGATCACCTACGGGAACCTGTACTCCAACGTCAAGGCCATGGTCGACCGCGCGGAGTTCGACTTCGACACCGACGTGATGGTGTCCTGGCTGCCGACGTTCCACGACATGGGGATGGTCGGCTTCCTGACGGTGCCGATGACCTTCGGCGTCGAGCTCGTCAAGATCACGCCGGTCGAGTTCCTGTCCGGGCCGCTGATCTGGCCCGAGCTGATCACGAAGTACCACGGGACGACCACGGCGGCGCCGAACTTCGCGTACGCCATCGTCGGGCGCCGGATGGCGCGCGTCGACGACGACAACGCCTACGACCTCTCGAAGCTGCGGATCGCGCTGAACGGCGCCGAGCCCGTCGACGAGACCGCCGTCCAGACCTTTGTGGACGCCGGCGCGCGGTTCAAGATGCCCGCGGAATGCGTGTTCCCGGCCTACGGCATGGCCGAGGCGACACTCGCGGTGTCGTTCGCGCCGCTGTTCACCGGGCTCACCCTGGACGTCGTCGAGGCCGAAGCGCTGGAGGCCGGCAACCGCGCGGTCCCGGTCCCCGAAGGCGATCCGCGGCGCGGCACCGAAAACGTCCGGTCGTTCGCCGTGCTCGGCCGCCCGCTGGACGGCCTCGAAGCCGAGATCGTCGACGACGCGGGTGCGCGGCTCGGCGAGCGGGAGGTCGGCGAGATCCGGCTGCGCGGAGAGGCCGTGACACCCGGCTACCTGACCATGGACGGCCCGGTCGCCACGCAGGACGCCGACGGCTGGCTGAACACCGGTGACCTCGGGTACCTGGTCGACGGCCAGATCGTCATCTGCGGCCGCCGCAAGGACGTCATCATCATGGGCGGCCGCAACCTGTACCCGACGGACATCGAGCGCGCGGCGACGTCGGTCGAGGGCGTGCGCGCGGGCAACGCCGTGGCGGTGCGGCTGGACGCGGGAAGCCGTCGCGAGCGCTTCGCGGTCGTTGTCGAGTCGAAGCTGGCGGGCGACGCCGAGGCCGAGAAGAACCTGACGAAGCAGGTCTCGGCCCGGGTCCGCGACGCCGTCGACATGCGGCCGTACGCGGTGGTGGTGCTGCCGGCGGGGAGCCTGCCGAAGACGCCGTCCGGCAAGGTCAAGCGCGCGGCGACGGCGCAGCAGTTCGCGGACAAGATCAAGAAGAACGCCGACTCCTGACCGACCCGAGCGCCCCAATGTGGCCTTCGGTGCGTTCAACGCACCGAAGGGCCCCTTGGGTGCGTTGAACGCAACCAAGGCCACATTGGGGTGCTCGGGTTTAGCGCTGCTGCAGGCGTTCGGCGCGGATCGTCGGCGGGGCCGCGCGCTCGGCCGTCGCCTCCGAAGGCGAGCGGGCGCCCGGGAGGTCCGGGGCGTGGCCCGTGCGGGCGGCGAGCTGGTCCTCCACCCGGTCGAGGAACTCGTCGACCTCGCGCTCGTCGTAACCGCGCTTGCCGATCAACGGCTTCGCGAACATCACGTGGTGCACTTCGGCGGCGGTCAGGTCGTCCTCCTCGGTGATCGTCTTGGCGATCCGCCGGACGAACTCGTCGACCTCGTGCTTCGCGTAGCCACGGCGGCCGATCGGGGCGTTACCGAAGGTGACCTCGGCGAGGTCTTCGGCGGTGAACGACATGGAGTCTCCGATTCCGGGGTTGGGCGGTACGAAACTGCCGTACACCGTCCTAGCCCGGGGACGGGCTTCCCGGAAGGGGCCGACCTCGAAGCTCACCCCGACGGGCGCCTGCCGTCCGCCTGTGAGTGAGCCGGGACTACGCAGCGCTGTGTGGGCGGACTCACACCGTCAGGACCGGCCGAACCACTTCCGCGGCCCCTGGGGCCGCCGCTCCTCGGCCACCGGCTGCGGGTTCCGCAGCGCCACGAGCGCGGCCTCGGCCTCGTCGAGGAACAGGTCGACCTGGGACTGGTCGTAGCTGCGCATCCCGACCGCCATGATCGTGAACTCGACGTAGTGGATGTCGTCGGCGGTCAGGATGTTGCGCCCCGCCAGCGCCTCGGCGATCAGGTCGAGGAAGGCGTCGACCTCGTCCTCGTTGTAGCCGCGCCGGCCGAAGCGGGGTTTGCCGAACGCGATCGCCCGGACTTCGTCAGGGGTCATGGCCTTACCTAACCACCGTTGTCAGCCTGCATGGAAGGCGTTTTGCGCGGCCGCGAGACCGGTGCCGACCAGCGCTTCGGTCGCGTCCGCGCAGCGGTCCACCTCGAACGGGAGCTCCTTGCGCTCGACCGTCGAGAAGTCCTTCAACACGAAGTCCGCCGGGTCCTGCCGGCCGGGCGGGCGGCCGATGCCGAACCGGACGCGGTAGTAGTCACGCGTGCCGAGCGACTTCGTGATCGAACGCAGTCCGTTGTGGCCGTTGTCGCCGCCGCCGAACTTCAGCTTCAGCGCGCCGAAGTCGACGTCCAGCTCGTCGTGGACCACGACCACGCCGGTCGGCGGCACCTTGTAGAACCGGGCCGCGCCGACCACCGGGCCGCCGGAGAGGTTCATGTACGACCGCGGCTTCACCAGCACGACGCGGCGGCCACCCAGCCGCCCCTCGAGGACTTCGCCGCCGCTCTTGTGCGTCTTGAACTTGCCGCCGATGCGGGCGGCGAGCTCGTCCAGCACCATGAACCCGACGTTGTGCCGGTTTCCGGCGTACTGGGGCCCGGGATTGCCAAGGCCGGCGAGCACAATCAGCTCGCCGGCCCCGGGCAGGTCTTCGGTCATGCGGAAATGCTATTCGGCGGCTTCGGCCGACTCTTCGCCCGCCTCGGCAGTGGCCTCGTCCTCGTCGGCCTCTTCACGCTGCGGCTCGTTGACGGCGGCGACCAGCGACTCGGGGTCGGTGACCAGGGTGGCGCCCTTCGGCAGCTCGACCTGGCTGGCCAGGAACTGGGTGCCGATCTCGGCGCCCTCGATCGAGAGCTCGAACTGCTCCGGGATGTGCAGCGCCTCGACCTCGACCTGCAGGGTGTCGATCGCCTGGTTGACCAGTCCGCCGGGGCCGGGGTTGCCCGAGACGACCAGCGGGACGTCGACGACGATCTTCTCGCCGCGCTTCACGACCAGCAGGTCGACGTGCTCGATGTAGTTCTTGAGCGGGTGCACGACGATCGTCTTCGTCAGCGCGAGCTCGTCGGAGCCCTCGAGGGCGAGGGTGATGACGGCGTTGGAGCCGTTCTCACGGACGACGCGGGCGAACTCGATGGCCGGCAGCGCGAAGTGCCGCGGGTCCGAGCCGTGGCCGTACAGGACGGCGGGGATCTTGCCGGCGCGACGCGTGCGGCGCGCGGCGCCCTTGCCGAACTCGGTGCGCGGCTCGACGGACAGACGTACCTCGGACACGGTGTGGCACTCCTTCAAATCAAAGACAGCATGCTGCGGCGGGGGGAAGCCGGTGTTTTCAGAAGTTTCGGCGGCGAGTTTCCGGGCGTGCACGACGACGGGGGCTACTCGAGCCGCCGCGTCGATCACGCCGGGCACCCCAGAAGGGCCCCGCCTCGCCGAGACAACCTCAAGAGTGTAAACCAACCTCATCACGGTGGGTTGCGGCGGGTGCCCACGCCACGCTAGAACCCTCCTGGACCCCGGTTTGTGACGACACAAATCCGGTGGCGGGACTTCGCCGGCCGAGGTGTGCTCGGGTGGCGGCAGAGCAGGGGGCGGGGAAGATGCGGGCTCGACAGAGCAGGGTGGCGGCGGTGCTGCTGCTGGGCGGGCTGCTGGCCGGCTGCCAGGTGGCGGTCCCCGGCACCGCCGGCGTCTCCGCGGCCGGGCAGCAGACGGCCGATCGCCGCGCGGAGCAGCGCGCCGCCGTCGACGCCGCCCTGACCGCGCTCGCCCAGGCGCCGGCGCTCTCGCTGAAGTCGACGACCAAGGGCGCCGACCAGCAGTTCCGGGTCACCCGCGGCGGCAGCGCCGTCGGCGGGCTGCCGCTCGAAGGCCGCGTGGTGCACGTGACGGCCGCGGCCGGTCAGTTCTACCTGCAGGCCGACGCCGACTACTGGAAGGCCCACGCCATCGACGAGGGCACGCAGTTCGGCACGAGCTGGGTGCGTTCGCTCGGCTCCGAACTGCCCTTCGACCCGGCGGCCCGGTTCGCGCCCAAGGCCCTCGCCGACGGGCTGCGCAAGGCGCTGGCCGGGCTCGACCGGTTCAGCGAGCCGGTGAAGGCGAAGCTCCCCGACGGCACCGAGGTCTACCAGCTCGGCGCCGTGCCGAGCGTCCTGCGGGTCACGACGGCCAAGCCGAACCGCGTGGTCAGCTTCGCCCCGGTGCTGCTCGACCCGCAGGCCGGGCCGAAGTACGGCGCGGAGTTCCGGGTCGACCCGGTCACCGGTGACGCGCTCAAGACGTTCCACACCGACCTGGACAACACGGTCGGCGGGCTGGGCCAGCCGTTCGAGGGCCTGGTGCAGGCCAGCGCGGTGGTCACGAACGACACCCTCGACTGCAAGGACTTCGTCGGCTCGTGCACGACGACGGTCGACGTCTCGACCAGCGTGGTCGGCACCCCGGCCTCGGGCGAGAAGAGCGTGGTCCACATCACCCTCTCGGTCGAGGTGAGCGCCGACTCGCTCGGCGCGCAGACCTGCACCTCGGCGGCCGACGCCGAGCCGTACGCGACGATCAAGATGTCCTGCACGGTCAAGTTCAAGCTGCCCAACCGCACGGCCAGCTACCAGGTGCTGTCCAAGCCGAACGCGACGGCGGAGGTCCGCGCGGCCCTCGACGTCAACGCGGTGAAGCAGAAGGTCGCGGCGGAGTTCGCGGGCCTGGGCGGCTGAGCTGGACACCTACCCGGGGGTGCGTTGCTTCCGTTGAAGTAGGTGATCTTCCGTTCTTAGCATCGGCTGGAGACAGCCGAATTCGAACGGGAGAAACAGACATGGCCAAGCTGGTGGTTTTCGGGGGGACCGGGTACGCCGGGGGCAGGATCGGCGCCGAGGCGCTGCGGCGCGGGCACGAGGTGGTCGGCGTCGCGCGCACCACCGGCACGGTGCCCGAAGGTGTTGAAGCGGTGCAGGGTTCGTTGCACGACGAGGAGTTCGTCTCGCGAGTCGTCAAGGACGCGGAAGTCATCGTCGTCGCCACGCCGGCCCGCGCGCTCGACGGCGAGAAGCTGATCGACGCCGTGCCGTCGCTGGCGCGGATCGCGCGCGAGAACGACGTCCGGCTGTCGTTCGTCGGCGGCGCGGCGAGCCTGCTGGTCGCCGAGGGCGGCCCGCGGCTGTTCGACACCCCGGAATTCCCGGACGAGTACAAGGAAGAGGCCGGCAACCACGCCGAGGTACTCGGCCTGCTGCGCTCGCAGCCCGAGGGCCTCGACTGGTTCTACGTCAGCCCGGCCGCCGAGTTCGGCGCCTGGATCCCGGGCGAGCGGCGCGGCGGGTTCCGCGTCGGCGGCGACATCCTGCTGACCGACGAGAACGGCAAGTCGCACATCGGCGGTGACGACTTCGCGACCGCGTACGTCGACGAGATCGAGCAGCCGAAGCACCGCCGCGCACGGTTCACCGTCGCTTACTGAAGCTCTTTCAGGACAGGCGCGAAGGTCTCGAGGAACGGCTCGAAGACGGTGATGTATTCGAAGCCGTAGCGCTCGCGCCGGGTTTCCAGCTGTCCGGCGATCTCCTCGACCGTGCCCAGCAGGAGCTGGGGCGCGTCGAGGAGATCTTCGGCGGTTTCGACGGCACTTCGCTGGGTTTTCTCGTGCCACGCCTCGGCGGCCGTTCGCCGGTCGTCGGTGACCTCGACGTGCTGGACCAGCATGTTGTACTCGACGTCTCGGTGCGCTTTGGCGCGGAAGTACGCGACGCGCTCGTCCATGTCGACGTCGAGCTTGAAGGTGCCGGGTGGCTTGCCGGGCTGCTGCCTCAGGCCCGCGAAGCCGACGACGTCGGCGTGCTCGGCGGCCAGGTCGAGGACGCCGTCGCTGTTGCCCGCGAGGAGCAGCCGGGGCATGGGGATGCCCTCGTCGTCGAAGTGTTTCCGCAGGTAGGCGAGGCTTTCTTCGAGGTAGCCGATGCGGCCGGCGGCGTTCTGCCACGGCAGCCCGGCGTTGTCGAACTCGGCCTTCATGTGCCCGGCGCCGAGGCCCAGGTCCAGGCGCCCGTCGAGCAGCGCGGCCGTCGAGGAGGCTTCGCGGGCGAAGAGGGCGAGGTTGTAGAAGGGCACGTTGGAGACGAGAGTGCCGAGCCGCGGCCGTTCGGTGACGGCGGCGGCCATGGCCAGCGCCGGGAACGGCGCCGGCGACCCGGCGCCCAGGTGGTCCGGGATGGTGATGACGTCGTAGCCGAGCTCTTCGGCCCGGCGGCACTTGGCGATCCACGCGTCCCGGCCGCCGATGCCCCGGAGACTGACGCCGAACTTGAACTGGCTCATGTCGGCGACGGTAACGCCGGAAACCCCCGCCGGGCGCGAAGTTCGCGCCCGGCGGAAGGGTTCTCAGGCGTTGCCGTCGAAGAGGGACGTGACCGAGCCGTCCTCGAAGACCTGCTGGATGGCTTCCGCCAGCATCGGGGCGATCGACAGGACCGTCAGGCCCGGGAACCGCTTCTCCTCCGGGATCGGCAGCGAGTTCGTCACGATGACCTCGCGCGCCTTGCAGGCCGAGAGCCGCGAAGTGGCCGGGTCGGACAGGATGCCGTGGGTCGTCGCGATGACCACGTCCGCCGCGCCCTCGTCGATCAGGGCCTCGGTGGCCTTCACGATCGTGCCGCCGGTGTCGATCATGTCGTCGATCAGGACGCAGAGCTTGCCCTCGACCTTGCCGACCACGCGGTTCGCCACGGCCTGGTTCGGCTTGTCCGGGTCGCGCGTCTTGTGGATGAACGCGATCGGCCGGTCACCCAGCTGCTGCGCCCACTTCTCGGCCAGCCGCACGCGGCCCGAGTCCGGCGAGACGACCGTGATGTCGGCGTTGCCGTAGGTCTTCTTGATGTGGTCGGCCAGCACGGACTGCGCCATCAGGTGGTCGACCGGGCCGTCGAAGAAGCCCTGGATCTGCGCGGTGTGCAGGTCGACCGTCATGATCCGGTCGGCGCCCGCGGTCTTGAACAGGTCCGCGATCAGCCGCGCCGAGATCGGCTCGCGGCCCTTGTGCTTCTTGTCCTGGCGCGCGTACGGGTAGAACGGCATCACCACGGTGATCCGCTTCGCGCTCGCCCGCTTGAGCGCGTCCACCATGATCAGCTGCTCCATCACGTACTCGTTGATGGGCGTGGTGTGTGCCTGGATGACAAAGGCGTCGGTGCCGCGGACGGACTCCTCGAACCGGACGAACAGCTCACCGTTGGCGAAGGTGTGCGCCGTCTGGGGGGTGATCGTCACGTTGAGGTGCTCGGCGACCTCTTCCGCGAGCTCCCGGTGCGCCCGTCCGGAGAAGAGCATCAAGTTCTTCTTCGGCGTACCTGACTTCGGACTCATGCTGGCGACTCCCCGTCGGTTCCTGCTGCTGACTCGGCGTCGAGGGCGGCCTGAGCCGCCTCCGCCGCGGGCGTACCCGGCCGGCGCCGGATCGCCCAGCCTTCGATGTTGCGCTGGGGCGGCGCCGACACCGCGAGTGTGCCCGGGGGGACGTCCTCGCGGATCACGGCACCCGCCCCACTGTAAGCGCCGTCACCGACCTGCACCGGGGCGACGAACGTGTTGTCCGCGCCCAACCGGACATACGACCCGATAACGGTCCGGTGCTTGTGCACGCCGTCGTAGTTCACGAACACGCTGGAGCAGCCGATGTTGCTGTGCTCGCCGATCGTGGCGTCGCCGACGTAGGTCAGGTGCGGCACCTTCGTGCCGGCGCCGATGTCGGCGGCCTTCGTCTCGACGAACGCGCCGAGCTTGCCCTTCTCGCCCAGCTTCGTGCCGGGACGCAGGTAGGTGAACGGGCCGACGTTGACGCCGTCGCCCAGCTCCGAGTCCGAGCCGTGCACCCGCACCACGGAGGCGCCCGCGCCGATGGTCATGTTCGTCAGGGTGCTGTCCGGCCCGACCGTCGTGCCCTCGCCGACCGACGTGGCGCCCTTGAGCTGCACCCCGGGGTTGATGACGACGTCGCGCGACAGCGTTACGCCGGCGTCGATCCAGGTCGACGCGGGGTCGACGACCGTGACGCCCTCGCGCTGCCAGCGCTGCACGATCCGGCGGTTCAGCTCGGCGCCGAGCACCGAGAGCTGGACGCGGTCGTTGACCCCCTCGGTCAGCCACGGGTCGTCGACGACCAGCGCGCCGACGTGCAGGCCGTCGCCGTTCGCGATGCCGAGGACGTCGGTGAGGTAGAGCTCGCCCTGCGCGTTGTCGGTCGACAGGCGCGACAGGCCGTCGCGCAGCACAGCGGCGTCGAAGGCGTAGACGCCGGAGTTGATCTCGGTGATCTCCGCCTGCTCCGGGGTGGCGTCCTTGTGCTCGACGATCCCGGTGACCTTGCCCGCCGCGTCACGCGTGATGCGGCCGTAGCCCGTCGGGTTCTCGACGACCGCGGTCAGCACGGTGACGGCGTTCTTCGCCTCGGTGTGCTCGTCGAGGAGGGCGCCCAGCGTCGCGGTGTCGAGCAGCGGGACGTCGCCGTAGCTGACGATCACGGTGCCGGTGAGGTCGGCGGGCAGGGTGGCGAGCGCGCAGGACACGGCGTGGCCGGTGCCCTTCTGTTCGGCCTGCACGGCGGTGCCGACCGCGCGGCCGAGGGCTTCCCCGACCCGCGCCAGGTGCGCTCCGACGGCTTCGCGGCCGTGACCGGTCACGACCACGAGGTGCTCGGGGTCCAGACCGGCGGCGGCCCGGACGGCGTGCTCGACGAGGGGCCGCCCGGCGATCGGGTGCAACACCTTCGGGGTCGCGGATCGCATGCGGGTGCCCTCACCCGCGGCGAGGATCAACGTGCTCAGCGGGCCGGTCAACGGCGCTCCCAACGATGGCTCTTGCCGGCACTTTCACGTGAAAGTGATCCGGAGGCGCCCTCCAGATCACTTTCACGTGAAAGTGCGCTTTGGTCGGGGACCGATCCTAACTGGGCTCTTCGGGCTCCCACGTCGGGTCGGTGGGTAGGCCTTCACCGGCCCACGCGGCCTGCGGGTCGGCGGCCATCGAGTTGGCCGACGCCACCTGGTTGCCACCCCCGCGTTTCGCCTGGTACATGGCCGCGTCCGCGCGGGCGAGGACCTGCTCGCCCCGCTCCTGCGGCCGGAGGGAGACAAGCCCGATCGACAGCGTGACGCCGTGCGAAAGGTGGTGCGGCAGGCCCGCGACGGACTTCACCGCGCGGCCGAGCGCCATCTTCGCCGCGGACGCCGGGGTGCCCGGCAGCAGGACGATGAACTCGTCCCCGCCGTAGCGCGCCACGAGGTCGTCACCGCGCAATGCGTCACGAAGCGTGCTCGCGACAACACGCAGCACGTTGTCACCTTCGGCGTGCGACTGCTTGTCGTTGACACCCTTGAAGCCGTCGAGGTCGACCAGCGCGACCGCCAGTGGCTGCGCGTCCGCCGACGACGCGAGCTGGCGCAGTTTCTCGTCCAGCGCGCGCCGGTTGGGCAGGCCGGTGAGCGGGTCCTGCAGGGCCTGCTGGGTGATCGCGCCGTGCTCGGCCGACAGCCGCTCGTGCTCGCGGCGGGCGTTCAGCGTGGCGATCTGCGACTCGCGGAGGCTCCACATCTCGGTCTCGAGCCGCCGCGCGTAGTCGATCAGCGACTCGCTGGCCCCGGACGCGTAGTCCGGGCTCGTGTCGAGCCGAGCCAGCTCACGCGCGATGTTCAGCCGCATCGACGGCTGCGAGGTGTCGTCACCGAGCGACTCCCGGGCCGACCGCAGCACGTCGAGGGCCTCGCCGCGGCGGCCGGCCTTGTCCAGGCACCGGGCCAGCGCGATCGCGACGATCTCGCGTTCACCCGGGTAGCCGGTGCCCTCGTGCAGCTGCCGGAGCCGGTCGATCTGGTCGGCGCTCGGGCCGTGCAGCGCCTGCGCCGCGGCGAGCACCCCGACCTGGTCGACGGCCGGGACGTTCGCCTTCCGCGGGAACAACGACTCGGTGAACGGACCCTCGGCGGCCACGGCCATGGACGCGGCCGTGCGGAACTTCTCGGCGCTTTCGTCGTACTCGTCGATGCGCTCCAGCCGCAGGCCCCAGCCGAGCAGCATCTTGACGCGGTTCATCAGCTGCAGCGTGATCTCGTGCGGGCTCGCGCTCTCGCGGATCGCGGCGGCCGCGCGGCCGATGACCTCCTCGGCGGCCTCGTACACGCCGAGCTGGTTGAGCACGATCCAGCAGTCGTTCAGCGTCGACCACAGCATCCGGTTCCAGGCGCGGATGCCGATCTGGCGGTTCGGGATCGCCGAGTCGTCGAGGATGGCCAGCGCGCGGGCGATCTCGGTGAGCGCGGGGTCCTCCTGCGCGGCGATCACCAGCCGGCGGCCGCGCAGCGCGTGCGCGTCGGCCCGCAGCAGGGCCAGGCCGTGGCGGCGGGTGTGCGCGAGCATCTCGTCGAGCCGGGGCTCGGCCTCCGCGGCCAGGCCGCGGGTGATCAGCCGGGCGATCGCCGACGCGCGCAGCAGCTGCGCCACCATCGTCGGCTCGCCGCGCCGCTGGGTCTCGTCGAGCAGCTCGTCCATCAGCTCGACGATCTGCAGCTGCTGGGTGTACTCCTGTCGCTGGACCGCGGCGATCAGCTCGCGCGCACGTCCGACCAACCACGCGTCGGACATTTCGGCGAGGGCGGGCCGTCTGGCCGCCACCGGGTCGGTCGCCTCTTCGGTCAGCGCCAACCTCCCGGTGTCGTGGGTTCGGTCCTACTGCTGCTCCGCCGCCAGGATTCGAACCTGAACTGTCAGAACCAAAATCTGAAGTGCTGCCGATTACACTACGGCGGATCGATCCTGGTCAGGATAGCGACGATCGGGTGTAGCCCGCGCGCGGGATGCGTTAGGTGCCCGTCCGCCGGGCACCCGGTTCCGAAGTACCGGTGTGAGGTTCCGGCACTCCCCAGCCGCCGAAACCTCCTGTACCGTAACTTACGGCATCGTAGGTTAGGCGACCCTATGCAGGGCACCGCGCAGGAAGAAGTGAAGCGTATGACGGCCACGCTCGACCGTTCGCAGCCCACCGGGGAGCCTCCGGCGCCCAAGGGGCCCAAACCTGTCATCGAGGGCAAGCGCGGCATCGGCGTGCAGCTTTCGGTCTACTTCGGCGTGATCGCGCCGTTGGTGGCACTGCTGGTCGCGGTGCCGTTCGCCTGGGGCTGGGGACTGAGCTGGGTCGACGTCGGCATCTTCGTGGTGTTCTACGCGATCAGCGGGCTCGGCATCACGGTGTCGTACCACCGCTACTTCACGCACGGCTCGTTCAAGGCCAAGCAGTGGCTGCGCGTGGTCATGGCCATCGCCGGCAGCATCGCCCTGCAGGGCCCGGTGATCACCTGGGTCGCCGACCACCGCCGCCACCACGCCTTCTCCGACCGCGACGGCGACCCGCACTCGCCGTGGGCGTTCGGCACTTCGCCGTGGGCCATCGCGAAGGGCTTCTGGCACGCCCACATGGGCTGGCTGTTCGAGCGTGACCAGACCAATGCCGAGCGCTTCGCGCCGGACCTGGTCAAGGACCCGGCGATCAAGAAGGTCGACGACCTGTTCTGGCTGTGGGCGCTGATCAGCCTGGTGCTGCCGGGCATCGCCGGCGGCCTGATCTCGTGGTCGGTCTGGGGCGGGGTCACCGCCTTCTTCTGGGCCGGCCTGGTGCGCATCTGCGTGCTGCACCACGTGACGTGGTCGATCAACTCGATCTGCCACATGATCGGCGACCGCCCGTTCACCGCGCGCGACAACTCGGCCAACTTCTGGCCGCTGGCGATCTTCAGCTTCGGCGAGTCGTGGCACAACCTGCACCACGCCGACCCGACGTCCGCGCGCCACGGCGTCAAGCGCGGCCAGATCGACATCTCCGCCCGGCTGATCTGGATCTTCGAGAAGTTCGGCTGGGTGCACGACGTGCGCTGGCCGACGCCGCAGCGGCTGGCCCGTATCACGACGGAGAAGCACTAGTCCCGTAGGCTGCCGAGAGTGGCGGGGAGACGACGTTCGAAGCGTGAGCAGCAGGTCACCGGGGCACGTCCGGCCGCCCCGGTGACCCGTGTCCGGATGACGGGCAGCGAGCGCCGTCAGCAGCTGCTGAACGTGGCGCGTGCGCTGTTCGCGGAAAAGGGGTTCGACGGCACGTCGATCGAGGAGATCGCGCACCGCGCCAACGTCTCGAAACCCGTGGTGTACGAACACTTCGGCGGCAAAGAGGGCATCTACGCGGTGGTCGTCGACCGCGAAACCCAGCTGCTGCTCGACCGCATGGTTTCCACCCTGCACGGCGGCCACCCGCGCGTGATGCTGGAACAGGCCGCGATCGCTTTGCTTTCCTACGTCGAGGATTCCCACGACGGCTTCCGGATTCTCGTCCGCGACTCACCGGTGGCGAGCTCGACGGGGACGTTTTCGACGGTGCTGAACGACATCGCGAGCCAGGTGGAGCACATCCTGGCCCAGCAGTTCGCGGCCCGAGGGTACGACGAGAAACTGGCGGCGCTGTACGCACAGGCGTTGGTGGGGATGGTCGCGCTGACCGGCCAGTGGTGGCTGGACGCGCGCAAGCCGAAGCGTGACGAAGTGGCGGCGCACCTGGTGAACCTGGCGTGGAACGGGCTGTCCCACCTGGAAGACAAGCCGAAGCTGCTCGGGTGACGGTCGCGGTTTCCGGGCCGGGGGACACGGTGGTGTATTTCCTGGCGCGGGCCGAGTGCGCCGGTTTGTCGGCGTCGGTCAGCGTGGAGACCGACCGGGGTGACGGCCTCGGCGCGTTCGCCACCGGTCTTGAGCGGGACTTCCGCGGCCGGGCGAGCGGGAGTGGAGCTGGCGTGGACGCGGGCGAAGAGCTGCGGCGCCTCAGCGCGGACCTGGCGGAGTTCCTGGCTACCTGAGCCCGCCGACGGTGTGCAGGTGGTCGAAGATCAGCAGCGCCACCAGCGAAACCCGCGGCCGGTCGGCGTACCCGAGCCAGTCGATCTCCTCGATCTCGCTGCAGGCCCGCGGTGTTCCCTCGTACTCCGCCGAATAGCACGTCGTTCGCACGACCGTGCCTTCCGCGCGGCCGTGCGCCTGGCCTTCGAAGACACCCGCCGGGGTGATCGACTCCGGCTTGATCTCGACGCCGACCTCCTCGCGGATCTCGCGGACCAGCGTCTCGACGTCCGTCTCGCCCGGCTCGCGCTTGCCGCCCGGCAGGTAGAACAGGTCCTTGCCGCGAGAGCGCGTGGCGAGGACGCGGCCGTCCACGACATGCAGCCAGGCGATCTTGTCGATCACGCCAAGCCCGCCAGCGCTTCTTCGGTCGTCACGACCGTGCCGAGGCGGGGGAAGATCTTGGTGATCGCGTTTTCGTGGGAGATCTCGGCGAGCGCGGTCATGGCGTCCGACACCGCGACCGTGTCGTAGCCGTGGTCGGACGCCGCGCGCAGCGTGGACTCGACGCCGAACTCCGTCGCGATGCCGCCGAAGTAGACGGTCCGGACTCCCTTTCCGCGCAGGTACTCGTCCAGGTCGGTGTTCGCGAAGCCGCCGATCGTGTACTTGGTGACGATCTTGTCGTCCTGGGCGTCGAACACCAGCTCGTTGCCCGGCGGGTTGTCCGGCCGCGACACCTGCACGACCACGACCGGCGCCCCGGCCGCGCGGAAGGCGGCCCGCAGCCGCAGCGCGTTCGCGACGACTTCTTCGCCGCTGTACGGCGTGGTCGGCAGCGCCACGATCCGCTCCTGCAGGTCGACGAGCACGAGCGCCGAGGTGGCCGGGTCGATCTTGGTCATGCCCCGATCCTAGGCGCACCCCGCGATCCCCGGTTTCTGGCGAGGCCCCGCCGCCGGGCACGACGCCGGTCCGGCGGTGCACGTCAGCGGCGGGGCCCACCTCGGCAACCAGGCACGGTTTGGAATGCCGGTCCCCGACCGCCAGGTCGGCGGTGGCGCTCGGGGACCGGCGCGGTGCTGCCGCGGGAACGCTATCTTCGGACCGCGTCCAACACTCGTCGGTGGCGGGCGAAAACTCCTGGTACCGACCATGTTCCGCGATCCGGTGGCCGGGCGACAGTGTCCGTGACACCGGCTCGGCGTGGCTTTTTCATACCCGGGTCAGCAGCCGGCCGAGGGTGCGCGCGGCCGAGCGCCGCATCGATCGCTTCGGCGCGAACACCGACGCCAGCGCGACGGCGGAGAAGGTGAAGACCACCACCACGACGACACAGCCGGCCAAGAGGAGCAGCAGCCGGTCACCGGCCAGCACGGCGACCGTGCCGGGCGCGACCAGGCGCCCGGCGAGCGACCGGCGGGGGTCGCGATCCGAGGTGGACTTCATGGGGACAGTCAGCCAGACCGGGCCGAGTTTTTTCGGGAGGACTTCGCGGGGTTCTAAAGTGGCGCATGGTCCGAACTGGTCCGAGCATCGCCGACCGGGCGTTGCTCGACGAGCTGGCTGCGCGAGGCGTACGGGTGTCTCCGGCCCAGCTGGAGCGCTGGCGCGGGCACGGCTTGGTGCCCGGCAACGATCGCCACGGCCGCGGTCGTGGGCCCGGGACGACTTCCGAGGTTCCGCCGGGCGTGCCCGAGACGGTCGAGGCCCTGGTGCGGCACGCCCGCCAGGGTCGTGACCTGCGGCTGACGGTAGTGGACTGGTTCGCCGAAGCCGGACGGCCCGCGCTGCGCGCGTCACCGGTGCCGGAGCCGCCGGACGATGCGGTCCGGGAGGCGATGACCTGGGTATTGGAGGGCGATCCGTTGTACTCGCTGCTTCGGACCGCACGGTCGGCGAAGACCGATGAGGAGCGTGACGAGGTCTATCGCGACCTCGACGAGTTTGTCGCAAGACACGGCGCGCTGGAGCGGCTGTCCGACCCGGACGCGGTTCGCCGCGCGCTCGCCGAGGACACCGAGCTCCCCGAACGCGAAGAGTCGGCCGAAGAAGCGCGTTCGGCCACGATCCAGGTTGCCGCCGCCACCGCGCTGGGTGTCGAGGAGGTGGGAACCGACCTGTTCTCCGCGGGGTTCGAGCGGCTTTTTTCGATACCGGGAGCTGCGAATCTGAAGGTCGTCACGAACAACGACCCGCTCGAAGACCTGAAGCGGTGCACTGCCGACCAGCTTCGCTACGCCCGCACGGTCGCCGACGGTCTGAGTGGCTTCGGTGCCCTATATGTTTTCCACATCCTGCAAATGCCCGACACCCCCGGGCTGTCCCGGCTGCGGAAGGCGATCGATTCCCTGAAGGTGCGAGACGTGCTGATCATGAGTGCGTTCCGGACGTGGCGCACCAAGTGGTACGCGACCCACGTCGCTTCCTGCCTCGACGAATCGATCGCCAAGCTGTACGAATTCCTCGTGCAGGTGGTGAAGTCCGGGCCGAGCCTCGTGGACCGGCCCGGCACCGACGCGACCGCCCACGACTACCTCGCCGACTGGCTCACCGCCGTCGAAGCACTCAGGCGGGCGTGACCTTCAGCAGCTTGTCATCCGTCCCATCCGACGTGGTCACGTACAGCGCGCCATCCGGCCCGCTCCGAACCGCCCGCAGCCGGCCGAACTTGTCGTCGAACTCCGGGGGCAATGTCACGTCCAGGACCTTGCCCGCCGGGTCCAAGTGGTACAGCAGCAGCTTCTGCCCCTTCAGCGCCACCACCACCAGCGCGCCGTCGTTCGGGCCCCACTGGGGGCCCGTCAGGAACGCGTCGCCGCTGATCGCCTCGGTGATCTTGCCGGACGTCCACAGTGGACTCACCGCGTCCGGGAAGCGCTTGAGGTCCGTCATCGGGACGCTCTCGTCGTAGCTGGAGTCCGTGCCGCCCTTCGACGGGTCCCAGCCGTAGTTCGCGCCCGGCTTCAGTAAGTTGACCTCGTCGTCGAAGGTCGGGCCGTGCTCTGCCGTGATCACCTGGCCGCTGCCCGGGCGGATCGCCACGCCCTGGACGTTGCGGTGCCCGTAGGTGTAGATCAGCCGCTCGTGCGGGTCGGCCGAGGTGATGAACGGGTTGTCCGGCAACGGGTTCCCGGTCTTCGCGTCCAGCCGCAGCACCTTGCCACCCAGGGAGTGGCGGTCCTGCGCGATCGTCGAGCGGGCCGTGTCGCCGGTGCCGACCAGCAGCGCGCCGTCCGGGGCGAACGTCGGGCGGCAGCCGGAGTGGCGGCCGCTCGGGTTCACCGGCAGCCCGGTCAGCAGGGTCTTGACGCGGGTCGCGCTCGCGCCGTCGTCGGCCAGCTTCCACGTCACCAGCCGGATGTCGACGGCCTTGCCGCCCTCCTGGTGGTCCTGGCAGGTGATGAACTCGCGGCTGGTCGCGAAGTCCGGGCTGATCACCATCCCCAGCAGCCCGCCCTCACCCTGCACGAGGACGTCGGAGAAGTCGGCGCGGACCTCGCTCGCGCGCCCGTCGCGGACCAGCGCGAGCTTGCCGGGCCGCTGCGGCACGAGGAAACCGCCGTCGGGCAGGAAGCCGATGTCCCAGCCGTGCTCCAGGCCGGCGGTCACCGTCTCGACCTTGAACTTCCCGGTCGTCGCGGCCGGCGTGGCCGCGGGCGGGACGCTCTGGACCGGCTGGCTCGCCGCCCCCGAGCAGCCCGCGACCAGCAGGGACACCACACCGAGGAGACCCAGCACACTCCGCATACGGCCCATCCTGCCAGCAACCGGTGAAATCGCCGTGCGGGATCGGGGCCCGGCGTCAGGAACCCGGTCGCACCAGCCCGGACTCGTACGCGAAGACGACCGCGTGCACCCGGTCGCGCAGCCGCAGCTTCCCGAGGATCCGTCCGACGTGCGTCTTCACCGTCGTCTCGCCGATGTACAGCTTCGTCGCGATCTCGCCGTTCGACAGCCCGCGCGCGATGAGCCCGAGCACGTCCTTCTCGCGCTCGGTGAGCGCGTCGAGCTTCGCGGTGTCGACGGGGTCGCGCTCGTCGGCGAGGTAGCGGTCGAGCAGCCGCCGCGTGACCGACGGCGAGACCATCGAGTCGCCGCGCAGCACCCCGCGGACCGCGACGAGCATCTCCTCCGACGGCGCGTCCTTCACCAGGAACCCGCTGGCCCCGGCCCGCAGCGCGGCGTAGGCGTACTCGTCGAGGTCGAACGTCGTGACGACGAGGACCCGCACGTCCGGCAGCTCGGCGCAGATCCGCCCGGTCGCCGCGACCCCGTCGAGCACCGGCATCCGGACGTCCATGAGCACCAGGTCCGGCCGCAGCTCCCTGGCCTTCGCGACGGCGTCCTCGCCGTTCACCGCCTCGCCCACGACCACGAGGTCGTCCTGGCTTTCGAGGATCATCCGCAGCCCGACGCGGACCAGCTCCTGGTCGTCGCAGAGCAGCACCCGGATGGTCACGGCGCGACCACCAGGCTCGCGCGCACCCGGTAGCCGCCGTCCGGCAGCGGCCCGGTCTCCAGGTCGCCGTGGAACATCTCGACGCGCTGGCGCATCCCGCCCAGGCCCCGGCCCGACGCCGGCAACGCCGCGGCCGGCGGGGCGCCGCCGCCGGTGTTCGTCACCTCGATCCGGACGTCGCCGGGCCCGAAGGCGACCCCGACGCGGCCGGTCGCGTCGGCCGGTGCGTGCTTGATCATGTTGGTCAGCGCCTCCTGGACGATCCGGTACACCTGCAGTGCGGCGCTCGCGGGCAGCCCGGCCGGGTCGCCGGTGACGTCGAGGCTGACGTCCCGCCCGGCCTGCTCGACGAGCCGCCGCAGCTCCTCGACCGTCGGCTGCGGGCTGCGCGCGGCCTGGCCGGCGTGCAGGACTTCGAGGAGCCGCCGCAGCTCGGCGAGCGCGTCGCGGCCGGTGCGGCTGATGGTGTCGAGCGTGCGGTCGACGGCGGCGGGATCGCGGTGCCTCGCGAGCTTCGCGCCTTCGGCGTTCAACACGATCACGCTCATGCTGTGGGCGAGGACGTCGTGCAGCTCGCGCGCGATCCTCGTGCGTTCTTCGGCGGCGGCCGCGCGGGTCTGGGCGTCGGCCCGCTTCTCCTCCTCGACGGTGAGCTGCTCCTTGGTGTGGAAGAACTCCCCGAGCGCCCAAGCGGCGATGTGCAGCGGGATGATCCCGACGATCGTGAGGGTCGGGTTCGGCGAGTACGTGCCCCACGCGAAGCCCCACATGAAGTCGAGGACGACGATGCACGCGCCGATCAGCGCGGCGAAGCGCCGGTCGCCCAGCTTCACGAGGGTGAACAGCACCACGGCCATGCTGAGCTCGGCGCGGCCGCGGTCGAACGCCCAGATCTCGTTCGTGTAGGTGGCCGTCGCCCCGGCGATGATCAGCGCCGCGGCGATCCGCGGGAACCGCCGCCGGACCAGCAGCGGGAGCAGGAACAGCATCGGGACCGCGCGCACCGTCCACGGGGTCTGGCCGGTCAGGTTGGGCGCGAGGAAGAGGAACACGGCGTACAGCGGCAGGTCCACCGGCCACCGGTGCCGGCGCACCCAGACCACGAGTCGTTCCACGCACCGAACGTAACGCGATCCGCCCGCCACGGCGTCCTACCCGAGGGCGGTCCTTGTCCTCTCGCGGGCGGACAAGGGCGGCCGGACCGGGGGATTCGCGGCCACCCGGGTGGTTCCTAGCGTCGGGGCCATGTCGATCACCAGGGAGTTCCTCCGCCACCCGATGCTGACCGGCGCGATCGCGCCGAGCTCGGCCCGGCTGGCCGAGACGATGACCGCGGGCCTCGGCCTGGAGCGCGCGACGTCCGTCGTCGAGCTCGGGCCGGGCACCGGCGTGTTCACCGAAGCGGTCCTCACGCTGCTTCGCCCCGAAGCGCGTCTCACGGCTTTCGAGATCAACCCGCGATTCGCCGACGCGCTGTGCGCACGGTTTCCGCAGGTGGACGTCGTGACCGCCTCCGCCGAGAAACTGGCCGCCACGGACGTCGACGTCGTCGTCTCGGGCCTGCCGTGGACGGCCATGACCGCGGACCGGCAGTGGCGCATCCTCGACGCGGTCACCACGGCGCTGGCCGCGAACGGCCGGTTCACGACGTTCGTGTACGCCCACACGGCCTGGACACCGCCCGCGCGTCGCTTCGCCGCTTCGCTGCGAAGCCGTTTCGCGGTCGTGGAGCGCACTTCGGTGGTCTGGGGGAACCTGCCGCCGGCGTTCGTCTACCGCGCGGCGCTGCCGGTGGCGGTGGGAAGGACCCGGCATGGACAGCCTGCTGCGGCCACTGCTTGACGCGCCCCCGCTGGTCGTCTACCTGGTCTGCGCCGCCCTCGTGACGGCGGAAACTGCGCTGCTGCCGGGCATCGTGCTGCCGACGTTGTCGGCGTTGCTGCTGATGGGGTTCCTCGCCGAGCGGGGCACGCTCGACCTGGGCCTCGCGCTGGCGGTCGCGGTCGCGGCGGCCGTCCTCGGCGACCAGCTCGCCTACCTCGAAGGACGGCACTGGGGACGTCGGCTGGCCCGCCGCGTCGGCCAGGACCGCTGGGAACGCGCGGAGGCGGCCGTCGCGCGCTACGGCGTCCCCGCGGTGATCGCCGGGCGCTGCCTGGTCGGCGTCCGGACGGTGATGCCGCGCGTCGCGGGCTCCGCCGCGATGCCGTACCGGCGGTTCGCGGTGGGCAGCGTGAGCGCCGCGGTGCTGTGGGCGAGCGCGGAGCTGCTGGTGGGTCACCTGACCGGGCTGGTGGTCTGAAGCCGTTCCGCGGTTTCGGCGTCCGCGGGCAGGAACGTCTCCAGCTTCAGCTCGGACACGGTCACGTCCGCCGCCGTCGCGAACGTCGTGATCGCGGTGATCAGGCGCAGCTCGCCAGCCGAGGTGGCCAGCCGGACCGGCACCGCGAACCCCAGGTGCTCCGGGCCGGGCGCCGACGCCGGCGGCAGGTAGCCCGTCAGCTCGGCGAGCTGCCGCGCGAGCCGGTCGTCCGGGGTGCGGGCCAGGTCGTTGCGGATGCGCTCGAGGATGTGGCGCGCCCAGTCGTCGAGGTTGCGGACGCGCCGCGCCATCCCGCGCGGGTGCAGCGCGAGGCGCAATGTGTCGACCGGCTCTTCCAGGAGCTCCGGCGCGACGTCTTCGGTGAGTAGGCCGAAGGCGTCGTTCTTCGCGACCAGCACGCCGTAGCGGTCGACGACGATCGCGGGGTAGGGCCGGTGGCCGTCGAGCAGCCGCCGCAGGCCGTCGAGCACCGGCCGGATCGCCGGGTCGTCGAGCCGCGTCTCGGGGTACGTCGGCGCGTAGCCGGCGGCGTGCAGGAGGCCGTTGCGCTCGCGCAGGGGCAGTTCGAGCGACTCGGCGACCCGCAGCACCATGCCGCGGCCGGGCACCGAGCGCCCGCTCTCCATGAAGCTGACGTGCCGCTGGGTCGTGCCCGCGCGCAACGCCAGGTCGAGCTGGCTGAGGCGGCGCCGGGTCCGCCAGTCCTTGAGCGCCGTTCCGAAGTCCACGGGTCCATCCTGCTCGGGCGGGCCATTCCCCGTGGGGAATTGAGCGCATACCCCGGTTCGCGGAGGCTTCCGGCATGACGAAATACGGCCTGGTCGTGCCGACCTACCAGCCCATCCTCGACGCCGGGCGGACCGCGCCCGAGCTGGTCGACGCCGCGGTCTCCGCCGAAGAGCTCGGGCTCGACTCGGTGTGGGTGGGCGACACTCTCGCGCGGGCCCCGCTCGACGCTTTCGCGATGCTCGCGGCCTTCGCCGCCCGGACGTCGCGGGTGACTCTGGGGACGTCCGCGCTGCTCCCGGCGCTGCGGGACCCGCTGCTCTCGGCGAACCAGCTGCTTTCCCTGGACCTGCTCAGCGCCGGCCGGCTCACGGTCGCCGTCGGCGCCGGGTTCGCGGGGCGCAGCGAACCGGAGTTCGCCTTTGTCGGCGTCCCGTGGGAGCGGCGGCGGGCGCGACTGGACGACATCGTGGGCCTGTGGCGGGCGGCGTGGAACGGCGAGCCGTCGTTCCACGGCGAGGTGCTGCACTACGACTCGCTGCCGTCGTTCCCGGCGCCCGCGCGGCCGGGCGGGCCGCCGGTGTGGCTGGCGGCGTACACGCCGGGCGCGCTGGAGCGCGTCGGACGGCTGTACAACGGCTGGCTGCCGTACCCGCCTTCGCCGGCCGACTACGTGTCAGGCCTGGCGAAGATCCGGTCGTCGCGCCCGATCACCCCCGCCTTGTTCGCGACGGTTCTGGTGGAGGACGACGCGGACCGCGGCCGCGCGCTGCTGGAGGAGTACTGCCTGACCAACTACGGGATGCCCGCTTCGTTCGTGCAAGGGATCCAGATGCAGGTGACGGGTAGCGCGGCGGAGGTCGCTTCGCGGCTTCGGGAGTACGAAGGCGCGGAGCACGTTCTGCTGCGCATTGCGAGCACGGAGCCGAAGGTGTTCGACGAGCAGCTGCCCCGGCTCGCGGAGGTGGCGGAACTGGTGCGCGACCAGCCGTGATCGGAAACCTGTCGGGGGTGGCACGTAGGCTGGGACCGTGACCGACGCTCCACTGTCCGGACTCCTCACCGCCATCCTTCCCGACCCGGCGCTGCGCGGCGTGGTCGAGCGCGCCGGTGCGCCGCTGCTCGAATTGCAGGGCCCGATCGCCGCTCGCCAGCTCGTCGCGGCCGCCCTCGCCAGTGACGAGGGCGCGGCCAGGCCCGTGCTCGCCGTGACCGCCACCGGCCGCGAGGCCGACGAGCTGACCGCGTCGCTCGGCGCCCTGCTCGGCCGCGGCCGCGTCGCCGACTTCCCCTCCTGGGAGACCCTGCCGCACGAGCGGCTCTCGCCGCGCGCCGACACCGTCGGCCGCCGGCTCGAGGTCCTGCACCGGCTCAAGACCGGCGAGGACGACCTGCGGGTGGTCGTCGCGACCGTCCGCAGCCTGATCCAGCCGATGGCCCCCGGCCTCGGCTCGCTGAAGCCGATCGACCTCGTGGTCGGCGAGGAGCAGCCGTTCGAAGAGCTGCTCGAACGGCTCGTCGAGCTGGCCTACTCCCGCGTCGACATGGTCGAGAAGCGCGGCGAGTTCGCCGTGCGCGGCGGCATCCTCGACCTCTTCGGGCCGACCGCGCAGCACCCGGTCCGCGTCGAGTTCTGGGGCGACGAGGTCAGCGAGATCCGCGCGTTCGCCGTCTCCGACCAGCGGTCGCTGCCGGGCGAGATCGCGAGCGTGACCGCGCCGCCGTGCCGTGAGCTGCTGCTCACCGCGCCGGTCAAGGAGAAGGCCGCGGAGCTCGCGAAGACGTACGAAGCCGACGCCCACCTGGCCGAGATGCTCACCAAGCTCGCCGACGGCATCCCCGTCGAGGGCATGGAAGCGCTCATCCCGGTGCTCTGCGAAGACGAGCTGGAGCTGCTCACCGACGCGATGCCGGTGGGCTCGCACGTGCTGCTCACCGACCCGGAGAAGATCCGCGCCCGCGCCGCCGACCTGGTCCGCACCGGCCAGGAGTTCCTCGAGGCGTCCTGGACGACGGCCGCCGCGGGCGGCCAGGCCCCGATCGACCTCGGCGCGTCCGCCTACCGCGGCCTCGACGAGATCGCGTCCCACGCCCAGGACACCAAACGCGCCTGGTGGACGCTCACCCAGCTGACCAGCGAAGACCCCGACGTCTTCCGTGTTTCGGTCGAGGCTGCGCCGTCTTACCGCGGCGAGCTCGAACGCGCGACGACGGACTTGCGCGCGCACATCGCCTCGGGTGGTACGGCGGTGCTCGTCGTCGCCGGGCACGGCACGGCGACCCGCGCGGTCGAGCAGTTCTCGGCCGCCGACGTCCCGGCCGCCCTGGCGGGCGACGGGCTGAAGAGCGCGCCGGCGCCGGGGGTCGTCACGGTCACCTGCGGCGGCCTGACCGACGGCTTCCTCTCGCCCGAGCGTGCGCTGGTCGTGCTCACCGAGGCGGATCTGACCGGCCGCGGCGCGGGCGCCGGAACGTCCACAAAGGACCTGAACACCAAGATGCCGTCGCGGCGGCGCAACGCCGTCGACCCGCTGGCGCTGAAGAACGGCGACTACGTCGTCCACGAGCAGCACGGCATCGGCCGGTTCGTCGAGATGGTGCAGCGGACGGTCGCGGGCGCCACCCGCGAGTACCTCCTGCTGGAGTACGGCTCGTCCAAGCGCGGCCACCCCGGTGACCGCCTGTTCGTGCCGACCGACCAGCTCGACGAGGTGTCGAAGTACGTCGGCGGCGAGCTGCCGACGTTGAACAAGCTCGGCGGCTCCGACTGGAAGAACACCAAGGCGCGCGCCAAGAAGGCGGTCAAGGAGATCGCCGCCGAGCTGGTGCAGCTCTACGCCGCGCGCCAGGCCGCGCCCGGGCACGCGTTCGGGCCGGACACGCCGTGGCAGGGCGAGCTCGAGGACGCCTTCCCGTTCACCGAGACCAACGACCAGCTCGCCGCGATCGACGAGGTCAAGTCGGACATGCAGCGCGGCGTCCCGATGGACCGCGTCATCTGCGGCGACGTCGGCTACGGCAAGACGGAGATCGCCGTGCGCGCGGCGTTCAAGGCGGTGCAGGACGGCAAGCAGGTCGCGGTGCTCGTCCCGACGACGCTGCTCGCGCAGCAGCACCTGAGCACGTTCCACGAGCGGATGCGCTCGTTCCCGGTGACGATCAAGGGACTGTCCCGGTTCACGAACAAGCAGGAGTCGGACGTCATCCTCGAGCAGCTCGCGAGCGGCGAGGTCGACATCGTGATCGGCACGCACCGCCTGCTGCAGACCGGGATCCGCTACAAGGACCTGGGCCTGGTGATCGTCGACGAGGAGCAGCGCTTCGGCGTCGAGCACAAGGAACACATCAAGGCGCTGCGCACGCACGTCGACGTGCTCACGATGTCTGCCACGCCGATCCCGCGCACGCTCGAGATGTCGCTGGCCGGCATCCGCGAGATGTCGACGATCCTGACCCCGCCGGAGGACCGCCACCCGATCCTGACCTACGTCGGCGCGTACGACGACAAGCAGGTCGGCGCGGCGATCCGGCGCGAGCTGCTGCGCGACGGCCAGGTGTTCTACGTCCACAACCGCGTCTCGTCGATCGAGAAGGCCGCGCGGCACATCCGGGAGCTGGTGCCGGAGGCGCGGGTCGTCACCGCGCACGGGCAGATGAACGAGGAGAAGCTCGAAAAGATCATCCAGGGCTTCTGGGAGAACGAGTACGACGTCCTGGTCTGCACGACGATCGTCGAGACCGGGCTGGACATCTCGAACGCGAACACGCTCCTGGTCGAGCGCGGCGACCTGCTCGGGCTGGCGCAGCTGCACCAGCTGCGCGGCCGCGTCGGGCGAGGGCGCGAGCGCGGGTACGCGTACTTCCTGTACCCGCCGGAGGCGCCGCTCACGGAGACGGCGCACGACCGCCTCGCGACGATCGCCCAGAACACCGAGCTGGGCGCGGGCATGGCGGTCGCGATGAAGGACCTCGAGATCCGCGGCGCGGGCAACATCCTGGGCGCGGAGCAGTCGGGGCACATCGCGGGGGTCGGGTTCGACCTGTACGTGCGGCTGGTCGGCGAAGCGGTCGACGCGTTCCGGCGGCACGCGGGCGCCGAGCCGGCGGAGGACGAGGAGATGGCCGACGTCCGCGTCGACCTCCCGATCGACGCCCACATCCCGCACGACTACGTCCCGGGCGAGCGCCTCCGGCTGGAGGCGTACCGCAAGATCGCGGCGGCGCCGGACACCGAGGGCCTGGACGCGGTCCGCGAAGAGCTGATCGACCGCTACGGCCAGCCGCCGGCACCGGTGAACCGCCTGCTGGCGGTGGCCAAGTTCCGCCACACGTGCCGCGAGGCGGGCGTGACGGAGGTGGCGGTCCAGGGCAACACGATCCGCTTCGCACCGCTGCCGCTCGCGGACTCGCAGCTGGTGCGCCTGAAGAGGCTGTACCCGAAGGCGACGTTCAAGGCGGTGACGAACACGGTCTCGATCCCGAAACCGACGGAAGGCCCGGCGGGCGGCCGCATCGGAGCCCCGATGCTGCGCGACGACGAGCTGCTGGACTGGTGCACAAAGCTGTTGAACCAGCTGACGAAGAAGCCCGCGGCGGTGTAAAGCGGGGTGGACACCCTGCGCCACTTCGGGGGAACTCCCGTTGTGGCGCAGGGGTTTTCGGTCTTGGTGGCTTTACGTTCGCCCCATGAACATCCGTAGCAGGCAGTTGGGCGAGCGGCTGCTCCAGCGCATGACGGAGAAGGGCTGGGGCGTCCGCGAGATGTCGCGCCGCCTGGAGATGAGCGCGCAGTGGGTGTCGTCGGTGACGCGCGGGCTGCTCAGGCCGGATCCGGTGCAGCTGGCGCGGTTTCTGACGGTGCTCGGGGTCAGGGGAGCGGAGTACCGCGAGCTGATGGCCCTGGGGGACGAGATGCGCCGGCCCGGTCTCCTCGAGCAGCACGGTGACCGGTTGCCCGTTCAGGTGCAGACCCTCGTGCGGCACGAAGAGCGAGCTTCTGCGATCGCGGTTTTTCAAAGCTCGATCATCCCCGGCCTCCTGCAGAGCGCGGGCTATGCCCGCGCGCTCATCGTCGAGACCGGCAGTGTCCCCACCGCCGATGAAATCGACGAGCGGGTATTCGCTCGAACATCCCGGCAGGTCATCCTCGACAAGCGACCGCAGGTCGATTTTCGCTTCTTCCTCCACGAGTTCGCCCTGCGGCTGCCGATCGGCCGCGAAGACCGCGGGATCATGTCGACCCAGCTCACTCGGCTGTCAGAACTTTCCGACCGGCAGAACATCAGCATCCGTGTCGTGCCCGCCGCTCGCGGCGGCCATCCGGCCCTGTCCGGTCACTTCCAGCTGATCGAATCAGCCGAATTTCCGCCGCTCGTCTACCTCGACAGCGAGCTTTCCTCTCTCTTCCTCGAAGAACCGCACGAGATCCGCGCCTATCGGCGCGTGCTCGAAGGGCTCGGTCAGGCCGCGCTCGATGAGGCACAATCGAAGGAGTTCATCGCCGACCTGGCGAGCAGGCTCTACTCATCGGGGGCGGAACACGATGGTGACTTGGCGTAAGAGCAGCTACAGCGCCAATGGCGGTGACTGCGTCGAAGTCGCCCTCGATCGCGAAATCCTCGTCCGGGACACCAAAGACCGCACCGGCGGCACCCTCACCGCGTCCACCACGACCTGGCGCGAACTCCTCACCCGACTTCGCTGAACATCGGCGGCAAAGCCTCCGCCAACCCCATCTTCACCGACTCCACCGGCACCGGAACCGCCCCGGCTCCGGCCATCGGCAGCGGACGGGGCTTCCTCGGCATCCGTGATCCCGCGCCCCCACCACGCCCCGGGTACACGAGCAACCTCCGCGCCGGATCGGGCACCGCGTCCAAAGCCGCCGTAACGACCGGAAGTGCGCGAAACGCGTCGCGGCTTTCCTCGGACCTGAACTCGATCTCCAGCACCACACCCCAGCGGTGCTCGTGCCACACCCACTGCTCGGCGCCGTTGGTCAGTGCTGCTTCGGTGAGCGCGTCACCGCGGGCGAGCCGCCACAACGAAGCCGTGGACTCGCCATCGAAGACCTCGATGGTCAGCCAGTGGTCCATGCCGTCGAGATTACGCGCGCCCACACCGCACGGGTGTTGCGTTTCGGGTGCGATGGTGTGAGAGGGTATGCGCTGTGATGCGGATCATGGGGCGCCCTCGCGCGCTGGTCGCGGTTGTTGCCGGTGCTCTTCTGCTCGCCGGGTGCGGGTCGGGTCCGAGTCAGGTCGGCAGCGCCGTCATCGTCGGCGACCGCTCGGTCTCCCTCGACCAGGTCCAGTCGATGATCGACCAGGCCGTCCGCGAACAGCCGTACGCGCAGAAGCTCGCGGGTGAGCACAAGCTCGACCTGCTGGGCCGCGAGATCGTCAAGCAGACGGTGCTCCACGAGCTGGTCCTGCGGGCCGCGAAGCAGGAGAACCTCGTCGCGGACCAGGGGAAGATCGCGCAGCAGGCCGCGACGCAGACGAGCACCCCGGTCAAGGACACCGGCCAGGGTGACGCGGTCGCCGTGCCGCAGATCGTCGCGAACCTGCGTGACCGCACCGAGCGCGCCACCGACACCTACCTCGAGCAGCAGCTGGCGGCCAAGTACCTGCCGAAGCTGTCCGTCGGGGCGGACTACGTCGGCGTCAGCGCCACCAGTGAGAACGACCCCGAGGCCCGCACCCGCGCCTTCGACATCGCGAAGCAGTTCGCGGACGACCCGGGCAAGATCCAGGCCACCATCCAGCAGGCGAGCCAGGAGGCGCAGCAGGCCCAGCAGACGGGCGCGCCCGGCCCGGGCGGCTACTCCGACGCCGGCCTCACCGAGCTCTTCGGCGCTTCGCAGTACCTCTCGCTCGCGGAGACCGCGCTGTTCGGCTCGGCCGCGAACAGCGTCGTCGCGTTCCAGGCGCGGATGCCGGCCAAGCCGGACTGGTACGTCTTCGTCCTCCACACCCGCGGCACCACCCAGGCGCTGCCGGCCGACCAGGAGGCGCAGAAGCCGACGGACGACCAGCTGACCAGGATCGGCACCCGGCTGCTGCAGCCCTACCTCGGCGAGGGCGGCCTGCGCGTCAACCCCCGGTACGGCGTGTGGGATGTTGTGAGCATGAACCTCGCGCCGAACCAGGACGCCACCAAGGGCACCGTGCTGCCCCTGCGTGGTGGCGCACCCGCCCAGCGGTGAGCGCGGGCGTCGTCGTTGTCGTCCGCGGGGCGACCTTGCCCGGCGCGGCGCTGAAGATCCTGCGTGAGTCCACCGCGGTCTACGCGGCCACGGACGTCGACCCGGCTGCGTTCGGCGTCCCGGCCGTCACCGAGGCGCCTTCACTGGTGGACGTCGTGCTGCTGGCCGGCTCGCGGGACGAGCCCGCGGCGTCGCTGCTCATCGCGACCGGCGCGAAGGTCATCGAGACGCCGGTGCCGCCGCTGGTCGAGGCCGCCGACGTGATGGACCGGCTGCGCTCGCCCGGCGGCTGTCCCTGGGACGCGGTCCAGACGCACGACTCGCTGCGGCAGTACCTGGTCGAGGAGACCTACGAGCTGCTCGACGCCATCGAGGAAGGCGACCGCGAGGCGCTGCGCGAAGAGCTCGGCGACGTCCTGCTGCAGGTGCTCTTCCACGCCCGCGTCGCGGCCGAAGACCCCGAAGATCCCTTCAGCATCGATGACGTCGCGGGCGCGCTCGTCGCGAAGCTGGTCGGCCGGCACCCGCACGTCTTCGCCGACGCCGACCAGGTGCACACGGTCGAGCACCAGAACCTCAAGTGGGAAGAGCTGAAGCAGCAGGAGAAGCAGCGCAAGTCCATTGTGGACGGCGTCGCGCTCGGCCAGCCCGCGGTGGCGCTGGCCGGCAAGCTCGGCCAGCGGTCGGGGCGCGCGGGCATCCCGCTCGACCTCTTCCCGGCCGGGTCCGGCACGGCGCAGCAGCTGTTCCGCATCGCGGCGACGGCGCGTCGCGCGGGTGTCGACCCCGAAGGTGAGTTGCGGGCGCTGGCCAAGCAGTTCGCGAAGGACGTCCAGGCCGCCGAGCAGGCCGCGCGGGACGCCGGGCTGGAGCCGACGACCCTCGAGGCCGACGGCTGGCGGAAGTTCTGGCCCTCCCGTCCAGTGTGACGCAGCACACAATCGTGTGAGAACCGAATCCGATCACCCGGCGTCTTGCCTGGTGTGAGGAAGCAGCCACTGGAAGACGCCGACGAGGAGCACCTCGTCCGGCGCACGGCCAAGGGCGACCGCGCGGCGTTCGAGGAGCTCTACCGCCGCACGTCGCCCTGGCTCGCCGTGCGCCTGCGCCGTCGGTGCGCGGACGAGCAGGTCGTCGCCGAAGTGATGCAGGAGACGTACCTGGCCGTCTGGCGCGCGGCGGGCTCGTTCGCGGGGGCCTCGACCGGCGGCACGGCGGTCGGCTGGGTGTGGACGATCGCGGCCCGGCGGCTGGTCGACGCGTTCCGCCGGCGGGCGCACCACGCACAGCCGCCGCCGGAGGTCGTGTTCGAAGTGACTCCGGTGCCGGCGCTGGCGGCGGAAGACATCGCGCTGGCGGCGGCGGTGGGCGATGAGGTGGGGGACGCGTTGCGTGAGCTCGCGCCCGAACTGCGGGCGGTCCTGCAGGCGATGGTGCTCGACGGGCTGACCGTCCGCGAGACCGCCATGCTGCTCGGGCTGCCGGAAGGAACCGTCAAGACCCGCGCCCGGCGGGCGCGGATCGCGATGCGGGAGGCACTGTCATGACCCATGCGTCGGACCAGCTCATCGCCGGGTACGCCGCGGGCGACGAGCTTCCTGGCGACCAGCTGTGGGGGCTCGAGTCCCACCTCGAGACGTGCCGGGTGTGCCGGGGGCGGCTGGCCGAGGTGGCGCCCGTCCAGCCGGTGGTGGACCTCGTCTGGTCGCGGCTGCAGGTCGAGGTCGAGCTGCCGAGCGTCGCCGCGCACGCGCCGCCGCGGCGGGTCGTGCGGCCGGTGCGCCGCCGCTTCGGCCTGTGGCTCACGACCTGGGTCACGCCGGTGATGCTGCCGTGGCTGGGGATGATCGCGCTGGTCACGTTGCTCGCCGCGGTGTTCGACCACTTCGGGGAGTCGGTGGTGAACGTGACGGCGGTGCAGCTCTTCGCGCCGGTGCTGCCGGTGCTCGGGGTCGCCGCGGCGTGGGCGCGGGGGCTGGATCCTGCGTACGAGGTCGTCGTCGCGACCCCGCGCGCCGGGCTGTACCTGGTCGCGCGGCGGACGCTCGCCGTGCTGGTCGTCGTCCTGCCGGTGCTCGGCGTCGCCGGGTGGCTGACCGGCACGGCCTTCGCGCTCTGGCTGCTGCCGAGCCTGGCCTTCACTTCGGGGACGCTCGCGCTGGGCGGGCTGATCGGGGTCACCCGGGCGGCGTACGTCCTGGTCGCGGTGTGGGTCGCGGGGCTGGTGCTGCCGGCCCTCGCGGCCCGCGAGCAAACGTTTGCGCTCAGCTCCGGCGCGGTGCCGGTGTGGGCGGGGATCTTCGCGTTGACGACGGTGGTCGTCGCCCTGCACAAGGGCGCGTTCACCCGGCTCGGCGCGCGTTTCTAGGGAGGAAGAACATGCGTGCAGTCGGGGCCGCCGAGGTCGCGCCCACGGCCTACGCCTGGGAGATCCAGGCCGAGGGGCTGAAGGTGCGGGTGGGGCGGAAGAAGATGGCCGTGGACGGGCTGGACCTGTCGCTCGGCAAGGGGGTGCACGGCTTGCTCGGGCCCAACGGCGCGGGCAAGACGACACTGATCCGGGCGCTGGCGACGGTGCTGCGGCCGGCGGAAGGCCGGCTGTCGCTGCTCGGTGCGCCGGCCGGGGGGCACACCGGGCAGCGCGGTCTGCGCCGGCGGATCGGCTACCTGCCGCAGAACTTCGGGTTCTACAAGCGGTTCACCGTCCGGGAGTTCGTCGAGTACGTCGCGTGGCTGAAGGAGATGTCCAAAGAGGACATTCCGGGGGCGGTGCAGCGCGCGATCGAGCGGGTCGGGCTCGCCGACCGCGCGGACGACCGGATGAAGACGCTCTCGGGCGGCATGGTCCGGCGGGTGGGGATCGCGCAGGCGATCGTCAACGACCCGGACATCCTGCTACTGGACGAGCCGACGGCCGGCCTCGACCCGGCGCAGCGCGTGCGGTTCCGTGAGCTCGTGCAGGAGCTGGGTCGGGACGCGTGTGTGCTGATCTCGACCCACCTGGTCGAAGACGTCGGCACGGCGTGTTCCGACGTCGTCCTGTTCGCCGAGGGCAAGCTGGTGTTCCAGGGGACGCCGGGCGAGCTGGCCGAAGCGGGCACGGCGGCGCACGTGGGGGACAGCCCGATCGAGCGCGGGTATTCGGCGCTGCTGAACCACGAGCCGGGCAAGGGGGCCTGGTGATGATCCTGCGCATCGAACTGCGGCGCTCCATCGCGCCGTGGGCCGGGCTGGCGCTGCTCGTCGTCGCACTCGGCTTCCTGTTCCTGCTGCCCGGGCCGTGGTGGAAGGCGCCGGCGTCGTGGACGGCCAACACCACGACCACGGCGTTGTGGCTGCGGTTCCTGCTGGTGTTCCTGTGGCCGATCGCCGTCGGCGCCGGGGCGATCCAGGGCATGCGCGACAGCCGTTCCGGCATGGTCGAGCTGCTGGCGACGACGTCACGGCCGGGCTGGCACCGGGCGATCCGGCTGGCCGGCGCGGTGGGGGCGGTGAGCGCGCTCGGGTTCCTGCTGGTGTTCGGCGTCGGCGTGGGGGAGGTGCTCGGGCACGGCGGGTACGTCTCGGTGAGCTTCCTGCCGGTGGTCCTGGTCGGCCTGCTCGCCGTCGTGGCGGGGAGCTGGGTGGGCCTGGCGGCCGGCCGGCTGCTGCCGCACCCGCTGACCGCGCCCGCGCTGGCCGTGGTGACGCTGGTGGTGTCCATGCTGGGCTGGGCGTCGCTGGAATCGGGCCTGTCGTTGTCGTACAGCCGGCTCGGGCTGTTGTCGCCGGCCCTCGGGCAGCCGCGGGGCGCGCTGGTGACCACGTCGGCTTCGGCGGATCTAGGGCAGGCCGCGTGGTTCGTCGGGCTGGCCGTGACGGGATTCCTGCTGCTGGCGGCGAACTCCGTTCGGGCCCGGTTGCTGGGCCTGCTGCCGGTGGTGGCCGGGGCGGCGATCGCCCTGCCGGTCTTCCCGGCGTCCGCCGCCGGGCTTCTGGCGCCCGACGGCATCGCCGCGCAGAAGCTCTGCGACGGGCCGATCTGCGTCAGCCGGGCGCACGAGGAGAGGCTGGCCGCGCTGGCCGGACCCGGCCGGGAGGCGCTGGCCATGTTGGCGAAGCTGCCCGGCGCGCCGACGCGGATCGAGGAGCAGACCGGGCCGACGCCGGTGTTCGACCCGCCCGCTCGCGATCCCGGGGTCGTCTACCTGGACTTCCAGCTCAACGAGGTCCTGCTCACGGCGAACGCGGACGACCTGCGGCTCGCGGTGCTGTCCGGTGCCGGGCTGCCTTCGTGCGACCACCCGTACGGCGGCAGCCTGGCCGATCTGGGCGCCCGGATGATCGCGGCGGCGTATTTCACCGGTGAGCTGAAGCCGTTGCCGGAGTTCGCCGCGCACTGGATCCTCCAGGAGCCCGGCACGGTCGATCGCGCGTGGGCGACTTTCCGGGCGTTGCCGCCGGAGGTGCAGTTCGCCCGGATGGTCGCGCTGCGCCAGGTGCTTCTGACCTGCCAGGGCGACCCGCTCGACGCGCTGGTGCCGGGGGCCTCGCGATGAGGTGGGTGACGCTCTACGCGCGGTCGCGCCAGGTCCCGGCGGCGTTCACGGCCCTGGTCCTGGCAACGGCGGGCCTGTGGTTCCTGGCGCGCGGCTCGTGGTCGCCGGTGCCGGTCGTGCTGACGCTGACGGCGGGCATCGCGGTGGCCGCGATCGGCCTGAGCGGCCAGGACCCGGACCTCGACCGCACGGCGGCGCTCCCGTGGCCGGTCCGCCGGTTCGCGCACCTGGTCCTGATCGGCCTCGCGGCCGGCGGCGCGGTCCTGGTGGTCCAGCAGCTCGGCCCGCTGGTTGTCGACTTGTCGATCATCCTGCGCGACGCGGCGGGCCTGCTGGGCCTGGCCGGCCTGGCGGCCACGGCAGCGGGCGGCCAGTTCGGCTGGACGCTCCCGCTCCTGTGGGCGTCGATCACCCCGTTCGTCCAGGACGACGGCTCGGCGACCAGCCACATCGTGGGCTGGATGCTCCAACCCCCGAACTCGCCGGCGGCAACCTGGACAGCAGCAATTCTGGCAATCACGGGCACGGCAACGTACACAGCCTGGGGCGGCCGCCGCTGACCGGGCCCGGAGGGGAATCACGCGTGTCTGGAGGGGAATCACGCGTGATTGCCGGGGCATTACCCGTGTCTGGAGGGGTATCGGAGGTGATGCCCGCTCAGTCACGCGTGATGCCCCGCTGATCACGCGAGATGCCTGCTCAAGCACGCGTGATGCCCGGTTGAGCGGTGGGGTGCGGGTGGCTCAGCCGGAACCTGCCGCGCGGCGCGGAAGGGGAGACCGGCCCCGCCACCTCAGACGTCGCGGATGTTCGTCTCCAGCTCCAGCGGCTCCCGGTCCCAGTCCTCGACGCCGAACGCGAGGATCCGGGCCGGGTGGATGCGGATCACGGCGTCGTCGAAGTGGTTGTCCGGGAGGTTGACGCCGGTCAGCGCCTCGGCGCGGCCGCGGATCTCCAGGCACCGCACCCGCCACGGGTTGGTCGACGGCAGGTCGTCGACGACGAACGCGACCTGGGCGTCGGTCGCCAGGTTGCGGAACTTCTTGCTGGTGCTCAGGTTGTGCCCGGTGACGTCGATCGTCTTCGCGTCCGGGTTGTACCGGAAGCCGACCGGGTTGACCTGCAGGGTTCCGTTCGGCTGCCGGGTCGCCAGCCGGCCCAGCGGCTGGGCTTCGAGGTACGCGAGCTCTGCTTCGGTGAACATGCGCACCAGCTTTCTACTTCAAGCGAGCTTGAAGTCAAGCGAACGGGCCGCCGAACGCGCGCTCGGTGAACCGGTCGGCGATCCGGCGGTGGGCCGCCGGGCCCGGGTGCAGCTCGTCCGGCAGCGGGAACTCGGCGAAGTCGGCCTCGCCGTACAGCACGCGGCCGTCCAGGTAGTGCAGGTCCGGGTCCTGCCGCTGCGCGACGACGCGCGCCAGCTCGTCGCGGACCACCTCGAGCGTCAGCTTCCCCGCCGCGACCTCGGCCGGGTCGCCGGTCGCCCGGAACCGCACCTCGCCCGCGGCCAGCGCCTCGTGGTCGAAGTCGCCGGGGCCGGGCGTCTGCTCGTGGATCGGGCACAGCAGCGGCGACACGACCAGCAGCGGCGCCGACGGGTGGCCCTCGCGGATCGTGTCGAGGAACCCGTGCACCGCCGGGCCGAACGCGCGCACGCGCATCAGGTCCGCGTTGACGACGTTGATGCCGAGCTTCACGCTGACCAGGTCGGCCGGGGTGTCCCGCAGCGCACGGGCCGTGAACGGGTCGAGCAGCGCGTTCCCGCTGAAACCCAGGTTGACCAGCTCGACGCCGGCCGCGAGCGCGGCCAGCGCGGTCCAGGTCCCCGACGGGCTGGTGGCGTTCGAACCCTGGCTGATCGAGCTGCCGTGGTGCAGCCAGACCCGCCCGTGCGGCGGTGCGGGCGTCACCGGGGCGTCCGTCCGCAACGCGACCAGCTCCGTGATCTCGTTGTGCGGCAACCAGATCTCAACGTCTTTGTCGTGCCCGGGCAGGCCGGGGAACCGCACGCCGCCGGGCACGATCGCCTGGGCGGCGAGCTTGCCGTCGACCAGCAGGTCGTAAACGCCGTCGGGGCGCGGCGGGGCGCCCGGGTACTCGATCTTCGTCGCCAGCGTCTCGAGCTCGACAACCGTGGCGCGCGTCCGGAACCGCAGGCGGACGCCGGCCGGCTGCGTGTCGGCCATCGCCAGGCGCGGGTCGGTGTTCTGCGCGCGGGCCCGGGCGGGTAGCCGGTGCGGCGTCAGGCCGCGCTCGGTGCGCTCCAGTTCGAGGGCGCCGCGGACGAGGTCGGTGGTGAGGGGTGTGGTGATCATGCCGAAGGCCAATCGTGGAGAAGGGAGTCGAGGACGTCGAGGAGCCGGGCCCAGCTCTCCGCCGAGGCGGGCGAGCTGTGGTCGAAGCCGCCCTGCCCTTCGAGGGTGACGAACCCGTGGAAGAAGCTGCCGAGCAGCCGGACGGCGTGCGTCTCGTCCGGCCCGGTCAGGGCGTAGCCGCGCAGGATCGCGCGCATCATCTGCGAATGCCGGACACCGGCGCTCGCGGCGGCGGCCTCCGGGTCGAGCCGGAACTGCGCGGCGGCGTAACGGCCCGGGTGCTCGCGGGCGTAGTCGCGGTAGACGTCGGCAAAGGCGACGAGCGCGTCCCGCCCGGCGCGGCCCGCGAGCGCGACGGCCGCCCGGTCGGCGAGCTCCTCCAGCGCGAGAAGCGCGATCTTCGTCCGCAGGTCGTGGGCGTTCTTGACGTGCGAATACAGGCTCGCGACCTTGACGTCGAACCGCCGCGCCAGCTCCGACGGCGTCACCTGCTCGAAGCCGAGCTCGTCGGCGAGCTCCGCCCCGGCGCGCACCACGCGTTCCGTGGTCAGACCGGCACGAACCATAACTACACCTCCTGTTGGCTAAAGGAAGTGTAGATCAACCTAACAGCTTTAGGCAAACAGCGCGTCGCCCCAGTAGCCGGTCGGCGAAACACCCGGCGGGACCGCGAAGTGCGCGGACCCCGTGTGCTGCACGTACTCCATCATCGCGTCCTTCGACGACAGCGCCTGCTGCATCGGGACGTACTGCGCGCGGGTGTCCCGGTTGAACGCCAGGAAGAACAGCCCCGCCTCGAGGTGGCCGACGCCGTCGGAGCCGTCGACGAAGTTGTAGCCGCGGCGCAGGATCCGGACGCCGTTCAGCGCCTGGTGCGAGGCCAGCCGGACGTGCGCGTCGTCGGCGATCACCTTCTCGCCGCCCGCGCCGCCGACGTCGAGGTCGAGCTCGTCGAACTCCGCGGTCTGGCCCAGCGGGGCGCCGGTGCCCTTCGTGCGGCCGACGATCTGCTGCTGGCCGTCGAGCGTCTCGCGGTCCCACGTCTCGATGTGCATCCGGATCCGGCGCGCGACCAGGTAGCTGCCGCCGGCCATCCACGCCGGGCCGTCGCCGGCCTGGGTCCACACCTGGTCGCGCAGAAAGTCGGTGTCCTCGGACTTGATGTTGTTCGTGCCGTCCTTGAACCCGAACAGGTTCCGCGGTGTCTGCTGCGCGCGCGACGTCGACGAGCTGCGGCCGAAGCCGAGCTGCGACCAGCGGACCTCGGTGACGCCGAAGCCGAGCCGCACCAGGTTGCGCACCGCGTGCACCGCGACCTGCGGGTCGTCCGCGCACGCCTGGATGCACAGGTCACCGCCGCTGCGGGCCGGGTCGAGCTTGTCCTTCGGGAACAGCGGCAGGTCGATCAGCTGCGCCGGCCGCTTGCCCGCGAGGCCGAAGCGGCCGTCGAACAGCGACGGCCCGAAGCCGATGGTCAGCGTCAGGTGCGACGCCGGCAGGTCGAGCGCCTCGCCGGTGTCACCGGGCGGGGCGAACTCGCCGCCGCCGACCGCGCCGTTCGCGACGACCTCCTGGCCCGCCGTCATCCGGCGGGCCGCGTCGGTCCACGTCTTGAGCAGCTGCCGCAGCTTTTCGCGGTCCTTTGTCGTGACGTCCAAGGCCGCAAAGTGCAGGTTCGCCTGGGTCGGCGTGGTGATGCCGGCCTGGTGCTCACCGTGGAAGTCGACAGTGCTCACCGACGCCTCGGCGTTGCCACTGGTCGCTTTGTCGATCCCGATGCCCGCCGCGGCCCCGGCCCCGGCGAGCGCGACACCCGCTCCCGCCAGGCCGAAAAGCTTCCGGCGGGAGACCCGGGTGCCGTCTTCGGTCACTTGGACACAACCTCCGCGACCTTGCTCAGCGGCTCGCTCAGGGCGTCGACGGCCGAGGCGAACTCCTTGATCTGGTCCTGCGACAGCTCGTTGTACAGCTTGAAGCCGTCGCCGACGCGCGTCTTGTCCAGCAGGCCCTGCACGTTCGCGAACTCCTTGTCCAAAGTGGACACGAGCGCGGCGTCCCGCTCCTGCAACAGCGGCCGCAGCGAGGCGATCGCGCCCTTCGAACCGTCCACGTTGGCCTGGAAGTCCCACAGGTCGGTGTGCGAGAAGGTCTCCTCCTCGCCGGTGATCTTGCCGGTCGCGACCTCGTCGAGCAGGCCCTTCGCGCCGTTCGCCAGGTCGAGCGCGTTCAGCTCGAGCGTCTTCGACTTCGCGACCAGGTCCTTGACGTCGGTCAGCAGCTTGTCGGCGATCTTCGGGCTGTCGGCCTGCAGGCCGGAGACGTACAGGTCCTTCTCGAGCCGGTGGAAGCCGGTGAACTGCTGGCCCGGCTCGAGGTCGGCCTCGCGGACGTCGATGGCCGGGTCGAGGTCGCCGAACTTCTCGGCGACCGGCTCGATGCGCTCGTAGTAGATGCGAGTGCGCGCGTACGCGGCCTTCGCCTCGTCGACCTTGCCGCCCTTGACGAGGTCGACGAACTTCCCCGTCTCCTCCTCCAGCGCGGCGGTGTTGTTCGCGACGTAGTCGGCGTAGCTCTTGGTGGCATTCGCCTTCTGGGCGTTGGCGTCGGCCTGCTTCGGCGCGCCGCCGGTGATCGTGAAGTCGCCGCGGATGCCGTTGCCGGCCATGCCCGGCTTGCACGCCGTCTGGTACTTGCCCGCGTCGGACGCCTCGACGATCAGGCGCCGGTTGAGCCCGGGCGCGATGTTCTCGACCTCGCCCATGATCCGGTCACCCTCGGCGTAGAGGTAGAACTCGGTGACCTTGGTGCCCTTGTTGGTGATCTCGAAGGTCACGTTGCCCGCGGCCGCCGTGTTCACCGAGACGGTGCACGCCGTGTCGGAGGCCTCGACCTTGATCGGGCCGCCGGCGGCGGCGTTCTCGGTGCCGCCGCCCGAGCTGTCGCACGCGGCCAGCGTCACCAGGGCGGCGGCGCCGGCCAGCACGGCCAGCGGGGTTCTGGGGGACTTGCGCACGGTCACTCCTTCGAGGCGACCGCGGCGGCGGGCGCCGGCGCGGTCTTCTTGCTGGGCTTGAGGAAAAGGGGCAGCACGATGACGACGTAGGCGACCCACGCGATGGCCTGCAGCACGGTCGTCTGCTGCGAGTAGTTGAAGATGCCCTTGAGCAGGGCGCCGTACCAGGACGTCTCGGGCAGCGCGGCCGAAGCGTCGAACGCGAGGGTGTTGATGCCGGGCAGGAAGGCGGCTTCCTGGAGGTCGTGCAGGCCGTAACCGAGCACGCCCGCGGCGACGAACACCAGCAGCACGCCGGTGATCGTGAAGAACTTGCCCAGGTTGAACCGGACGGCGCCCTTGTAGAGCAGCCAGGCCAGCACCACGGCGGCGAGGATGCCGATGGCGAAGCCGATCAGCGGCTGCACCGTGTCCGACTGCGCGGTCTGGACGGCGGAGTAGAAGAACACCGCGGTTTCGAGGCCCTCACGCCCGACCGCGAGGAACGACAGCAGCAGCACGGCCATCGGGCCGACGTCGAGCGCGTCGTCCATCTTCCCGCGCAGCTCGGCGGCGATGCTCTTCGACGCCTTGCGCATCCAGAAGATCATCGCCGTCACGAACACGACCGCGACGATCGACAGGCTCCCGCCGAGCAGCTCCTGGTGCTCGAACGACAGCTGGGCGGTCGTGTAGGTGAGGACCGCGCCGACGGCGACCGAGAGCAGCACCGCGGCGCCGACGCCCGGCCACACCCAGCGCAGCGCGTGCCGCCGGTCGGTCTTCACCAGGAACGCGACGAGGATGCTGACGACCAGCGCGGCCTCCAGGCCTTCGCGCAGCCCGATCAGCGCACTCGAAAACAACACGTTCCCGCCTCCAGGTTTTTCGTGGGCCCGTGAAGTTTTTAGGTAAGGCTCACCTGTAAGTCCAGCGAGGGAACGCGCCGTCGCGTGCCAGAACCCGACAAAAGGGACGGCAGAACTAAGTTAGGTTAGGGTAACCGCAGGTCAGGGCGCTGCGCGTCGACTCGATAACAAAATTTGTGACTTCGCAGGCAGCCGGCCTGTTTTTACCCTCCGCTTGCCTGGTCAGCCAGCCGATGGTCCCCCTTGAGTGGCTCCGTAACCTGTTCGGGTGGCCGATACCGCTCAGCCGACCGTCACACCTCCGCACTCGCCCCCGGGCGGCCCGCCACGGCGCTATCTCGGCCGGGTGGCCCTCGCGCTGGGGCTGGTGGTCACCGGTGTGGTCCTCGTGGTCACCATCGGTGTCCGGAACCCGGACGCGCCGGCCGAGGCACCGCCCGCGCAGCCCGCGCTCGCCATCCCGGAGCAGCGCCCGCAGCCGGGCGCCGAGTCGCCGCGGGCCGGGCTCGCCGCGCCGGTCGACCGGCCGGCCGTGTCCGACCAGACGGAGCTGGACGCGTGGGCGGCCCGCGTCGCGGACAAGACGCACGTCCCGGGGCGCGTGCTCGCCGCGTACGGCCGGGCGGAGATGTGGATGCAGCGGCAAAAACCGACGTGTCACCTCTCCTGGGCGACGCTCGCGGGCATCGGCCGCGTCGAGACCGGGCGCGGGGAGTTCGACCTCTCGGCCATCCGCCCGGACGGCCGGCTCGTGAAGCCGGTCGTCGGCCCGCCGCTGGACGGCTCACCCGGCGTCCCGGCGGTGCACGACAGCGACGGCGGCAAGCTCGACGGCGACAAGTCGTGGGACCACGCGATCGGGCCGCTGCAGTTCCTGCCCTCGACGTGGAAGAAGTACCAGGAGCGCGCCAACGGCGACGGCGGCACGCCCGACCCCCAGAACATCGACGACGCGGCCTTCACGGCGGCGCGCTACCTCTGCTCGGGCAGCGACGACCTCGGCACCCCGGCCGGCTGGTGGCGTTCGATCCTGTTCTACAACCAGGGCGTGGCGTACGGCCAGGACGTCTTCAGCGCGGCGGACGCCTACGCGGAGGCGAGCGTCGCGCCCTGAGTCAGCTCTCCCGGTCGGCGAAGAACGGCGTCACGGCCATCAGGACGAGCAGCAGCAACCCGGCGTAGGCGCCCAGCGTGGCGAAGATCGACATTTCGGTTCCTCCCTGTTTCGGTCTGGAACCAGCTTCGCCCGCGAAGGGGGTGCCGCGGATCGGCCGAGGGGCCCGGAGAGGTCGGCCGAAAGTCTGATCTCGCGCGGGCCGTTCGGCCCTGGCCGGGCGCCGTCAGGACTCGCGCAGCGCGATGCGCGCCTTGACCTCGCTGGTCGCCTCGAGGTACTCCGGCACCGGGTTCATCGCCGACGCCATCCGCATCTGGGCCAGCGCCTCGACGAACCGGCCGAGCCGCTGCAGGGTGCGGCCGAGGATGAACCGGGCGTAGTGGTCCGTCGGGTCCAGCTCGACCACCCGGGTCAGTGCCTGCTCGGCCCGCCGCAGCTGCGCGGAGTGGAAGTACGCGCGCCCGGCCAGGAGGTGGACCGACGGTTTGTCCGTCTCGGACTCCAGGAGGGGCTGCAGCACCTTCAGCGCGTCGAGCGGACGACGGCGGCCGACCAGATCCTCCGCCTGGCGGAAGGCATGGAACCGCGACTCTTCGGGAGGCTGCGAAGCAGCTGCGGCGTCCGTCATGGTCACCCCGATATTACCCCGGAGGAGGGGCTGGCACACGCCGCCGATCGGGACGTGGTGGACTGTCTCGCCATGAGCAGCGGGTACCGGGGCCTGGCGCCCTACCTCTACTACGCCGACGCCACGGCGGCGCTCGCCTGGCTGACCAGGGTCTTCGGGTTCACCGAAGACGTCCGGTTCTGCGACGCGGCGGGCGAGGTCTTCCAGGCGACGCTGCGCGCGGGCGACGCGCGGATCCAGATCGCGGGCGTCGGGCCGGACTACTGGCAGGCCAAGGGGGTCGAGGGCCCGGTCGGCCAGCTCAACATCCTCTACGTCGACGACGTCGACGCCGACTACGAGCGGATCGCCGCCGCGCTCGGCGACGAGGCCGAGCTCGAGCCGCCGCAGGACCAGCCCTACGGCGCGCGCGTCTTCACCGTCGCCGACCTCGGCGGCAACAGCTGGACGTTCTGGCAGCAGACGTCCGAGACCGTCGAGCTGCCGCCCGGCTGGCAGGCGATCCGCACCGACGGGTGAGTGACCGGCCGTGCCTCCAACGGGTGAACTGCGGCGACGGCTAGGCTGGGCGCGTCACCACCGCCGACGTTCGCTTTCCCGCGGAGGCGGCATCCAGCACAGGCACGACGCACCGAGGAGCATGGCGTGGCTCTCATCGAGCAGGTAGGCGCGCGCGAGATTCTGGACTCGCGCGGCAACCCGACCGTCGAGGTGGAGGTGGCTCTCGACGACGGCACCCTGGCGCGGGCCGCCGTCCCGTCGGGCGCGTCCACCGGCGAACACGAGGCGGTCGAACTCCGCGACGGCGACACCGGCCGCTACAACGGCAAGGGCGTCGAGCGCGCGGTCGCCGCGGTGCTCGACGAGATCGGCCCCGAGATGGTCGGCATCGAAGCCGTCGACCAGCGGATCGTCGACCAGAAGCTGGTCGACCTCGACGGCACGCCGGCGAAGTCCCGCCTTGGCGCGAACGCCATCCTCGGCGTCTCGCTGGCCGTCGCGAAGGCCGCCGCCGAGTCGGCCGAGCTGGAGCTCTTCCGCTACCTGGGCGGGCCGAACGCGCACGTGCTGCCGGTCCCGATGCTGAACATCCTCAACGGCGGTTCGCACGCGGACAGCAACGTCGACGTCCAGGAGTTCATGATCGCGCCGATCGGCGCCGAGACCTTCCGCGAGGCCCTGCGCTGGGGCACCGAGGTCTACCACTCGCTGAAGTCGGTGCTGAAGGGCCGCGGCCTTTCGACCGGTCTGGGCGACGAAGGCGGCTTCGCGCCGAACCTCGGCAACAACCGCGAGGCGCTCGACCTGATCGTCCAGGCCATCGAGAAGGCCGGGTACGCCCCGGGCCGTGACGTCGCGCTCGCGCTCGACGTCGCCGCGACGGAGTTCTTCGCCGACGGCGCGTACACCTTCGAAGGCAGCAAGAAGAGCGCCGAGCAGATGTCCGCGTACTACGGCGAGCTGCTGGCGAACTACCCGCTCGTGTCCATCGAGGACCCGCTGAGCGAGGACGACTGGGACGGCTGGGTCACGATGACCGCCGAGGTCGGCGACAAGGTCCAGATCGTCGGCGACGACCTGTTCGTCACCAACCCGGACCGCCTGGAGGAGGGCATCACCCGCCGCGCCGCCAACGCGCTGCTGGTGAAGGTCAACCAGATCGGCACCCTGTCCGAGACGCTCGACGCGATCTCGCTGGCGACGTCGTTCGGCTACAAGTCGATGATGAGCCACCGTTCCGGCGAGACCGAGGACACGTTCATCGCGGACCTGGCGGTCGCCACCGGCGTCGGCCAGATCAAGACCGGCGCCCCGGCCCGCGGCGAGCGGATCGCCAAGTACAACCAGCTGCTGCGCATCGAGGAGACCCTCGGAGACGCGGCCCGGTACGCCGGCGAGCTGGCCTTCCCGCGGTTCACCGCCGAGGCCTGATCGCCGATGGCGGACCGGGGGAGGACAACGCGCAACCGTCGTAGTGGCGGTGGGGCTTCGCGGGCCGGTGGGCCCGCGCGGCCTCGCCGTCCCGAAGCGGCGCGCGCCGGCAACCCGGGCTCCCGGCCGCCCCGGCCCGCGGACGGCACGGCGGCCGCCCGGCGCCGCACCGGCGACGCGGAGACGACCAGGGCCCGGTTGCGCCGGGGCCTGGCGGCGAAGCGCGCGTCCGGTGCGGCGAAGGTGCTCGGCATGTCCACCACCCGCCGCGCGGCGGTGGTGGCGATCGTGGTGTGCGCGCTGGCGTTCACCATCGCCGTGCCCCTGCGCACGTACCTCTCCCAGCGGACCGAGGTCCGCGAACAGCAGGCGCAGCAAGCGCAGCTGCAGCAGCAGGTCGCTCAGCTCCAAGGCCGCAAGGCGGAGCTGAGCGATCCCGCGCAGATCGAGGCGGAGGCCCGGCGGCGGCTTCGGTACGTCAAGCCGGGCGAGACGCCGTACATCGTCCAGCTGCCCGAGGACAAGGCCCCGGACGCGGCGCCGCAGCAGGGACAGCAGCAGGTGGCCAACGGCTCCTGGTACGAGAACCTCTGGAACCAGGTCTCCGGCGGCTGAGCTCGAACGCCCCAATGTGGCCTTGGTTGCGTTGAACGCACCGAAGGGGCCCTTGGGTGCGTTCAACGCACCGAAGGCCACATTGGGGCGCTTGGGGCGCGGAGCCGGGGCGCGCTTAACCTGGAGCGCGTGAACAGCACGCAGCAGCACGCCTTCGAGCCCGTCACCGACGCCGACCGCGAGACCATCGCGGAGCAGCTCGGACGGCCGCCGCGAGCGCTGCGCGCCGTCGCCGCGCGGTGCCCGAGCGGGCACCCCTCCGTCGTGCAGACCAGCCCGCGGCTGGAGAACGGCACGCCGTTCCCGACGCTCTACTACCTCACCTGCCCGAAGCTGAACTCGATGATCGGCACGATCGAGGCGTCCGGGCTGATGAAGGAGATGACCGAGCGGCTCACCACCGATCCCGAGCTCGCCGCGCAGTACCAGCGCACGCACGAGACCTACCTCGCCGAGCGCGACGCGATCGAGCCGCTCGGGCACCAGGTCACCGCCGGGGGCATGCCCGGGCGCGTCAAGTGCCTGCACGTGCACGTCGCCCACTCGCTTGCGGTCGGCCCAGGTGTGAATCCGTTCGGTGACGAGACGCTGGAGCTGCTTAAGGCGAACGGGTGGCCCTCGGGAGACTGTGCCGAGTAACGCTCGCGGGCGGTAAACAGATAACTGGTCTGGGTGAGCGAAAACCCCGGTCCGGGAAGATCCCGACTCCCGAAGGGGTGAAACCGCGCCCCGGGTACGGCAGGCTGTCACCCGAGGGTGTGACCGATCCGCCAGGAGGGCTTCGAGTTATGCGTGTGCGGCGACTGCCTGACGCAGTCGGGAGCTACACCCGAAGATTCGGGATCCGCCACCGCACCGCGTACCCGCTGATCACCGGCATCCTCGCCGTGGTCCCCGCGCTGGTCGCCGGCGGTGGCACCCTCGGCTGGCTCGGCGGGAGCGGTGACCACACCCGCGACGCCGCGCTCGGCCAGGGGTACGACCCCGGCAACGCCGCCCTCCAGCAGATCGCCGTCGACGGCACCCTCCCCGGCGCGCCCAGCCCGCTGCCGCTCCCCGCGTACGAGCTCCCCGACGGCCCGCTCGGCATCCCGGCCACCGCGCTCGCCGCGTACAAGAACGCCGCCGACGTCCTCGGCCGCGAGCAGCCCGCCTGCCACATCGACTGGGCCCTGATCGCCAGCATCGGCCGCATCGAGTCCAACCACGCGCGCGGCGGTTACGTCGACGCCGCGGGCACCACCCGCGAGCCGATCCTCGGCCCGGAGCTCAACGGCCAGGGCGGCTTCGCCGCGATCCCGGACACCGACCAGGGCCTGCTCGACACGGACCCGGTGTGGGACCGCGCGGTCGGCCCGACGCAGTTCATCCCGGCGACGTGGAAGGGCTACGCCTCCGACGGCAACGGCGACGGCAAGTCCGACCCCAACAACATCTTCGACGCGGCGCTGGCCACCGGCCGCTACCTGTGCTCCGGCGGCTTCGACCTCGCGAACCCGGACCAGCTGCGCGGCGCGATCTACCGCTACAACAACTCCGACACGTACGTGAACACGGTGATCCTGTGGGCGGAGGCCTACCGCAACGGGATCATGCAGGTGCCGGACAGCACCGTCCCGGTCGGCGCGCCGAACGCCGCGCTGGCCCCGGCGCCGCCCGCGATCCCGCCGCCCCCGACGCCGACGACCACGCCGAGCGCACCGCCGTCCACCACGCCGGGCGGTTCGACGACGACCACCAAGACCACGCCGTCCTGCGCGCCGCCGAAGACCACGACTACCACGACGACCGAGATCTCGACGACGACCACGCCGTCGCCGACACCGCCGTCGACCGGCCAGACGACGACCCCGTCACCGACCACGACCCCGACTCCGTCCTGCGGGGCGACGGTCACCTCAACGGTCACGACGACGACCACCACGACCACCACCGCGGTGACCCCGGCCGCTCCGTAGCTTTCACGTGAAAGCTACGGGTTAGGGTGATCGGCATGCCTCGTGTTGCCGCGATCGACTGTGGGACCAACTCCATCCGCCTGCTCGTCGCCGAGCTGACGCCGCGCCACGACGGCACGGTCGACCTGCGCGACCTGCACCGCGAGATGCGGATCGTCCGGCTCGGCCAGGGTGTCGACGCCACCGGCGAGCTCGCTCCCGAAGCGCTGGAGCGGACGAGGGCCGCGCTCGCCGACTACACCGTCGCGGCCCGGCGCAAGGGCGCCGAGAAGGTGCGCATGGTCGCCACCTCCGCGACGCGCGACGCGAAGAACCGCGACGACTTCTTCCGCATGACCCGCGAGACCCTCGGCGTCGAGGCCGAAGTGATCAGCGGCGACGAAGAGGCGCGGCTGTCGTTCACCGGCGCCGTCGGGGAGCAGGACCCGGACGACGGCCCGTTCGTCGTGGTCGACGTCGGCGGCGGCTCGACCGAGCTCGTCCTCGGCACCTGGGACGGCCGGAAGGCCGAGGTGCTCGCCGCGAAGTCCGTCGACATCGGCTGCGTCCGGATCACCGAGCGCGCGCTGAAGAGCGACCCGCCGACCGCCGAGGAGATCGCCGCGGCCCGTGACCTCGCCGGCAAGGTCCTGACCGAGGCGTTCGACGTCGTGGACGTCGCGCGCGCTCGCACGTGGGTGGGTGTCGCCGGCACGGTGACGACGCTGTCGGCGATCGCGCTGGGGCTGCCGGAGTACGACAGCGAGCGCGTCCACCTGTCGAAGCTGGGCCCGGCGGACATCGACCGGCTCGCGTCGGAGCTGCTGCACGCCGACCACGCCACCCGCGCCGCGAACCCGGTGATCCACCCGGGCCGCGTCGACGTCATCGGCGGCGGCGCGGTGGTGGTCCAGACCCTCGCCGAGCAGCTCGCGGCCCGCGGCGGCCCGACCGAGCTGGTGATCAGCGAGCACGACATCCTCGACGGCATCGCCCTCTCCCTCGCGTGAGCGGGCCCGGAACTCACGTGACTGGGGCCGGAACTCACGTGACTGGGGCCGTAACTCGCGAGTTACGGCTCTGATCACGCGAGTTCCGGCTTCGATCACGCGAGTTACGGGCCGGATCACGGGAGGTCCGGTTTCGGCCACGGCCACCCCTTGACAAGCTTCGGCACAAGCCCTTTCGGACATCCGAAAGGGCTTGTGCCACAACGGAATCCGCCGCCAACCCTCGGTGAGCGGGCGATGACCAGGTGTCCGCGCTGGGCCGTCCGGCGTATCCGGTTTCCTACGTTGGTTGTACTCCAACCAGGTGGTCCTGACGACCGTCACACATTTGCAACACCGCAGTCCTGTGATCAGCTTCACCGCCCCCGATAGCGTGCGTCTCACCTTTCGGACAGACGGAGATGGAGGGGATCATGCGTCGTTCGCGCAGGCTCTGGGGACCCACGGTGGTGATGACCTCGCTGGCGCTCGTGCTGGCCGCGTGCGGCGGCGGGTCGGGCAGCTCCGCGGGCGCCGGCGAGACGGACCCGGACGGCACGGTCAGCGTCTACGGCACCGAGCCGCAGAACGCGCTGGTCCCGACCAACATCAACGACCTCGGCGGCACCAAGGCGATCCAGGTCATGTTCGCCACGCTGGTCGGCTTCAAGGGCGCGGACGCCAAGCCGTTCAACCTGATGGCCGACTCGATCACGACGACCGACTCCAAGGTCTACGACATCAAGATCAAGCAGGGCTGGAAGTTCCACGACGGCACCGAGGTGAAGGCGCACAACTTCATCGACGCCTGGAACTACGGCGCGTACGCGCCCAACGGCCAGCTCAACACGGACTTCTTCTCGAACATCCAGGGGTACAAGGACGTCCACCCCGAGGACAAGAACGCCAAGCCGGCCACCGACAAGATGTCCGGCCTGGTGCAGAAGAGCGACTACGAGTTCACGGTCACGCTCGACGCGCCGTTCTCGGTGTTCGACATCAAGGTCGGCTACCAGGCTTTCGCGCCGCTGCCGGACGCGTTCTTCAAGGACCCCAAGGGCTTCGAGCAGCACCCGATCGGCAACGGCCCGATGAAGTTCGTCTCGCGGACGCCGAACCAGGACATCAAGCTCACCCGCAACGACGACTACAAGGGTGACGACAAGGTCCACTTCAAGGACCTCGACATCAAGATCTACTCCAGCCAGGAGACCGCCTACCAGGACCTGCTGAGCGGGCGCCTCGACTTCATGGAGGCGCTGCCGCCGTCGGCGGTCGCGGGCGGCAAGTACAAGGCCGACCTGGGCGACCGCCTGGTCACCGGGCACCTGCTCGGGGTCAGCACCATCGCCGTGCCGTACTACGTGCCCGGCTACGACAACCTCGAGCTGCGCAAGGCCGTCTCGATGGCGATCGACCGCGCGCAGATCACCAAGACCGTCATGAACGACACCTACGTCCCGCTGGACGGGTACGTCGCCCAGGGCATCACCGGCGCCCGCTCCGGCGTCTGCCAGTTCTGCAAGTTCGACCCGGCGGCGGCCAAGGAAGCCTTCGCGAAGTCCGGCTTCAAGGGCAAGCTGACCATCGCGTCCAACGCGGACGGCGGCCGCAAGGAACCGCTGACCGCCGCGTGCAACAGCATCAAGAACACCCTCGGCGTCGAGTGCGACTTCGTGCCGGCCACCGACTTCGGCCAGTGGCGCAGCATCGTGACCGGCAAGAAGCTCACCGGCATGGGCCGCTCGGACTGGTCGGCGGACTACCCGTCCATCGAGGACTTCCTCAACCCGATCTACAAGACCGGCGGGTCCTCGAACGACTCGTCGTACTCGAACCCGCAGGTCGACGCCCTCCTCGCGCAGGCCGACGGCACGGCCGACAAGGACGCCGCGGTCAAGCTGTACCAGCAGGCCGAGGACCTGATCGCGAAGGACCTGCCGTCGATCCCGGTGTGGGACGAGCTGGGCGTCTCGGCGAAGTCGAAGAACCTCAAGTCCGCGGCCCTCGACTTCCGCCGGATGCCGGACTACCCGTCCATCGAGGTCCTGAAGAAGTGACGCGCTGACCTGCCGCACCCACCACCACGCCGGGGGGGGGGGGGGGGGGGGGGGGGGGGGGGGGGGGAGGGGGGGAGAGGGGGGGGGGGGGGGGGGGAAGTCCAGAGATTCGCCGTGCTCTTGCGGCGCTGTCCCCCACT
>NZ_JBVJNO010000001.1:779725-923372 GCF_055583645.1 Amycolatopsis sp. NPDC104587
CCCTCCCCCCCCCCCCCCCCCCCCCCCCCTCCCCCCCCCCCCCCCCCCCCCCCCCCCCCCCCCCCCCCCCCCCCCCCCCCCCCCCCCACGGCCGGCGCGCACTAGGAACTCTTCATGATCCGCTACGTCCTGCGACGGCTGCTCCAGCTGATCCCCGTCTTCTTCGGCACCACCTTCCTGATCTACGTCCTCGTCTGGGCCGTGCCCGGCGACCCGTTCTCCGGCAAGTGCGGCCAGGCCGCGTGCCCGCCGGCCTACATCACCCAGATGACCGAGAAGTTCCACCTCGACGACAACATCTTCGTGCAGTACTTCAAGTACCTCGGGAGCCTGTTCACCGGCGACTGGGGCGAGACCTTCAACGGCACCTCGGTCGGCGAGCTGATCGCGACGTCGTACCCGATCACGCTGCGCCTGGCCGTGATCGCCGTGGTCATCGAGGCCCTCATCGGTCTCACCGCCGGCGTGCTGACCGGCCTGCGCGGCAAGGGTTTCCTCGACAACCTCGTGCTCGTGTCGACGACGTTCCTGATCTCGCTGCCGGTGTTCGTCACGGCGATCGTGCTGCAGCTCGCCCTGGGCGCCAACGGCCTCGGCCTGATCGAGGCCAGCGTCTCCGACAACCCGAGCGTCGGTGAGCTGATCGTGCCCGGCATCGCGCTCGGCAGCCTGTCGATGGCCTACGTCGCGAGGCTGTCTAGAACGAGCATCGCCGAAAACCGCCGCGCCGACTACGTGCGCACGGCGATCGCCAAGGGACAGCCGAACAGCCGCGTGGTCGGCGTCCACCTGCTCCGCAACTCGGTGATCCCGGTGCTGACGTTCCTCGGCACCGACCTCGGTGCCCTGATGGGCGGCGCGATCGTCACCGAAGGCGTGTTCAACATCAACGGCCTGGGCGGGCTCATCTTCCGCGGCATCCAGAACCGGGAGAGCGCCACCGTGGTCGGCGTGGTCGTCCTGCTGGTGCTGGTGTACCTGCTGATGAGCCTGGTCGTCGACCTGCTCTACGCCGTTCTCGACCCGAGGATCCGCTATGACTGACCCGAACCTGGTGGGCGGCGGCGGGGCCGACGCGGCCGAGCTGTCCCGCGTCGACGACTCCGCCGCCGGCCCGCAGAAACCCCGCAGCCTGTGGAGCGACGCGTGGCGCCAGCTGCGCCGCAAGCCCGCGTTCGTCGCCTCGGCCGTGATCATCCTGGTCATCGTCGTGATCGCGATCGCGCCCGGTCTGTTCAGCTCGCGCGACGCGGGCTTCAGCGATCTCACGCACGCCAACGAGGGCCCGTCCGCGGACGCCTGGTTCGGCTACGACAACCAGGGCGCCGACGTCTACGCCCGCACGATCTACGGCACCCGCGCGTCCCTGCTGGTCGGGGTGTTCTCGACGCTGCTGACCGTCCTCTTCGGCTCACTGGTCGGCATCTTCGCCGGGTACTACGGCCGGTTCGTCGACAGCCTGCTGTCGCGCTTCGGCGACATCTTCGCCGGCCTGCCGTTCGTGCTCGGCGCGATCGTCATCCTGACCACGTTCAACGCGCCGGGCTCCAACCCGGGCGCGGTGACGATCATCGTCCAGGTCGTCTGCTCGATCGCGGTGCTGAGCTGGCCGGTGGCCATGCGCATCATGCGGTCGGCGACGCTGGTGGCCAAGCAGCTCGACTACGTCAAGGCCGCGCGCGGCCTCGGCGCGAGCACCCCGCGGATCATCTTCCGGCACCTGCTGCCCAACACGATCGCACCGGTGCTGGTCTACGCCACCATCGCGCTCGGCGCGTTCATCGGCGCCGAGGCGACGCTGGCCTACCTCGGCATCGGTGTGCGCGCCCCGGTGATCTCGTGGGGCGTGATGATCAGCGACTCGCGGGACTACTTCCGCGCCGACCCGCACATGCTGCTGTTCCCCGGCGCCTTCGTCACCCTGACCGTGCTGGCCTTCGTGATGCTGGGTGACGGCATTCGCGACGCGCTCGATCCGAAGTCGAGGTAGATCCCCTTGTCCGACAACGAACTACTGCTCGAAGTAGAGGATCTGCACGTCGAGTTCCGCACTTCCGACGGCGTGGCCAACGTGCTCAACGGCGTCGGTTACTCGGTGCACGCCGGGGAGACCCTCGCCGTGCTCGGCGAGTCCGGCTCCGGCAAGAGCGTCACGGCGCAGACCGTGATGGGCATCCTCGACATGCCGCCCGGCGTGATCACCGGCGGCGCGGTGCGCTGGCGCGGCGAGGACCTGCTCACCGCGTCCGCCGAACGGCGCCGCGAGGTGCGCGGCAGCGAGATCGCGATGATCTTCCAGGACGCGCTTTCCGCGCTCAACCCGGTGTTCACGGTGGGGTTCCAGATCGAGGAGCAGCTGCGGGTGCGGCTCGGGATGTCCAAGAAGGACGCCCGCAAGCGCGCGATCGAGCTGCTCGACATCGTCCGGATCCCGGCCGCGGAGCGGCGGGTCAAGGACTACCCGCACCAGTTCTCCGGCGGCATGCGCCAGCGCGCGATGATCGCGATGTCGCTGGCGCTCGACCCGGACCTGCTCATCGCCGACGAGCCGACCACCGCGCTCGACGTCACCGTGCAGGCCCAGATCATGGACCTGTTGGCCGAGATCCAGGCCGAACGGAAGATGGGGCTCGTGCTCATCACCCACGACCTGGCCGTGGTCGCCGAGGTCGCCGACCGGATCGCCGTGATGTACGCCGGCCGGATCGTCGAGCAGGCCGACGTCACCGAGCTCTTCCGCGCGCCGGCTCACCCGTACACCGCCGCGCTGATGGACTCCTTGCCGCGGCTGGACCTCAAAGGACAGACGCTGGAGACCATCAAGGGCCTGCCGCCGAGCCTGCTCGACATCCCGCCGGGCTGCGCGTTCCACCCGCGGTGCAAGCGGGCGGAAGCCAAGTGCGGCGTCGACGTCCCGCCACCGCTGGGGATCGGCTTCGGCCGGACCAGCGCGTGCCACTTCGCCGAAGAGGTGGTGAACTCCCGTGCCTGAGCCCATTCTGTCGGTCACCGATCTCAAGAAGCACTTCCCGGTCCGCACCGGCATCCTGTTCAAGCGCACGATCGGCCAGGTCAAGGCCGTCGACGGCGTCTCGTTCGACCTCATGCCGGGCGAAACGCTCGGCGTCGTCGGCGAGTCCGGCTGCGGCAAGTCCACTTTGGCCCAGGTGCTGATGCGCCTGGAGGAGCCGACCGCCGGCAGTGCGAAGTTCGAAGGCCGCGACATCTTTTCTTTGCGCGGCAACGAGCTGCGCAAGCTGCGGCGCGAGATCCAGATCGTGCTGCAGGACCCGTACACCTCGCTCAACCCGCGGATGACCGTCGGCGACATCGTCGGCGAGCCGTTCGAGATCCACTCCGACGTCGCGCCGAAGGGGTCGCGGGCGAAGAAGGTGCAGGAGCTGCTGGAGGTCGTCGGGCTCAACCCCGAGCACCTCAACCGCTACCCGCACCAGTTCTCCGGCGGTCAGCGCCAGCGCATCGGCATCGCCCGGGCGCTCGCGCTGCGGCCCAAGGTGATCATCTGCGACGAGCCGGTGTCCGCCCTCGACGTCTCGATCCAGGCGCAGGTGATGAACCTGCTCGGTGACCTGCAGGACGAGTTCGGGCTGTCCTACGTCTTCATCGCGCACGACCTTTCGGTGGTGCGGCACCTGTCCAACCGGGTCGCCGTGATGTACCTCGGCAAGATCGTCGAGATCGGCACGGACGAGGAGATCTACGAACGACCGTCCCACCCGTACACCCAGGCGCTGCTGTCCGCGGTGCCGGTGGCGGACCCGGCTGTGCGCGGGCAGCGGCAGGTGATCCGGCTGACCGGCGACGTGCCGAGTCCCCTGGATCCCCCGTCCGGCTGCCGGTTCCGCACACGGTGCTGGAAGGCGCAGGACAAGTGCGCCACCGAGGTTCCCGAGCTCGTGCCGCGGACCGACGGTCACTTGTCAGCTTGTCACTTCGCGGAGCAGAAGTCGGTTGTTCCATAACGTACGTTTGGCCGTTGTAACCACAATGTCCGATCTATACGGTGCAGGAACCGCTTTCCGAGGAGGAGAAACGTGAAGAGACCCAGGCTTCTCGCCGCCGCGCTGGCCGTCCCGTTGTTCGGGGCGATGTCGGCCGGCGCGGTCCCCGTCGCGGCCGCGCAGCCCGCGCTGTCCGGCCCGGCCACCGAATTCACCGTGCTCGCCAAGGACACCCAGAGCATCGGCACCGCCCAGCAGGCGATCCGCGCCGCCGGCGGGACCGTGCTGGAGACCAACAGCGCCGTCGGCCTGATCAAGGCCAGCGCCCCGGCCAGCGGGTTCACCGAGCGCGTCTCGGCGAACCGGGCCGTGTTCGGCGCGGCCAAGGCCCAGGTCATCGGCTCGCTGCCGAAGGACGGCAAGAAGACCAAGAAGGACACCACCGAGAAGGAAGGCCGCGGCGCCACCGCCGCGAAGAAGGCGGCCAAGGCCGTCGGGATGGACCCGCTGGACGACCAGCTCTGGGGCCTCAAGTCCGTCCGCTCGGACCTCTCGCGCACCAAGCAGCCCGGCAGCAAGCAGGTCAAGGTCGGCGTCATCGACACCGGCATCGACGGCACGCACCCGGACATCGCGCCGAACTTCGACGCGGCCGACTCCCGCAACTTCGTCAAGGACATCCCGTTCGACGTCAACGGCGTCGAGGTCGACGGCCCGTGCGAGTTCCGCGGCTGCGTCGACCCGGTCAACCACGACGACGGCGCGCACGGCACGCACGTCGCCGGCACCATCGCCGCCGCGGCCAACGGCTTCGGCATCTCGGGTGTCGCGCCGAACGTGACGCTGGTGAACATCCGCGCCGGCCAGGACTCGGGGTACTTCTTCCTGCAGCCGACCGTCGACGCGCTGACCTACGCCGGCGACGCGGGCATCGACGTCGTCAACATGAGCTTCTACACCGACCCGTGGCTGTACAACTGCACGGCGAACCCGGCCGACTCGGCCGCGGAACAGGCCGAGCAGCGCACGATCATCGAGGCGACCCAGCGCGCGCTGAACTACGCGCACAAGAAGGGCGTCACGATGGTGGTCGCGCTGGGCAACCAGCACACCGACCTCGGCGCGCCGCAGCCGGACACCACGAGCCCGGACTACCCGGCCAACTCGACGCACCCGCGCACGGTCGACAACAGCTCCTGCCTGAACCTCCCGGTCGAGGGCAACCACACGATCGGCGTCGGCGCGTTCGGGCCGTCGCAGGCGAAGGCGGACTACTCGAACTACGGCACCGAGCAGATCTCGGTGTCCGCGCCGGGCGGGTACTTCCGCGACGGCTTCGGCACGCCGTGGTTCCGCACGGTCGAGAACGAGATCCTCTCGGCGTACCCGAAGAACGTGGGCATCGCGGAGAAGAACATCGACGCGGACGGCAACGTGACCCCGGACGGTGTCGCGCTGGGCGTCCAGAAGGCGACGGCGGCGGACGGCCGGGTCGGCTACTACCAGTGGCTGCAGGGCACGTCGATGGCGACGCCGCACGCGGCGGGTGTCGCGGCGCTGATCGTCTCGCAGTACGGCAAGAAGTCGGGCGCCGGCTTCGGGCTGGACCCGGACAAGGTCCAGCGGGTCCTCGAGGGCACGGCCTCCGAGATCGCCTGCCCGGTGCCGCGCACGGTGGACTACCTGGACGAAGGCCGGGACGCCACGTTCACGGCGACCTGTGAGGGCAGCCCGTCGTTCAACGGCTTCTACGGCAACGGCGCGGTCGACGCCTACGCCGCCGTGACGCGCGGGACGCAGTACCTGAAGTAACAAAAGCCTCACGAGCACGCCCCGGGGAGACAACCTCCCCGGGGCGTCGCGCGTGAGAAGGGGGACCAGGGGGAGGTTCCGTGATCGTGCACGAGCCGGCGCTGCCGGTGGATCCGAGGCTGCCGGGCGAGCCGGCGCTGCTCGAAGTGGGCCGCGCGAGGGCGTGGCTGGCCGGGCGCGGGGTGCGGGTGTGGCTGCCGACCCGGCTGCTCGCCCTGCGCCTCGGCGGGCGGGCCCCGGGCGGGGTGGGGATACCGGTCTACGGGATTGTCCTGGCCGGCCTGTGGATGGTGACCGTGTTCGTGCTCATGGAAGTGGAGCTGAACGCGATCGCGCCGGCCGCGGGTCTGTGGTTCGCCGCGTTCCAGCTGTTCCGCCGGCGCCGTGCCCAGCGGCAGGACCAGGTCGCCGAGCGCTGGGTGGGCGGCGGCGCGCCACTCCCGATGCGGGTGGCGGTGCGGCAGGTGGGCTGGTGGTACCTGGTCTCGGCGGCCGTCACGTTCACCGGCGGGGCGGTGCTCTGCGCGGCATCGTTCCTGACCGGGCCGCAGTTCACCTGGAAGCACTGGTACCCGCCGGCCCTCGTGATCGGCTTGCAGACACTCGCACTGGCGGTCGGGGCCGGCCTCACCGCGCTGGTGCTCGGCCGGGTGCTTCGCGGGCCGGTGATCGCGGAGGACGAAGCCTCCCGGTTCGTCGACGAGCTGCTGCGCGCGGAGGACCCGTACCGGTTCGCCCCGACCGCCGTGTACGCCGTCGCGGTGATGCCGATCTACGTCGTCGACTGGGCGACGCCGGGGGTGCTCGGGTGGTGGGCGCTGGCGTACCTGGTGACCGTGGTCGCCCTGCAGCTGACCGGCTGGCTGATCACCCGTCACCGGTACCGGCTGGTGCCGCCGGGCTTCTACGGCCGGTAAACCTTCTCGCCCGCTCGGGCGTGTTCTCCTCGAATTGGGGAGGTTTGATGCGTGAAGAGGTCCCGACGCGCGGCGAGGTGGTGCAAGCCGCGGTCTGGCTGGGCCGGCACGGGGTCCGGGTGGGGATCCCGACCCCGCTGCTGGCGACCCGGCTCGGCGTCCGCGCGGGCGCGCGGCCGAAGAAGCTGCTGGTCGCGCAGGCGGTGATCGTGCTCGCCGCGATCGGCTGCGCGGTCGCCTACCAGTGCCTGCAGTACCTGCCCGGCGTGCGCGGGGTGGAGATGACCGAAAGCAAGGTCGCGTACTTCGTCGTCTTCGGGATCCAGACCGCGACCTGGTTCGGCTTCCGGCGCCGGGACCGGCAGGCCGCGGCCGCGCTGGGGCCACGGGCGCTCCACCACCCGCGTCCACCGTGGCGTGAGGTGCTGGACGGCTGGTTGCTCGCATCCGCCGTGGTGACCTTCGCCGGGGGCGCCGCGCTCGGCCTGACGATGTTCTTCGCCACGCCGTACCGGACCTACGCCTGGAGCTGGCTCGGGCTGCTGGCGTTGGCGTTTGTGCTCTTCGCGGTCACCGTGACCCGCCTCGTGCGACGGCCGGTGATCGCCGAAGACGAGCCGTCGCTGGCGGTCGACGCCGTGCTGCGGCGCGAGGACCTCGTCATCGCGATGCCCGCGGGTTACGCGTTCCTGGTGCTCACGGACCTCGTGACGACCCACCGCCAGCCGCCCGGGTTCGCGCTCTGGCTCGTCGGGTACGCGGTGCTGGCGGCGGCCCCGCAGATCACCGGCCTGCTGGTGTCCCGCGGGCGGCGGCCGATCCTCCCGGCGGGCGACTACGGCGTCCCCTTGCCGGCTCAGGCCGGTGTCCGGTGATCGCGCTGACGGCCCGGGAGCGGGCCGCGACCCAGTGGCTCGCACGGCGCGGGATCCGGGTGGCCGAGCCGACGACGCTGCTCACGACCCGGCTGAGCGTCCGGCGCGGGAAGGCGTCGCCGGGTGCCTTCACTGCGGTCTTCTTCGTGTGCGCGCTGATGTGCGTCTGCCTCGGCGCGTACCAGTTCCTGCGGCTGCTGCCGTCGGTGGACGCCGCCGACCTGCCCGCCGGCGGAATGACCTTCTTCAGCATCATCGCGGTGGTGCTGGCGACCTGGCTGAATGTCCGCGGCGGAGACCGGGAGGCGCGCGCGAGGCTGGGCGAGGAGCCGGCCCGCCCGGGCCCGCCGTGGCGGGAGGTGCTGGGCGGCTGGTACCCGGCCGCGTTCACGGTCACCTTCGGCGGCGGCGCGGTCCTGGGTGCCGTGCTGGCCGCGACGGGCTTGCTCTGGGCGTGGTTCTGGCTCGGCCTGCTGGCGCTCGGCGCGGTGGCGGACACGATCATCGTGGCCGGGGTGCTCCGGCGGCCGGTGCTCGCCGAGGACGAAGGCTCCCTGGCGATCGACTTCGCGACGCGGCTCGAAGACGTCCAGCTCACGATGCCGTCGGCGTTCGCGGTGCCGCTGGTCGGCGACCTCGTGTTCACGGACCTGCCCGGCAAGCCGTGGCTGGCCGCCTACGTCGTGCTCGCGGTCGCCACGCACGTCGTCGCGTGGTTCGCCCAGCGGCGGCGGATTCCCGCCCTGCCTTCCGGCTGCTACTACGGGGAGGTCTCGTGAAGACCGAATACGAGGTGGGCCTGCGCTGGCTCGCGAAACGCGGCCGGCCGGTCGCCGACGCGACGTCCTACATCGGCCAGCTGCTGGTCATCCGCAACGTCAAAGTCGGCCGCGCGCTGCCGTGGTTGCTGCTGTTCGCCGTGCCCGGTTCTGTCGTCATGGTCGGCTACCAGAGCCTCTTCGGGGAGACCGCGGCCACGCTGGCGTACTTCGTGTGGTTCTTCATCCAGCTGGGGCTGTGGCAGAGCGTCCGAAGCCGGCAGCGAGAGCTGGCTCGCCGGACTCGACCCTGGGCCGGCGCGACGCGCGACTACAGCGCGCTCGGCGGCTGGTTCGCGGCGTCGCTGGCCCTCGCGTACGGCGGTGGCGTCGCGCTGGCCGTGGTCATGCTCTCGGCGGCGCCGGCCTACGCCCGGAGCTGGCTGGGGCTGCTCGGCCTGAGCGCGGTCTGCGCCGCGGTGGTGCTGACCGGGTTCCTGCGTGGTCCGGTGCTCGCCGAGGACCCGGAGTCTCTGGCGGTGTACCGCGGGCTCCTGGCAGAGAACCTCCACTCGGCGGCCCCTTCGCTGGTGGCTGTCCCGCCCCTGCTGGACGTCGCCGCCGGCGGGCGGGTGCCGCCGGGGTTCGGGCCGTGGCTGATCGGGTACGCCGTGCTGGTGATGGCCGTGGAGTTGCTGGCGTATTGGCGGAACCGGCGGCCGCTCCCTTCTGGGCACTACGGCGATCCGTTGCCCGCGCAGACCGCGGTGAACTGGGCACCACCGGAGTTTCGGTGAAGGACGGCCGCATGATCGGCGACGCCGACCTGGCCGAGGCCCTCGAGAAGGAAGGCCCCGGCCCGGACGTCAGCGGTTCGACGCCTTCTTGACGAACTTCGCGAGGTCCTTCGACTGCTGCACCCGCGTCGGCTCGTGGACGTACATCATGTGCCCCGCCGGGTAGTACGCCGTGTCGATGTTGTCGCGCAGCTCCTCGGGGATCTGCAGGTGGGCCAGCACGTGCTCGGCCGCGAAGTACGCCGTCGCGCCGTCGTAGTGACCGAACGCCACGTGGAGGTGCAGGTGCGGGTTCGCGCGCATCGCCGCGCTCACCGAGTCGGCCACCGACACCGAACGGCCCTCGAAGTCCGAGTACGACCACGCCTTGAACGTGTCCTCGTGGATGATCTCGTACGGCAGGTCGTTCTCGTAACCCAGCTCGGCCCGCACGTAGTGGTTGAACGACGCCGCGTATGCGCCGATCACCCGGGAGATCGACGGGTCGTCGCTCATGTGCTCGCGGCCGCCGTCCGGCTCCCACGTCGTGAAGCGGCCGTCCATCCGGCCGACGGTCAGCGCACGGTCGCGCAGCAGCTCGGTGAAGAACCGGACGTGCTCGATCCGCAGGTTCACCCGGTCCACATAGGACTCGGTGAGCCCGGTCAGCGACGCCAGCGTCGCCACGGCGTCCGCGCGGTCCTGTGTGGACAGCCGTGCGCCGCGGGCCAGCGCCCACGGCAGGTCCTTCGCCGCGAAGTCCTCGGCGTCGGCGAGGACGTCGTCGAGCGGGCGCTCGCCGTGGAAGCCGTGGTAGTGCGCGATCGCCGCGTACGTCGGCACGTACAGCGAGTACGGCAGGTCGTTGCCCTCGGTGAACCGCAGCGTGCCGAGGTCGAGCACGGACGAGATCAGCAGCAGGCCGTTGAGGTAGAGCCCGTGCCGTTCCTGCAGGTGCGCGGCCAGCCCGGCGGCGCGCAGCGTGCCGTACGACTCGCCGGCCAGGAACTTCGGCGACAGCCAGCGCTCGTGGCGCGACACCCAGAGCCGGATGATCTCGCCGACCGACTCGATGTCGCCCTTGAACCCGTGGAAGTCCTTGGTTTCGCCGCCCTCGGACGCGCGCGAGTACCCGGTCGACACCGGGTCGATGAAGACCAGGTCGCTGTGCGCGAGCAGCGTCTCGGGGTTGTCGGCCAGCCCGTACGGCGGCGGCACGAGGTCGTCGACGTCACCCGAAAGCACCCGGCGCGGGCCCAGCAGGCCCATGTGCAGCCAGATGCTCGACGAGCCGGGGCCGCCGTTGAAGGCGAACGTCACCGGCCGCGAGCCCGGGTCGGCGTCGTCGAGGGTGTAGGAGGTGATGAAGACCTCCGCCTTCGCCTTGACACCCTCGGACTTGCCGTCCTTCACGACCTCCTTGCGGAGGACGATCCGCCCCGCCTTCGCCGTGTACGCGAGCTTCTTCCGCTTCACGGTGATCGTGTGCTGGGTGGTGACGATGTCGTCGGTGGGCTCGGCCGGGATCTCCGTCGTTTCCGGAGCCTTCTTCTCGGGAGCCTCTTCGGGGGTCGTGTCCGCCATGGACCCAACCTAGTCGGCGGTGTCGGCCCGCTGTGGCAGGGTGACTTGGTGCACACCGAGGACGCGTCGCGATGAGGTCGTTGGCCGAGCTGGACACCGCCGTCTCGTCCTGCCGCGCCTGCCCGCGGCTGGTCACCTGGCGCGAAGGCGTCGCGGGCACGAAGGCGGCGTTCCGCGGTGAGGAGTACTGGGCGCGGCCGGTGCCGGGCTTCGGGCCGGCGGACGCGTCGCTCGCCGTCGTCGGGCTGGCGCCCTCGGCGCACGGGGCGAACCGGACCGGCCGGATGTTCACCGGCGACCCGTCGGGTGACTTCCTCTTCCGGGTGCTGCACGAGGTCGGGCTCGCGTCGCAGCCGACGTCCGAGCGGCTCGGCGACGGCCTCGAGCTGTACGGCACACGGCTCGTCTCGCCGGTGCGCTGCGCCCCGCCGGAGAACAAGCCGACGCCGGCCGAGCGGGACACCTGCCGGCCGTGGCTCGCGGAGGAGCTGACGCTGTTACGTCCGACACTGCGCGCGATCGTCGTGCTCGGGGCGTTCGGCTGGCAGGCGTTGCTGCCCGTGCTCGCCGCGGCCGGCTGGCCGGTGCCGTCGCCGCGGCCGGCGTTCGGGCACGGCGCCGTCCTGGAGCTCGGCGACCTGCGTGTATTCGGCTGTTACCACGTCTCGCCGCGCAATGTCCAGACCGGACTGCTGACGCACACGATGGTGGCCGACGTCTTCCGGGCCGCGACCTCGGTGACGGCCTCGGACTGAATCGTTACGGAAGGTGCAGCGACGCTGGTCACAGCGAGATGGGGTCCCCTCGCAAGGTCCGTGTGAAGGTGCGACTATGAGGTCATGGCTGCTGCGAAGTCGAAGTCGGAACCGACTCGGATCCTCGTCCTCGGTGGTGGGTACGTCGGGCTCTACACGGCGTACGGCCTCCAGAAGATGCTCCGGGCCAACGAGGCCTCCGTGACCGTCGTTGACCCGCAGCCCCACATGACCTACGCGCCGTTCCTCCCGGAGGCCGCGGCCGGCGCGATCGAGCCTCGGCACGTGGTCGTGCCGCTGCGCCGCGTGCTCAAGCGCTGCCACGTGCTGACCGCGCGCGTCACCAAGATCGAGAACGACAAGAAGTCCGTGACGGTCGAGGCGGCCGACGGCCACATCGAGCAGCTCGGTTACGACGTCCTCGTGGTCGCGCTCGGCGCCGTCGCCCGCATCCTGCCGATCCCGGGCCTGGTCGAGCAGGGCATCGCCTTCAAGACCATCGGCGAGGCGATCTACCTCCGCAACCACATCATGACGAAGCTCGACGAGGCCGCCAGCACGCTGGACCCCGAGCTGCGCAAGCGCCTGCTGACGTTCACCGTCGTCGGCGGCGGGTTCGCCGGCATCGAGGCGCTGGCCGAGCTCGAGGACATGACCCGCTTCGCGGTGGAGAACTACTACCCGAACATCCAGCCGGCCGACGTCCGCTGGGTGCTCGTCGAGGCCGCCGGGCGCATCCTGCCCGAGGTCCGCGAGACCCTGGGTGTGTACACGGTCGAGCAGCTGGAGAAGCGCGGCATCGAGGTGTACCTCTCGACGGCGGCGAAGTCGTTCGAGAACGGCCACGTCGTGCTCTCGGACGGCACGGAGTTCGACACCGACACGCTCATCTGGACGGCGGGCGTGAAAGCCAACCCGGTCCTGGCCGACTCGGACCTCCCGCTCGACAAGCGCGGCCGCGTCGAGGCGACGGCCGCGATGCAGGTGGTCGGCCACCCGGACGTCTGGACCGCGGGCGACAACGCGGCGATCCCGGACCTCTCGCGCACCGAAGAGGACCCGACGGCGACGTGCCCGCCTAACGCGCAGCACGCCGTCCGCCAGGCGACGCTGCTGGCGAAGAACATCATCAAGGTGATCCGCGGCGGAAAGCCGAAGGACTACTACCACAAGAACCTCGGCGCGGTGGCCAGCCTCGGTCTGCACAAGGGTGTCGCCGACGCGCTGAACCTGAAGATCAAGGGCTTCCCGGCGTGGCTCTTCCACCGCGCGTACCACCTCAAGGCGATGCCGACGTGGAACCGCAAGATCCGGATTCTCTTCGACTGGATCCTCGGTGGGTTGTTCCGGCGTGAGGTCATTTCGCTGGGTCAGATCAACAACCCGAAGGACGAGTTCGCACGCGTCTCGAAGTCCTGAGGTAAAGCCGAAAAAAACGGGGCCCCGGATTCTGTCCGGGGCCCCGTTTTTGCGCTTACTTCTCCGCCTCGTCGTCCTCCGGCGGGTCGTCCTTCGCGGCCGGCGGGATGGCCTTCATCATGTCCACGATGATCTTGCCGCCGAGACCCTGAGCGCCGTACGTCGGGTCGCTCATGATCTTCACGACCTTCTCGATGCCCTCCAACGCCTTCTTGGAGTTGCCGCTCGTGAAGGTGATGGGCGCGCCGGCCCATTTGTCGAAGTTCTTGAGGAGCTTTTCCATCTCCGCCTTTTCCTGGGGCGTTGATGCTTTTGCTTCCAGTTCCTTGGCCAGCTTGTCGCGCACGATGCGGGTGACCTTGTCGCCGAGGGTCTTCGGCTTGTTCGGGTCGGGCGTGGGCTCGTCCGGCTTCTTCCCCTCCGGGGTGGTGTCCTCCGGCTTCTTCCCGCCGCCCGCGTTGGGATCGTGCTTGACCACCTGGTTGCCGCCGTGCGGCTCGCCGGCCGGCGGCTTGGGGGTGTGCGGCCCGGGCTTCGGCAGCTTGACCTTGCCGAGGCCGTCGCCGATCGCGTTCTTCACGACGTCGTCGGCCGCGCCCCGGGTCTTGGCCAGGATCTTGAGCATCTCGGCGAGCTTCTTGGCGAGGTCGGCGATCTTCGTGCCGATCTTGCCGATCGCCACGCCGACCTCGACGATCGTGCTGGTGATCGCCGCGATGATCGAGCCGCCGAACGTCACCGGCGCCAGCGCCACCGCGATGATCGCGGCCTTGACGATGCCGGCCAGCGTCATCGCGATGATGTCGCGGACGATGCCGCGCACCGTGCCGATGAGGCCGCCCGCGATCGCCATCTGCTTGCCGGCGAAGTCGACGTAGTCGGCCAGCGCGTCGATCTGGGCGCTGACACCCTCCATGTCGGTGCGGAACTTCTCCGCCGCGTCACCCGACCAGGTCTTCAGGACCTCCTGGGTGGCGGTCTTGTGCTTCTCCGACTCCTCCCGGACCTTCTTGCCCTCGGCCCAGATCGCGTCCTTGGCCGCGTCGATGCCCTTGGGATCACCCATCAGGACGTCCAGCGGCCAGCGGAAGATGACCAGGTGCTCGATCAGCCAGCCGATCCCGGCGGTGAGCAGCGACCCCAGCGGGTCGAGCACCATGCCGAGGATGTCGACCGCCATGCCGACCGACGCCATGCCGATGCTGAGGCTGTCGCCCTCGGCAACCGCTTTCTTCAGCCCGAACGCGGTGTCGAAGAAGCCCGCGCCGGCGGAGTCGCCCCCGCCCGGGTTCTCCGGGTCCTTGAAGTCGTCGGCCTTGACCCCGGCGTTGTTGCCGAAATCGCCGCGGTGGTACTCGTCGCTCACTTGACCTTCACCTCTCCCAGGCCCTTGGCGGCGCCCGTGATCGTCGCCTCCGCCTCCTGGTCGCCCTCCTGGTACTTCTTCGTGGCGTCGCGGACCTTGTCCGAGAAGTCCTTCACCTTCGACGAATAGTCGTGCAGGTGGTCCCGCGCCTTCGCGCAGTGCATGCTGGCGCCGGCCCCGTAGAGCTGGCCGCCGGTGATGCCGAAGATGCCCGGGTCGCCGACGCAGCTGCCGACCATGTCCGCGCTCTGCTGCAGGGTCTGTTCGAGGTCGTCGAGGTACGTGGCGAAGGTGCCCAGTGCCTCCCAGCGTGCTGCGATCCTGTCGCTCACCAGGGCCTCATTTCTTCGTCGTCGAAGGGTTGCGACCGCCGCGGCGGCGCGGGGGGCGGCGGCGCCGGCCGGCCCGGTTGCGGCGGCATCGGACGCCCCGGCTGCGGCGGCATGGCCCCACCCGGCGGCGGCATCGGGCGCCCCGGGGGCGGCATCGGCGGCATCGGGCGGCCCGGCGGCGGCATCCGCCGGCCGGTGGGCTCTTCGTCGTGCGCTTCCGGAGCCCACTTGTCCTGCTCGGGAGCGCTTTCTTCGGCCTCCTCGACCTTCGGCAGGAAGGTCCGGACCAGCTGGGCGGCCTGGTCGTCCCCGTTGATCTCGGAGTAGGTGTCCACGACCTTGCCCGCGGTCTTGCGCTGCGCCTCGCGCACCGTCTTCATGACCAGCGCGCCGAGGTTGGCCGGTCCCAGCCCGCAGGCCCGGTTGCCGAACTCGATGGAGCTGAGCGAACCGTTGGCTTCCACGGTCACCGTCACCGAGCCGTCCGGGGACCGCACGGTGGACCCGGCCGCGGCGAACGCCGCCGCCAGGGCTTCGCCGCGTTCCTGGAGTTTCCGGGCCTCCCGCTCCAGGAGCAGGGCGAAGTCCTCGCCCGGTTGAAGTTCAGGGTGCATGCGCCGCCTCGACTCGAACGTTCGGGCGAGGTGGAGCGTCACCTCGCCTTAACCTGAATGGGGTCTGCTGGACAGGGCGACGTTACTGCATGCTCATCGTCCGGCAGGGGCGAACTGCCCGAAAGAATCGAAAGTATGACCTGGTCGGGCACCGTGCAGGGGCGGCGATCAGGACCTGATCCGTGGTCCGCGCTTCCTCGGCGCCGAGGCCTTAGTCGTCCGGCCGGTACGCGGTCAGTTCTGCGACGTGAAAGAAGCGACGGGCCTGCGAGAGCTGTTCCGGGCGGGTGTGGGCCCGCCAGATCGCGACGACGAGGTCGTCGAAGGTGGCGCCTTCCGGGCGGCCTCGGAAAGCGCCTCGTTGTTCCGGGATCGCTGCGCGCAGCAGGGCGTGGGGCGAGAAGCCGGGCCAGGAGCCGCTCGCGCGCGTCGCCCTCGGGCGCGAGCCGATCGCCCAGGAGTTCGTCGACGCGGTGGAGACGGGTCTCGAAGCCGGTGCGATGACCCGCGAGGAATCTCCCAGAATTGCGTGACACGCACGCGGTCACGGCCTCTTCGGCTATTCCTGCGGCGGGCTTTTCAGCCTCTACGCCCGGCTCAGAGGCTGCCTGCTCTTCGAGAGTCCTGGAGCTCGTAGTCGCGGTGTCGTCAGTGAGGACAGCGGGGCCTTCGCCCGGCTTCGGGAGATGGGTGACCGCCGGGCTGCACGTGACGTTCAACGATCGGGAGCTCGCCGGACAGCTGCATGTGGCCGGTCCGCAGGCTTCGTTCCTCGGCTTTCTCAGGGCGTGTCGTGGTGGACGGAAAAGTGGTGTTTCAGGCGATTTCCGGTGAATTGACCGGCTGTGTGCCGGTGAGCGACATGGTCTGGACAACTGGGCCGCTGAGCGGGTATCCCTTTCTTCACAACGCGGAATAAGTCCGCTCCGGCTCCCTCCCCACGGTCCCCCTGGAGCTCAGTCATGCCCTTTTCCCGCACCAGAGCGGCACTCGTCACGGCCTTGCCGGCCGTGCTGAGCGTCGCCGTCCTCGCCACCACCCCGGCCACGGCCGCCGCGGCCGGGCCCGCCTTCCCGGCCCACTACGCGGCGCCGTACCTGCAGATCAGCGACTCCGACGCCGGCGACATGGCCGCCGACATGAACGCCACCGGCACGAAGTTCTTCACGTTGGCGTTCCTGACCCCGCAGTCCGGCTGCACGCCGGTGTGGGAGGCGAACGGCACCGGCGTCGGCTCGTTCAAGTCGCAGATCAGCGCCCTGCAGGCGGCGGGTGGCAACGTCATCCCGTCGTTCGGCGGCGCGGAGGGCGGCGAGCTGGCCCAGACCTGCACGAACACCGCGAGCCTGACGGCGGCGTACGCCAACGTCGTCAACACCTACGGCACGCCCCGCCTCGACTTCGACATCGAGGGCGGCGTCCTGAACGACACGGGGTCGAACCAGCGCCGCAACGCCGCACTGGCGGCGCTGCAGCAGCAGAACCCGGCGGTCCAGGTCGACTACACGCTGGCCGTCGACCCGTCGGGTATCCCGGGCAACGAGCTCGACCTGCTGCGCGACGCGAAGAACAAGGGTGTGAAGGTCAGCGTCGTCAACCTGATGGTGATGGACTTCTACGACGGCCAGCCGGTCCTGGGCGACGCCCTGTCGGCGGCCCGCGCGTCGGCGTCCCAGCTGGCGAGCCTGTACGGCATTTCGACGTCGGCGGCGTACGCGATGATGGGTCTGACCCCGATCGCCGGCCGCAACGACGACGGCGCGCAGTTCAGCCAGTCCGACGCCCAGCAGCTGGAGACGTTCGCGGCCCAGAACGGCGTCGCGGAGCTGTCGTTCTGGGAGGTCCAGGACTACGACCGCGCGACGGGCTACGCGTATTCGCGCATCTTCAACGCGATCACGGGCGGCACGACCACCCCGCCGCCTTCTTCGGGCGGCACGATCACCGGCTACGGCGGCAAGTGCGTGGACGTGGCGGGCGCATCGCCGGCCAACGGGACGACGGTGGACCTGTACACGTGCAACGGAACGAACGCCCAGCAGTGGACGTCGACGTCAGGCACGCTGCGTGCCCTCGGCAAGTGCCTGGACGTGAATGCGGCGGGCACGGCGAACGGGTCGAAGGTCCAGCTGTACGACTGCAACGGAACGGGCGCCCAGCAGTGGTCGCGATCGGGAAGCCAGCTGGTGAACCCGACGTCGGGCAAGTGCCTGGACGCAACGGGCCCCAGCTCGGCGGACGGCACCCCGCTCCAGATCTGGACCTGCACGGGCGCGGCGAACCAGTCGTGGACGCTGAACTGACGGCCATCACCTAGAGTGTGCGGTGCCCCCGTAGCCCAACCGGCAGAGGCAGTCGACTTAAAATCGATTCAGTGCGGGTTCGAATCCCGTCGGGGGCACCACACACGCTGGTCCGGCGTGCCTGCTCATGCTTCGTCGATGAGTACGTTGTAGACCCGCGGTGCATAGAACCTGCGTGAACCGCTCGAGCGGGTGTGCAATGGGGCAAGTATTTCGAGCTGCACGAGTTGGTTGACGAGACCGTTCGCGCGACCGTAAGATATTTCGAGCTCCTTCTCGACCGCTCTGACGGTGAACGATATGTTCGAGACGGCGAAGTCGACCAGGGTGTGTGCGGTGTCTGCCCGAAGTGCCGACTTGCGAACGATCTCCTTCATCTCCGCCTGTATCCCGACAAGGGTGAGCATGCGCTCGTGCGTTCGTTTCGCCGAAGCCTCGAGGCCTTGTGCAAAAAATTGAACGTACGGATCCCAGGCGCCGTCCGTGCTGACGGCGAAAAGATAGTCGTAGTATTCGCTGCGGCGTGCCTCGAACCACGGTGAAACGGTCAGGGTCGGCTCGAGCAGGACTCCTTGGTCGTAGAGGTTCATCACGATCAGCATTCGACCGATTCTGCCATTTCCGTCGTGAAATGGATGCAGGGCCTCGAACTGGTAGTGGGCGATCGCCGCCGACGCGACGGGGTCGATCTCGCGCCCTGTCTCCTTGTTCGCAGTCCACGCGAGGAGGTCGCGAAGGTTTGCTTCAAGATCCAGGCCGGGCGGTGACGGTACAAAACGTGCAGCTTGTACGGGCAGGTCTCGGGGGTGCGCGCCCTCGCGTTTTCCCACTACGACCTGATGATCTCGAACTTTTCCGGACGACGGTCCTTCGCTTTTTGTTCCGCGAACGAGTATCTCTTGCAGCTCTTCCAGGACACTCACCGTCAAAGCGCGGCCGTTTTCGGTCTCGTTGAACGCGGTCTCGGCCATGGCCACGTAGTTGAGCACCTCGCGCATGTCGGTGCTTTCCGGTTGCTCTTCGTCGGCGGTGAGCACCTCGGCAAGAGGTGCATAGGTGCCCTCCAGTGCTGAAGTGCTTTGCGCTTCTGCCCGAAGTGAAGGCCTGCGGAACAAGCGAGGATTGGGCAGGCGCCGGGCGGTGCTGTCGAGTGCGGCAAGGGCGGCGCGAGCGTCCGCTACGGCGCGGTATGTTGCCCCGCTCAGTGCCGGGGACTCGGTTGGCAGTGGATCCGGCACGAATGCCTTGTGTGACCATTCGCCATGGCGGGGGTCTGTGCCATGGATGGGAACGAGGCTGCCTGGGGCTTGCTCGGAGAAGGCATCAAGGTCCACCATGTCAGTCTAGCGCACAATGTCTGTCATGTCCCGGTTGTGTGTCATCCCTGCTGGGTGAAGTTGAAGTCCAATCGGGGCAAGCGTCCTCTTGCCGGCCGCGTTCAGGTCGGGCGCGGGGATGTGTCAGTCATGTGCAATGGTGGAGCTGTGGATGTCACACAATGACTGGATCACTGACATGGCAGCTCGGCGTCCGAGGCTGAGGGCTGCGCATGTCGGTGGTTGGCTTGTCGGCGGCACGGCTTGGTCATGCGTGTTCTATGCAACGTGGTAGCTCTCGATGTCACACAATGCGATGTTTGCTGACATGGATGGCTTGGTCATGTCAGTCATGTGCAATGGCGGGGCCGTGGATGTCACACAACGGCGCGATCACTGACATCTTGCTTACTTGACACTGGGCCGGCGGCCGTCGACGCAAGGTAGCTGAGGTGGCCATCACCGCTACACGTAAAGCACCACGAACCCGTCCTCGGCGTCCACCTCATACGTAGCCGCGCGGGAACGGCGGCCCAGTTTCACCACCGGCCGGCCCGTTCGGACGTCTATCTCGTAGTTGTGGAACGGGCACACCACCACCCAGCGGTCCTCGTCCGGCACGTGCCTGCCGCACGCGTCCGCCTGCCACATTCGCTCCAGGGAACCCGCTGACAGCGACCCGCCGTGGTGGGGGCAGTGGTCCGACAACGCCCGGTACTCGCCTCCCGGCAGGGCCGCTATCACTATTCGGCGGTTCTCGTGCGTAAACAGCCTCGTGCGGCCTGGGGGGAGCTCGGCTGTCGGGCACACCACGTGGCGGGTCACTTCGCGTACTCCCCGAGCCGGTAGAACTTGGCCGCGTTGTCGTACAAGACCTTTCGCTTCAGCTCCGGTGAGAAGCTCGTCGGGAGTGAACGCTCCGGGGTGTCGGAGTCCCAGTGCGGGTAGTCCGACGAGAACATCAGGAACTCGTCGTTGCCGACCATCTCGAACATCTCCAGCATGTGCCTCGGGTTCTCGACGTACTCCATCGGCTGCGTCGTGAACTTCACCTGCTCGCGGATGTACTCGCTCGGCAGGCGCTTGACCCACGGCACCTCGCGGCGCAGGGCACGGTAGTTCTGGTCGAACCGCCACATCAGGTGCGGCAGCCACGTCCAGCTGGACTCGACCATCACCACCCGCAACGTCGGGAACTTCTCGAACACCCCGCCGGCCACCAGGCTGATCAGCTGGGACTGCCACGCCTGGGTGACCGCCGTGTGCCACTCGAGGAAGTATGGAGGTAGGCCGACCGCCGTCTCCGAGGTTGTTCCGTGGTGGAAGCCGACGGCCAGGTCGTGGCGGACCGCTGCTTCGTACACCGGGTGGTAGAACTCGCGGCCCAGGGTGTCGTGGGAAATCGCCGGCAGCATGATCTGGACGATGCGGGGGTGCGGGCCGACCCGGTCGATCTCCGCCACCGCCGAGGCCGGGTCCTGGGCCGCGATGTGCATCGACCCCAGGAACCGCTCGTCCTTGCGCAGCCACTCGCGCATCAGCCAGTTGTTGTACCCGCGGGCGATCGCCGTCGCGAAGTCGGGCTGGGTCTTGAACTCGGTCGGGTACACCAGCCCCGTCAGGACGGCGTGCTGGACGTTGTAGCGGTCGAGGTGCTGCTCGCGCATCAGCTGGTAGTCCGAGCCGGCGCGGGTGCCGGGGCTGCTGATCGCGTCCGGGCGGGCGATGCCGCCCGTCGTCGGCCACGTGTAGGGCAGGTGGACGCCGGTCCAGTTGTTGATGTTGATGCGGCTGCGGTACGGCTCGTCGATGTAGAACGCGAACCGCGGGCCCGAAATCATTTCGTGCACGTCGGTGTCGATGACCGGGGCCGGCGGCGGCAGCGTCTCCTCCTCGGAGACCTGTTCGGAAACGATCGTCGTCATGAAGTCCCCTTATCCCGCCAGAATCGCCGAACCGGTGCCGCCCGAGCGTAGCTCCCGGTCCGGCCCGGGAAAGCGGGCTTGCCTGTCTTTCCGGCACTTGCCCCTCCAGTTGCCGCTTTTGCCGTTCCGGCGGCATCAATGATCGGTCAACGAGCCGTCAGCGCCCGTTGCTACGTTGGCCTCTGCGGAAAAAATCACCGGGAAAGCACGTCATGCCCGAGAGATGTGCTCGAAAACAAATGGGGACCGATGACGACGGTTGATATTTCCACTCACCACGGGAAAAGCGCCGGAAACCCGGCGGCCGGCACGGCGCCCGCCGCGGGCTTGGCCCCTCTGGTGGACAACGCGAAGCTGGTCAGCGATCCGCGGGACACCGCGGTCGTGCGGGCTTCCCACCGGATCTACGAGCACCTGATCGCGATGTTCGCCCCCGGGATGATCGAGGCCGCGTTCGACCTCGGGGTGTTCACCGCGCTGGCCGACGGCCCGGCGACGGCCACGGACCTGGCCGGCCGGCTGGACGCCGACCCCCAGGGCCTGCGGATGCTGCTCGACGGCCTGTACTGCTACGAAATCGTGCACCGCACCGACGGCGGCCGGTACTGGCTGGTCGAGGGCATGGCCGAATGCCTGCTGCCCGACGGCCTCTACAGCCTCGCCGGGCGGATCGGCTACGACCGCACGATCGGCTGGGACGCGTGGCGGGACTTCGCCCGGCACGTCCGGCGGCCGGCCGTCGACGACGGCGGTGAGTACCAGACCCAGGCCAACCAGCTGTCCACCGAAGACTACGAATCCGTCGCCAAGGGCATCAACTTCTGGGCCCCGCCGATCGTCGAAGCGCTCACCGCGGAGCTGACCGAACGCGGCTGGACGGCGGACGGGCCGCGGTCGATGGTCGACGTCGGCTGCGGCACCGGGATCTACAGCCAGCTGCTGTTGCAACGGTTCGACGGGCTGGACGCGGTCGGCCTCGACGCCGAACGCATGGTGCTGATCGCCATGGACCAGGCCGCCCAGCTCGACGTCGGCGACCGCTTCATGACCCGGGTCCAGGACTTCTTCGTCGGGGACTGGGAAACCGGGCACGACCTCGTGCTGCTGGTGAACATCATCCACCTGCAGACCCCCGCCGGCGCGCAGGACCTGCTCCGCAAGGCGGCCGACGCGGTGGGCGAGGGCGGCGTCGTCGCCATCGTCGACCAGATCGTGGACGACCGCCGCGAGCCGCAGTCGGTGCAGAACCGGTTCTTCCGGCTGTTCGCCGCGTCGATGCTCGTCACCGGCGGCGGCGACTCGTACTCCCTCGCCGAGTACGACGGCTGGCTCGCCCGGGCCGGCCTGCGGCGGACCGCGCTGGTCGACACCCCGATGCACCGGATTCTCCTCGCGCAGCGCGCGTGATCTCACCGGCGGCCCGGCCGGGCCCGCTGTCAGTGCACCAAGCCTTGGGAGGCACCGAAGTGACCGAACAACTATTGCTGGCCCCGGCCAGGATGACCGCTGCCGACATCTACAACGCCGCCGTGGCCTCGTCCGCGATCAGCGCGGCGTGGGAGCTCGGCGCGCTCGACGAGCTGGCCGCCGACGACAAGCTCGAGGTGGCCGACTTCGCCGCCCGGCACGACCTCGACGTGGCGTCGACCGAAGCCCTCTTCCACGCGCTCGCCAGCGTGCGGGTCGTGGAACGGCGGGACGGCGCGGTGTTCTGCGACGTGAACTTCGCCGAAGTGGTGCGGACGCGCGCGTTCCACCACTGGCTCTCGCGCGGGTGCGCCGAGCTGTTCGCGGACATGACCGCCGTGCTGCGCAACGAGAACCGGGTCGGCGAGTACTTCCACCGCGACTCGGCGGCCATCGCCATCGCCTGCCGGGAGATCAACACCAACTTCTTCGACCCGATCTTCAACGAGATCGTGAAGACGCTGGAGTTCACGAAGGTCGCCGACCTCGGCTGCGGCAGCGCCGAGCGGGTCATCAAGGTCCTGAAGCAGCGCCCGGGCTCGACCGGGCTCGGCATCGACATCGCCGACGGCGCCCTGCGCGTCGCCCAGGAGTCGGTGGCCGCGGCCGGGCTCGCGGACCGGGTGTCGTTCGTGAAGGACGACGCGACCGCCCCGCGGCCGCGCCCGGAGTTCGCCGACGTCGACCTGCTGACCTGCTTCCTGATGGGGCACGACCTGTGGCCGCGCGAGGACTGCGTCGTGTCCCTGCGACGGCTGCGCGAGGCGTTCCCGAACGTCCGGCGGCTGCTGCTCGGCGACACCGCCCGCACGACCACGATTCCCGACACCGACATCCCCGTCTTCACCCTGGGGTTCGAGGTGGCGCACCGGATGATGGGCGTCTACCTGCCGACGCTGGAGGAGTGGAACGGCGTGTTCGCCGACGGCGGGTGGCGGCTGATCGCCCAGCACCGCGTCGAGACGCCGGCCGACAGCGTGATCTTCGAGCTGGAGCCGGCCGACTAGGACCCGGGACCCGGCCGCACGGCGCCCGAGCGCGGACGTGCGCCCGGACCGGCGGGGAAGGGCTCGGCCAGGGTGGGCGCCTGCACCAGGATCTCCTGGTACCGCTGCTGCAGCGTCGGGTTCGGGGTGAGCCCGAACTCGTCGGCGAGGTGCCGGCGCGCCTGGTGGAAGACGGTGATCGCCTCGGTCTGCCGGCCGCACCGGTACAACGCCAGCATCAGGTGCTCGGTGAGCCGTTCGCGGCCGGGGTACTGGCTGAGCAGGCGCCGCAGCTCCGGCACCACCTGGTGGCCGTGGCCGAGGGCGAGCCGGGCTTCGAGCAGGTCCTCGGTCGCGGTCAGCCGGCGTTCTTCGAGCAGTGCGGCGGCCACCTTGGCGCGCTGGCCTTCGTCCGCGTCGGCCAGTGCGGGGCCGCGCCACAGGCGCAGGGCCGATTCGAGGGTTTCGATCGCTTTCATCGGATCGCCACGGACCTGCGTGCCGCCCTGGTCGGTCAGCTCCAGGAACAGGTTCGCGTCGACGTCGGTCCGCGGGACGTCCAGCAGGTAACCCGCGCCCGCGGTCACGAGCAGCTCTCCGTTGCCGGATAAGGGTTCCAGCAGCCTGCGCAGCCTCGTCGCGTTGGCCTGCAACGCGTTGCGGGCGTTGTTCAGGTGGCTGGCGCCCCACAGCTCGTCGATCATGTCCTGATAGGACACGGCGAGCCCGGCGTTCAACGCGAGCAGCACCAGCATGGCGCGCACCTTGCGGGCCCGGATCGGGCTCCGGCCGGCCGCGGTCGCGATGGCCGTCGCGCCGAGCAGCTCGATTCTCACAACCACCCCCAACGCGGTGCCGTGCGGTGTGAGGCCGATCGTAGGGAGCGCCTTCACGGGTGGCGTCCCCCTTGCCGGTCACTTGCCGATCGATTGCCGAGCAGGGGAGTTCTCCTCCCACGGGTGGAGAACGTCCCTGTCCCGAGGTGGAAGCCGGGCGCCCGGCGCCCGCTTACGATCGGGGCGTGGCTAGGAACCGGGCACGAAGAGCGCGGCTCGCGGCGATCCGGTGGGGTTCGAGGGCGCTCGGCGTCCTGCGGCCCCGCCCTCGGGCCGACGACGCCGGGAACTGGCGTCCACGGCTGATCGCCGAGAGCTACGACGCGCTGGCGCACGCCTTTTCGGCTCAGGTCGTGAGCCTGGAGGGCGTTCGCCTGCTGCTGCTCGACGGAGGCGCGGGTGAGGAGGTGCTGAGGCAGGTGACGCAGGTGGGTGAGCTCGCCCGGTCGGGCCTCGCCGAGGCCACCTACGTGCTGGGCTCGACCGCCGCGCCGCGCGCGTCGGTCGGGGAGCTGCTGCGGTGGCTGGCCGGGGAATTCGCGCGGAACACCGGCCGGGAATGTCCGGTGCTGATCAGCGGCGACCCGGAACAACTGCCGGCGCAATACCGCCTGATGGTGTTGCGCGGCGCCGAAGAAGTGCTGGACGACATCCGCAGGCACGTTCCGGGGGCGTCGGCGAGAGTCACTCTCCACCGGAACCCGGTGTATTGTGAGCTCGTCGTTTACGGCGGATCCGGTGATCCGGCGGGAAATGACACGGAGGTCGCACTGGTGTCGAGAGTGGCGCTGGGACTCATGGGGATTCGGGAACGGGTGGGAACTGTGGGCGGCACAGTGCGGGTCGCGCCGGCCGGGCCGGGGTTCGCCGTGCGGATCCGGTTGCCGGCATGAGCGGGGAGCCGATCAGGGTCGTCGTGGTCGACGACCAGGAGGTCGTCCGCCACGGGCTGGTCCTGGTGGTCGGGCTGCTGCCCGGCCTGGTGGTCGCCGGCGACGCGGGCAACGGCGCGGAAGCGCTGCGGCTGGTGGAAGAACAGCGCCCGGACGTCGTGCTGATGGACCTGCGGATGCCGGACATGGACGGCATCGAGGTCACGCGGCGGATCCGGGCCGGGTTTCCCGGCGTCGAGGTGCTGGTGCTGACCACCTACGCCGACGACCAGTCGATCCTGGCGGCGTTGCGCGCGGGCGCGCGGGGCTACCTCACCAAGAATTCGCGCGGCGAAGAGATTTCCGCGGCGATCCACGCGGTGATGCGCGGCGAGGCGCCCCTCGACCCCGCCGTGCAGCGCCGGCTCACCGAGCTGGCGACGGCCGAGCGCAAGCCGGCCGCGGCGGTCGACGCGCTGACCCCGCGTGAGGCCGAGGTGCTGGGCCTGATCGCCGAAGGCCTGTCCAACAGCGAGATCGCGCAGCGGTTGTACGTCACCGAGGGCACGGTGAAGACCCACATCAACAACCTGTTCGCCAAGGCGGGCCTGCGCGACCGCGCCCAGGCCGTGAGCTTCGCGTTCCGGCACGGGCTGGCCCAGGTGCCGGTCGACGAGGAGCCGGGCCGGCCGGGCTAGCCGGGACGCGGCAAGGCGGCCCGGCGCCCGGTCAGGCCACGGCGGGCCATTCGCCGCCGAAGCGGCTGAAGATCGACTGCAGGTGCGCGACGCTGGGCAGGGTGGCCCCGCCGTCGGCGAGTTCTTCGTTCGTCAGGGTGATGATGTCCTGGATGGTCTCCAGCGACATCGTCCGTTCGGGAGGCAGGGTGTCGATCGTGAAGAGGTCTTCCACCGTGAAGCCCAGCTCGGCGAGGGCCAGCGAGTGGAAACCGAGGTCGTTGATCAGCCGGGACTTCGGGCCGACGTCGTCGGCCTTGATCGGGGCGACGAGGTACACCAGCCGGCTGATCACGTCCGGGACCAGTTCGGCGTCGAGCACGGGAGCGAAATCGGTCATGCCCCGATCCTGGCCGCCGCGGCGCCCGCATCCCAGGCAATCGCGCGGCAACACCGCCCGGCCGCCGGCCCGGCGCGCACTTGCCCCCGGATTGCCGCGGATTTGCCTGGAGGGTTCCCGGCGGGCGGGTCACCCTCGAACCATGAACGGTGACACGGCGACGCAGCTGTCGGACGCTTGGGTCGTGGGCCGCGTCGCGACCGCGCGGCCGTCGTTGCGGCTGGTCTGCTTACCGCAGGCCGGGGCCGGGAGCGGGTCGTTCACTGGCTGGCGGGCGCACCTGCCGGTCGGGGTCGAGCTGGCGCCCGTCGAGCTGCCCGGCCGCGGCACCCGAGTTGCCGATGTTTTGCCGGGTACCGTCGACGAGCTCGCCGACCAGCTGCACGCCGGCCTGGCCGGTGAGTTCCGGCTGCCGTACGTGCTGTTCGGGCACAGCTTCGGCGGGATGCTCGCCTACGAGCTCGCCCGGCGGATCGAGCGGGACGGCGACCGGCCGCCGCTGGCTGTCGTGGTGGCGGCGTCGCGCGCTCCCCAGGTCGAGCCGACCGAACGGCTGGGGAACGCGAGCGGCGAGCAGCTGGTCCGCTGGCTGGTCGCCCACGACGGGATCCCCCGCGAGCTGTTCCGGTTCCCGGACTACCTGCGTTCGGCGCTGTCGGCGATCCGGGCCGACCTGGCGCTCGCCGAGTCCCACTTCACGGCGGACCCGGTCCCGCTGCGCAGCGCGTTGCACGTCCTGGGCGGCACGGAGGACCGCGTGGTCCCCGCCGCCGGGCTGGGCGCGTGGTCGGCCTGCGCGGCCGGCGAGTTCTCCCTGACGGTCCTGGCGGGCGGGCACGACTTCCCGCGCACCGGACCGGCCGCCGTCATCACGGCGCTGAAGACCGTACTGCCGCCGGGAGTGTGGCCGGACGAACCGCGAAAGGTGCACGCATGACCTCGATCGCCGCCGCGCCCCTGGCGCCGGACGACCCGATCTTCCTCCTGATCAACACGGCCGTCATCGTGGTCGTCGCGGCGATAGTCATCGTGAGCCAGTTCAGCGCGCGCGAGGTCCGCAACCAGACCTTCCTGTGGGTCGCGTTGCTCATCCTGCGCGGGCTCCTGCCGCCGGGACCGGCCAGCCTCACCACCGTCGGCATCGTCTTCCTGGTCGTCGGCCTGCTGGTCTCGGCGCTCTTCGGCGTGCTGCGCGGGCGGACGATGCCGATGTGGCGGGACGACACCGGGAAGCTGATGCGCAAGGGCGGCCGCACGACGCTCGTCCTGTGGATCCTCACCGTCGTCGCGCGGCTGGGCCTCGGCGCCGTGGAGTCCCTCGGCTTCGGCGAGGCGTTCAACAGCAACGCGCTCTGGCTCGGCGTCGGCGTCACCCTGGGCGTCCAGCAGTGGATCATGCTCCGCCGCGCGCCCGGCGTCACCGCGGCACGAGCTCGACCGGCATCGTCGAGTACCCGCTGAGGAAGTTCGAGAACACCCGCCGGGCCGGTCCGGTCACCCGGATCTCGGACACCAGCTCCCGCAACGCCTCCAGCAGCGCGTGGAGCTCGGCCTTCGCGAGGTAGGCGCCCATGCAGTAGTGCGGCCCGTGCGCGAAGGTCAGGTGCTTGTTGGGCTCCCGGCCGAGGAGGAAGCGGTCCGGCTCGGCGAAGGCCCGCTCGTCGCGGTTCGCCGAGGCGTTCCAGAGGGTCACGATGTCGCCCTCTTCGATGAGCTCGCCGTGCAGCAGCAGGTCCGTCGCGGCCCGGCGCCCGCTGTGCAGCGTCGGGGTCGTCCAGCGCAGCACCTCCTCGACCGCGGCCGCCGTGCCGACGTCCCCGGCGCGCAGGGCTCGCCACTGGTCCGGGTGGCCGGCGAGCGCGTGCACCCCGCCGACCATCGCGAACCTCGTCGTCTCCAGGCCGCCGATGATGATGCTGTAGCAGTTGAAGATGATCTCCTCGTGCGACAGCTTCCGGCCGGCCACCTCCTGGTCGACTAGGACGCTCAGCACGTCCTCGAGCGGCTCGGCGCGGCGGGCTTCGGCCAGTTCGGAGATGTAAAGCAGGAGCTCGTTCCGGGCGGTCCACGTGCTTTCCGGGGTGGGCGGGCCGTCGGCGGAGGCGAGCGTCGACGACGTCAGCTCGACCAGGTGCCGCTGGTCCGCGTCCGGCACCCCCAGCAGGTCGCAGATCGCCGCCAGCGGGATGTGCGCGGCGACGTCGGAGACGAAGTCGCATTCCCCGCGCCGGACGGCGTTCTCGATCAGCCAGCGGGTGCCGCCCTTCACGCTGTCCACGATCGCCGTCAACGCGCGGGGCGTGAACGGCTTCGTGAGGACAGCGCGCAGGGCGGTGTGGTCGGGCCCGTCGGTGACGGTGAGCATGCGGCCCACCGCCGAGTCGTTCGCCCGCAGCAACGTGTCGAGCATGTTGCCGCGGGCGGAGGTGAACGACGTGTTGTCCTGGTAGATGTTCGCGATGTCGTCCCGGCGCGTGACCACCCAGAACGCTTCGCCCCGCTCCGTGGCGCGATGCCGGTAGACCGGCGCCTCGGCGCGCAGCCGGCGCCAGACCTCGGTGAGGTCGCGGGTGGCGTGGAGGACGGGGTCGGCCAGGTCGATCGTGTCGAGCTCGGCCGGGTCGAAAACGGTGCGGGTGTCCATGACCGGTGGGCTTCCTTCCTTGCTCAGCCGCGCCGCGGCGACGGGGTGGTCGGCCCGGGGAAGAACGCGGTGGTGGCGCCGGCCGTCTCGCCGCCGTCCACCACCAGCTCCTGCCCGGTGAAGAACGACGCCTCGGCGGAGGCGAGGAAGTGGAACGCCGCGGCGATCTCCGCGGGGTCGGCGTGCCGGCGGGCCGGGATCCGGTCGTTCACCTCCGCCAGCATCTCGTCGGTGTACTCCGCGCGCTGCATCGGCGTGAGCACCGCGCCGGGGGTGACGCACCCCGTCCGCACGAGCGGGCTCAGCTCCATCGCGAAGGTCTGGCACAGCGACGCGACGCCGGCCTTGGTGGCGTTGTACCCGGCGTAGAGCGGGTAGCCGCGCGAGCCGTTGACCGACGCGGTGGCCAGGAGCACCCCGTGCCCCTGTTCGAGCATGAGGGGCGCCGCGTGCCGCCACAGCGCCAGCACGCCCATCAGGTTGACGTCGATCGTGCGCCGGACGTCCGCCTCGGTCATCTCCAGCACCCCGCCGCGGATGCTGATCCCGGCGTTGGCGATGACGACGTCCAGCCGGTTTTCCTCCGCGTGCACGGATTCGACGGCTTCCCCGACGGCCGGCCAGTCGGCGACGTCCACCTCGAGCCAGCTGATCGAACCGGGCCCGTCGCCGAGCCGGCCGGTGTCCTCCGGCTTGGCGACGTCGAAGTTCACGACGCGGTCGCCGCCGTCGGCGAACCGCTCGGCGGTCGCCTTCCCGATGCCGCTGGACGCTCCCGTGACGATGATCGTGCGCATGGTCGTCCCCTTCAGATGATGACGCGGTGGCGGCCGGCGCTGACACCCGCGAGGTTGCGGCGCAGGTTGCGGCTGATGGTCAGCTTCTTGAGCCAGCGGTCCGTGCCGTCGTAGCGCGCCTGGAACGACCGCCTGCCGTGCGCGGCGAGGTAGTTGTCCACGATGAGCAGCGTGCCGGGGCCGACCACGACCTCCTGCTGTGCCCGCGTCAGCTCGGCCATGAAGCGGTCGAGCGCCTCGGCCGCCTCCCAGTCGTCGTCGGCGCAGCGCATGAACGGGCGGTCGATGCGCATGTACGGGAACTGCCGGTCGCCGAAGAGCACGCTGGTCGGCTTCGGCGAAGCCACCATGCGGCGCAGCTTCTCCAGCGCGGGGTGGGCCGGGTCGCTGGTCGCCAGCTGCCGGATGTGCTCGGCGTCCGGGAAGATGTAGTACCGGTCCTCGGACAGGACTTCGAAGTCGCGGTCGTCGAGGCGGACGTCGCGGACCGAGGAGACGATCGTGGGCACCCGGTCGGCGTTGCGCAGGCCCAGCAGCATCAGGTAGTCGCACCGGTTCGGGTGGAAACCGTCCTCGGTGTGGAACTCCAGCAGGCTTTCGCTGCCGTACCCGCTTTGCTTCTTCTCGTCGCCGCGGATGGGCAGCACGTTCTGCACGATGCTGCCCTCCTGCAGCGTCGCCCAGCCGAACGGCTCGCCGAGCACCGTGCCGCACAGCGCCAGGATGATCTCCTGCGTGCGCGCGGACGTCGTGGTGATCGCGTCACGCCAGTGCGGCGGGGTGGCCCCGATCCGAGTGTCGTCGACCGGGATGCCGTGGATGAGGCAGGCGGCGGCCGGCTCGGTCCGCCGGAAGTCCTCCAGGAACCCGCGGAGGCCGGCCGGCAGCTGCGAAGCCAGCTGCCACACGCGGTCGTAGAACGACTCGGCGAGCGGGTCGCCGCAGATCTCCTCGACCCGCGGGACGAGCGCGAGCAGCTCGGCGGCTTCCGCGGGCGGCAGCACGTACTCCCGCGGCTCTACGCCGGCCGGATCCTGGACAGGGGTGGGTGCGGACAACGGCTGAGTTGTCATCTTCGGTCCTTTCGCGAAACTCTGCCCGGATCGGCCGGGGTGGTGAGGTGGTCCTGTGCCGGTGGCCCGGCGAGAGTCACGAGCGGAGCGCGGGCAGGGTCCCGCGGTGGTCTCCGCCCGGGTCAGAAGGTCGTGCCGAAGTGGGCGATGAACTCGTTGAGCTCGTCCTCGTCCAGGTCGATCAGCGGACCGTCCTGCTCGTCCGGCTCGTCGGCGACCGCCACGGCTTCGGGCGCCATGCCCGCCAGCGCCGCCACGGTCTTGTGGGTGAAGACGTCCCGCGGGGAGATGTCCAGCCCGGCCTTGCGCGCCGCGGTGACCAGCCGGATCGACATGATCGAATCGCCGCCCAGCCGGAAGAAGCTGTCGTCGATGCCGACCGCGTCGAGCTCGAGGACCTCCGCGAACAGCCGGCACAGCAGCGCTTCCCGCTCGTCGCGGGGGGCCCGGCTGCCTTCCGACGGACCGAAACCGGGCGCGGGCAACGCTTCCCGGTCCAGCTTCCCGTGCGGCGTGGTCGGCAACGCGTCGAGCTCGACGACGGCCGCCGGCACCAGGTACTCGGGCAGCCGGGCGGCGGCCCGGTCGCGCAGGGCCGCCGGGTCGAGCTCACCGGGTCGCTCCGCGAGGACGTAGGCGACCAGCTGCTTGACGCCGGGCACGTCCTCGCGCACGACGACCGTGGCGTGCCGGACGCCCGGAGCGGCGGCCAGCACCGCTTCGATCTCGCCCGGTTCGACGCGGAAGCCGCGGATCTTCACCTGGTCGTCGGCCCGGCGCACGTAGTCGAGCCGGCCGTCCGGTCGCCACCGGGCGATGTCGCCGGTGCGGTACATGCGGGAACCCGGGCCGCCGAAGGGATCGGCGACATACCGGCCGGCCGTGAGCGCCGGGCGGTGCAGGTACCCGCGGGCCAAGCCGCTCCCGGCGATGTAGACCTCGCCGGGCACACCCGCGGGCAGGGGTCGCAGGTTGTGGTCGAGCACGTGGACGCGGGCGCCGGTCACCGGCCGGCCGATCGACGGCGGTTCCTCGCCGGTGAGCGGTTCGCTGATCGTCGCGACGATCGTCGTCTCGGTGGGGCCGTAGATGTTCAGCATGCGGCGGCCCGCGGACCAGCGGCCGGCCAGGTCCGCGGGGCAGATCTCCCCGCCGACGACAACCGTGACGTCATCGGGCAGGCTGCCGTCCGGCATCGCGGCCAGTGAGGACGGCGGCACCGTCAGGCAGTGCACCCCGGTCCGCGCCACCCAGTCCGCCAGCGGCTGACCCGGCAGCATCTCCTCGAAGGAACCGACGACCACGCAGGACCCGCTCAGCAGCGCGGTGTTCAGCTCACCCATCGCGCCGTCGAAGCTGGGCGAGGCGAACCACAGCACCCGCCGGCCGGGCCCGAGGTCCAGGTTCCGCCGCTGGGTGGCCACAAAGCTCGCCAGGCCGGCGTGCGTGACGAGCACTCCCTTGGGCCGGCCGGTCGAACCGGACGTGTAGATCACGTACGCGCCGCAAGCGGGCAGCAGCGGGCGGGGCCGCTCCTCGTCGGTCACCTCGGCGGCGGAGACGCCGGCCGGGACGACGAGCTCGTCGAGGGACAGGATCCGGTCCGGCGGGGTCCCGGCCACGGCGTCCGCGGACACTCCGCCGGTCAGGACGAGGTCCGGGTCGGCGTCGGCGAGCATGAACGCGATCCGCTCGGCCGGGTAACCGGCGTCGACCGGCATGTGCGTGGCGCCGGTCTTCCAGACCGCCAGGATGGTCACCACCAGCCGCGCGCTGCGGGGCAGCATGACCGCGACGATCCGGTCGGGGCCGGCGCCGTGGTCGAGGAGCACCCTGGCCAGCCGGCTGGACTCGGCGTCCAGCTCCGCGTAGGTCAGCGTCTCGGAGCCGGTGAGCACGGCGGGCGCGTCCGGGTGCGCGGCCACCCGGGCCGCGAACAGCGCGGGGATGGTCGCGGCGGGCTCTGCGGGGGCGCCGGTGGCCCAGTCGCCCAGCACGGCCTCGCGTTCCGGCTCGCTCAGCAGCTCCAGCCGTCCGACCGGCGTTTCCGGCGCCTCGACGACCGCCGTCAGCACCCGCAGCACGCGCGTCAGCAGGCCCGCTGCCGCCTCCGGGGTGTAGAGGTCGGTGCGGTGGAGCAGCTTGAGGTCGAGCTCCTCACCCGGCCGCACGAGCAGCCGAAGCGGGTAGTGCGCGGTTCCGGCGACCGTCGGCTCACGCAGGGAGATGCCCAGCCCGGGCACCTGTTCCTGCACCGGCGAGTGGTCGGTCTGGGCGTTTTCGAAGCCGACGATGGTGTCGAACAGCTCGCCCAGCCCGGACAGCCGCTGCAGCTCCGGCAGCCCGACGTGGTGGTGGGCGATGAGCTCGGCCTGTTCGGCCTGCATCCGGGCCAGCGCCGCGGTGAGCGGCTCGTCCGGGTCGAGCACGGCCCGGACGGGCACCGTGTTCATGACCAGCCCGACCACTTCGCCCGCGGCGGGCAGGTCCGGCGCCCGCCCGGAGACGGAGGCGCCGAAAACGACGTCCCGGCGGCCGGTCAGCTGCTCGAGCGTCATGGCCCAGGCGCCGTGCAGCAGGGTGTTCACGGTCAGGCCCGCGGTGCGGGCCGCCTCGGTGAGCCGGGCGGTGGCCGCCGCGGACAGCCGCTCCGTCACCACAGCTTCCGCCGCGGACGTGGACAGATCGGCTTGCGGGGCTACCAGAGTCGGCTCGTCGACGCCGGCGAGCGCCTCGGCCCAGGCACGTCCGGCGGCCTCGGTGTCCTTTGTGGACAGCCAGGCGAGGTGGTCGCGGAACGGGCTGACCGCCGGCATCGACGTGCCGTCACCGCCGCGGGCGTACAGCGCGAAGAGGTCGCGGAAGACCAGCGGCAGGGACCAGCCGTCCAGCAGGATGTGGTGGTCGGTGAGCACCAGCAGGTGCCGGTCGGCGGCCAGCCGGACCAGCAGCACCCGCATCAGCGGCGCGCTCGCGACGTCGAACGGGCGGTCGTGCTCCTCGGCCAGCAGCTCCTCGACGCGCGTCTCCTGCGCCGCCGCGGCCAGCCCGGCGAGATTCTGCTCGCGCCACGGCATCGTCACCGACGGCAGCACGACCTGCACCGACCGGCCGGAGCCCAGGCGCGTGAAGCAGGCGCGCAGGTTCGCGTGCCGCGCCAGCAGCGCGTCGAAGGCGGACCGGAGCACGGCGGGCGCCAGCTCGCCGGTCAGCTCCAGCACCTGCTGGGTGAGGTACGGGTCGATCCGGTCGGGCGCCAGCACCGCGTGGAAGCTCATGCCCTGCTGCAACGGTGTCAGCGGCCACACCTCGGCCGCGTCCGGGTACCGCGTGTCGATCTCGGCCTGTTCGTCCTCGGTGAGGGTGAGCAGCGGTCCGGACGGCGGCGCTTCGGTGGCGGCCGGGCCGGTGGTGACCGGCCGGGCGGCGAGCGCGGCGACCGTCTGGTGCACAAAAACGTCCCGGGGGCTGACGTCCAGCCCGGCCCGCCGGCTCCGCGCGGCCACCTGCATCGACAGGATCGAGTCGCCGCCGAGGGTGAAGAAGTTGTCGTGGACGCCCACCGTGTCGACGTGCAGGACCTCGGCGAACACCTCGCACAACAGCCGTTCCCGGTCGTCGCGCGGGAGCACCCCACCCTCTTCGCCGCGGAAGCTCGGCGCGGGCAGCGCGGCCTTGTCGACCTTGCCGTTCACCGTGACCGGCAACGCGGTCAGCTCGACCACCGCGGCCGGGACCAGGTACGCCGGGAGAACGGCCGCGACCGCGGTGCGCAACGCCGTCGAGTCCACCTTCGCGCCGGGCTTCCCGGTCACGTAGGCCACCAGCTGCAGGACGCCCGGCCGGTCTTCGCGGGCGACGACCACACTGCGGTCGACTGCCTCGGCCGCGTCCAGCACGGCCTCGATCTCGGCCGGCTCGACCCGGAACCCGCGGATCTTGATCTGGTCGTCGGCCCGGCCGGTGAACGCGACGACGCCGTCGGCCTGCCACCGCCCGCGGTCGCCGGTGCGGTACATCCGGGACCCGTCCGCGGCGAACGGGTCGGCGACGAACCGCTCCGCCGACAGCGGGGAGCGGCCGAGATAACCGCGGGCGAGACCCGCGCCCGCGAGGTACAGCTCGCCGTCGACCCCGGGCGGGACCGGCCGCAGGCTGTCGTCGAGGACGACCACGCGCAGGTGGTCCGCCGGCCGGCCGATCACCTGGCGGTCGTGCTCGGCGACGCGGCTGTACATCGCGTCGATCGTGCATTCCGCCGGGCCGTACAGGTTGTAGACGGAGACGCCGGACGCGGCGCGCAGGCGGGTCCACAGGGCGTCGTCGATCGCTTCCCCGCCGAGGGCGAGCGTGCCGACGCCGGTGTCGAAGAGGCCGGCGGAGATCAGCTGCCGGGCGAAGCTGGGGGTGGTGTCCAGGACGTCGACCGAGTGGCGGCGCACGTAGTCCAGCAGGGCCTCGGGGTCGGTCCGGACGGTGTCCTCGACCAGGTGCAGCTCGTGCCCGGCGACCATCCACAGCAGCTGGCTCCACGACGCGTCGAACACCAGGGAGTTGGTGAGCGCCGCGCGCAGCTGCCGGCCGCCCGCGGCCGCCGTCTCCGGGGCGAAGAAGTGGTCGTGGTGGCTGTGGAACATGTTGACCAGGGCGCGGTGCTCGACCGCGACACCCTTGGGCCGTCCGGTCGACCCGGAGGTGTAGATGACGTACGCGAGGTTGTCCGGGCGCAGGCCGGTGCCGGTGAGGGGCGCGTCCGGCTCGCCGTCGTGCGGGTGTTCGTCCAGCAGCAGCCGGGGGATGTCCGCGCCGGGCAGGCCGGCGGCGATCTCGCCGGTGGTGACGACCAGCGCGGGGGACAGCTCGGTGAACACGGCGGCGATCCGGCCGGCGGGCTGCTCGGTGCTCACCGGCACGTACACCGCGCCGGCCTTGAGGATCGCGAGCAGCGTGGTGACCGCGCCGGCCGACCGCGGCAGCGCCATGGCGACGTACCGCTCGGGCCCGGCGCCGAGCGCGGTCAGCCGCCGGGCGAGCCGGTTCGCTTCGCGGTCCAGCTCGGCGAAGGTCAGCCGCTCGGCGCCGCAGGTGACCGCGGGGGCGTCCGGAGTGCGCGCGGCCTGCGCCTCGAAGAGGTCGACCAGCGTGCCGGAAGGGGCGGGGCCGGCCGGCGGGTTCCACTCTTCGAGCACCCGCCGGTGCTCGTCCTCGGTGAGCAGCGGCACCGCGCCGGCCGCGGTGTCCGGCCGTTCGACGATGTGGCGCACCAGCAGGGCGAGCCGGTCCACCAGTGTTTGCGCGGCCGCTTCGGAGTACTGGTCCGCGCGGTAGTTCAGCTCGAAAGTTGTCGGTGTGCCGGGGAAAACAGCCAGGCTGAGCGGGTAGTGGGTGCCCTCCGGCACGTCCTCGACGATGCCCTGGGCGAGCGCGACGCCGAGGCCCGGGATGCCGCCGGCCGACGGCGGGAGCGGGTAGTTCTCGAACGCGATCGTGGTGTCGAACAGCTCGGCGTGCCCGCTCACCCGGTGGATGTCCGCGAGCCCGAGCTGGTGGTACTCCCCGAGCATCGCCTGCTCGTCCTGGATCCGGTCCAGGAGCGCGGACACCCGCTCGGCGGGGTCGACGCGCACCCGGACCGGGACTGTGGTGATCAGCAGCCCGACCATGCGCTCGATGCCGGGCACCACGGGCGGCCGGTCCGCCACCGTGCACCCGAAAACGACGTCCCGGCGGCCGGTCAGCATGCCCAGCAGGAGCGCCCACGCGCCCTGCACCACCGTGTTCACGGTCAGGTTGCGTGAGCGGGCCGTCTCGGTGAGCGCGGCCGACAGCTCGCCGGACAGCTCCAGCCGGACCCGCTGCTGCCGGTGTTCGCCGGCGGCTTGGCCGCGGCCGAGCAGGGTCGGCTGCTCCAGGCCCGCCATCGCCGCCGTCCAGGCCGCTTCGGCCTTGCCGCGGTCCTGCGCGGCCAGCCAGCCGAGGTAGTCCCCGACCGGCGCGGCCGCTTCGAGGCCGGAGCTGTCACCGCCGGCGCGCAAGATGCGGAAGAGATCGCCGACGACCACGGGCATCGACCAGCCGTCGAGCAGGATGTGGTGGTTGGTCAGCACCAGCACGTGCCGCCGCTGCGCCAGCTTGACCAGCGTGAACCGCAGCAGCGGCGGGTTCGTCATCGTGAACCGGCGCTCGCGGTCCTCGGTCAGCAGCCGGACCAGCCGGGGGTGCTGCTCGGCTTCGCCGAACCCGCTGAGGTCGAAGGCGGCCCACGGAACCTGCACCTTCGCCGCGATCGCCTGGAACGGCTCACCCGACCGGCGCTGCAGGAACCCGGCCCGCAGCGCGGGGTGCCGGGCGACGACGAGCTCGCACGAGCGTCGCAGCAGGTCCGCGTCCAGGTCGCCGGTGAGCTCGATCGGCACCTGCACGTTGTAGAAGTCGGTGCCTTCGCCGTCGTAGAGCGCGTGGAAGAGCATGCCCTCCTGCAGCGGCGTCAGCGGCAGCACCGCTTCGAACGAGGTCGGCTTCATTTCTGGGTCTCCCATTGCGCTTCGAGTTCGGCGAGCTCATCGGCGTCCAGCGTGAGCAGGGGGGCGGCCGGCGGGACGTAGGCCGCGGTGTCCGGGCCGGCGGCGCCGGCGACCGCCGCCAGCGCCGCGACCGTGCGGTGGCGGAAGACGTCGCGCGGGGTGAGCGCCAGCCCGGCGACCCGGGCCCGCCCGGCCAGCCGGGTCGAGGCGATGGAGTCCCCGCCGAGGTCGAAGAAGTTGTCGTCGATGGCCACCCGCGTCCGGCCGAGCACCTCGCCGAACAGCTTGCACAGCAGGCGTTCGCGGTCGTCCCGCGGTTCGCGGCGCTCGCTGGCCGTGGTGACCCCGGGGGCCGGCAGCGCCGCCCGGTCGAGCTTCCCGTTGGGGGTCAACGGAAGCACCGGCAGCACCACGACGGCGGCCGGGACCATGTACTCGGGGAGGACGGCCGCCGCCCGGTCCCGCACGCTCCGGACGTCGATCTCGGCGCCGGGCCGCGGCACCACGTAGGACACGATGTGGTGCCGGCCGGGGCTGTCTTCACGGACGATCGTCGCGACCTGCCGGACCGCTTCGGCGGCCGAAACCGCCGCGTCGATCTCCCCGAGCTCGATCCGGTGCCCGCGGATCTTCACCTGGTGGTCGGCCCGGCCGAGGTAGGCGAGCGCGCCGTCCGGACGGCGGACGCCGAGGTCGCCGGTGCGGTACATCCGGGTCCCCGGCGCGCCGAACGGGTCGGCGACGAACCGTTCCGCGGTGAGCGCCGACCGGCGGGTGTACCCGTGCGCGACGCCGGTGCCCGCGATGTACAGCTCCCCGGGCACGCCGGTCGGGGCCGGCCGCAGGGCGCCGTCCAGCACGAACACCCGCAGGTTGTCCGCCGGGTGCCCGACCGGCACGGCGGCGGTGCCCGCACCCGGCTCGGCCTGCCACGACGTCGTGTAGATCGAGACTTCCGTGGGCCCGTAGAGGTTGTGGAGCGCGGCATCGCTGACGCGGGCGAACCGTTCGGCCAGCCCCGCGGTCATGATCTCGCCGCCGCAGAAGACCTGCCGCAGCTGCGTGCACTCCGCCGCTCCCGGCGCAAGCAGGAACAACTCCAATGTGGACGGTACGAACTGGGCCGTCCCCACGCCTTCCGCGCGGATGAGGTCCGGCAGGTACCCGGGCGCCTGGTCGGCCTCCGGCCGCGCGATGACCATCGTCGCGCCGGCGTGCAGGGTCCAGAAGATCTCCCACACCGAGGGGTCGAAGCTCATCGACGTCCGCTGCAGCACCCGCTCACCTGGTGCCAGCGGGAACCGCCGTTGTTTCCAGCGCAGGTAGTTCACGATCCCGCGGTGCGCGACGACGATGCCCTTCGGCCGCCCCGTCGACCCGGACGTGAAGATCACGTACGCCGGGTGGACGTCGTCGACCGCACGGTCGGGTGTCTGCTCGTCGTGGTCGGTCAGCTCGGCGAAAGTGGTGCTGTCGATGGTGAGCGCCGGCCGGGCGTCGGCCGTCATCGACCGGACGCGCTCCGCCGGGTACTCGGGGTCGAGCGGCAGGTACGCGGCCCCGGACCGGAGCACCCCGAGCAGCGCGACGATCAGCTCGACCGACCGCGGCAGCGCCACCGCCACGACGTCGCCGGTCCCGATGCCCCGGCGGACCAGACCCGCGGCCAGCCCGGCCGCGCGGTGGTCGAGCTCGAGGTAGCTGACGCGCTCGGTCCCGCAGACCACGGCCTCGGCGTCCGGAGTGCGCCGGACCTGGGCGGTGAACAGCTCGTGCAGCGTGCCCGGCTCGGCGTCGTGGTGCGTGGAGTTCCAGCGGTGCACCAGGTCCCGGCGTTCTTCGGCGCCGAGCAGGTCGACCTGGCCCAGCGGGATCTCCGGCCGGTCCGCGAAGGCTTCGAGGAACCGGGTCAGGCGGGCCAGCAGCGTTTCGGCCTGCCCGGCGTCGAACAGGTCACCGCGGTAGGTCAGTTCCAGGCGCAGCCGCTCGCCCGGGTAGACGATCAGGCTGAGCGGGTAGTGGGTGACGCCGGTGCGGTCGGCTTCGGTCATCGCGATCCGCAGGCCCGGCACGGTCCGGCGGATGGCGTCGCGGTCGACGGGGGCGTTCTCGAACACCATCGTGGTGTCGAACAGCTCGCCGAGCCCGAGGTCACGCTGGATGTCGATCAGGCTTTGCTGGTGGTGCGGGGTCAGCGCGGCCTGCTCGGCCTGCACCTGGGTGAGCACGTCGGTGAGGCGGTGGCCGTCGGCCAGCTTCACCCGCACCGGGACGGTGTTCATCACGAGCCCGACGAGGTCGCCAACCCCGGCCAGGTGCGGCGGTCGGGCCGACACCGACGTGCCGAACACGACGTCACGGCGTCCGGTGAGCAGGCCGAGCACTGTCGCCCAAGCCCCCTGGAACACCGTGTTCAGCGTGAGGTTCCGGGCGCGGGCCTCGCGGGACAACGCCGTCGAAAGCTCTTCGGACAGCGTGTGCACGGCCAGCGCGGGCATCGCGGTGGACGGCGGTGCGCCGGCAGCCACCAGAGCGGGCTGCTCGAACCCGGCCAGCGAGTGCTTCCAGGCGTCGGCCGACTGCTCCTGGTCCTGTCCGGCGAGCCAGCGCAGGTAGGCCGCGAAGGACACCGCCGTCGGCAGGCTTTCGCCGCTGCCGCCCGCGGCGTAACAGGCGAACAGGTCGCGCAGCATGATCGACATCGACCAGCCGTCGAAGAGGATGTGGTGGCTGGTGAAGACCAGCAGGCGCCGGTCTTCGGCCAGGGTCACCAGTGTGAAACGCAGGAGCGGGGGCGCGGCCATGTCGAACCGCGTCGCTTTGTCGACGGCCAGCAGCTCGGCGAGCCGCGCTTCCCACGCCGTGCCCCGCAGGTCGTGCTCGGCCCACGGGACCGTCACGGTGTCGGCGACGATCTGCCGGGCCTCCCCGAGCTCGTCGTGGTCGAAACCGGCGCGCAGGGCGTCGTGCCGGGCCACCAGCGCGGTGACGGCGGCGCGCAGCACCGGCGCCGAAACGTCGCCGGTCAGCTCGAAGACCTTCTGCCCGATGTAGGGGTCGGCGCCGTCGCCCGCCGCGAACACCGTGTGGAACAACATGCCTTGCTGCAACGGCGAAAGCGGCAGCACCGGCGACTCCGCCGGAGCGGACTCACCCAGCAGTGAGTGGTCTTCGGAGGGCGCGTCGGAGTCCCGGACGGCGGTGGCCATCGTCGCCACCGTCCGGTAGGTGAAGACCTCCTGCGGCGTCAGGGCCACCCCCGCCCGGACTGCGCGCCCGGCGAACCGGACGGCGGTGATGGAGTCGCCACCCAGGTCGAAGAAGTTGTCGTCGATGGTGACGTCGACCGCGCCGAGGACGTCGTGAAGCAGTTCGCACAGCACGGTTTCGACGCGGTCGCGGGGCGCGCGGCCGTCCGTCGCGCCCCGGAACCCGGTGGCGGGCAACGCGTCCCGGTCGATCTTGTTGTTCGTGGTCAGCGGAAAGCTTTCCAGCGCGACGACCGCCGTGGGCACCATGTGCTCCGGCAGCGCCGCGGCGACCCAGGCGCGCAGGGCCGCGGGATCGACCACGCCGCCGTCCGTCGGCACCGCGTAGGCGACAAGGCGGTGGACGCCGGGCGGCTCCTCGCGGGCCACGACGGCCGCCCGGGCCACCGACGGGTGCGCGTCCAGCCGGGTCTCGATCTCCCCGAGCTCGATGCGGAAACCGCGGACCTTCACCTGGCGGTCGGTCCGGCCGATGAAGTGCAGCTGACCGTCACTCCGCCAGAAGCCGGTGTCACCGGTGCGGTACATCCGGGTGCCCGCGGCGCCGAACGGGTCGGGCACGAACCGCTGGGCGGTGAGCCCGGTCCGGCGGTGGTAACCGTAGGAGACACCGGGACCGGCCAGGTACAGCTCGCCGGAAACCCCGGGCGGCACCGGCCGGAGCGCGTCGTCGAGCACGTACACCCGGGCGTTGAGGATCGGCGCGCCGATCGACGGCACGCCCGGGCCGGACAGCGCGGGGCTCATCGTCGTGAAGACGGTGCTTTCCGTGGCGCCGTAGACGTTGTGCAGCTGCTGCGTGTCACCCCAGCGTTGCACCAGCTCACCGGGCAGGGCCTCGGCGCCGACCGCGATGATCAGGTTTTCGGGCAGCGAGCCGGGGGCGAACGTCGCGAGCACGGACGGCACGGTGCCGACACACGTGACGCCGTGCGCGGTGACGAACTCCGCCAGCTGCGCGCCCGGCAGCAGGTGGGCCGGCGCGATGACCGCGCAGCCGCCGCTCGTCAGCCAGGTGCACAGCTCCCACAGCGACGGGTCGAAGCTGGGGGAGCTGATCATCAGGACCCGCTCACCCGGCCGCGGCCGCAGGACGTCGACCTGCGTGGCCGCGAAGTCCGCGAGGCCGGCGTGCGGCACCAGCACACCCTTGGGGCGGCCGGTCGACCCCGAGGTGTAGATCATGTACGCGATGTCGGCCGGGGCCGGCGCGATGTCCAGGTTGTGCTCGTCGGACGCGGCCAGCTCGGCCGCCACCGCCGGGTCGTCGAGGTACAGCCACGGCGCGTCGCCCTGCTCGGTGAGGCTGGTCGCGCGGTGGGTGACGACGAGCGCCGGTCCGGCGTCGGCGAAGACCCCGGCGATGCGCTCGGCCGGGTAGGTCGGGTCCACCGGGAGGTAGGCCGCGCCGGTCTTCAGCACCGCGAGCTGCGTCACCAGGGTGTCCAGGCCGCGGGACATGACCACGGCGGCAAACCGGCCGCGGCGCACCCCGCGCGCCAGCAGGAGCCGCGCCAGCCGGTTGACGCGGGCGTTGAGCGTCGCGTAGTCGAGCGTCAGGTCGTCGGCCACCACGGCGTCGGCGGCCGGCGTGCGGGCCACCTGCGCCTCGAACAGGGCCGGGAGAGTGGTCCGCGGGACCGGGCGGGCGGTGTTGTTCCAGGCGCCCAGGACCCGCGCGCGCTCGGCGTCGGTCACCAGCGGGAGCCGGGACGGCGGGGTCTGCGCGTCCGCGCGGGTGAAGCCGCGCAGGAACGCCAGCAGCCGGTCGCGGTGGGCGTCCACCTCGTCCTGGGTGTAGCGCCCGGCGTCGGCCGAGATCTCGACGACCTGGCCGGCGCCGCCGCCGGCGGGGTGCACGGTGATGTTGAGGTCGCCGACCGGGCCGCTGTTGAGGACGTCGACCGTGCAAGGGACACCGCCGAGGGCCGTCCGGTCGCCGGTCTGCACGATGTTGACCACCACGTCGAACAGCCGCTCCGCGGCGCCGCGCAGCTCCAGGTCCCGGCGCACGTTCTCGTGCCGGTAGCGCTGGTGGGTGAGCAGGTCGCCGAGCTCGCGGGTGACGTGCCCGATCAGCTCGGCGGCGGTCAGCTCCGGCCGGAGCGCGAGCCGCAGCGGCAGCTCGTTGACCAGCATCGCCGGGGTGGTGCGCGCGGCGTCCGTGCGGCGTGCGGCGACCGGGACGCCGACGACGATGTCACGCCGGCCGGTCAGGCCGTTGAGGTACGCGGCGACGGCGGCCATCATCACCGCGGTCCACGGGGCGCGCGCCTGCCGGCCGAGCCGCGCCAGCGCCGCGCTTTCGGTCGGCGGCAGGACGGCTTCGGCGCGCAGGACGCCGGTGCCGCCGTGGGAAGCGCGGGTCGCGAGGGTGACCGGTTCCGGGCGGTCGGCCAGGCGCGCGAGCCAGTACTCGCGGTCGATCCCGAACTGCTCGGACGCCTCGTACGCGGCTTCTTCGACGGCCATCACGCCGACGGCGCCCAGCGGCGCGTCCGGGATCGGGGCGCCCGCCACCAGGGCCGCGTAGACGTCGCTGATGCGGTCGGTGAGGATGTTCAGCCCGTGCGCGTCGATCAGCGCGTGGTGGTAACAGCTGTACCAGAAGTGGTGCGCCGCCCCGAGTTTCAGCAGCACGTCCACCGCGAGCACGTCCCGGCGCAGGTCGACGGGGACCCGCAGCTGCTCGTCGATCCATTGGTGCGCGGCCTTTTCCGGCTCGGCGTGGTCGGCGAAGTCGATGACCCGGAAGCTCGCGTTCGGCCGCCCGAGGTATTCCTGGTACGGCCCGGAACCGTCGTCGTCGAAGCGGACGTCGAAGGTCTGGCACTCGTCCTGGGCCACCCGGATGGCGTGCTCGAGCAGGTCCGGCCGCAGCTCGCCCCGGATGTCGAAGCGGCGCACGAAGTTGAAGGCGGCGGAGCCGGGGGCGAACTTCTGCCCGAGCCACACACCCCGGGCGGCGGCGGTCAGCGGCACCGGGGCGCCGACGGTCGTGATCCGGCCGCGCGGACTCGTCCGGTGCCGTTCACCTTCCTGCTGCACGGGGTGCTCCTCTCAGGCGGCGGACGCCCGATGCTTTCGCGCGCGGGGCGCGGGGACCAGGAAACGAACCGGCAATCGAGTTACCGGCTCACTGCCTGGAAAACCGCCGGTGCCCGCGCGCATGATGCGGCTGCGGATGACCACGACGGCGAAAGGACGCGGCCGATGAGCGGCATCCCGGACAGGGGACTACTCGACTGGCTCGGCGACACGGCCACCGAACGCGGCCTGCACTTCGCGGCCCCGAACGATTCGTGGACCCACCACCCCTACCCCGAGCTGGCCGCGCTCACCCTGCGCACGGCGGAAGCGCTGCGGGCGGCGGGGGTCGAGCGGGGTGACGTCGTGGTGATCGTCCAGCGGTCGAGCCCGGCCTTCGTCGCCGGGTTCTTCGGGGCCATCGCGGCGGGGGCCACGCCGTGTTCCATCCCGCCGCCGTTCGCGTTCCAGCGCGCGGGGGAGTACGCGAAGCACGTCCGGCACCTCTTCGACACCGCGCGGCCGGCACTCGTCGTGTGTGACGAGGAATGGCTCACGCCGGTGGAAGCCGCCATCGACGGCCTCGGCCTGCCCGCGCCGGTCGCGTTCGACACGCTCGTCGACGGCGTCGAGCCCGCGCTGCGGCCCTACCCGGCAGCCGAGTTCGCGTTGCTGCAGTTCACTTCCGGCTCCAGCGGGTCCTCCCGCGGGGTGCTGGTGACGAACTCCGCGTTGCGCGCCAACGTCTCCGCGATGCGCGAGTGGCTGCAGTGGAAGCCGGAGTACCCGGGCATCGCCTGGCTCCCGGTGCACCACGACATGGGCCTGATCGGCTGCCTGATCAACATCGTGACCACGGGGTGCGACGGCTGGATGATGCAGCCGGAGGACTTCATCCGCTCGCCGTTGCGGTACCTGCGGTGCATCAGCGACAACCAGGTCGGGCTGGCCGCGATGCCGAACTTCGGTCTCGCCTACATCCTGCGCCGGGTCCGCCCGGCCGACCTCGCCGGGCTGTCCTTCGGCTCGATCCGGTCGGTGATCCTCGGCGCCGAGCGGATCGACCCGCAGGTGCTGGAGTCGTTCGACGAGCTGCTGCGGCCGCACGGGTTCGACCGTGAGTCCCTGAAGCCCGCGTACGGCGGCGCGGAGGCGACGCTCGCCGTCACCGGCCTGCCGATCGGTGAGGGCTGGAGCGCGGCGGCGCCGGACGGCGCTTCGGACAGCCGGATCGTCGGCTGCGGGCGCCCGCTCGCCGGGACCACCGTGAGCGTCGTCGACGACGAGGGCGCCGTGGTCCCGGACCGGACCGTCGGGGAGATCCTGGTGACCGGCACGTCGGTGGCGACCCGGTACGTCGGTGACCCGGGTTCGGCCTCGGGCACCGCGCTCGACGGCGGGGTGCTGCGCACCGGCGACGCGGGATTCCTGCACGACGGCCAGCTGTTCGTGGTCGGCCGGCTCGGTGACGGCCTCAAGGTGCGCGGCCGGATGGTGTTCGCGGAGACGCTGGAGTCGCAGCTGCACGCCCTGGGCATTCCCGAGCGGCGCGTCGCGGTGCTGCTGGGCCACCGGGACGGCCGCGCGACCGGCGTCGCCGTGCTCGAGAAGCCCGCGCCGGACTGGGAAGTCGCGGCCCACCAGGTGCTCAGCGAGGCGCTGGGTGACGCGAGCCTGCTCGTCGCCCAGCTGCCGCGGGGCGGCCTGGCGGTGACGTCGAGCGGCAAGCCGCGGCGCCGGGTGATGTGGTCGGCGCTGTGCGACGGCCGGATCAACGGTGAGGTCCGGGAGCTGCTGCCGGCTTGAGAGCGGGCAAAAAGGGGCCGTGCGGGGCGAAAAGCCCGCACGGCCCCTTTTTCAGTGGCTCACGGTGCGGAAGGCGAGCACGACGTTCTGCCCGCCGAAACCCGCGCAGTTGCTCAACGCCGAGAGCGACCCGGCCGCCAGCGGGCGGGGGTCGTCGCGGACGACGTCGAGGGTGATGGCGTCGTCCAGGTCCTGGATGTTGATGGTCGGCGGCGCCGTGCGGTGGTGCAGCGCGAGCACCGTCGTCGCCGCGGACAGCGCGCCGGACGCCCCGATCAGGTGCCCGGCGGACGCCTTGATCGCGGAGACGGCGTGGCCGCGGGTGCCGAGCACCGAGGTGATGGCCGCCGACTCGGCGAGGTCGCCCAGCGGGGTGGACGTCGCGTGGGCGTTGACGTGCCGGACCTCCGCGGCCCGCATCCGCGCGTCGTCGAGCGCGCGGCCGATGGCCTGGGCCATCCCGCGGCCGTCGGGGTGCGGGCGGGTGATGTGGTGGGCGTCCACGCTGACGCCGGCCCCGGCCAGCTCCGCGTACACACGCGCGCCGCGGCGCCGGGCGTGGCGGCCGGACTCGAGCACCAGCAGCGCGGCGCCTTCGCCGAGCACGAACCCGTCCCGCTTCTTGTCGTAGGGCCGGGAGGCGTTCGACGGCGTTTCGTTGGTGCGCGACAACGCTTTCATCGTCGCGAACGCGGTGAGCGTGGTCGGGTTCACGATCGCCTCGGTGCCGCCGGCGACCACGACGTCCGCGCGGCCCAGCCGGATCATGTCCAGCCCCGCGGCGATGGCGTCCGCGCCCGCGGCGCACGCCGTCGACGGCGCGTGCGCGGCCGCAGTCGCGTTGAGCTCCAACGCGGCCAGCGCGGCCGCCGAGTTGTTCATCAGCATGGGCACCGCGAACGGCGACACGCGCCGGCTGTCGTCGTCGCGCACCAGGTCGTGCGTGGCCAGCAGCGTGCCGAGGCCGCCGATGCCACTCCCGATGGCGACCCCGACCCGCGCGGGCTCCGGCTGGCCCGGCTCACCCGCCGCGGCGGTGAAACCGGCGTCACGCCAGGCTTCGCGCACCGCCACGAGCGCGAACTGCGACGCCCGGTCGGTCCGCCGGGCCGGCACGCGGTCGAGCAGCGGCGCCGGTTCGGCCGCGGCGCGCGCGGCGATCCGCACCGGCAGCGCCGCGGCCCACGGCTCGGCCAGCCCGGCCGCGGCCGACGTGCCGGCCAGCAGCTCGCGCCAGGTGGACCGCATGTCCCCGCCCAGCGGCGTGGTCGCCGCCAGGCCGGTGACCACAACGTCTTCGCACTGCGAACGCACGCCGGTTCTCCGATCCGTGGGCCTAGGACATTCCCCGGAAGGCGTCCGGCTTGGCCAGTGACTCGCTGAGGAAGAGGTCACGCAGCTTCGGGGTCAGGATCCCCAGCTGCCGCAGGATGTGGATCACCTGCTGGAACAGCAGCTGCCGGTAGCCGAACATCATCGGGTCGTTGCGGGCGAAGGTGATCCCGCGCTCGACGTCGAGCTCCATGCGCTCCCAGACCTCGCGGAGCAGGAACCGCCGGGACATCAGGTGGATCGACTCGAGCAGGAACGCCTCGCGCTCGTCCCGTTCGGCCGTGGTGATGCTGTCGTACATGCCGGTCAGCGCGACCACGCCGAACCCGATGTGCCGGGCTTCGTCGCGGGCGATCATCTTGGTGATGGCGGTGATGATCGGGTCGCCGAACCCGGTGCTCGCCAGCCGGGTCGCGGCCAGCGCCAGCCCTTCGACGATCACCTGCATGCCGAGGTAGACGATGTCCCAGTGGGACTCCTTGAGCAGGTCGCGCAGGAGGGTCTTGAGCCCGGCGTTGATCGGGTACGACGTCTCGAGCTTTTCGTCGATGTACTTGGCGTAGGCCTCGACGTGCCGGGCTTCGTCCGCGACCTGGGAGGCGGCGTAGATCTTCGCCTCCATGTCCGGCACGGTCTCCACCAGCCGCGCCGTGGTGACCAGCGCGCCCTGCTCACCGTGCAGGAACTGGCTCACCATCCAAGCCTGGTACTCCCAGCGGAACTGGTTGAGCAGCTCCGCGGGCACGGGGCTGTCATTGCCGACGACGAACGACGCGACCCCGCGGCTCTGCCACTCCTCCAGCGGCGCGCCGAACTTCACGTCGTGGTCCCAGTCGATGTCCGTCGCGGCGTTCCACTGGCTGACCTTGTTCTTCTCGTAGAGCGCCCAGATGCGGTTGTTGCGCTCCCCGTAGTTCCAGTTCAGGTTGGCCCGGAAGGACGCGTCGACTTCCATCAGGCTGGCGGTGGTCTGTTCGAGGGTGAACAGTGTGGAGTCCTGTTCCTCCTGGGACTCGGTGATCATCGTGGGTGATGGTCCCTTCGGGCTGGGGTGCGGCGGTTTCAGGACGAGGGGTCGGTGCCGACCTTGACCACGGCGTTGACCTCGTTGACGAACACGACCTGGGGCGCCAGCGAGGCGGCTTCGGCGTAGTCGACGGTGGCGTAGGCGATGATGATGACGATGTCGCCGGGGTGCACCAGGCGCGCGGCGGCGCCGTTGATGCACACGACACCGGAGTCGCGCTCGCCTTCGATGACGTAGGTCTCCAGGCGCGCGCCGTTGTTGACGTCGACGACGTGCACGAGCTCGCCCGGCAGGAGGTCGGCATGCTCCATCAGGGCCGGGTCGAGGGTGAGCGAGCCGACGTAGTTCAGGTCCGCCTGGGTGACGGTGGCTCGGTGGATCTTGGACTTGAGCATGGTGCGCTGCATGGCTGGCGCCCTCCGGTCGTCAGGGGTGGGGGGTGAAGGCGAGGGACACGTTGTGGCCGCCGAAACCCGCGGCGTTGCAGATCGCGGCGCGCGGCCCGGTCAGCTCCCTCGGGAAGGTCCCGACGACGTCGACGTCGATCCGCTCGTCGAGGTCGTCGAGGTTGGCGGTGGGCGGCGCGACCCGGTGCACCAGGGTGAGCACGGAAGCGACCGCGCCGAGGGCGCCGGCCGCGCCGAGCAGGTGCCCGGTCATCGACTTGATCGCGGAGACCGGGACGGTCCCCAGCCCGAACACCGTGCTGATCGCGCGGCTTTCGGCGACGTCGCCGGCGCCGGTCGAGGTGGCGTGCGCGTGCACGTGTCCCACGTCGGCCGGGTCGAGCCGCGCGTCGGACAGCATCCGGCGCAATGCGCTCGCCAGGCCCGCGCCGTCCGGGTGCGGGCTGGTGATGTGGTGGGCCTCGGCGCTGATGCCGGCCCCGGCCAGGGTGCAGTGGACCCGCGCGCCCCGCGCCCGGGCGTGGGAGGCGCGCTCCAGGATCAGCACGGCCGAGCCTTCGGCGAGCACGAACCCGTCCCGCGTGTGGTCGAACGGCCGGGACGCGCGCGCCGGCTCGTCGTTGCGGGCCGACAGCGCCCGCATCTGCGCGAACCCGGCGACGACCAGCGGGTGGATCCCCGCGTCGGCGCCGCCGACCGCGACGACGTCGGCGCGGCCGAGGCGGATGAGGTCGAGCCCGGCGGCGATGGCTTCCGCGCCCGCCGCGCAGGCGGTGCTCGGCGCCGTCGCCAGCGCCCGGGCGCCGATCTCCAGGGAGGCCTGCGCCGCCGCGTGGTTGTTCATCAGCATCGGCAGCGCGAGCGGCGACACCTTGCGCGGCCCGTGCTCCCGCAGCTGGTCGTGGTTGTGGACGACGGTGTGCACCCCGCCCACGCCGGTGCCGAGCACCACGGCGACCCGTTCCGGGTCCGGCCGGCCCGCGGAGTCACCGTCCGCCGGGCCGACAAAACCCGCGTCGGACCACGCTTCGCGCACCGCCAGGACACCGAACTGGCCCACCCGGTCGAGCCGCCGGGCGGGCACCCGCCCGAGCAGCTCGGCGGGGTCCGCCGCGGCCTTCGCCGCGATCCGGACCGGGAGGCGGGCCGCCCACGGCTCGTCGAGCTTCGCGACCGCGCCGCGGCCCTCGAGCAGCGCCGCCCAGGTTTCCTTGACCGTGGCGCCGAGCGGGGTGATCGCCCCGAGCCCGGTCACCACGACCGTTTCGTCGTCGCTCATGCCGAGTCCATCGCGTCGACCAGGCTCTGCGGCCGGATGTCGGTCCAGTGCTCTTCGACGTAGTCGAGGCAAGCCTGCCGGGTGTCTTCGGGGTGCACGACCGTCCAGCCCGCGGGGACCTCGACGAAGGACGGCCACAGGGAGTGCTGCCGCTCTTCGTTGCGAAGGACCAGGAAGGTGCCGTCCGGGTCGTCGAAGGGGTTCTGCGTCACCGGGTGCCTTTCGTCGTGGGCTGCGGGTGTCCGTCACCGGGGGAACCCGGCGACGCCAGCACGCAGAGCGTGGCGATGCGCCGCACCGTGCGTGCGTGGAAGATCGAGCTGATGTCCACTGTGGACTGGAGTGCGGTCCGGATCCGGCCGGTCAGGCGCATCGCGAGCAGCGAGTCGCCGCCGAGGCCGAAGAAGTCGTCGTCGAGACCGGGCGCCTCGACGCCGAGCAGCCCGGCCACGAGTGCGGTGACGGTCTCCTGGACCCGGCGCACGCGGGCGGGGTCCGGCAGGAAGTCGCCGACGACCGACGACGGGCGGTTCGCCAGCTCCGCCAGCAGGCCGGTGAACACCGTCGCCGCGCGCTCCGCCGTGGCCGCGCTCAGCAGGTCCGGGCGGTGACCGAACGCCAGGTGCAGACGCTCTTCCGGCGTCACGGTCAGCTTGAGCGGGAAGTGGTACGGGTCGTGACCGCGCACCTCGGCGATGCTCAGCGTGCCGGACGGCGAGTGCTGCTGCGGCGTGGCGTAGTTCTCGAACACCAGGCAGGTGTCGAACAACGCGCCCGCGTCCGCGGCCCGCCGGATCTCCCCGAGCGGGAGGTGGTGGTGCCCGGTCAGCTCCGCCTGGTCCCCCTGGACGTCGGCCAGCAGCGCGCCGAGCTTCTCGGACCCGGCGAGCCGGACCCGGACCGGGACGGTGTTGATCATCAGGCCGACGATGTCCGCGTACCCGGGCAGGTCCGGCGAGCGCCCGGAAACCGTGCTGCCGAACACGATGTCGGACAGGCCGGTGAGCCGGTGCAGCGTCAGCGCCCAGGCGACCTGGACCACCGTGTTGAGCGTGACGCCGTGGGTGCGGGCCAGCTCGGTGAGCGCCGCGGTGGTGGCCGGCGGCACCACGACGGTCCGCGTCTCCGGCATGGCCCGCACGAGCGCGGTGTCGGTGTGGGGCGCCAGCAGGGTGGGCGACGGCAGGTCCGCCAGCGCCTTCTGCCACGCGGCGCGGGCCGCGCCGGTGTCCTGCCGGTCCAGCCATTCGAGGTAACGGCGGTAGGGCGTGACGGCCGGCAGGCCGGCCGGGTCACCGTGGCGCTGGTAGAGGTGGGCCAGGTCGCGCAGCACGATCGACCCGGACCAGCCGTCGGCCAGGATGTGGTGCTGGGTCAGGACAAGCGCGTAGTGGTACTTGCCCAGGCGCACCAGCTTGCCGCGCAGCAGCGGCGCGCGTTCGGTGTCGAACGGCTCGAGCCGGTCCCGCACGAGCAGCTCGTCCAGCAGCTGCCGTTGCTCGGGCTCACCCGGCTCCCGCAGGTCGATGCTCTGCCAGGGCAGCGGGACGTGCGCCGAGACGACCTGGGCGGGTTCGCCGGAGGCCAGCCGGACGAACCGGGTGCGCAGGGTGTCGTGCCGGTCCACCAGCTTCTGGCACGCCCGGCGCAGGCGCATCGGGTCCAGCGAGCCTTCGAGCTCGAACACCAGCTGGACGTTGTGCACGTCGAGCGCTTCCCGGTCGTACAGCGCGTGGAAGAGAAGGCCTTGCTGCGTGGGCGAAAGCGGCAGGACGTCGGTCACCGGCGACTCTTCGGCCAGCTGGTCGAGCTCGTCCTGGGTGATGTCGTCCAGGGGGACGTCCGACGGGGTCAGGCCGGCCAGTGCCGGGCGCTCGGCGTACGCGGCCATCACCCGGAGGGTGGCCAGCCAGGCGTCGCTCAGGGCCTGAACGTCCTCTTCGGACAGCAGCGCGGACGCCCAGCTCCACGTCGCGGTCAGGTGCGGGCCGTCACGGCGGTCCTCGGTCACGGCGTCGAGCTCGAGCACGTGCGAGAGCGGGAAGTCCGGCGGCACCGACGGCGCCGGCGACTCACCGGCGGACCGCCACTCGGAGTCCGCCTCGGTGGTGAACCGGCCCAGGTAGTTGAACGCGATCTGTGGATCCGGCCGGCCGGCGAGCGCGGCCCGGCCTTCGTCGGTGAGGTACCGCGCGAGCCCGTAGCCGATGCCGTGGTCCGGGACGGCGCGCAGCTGTTCCTTGACCCGCCGCAGGGCCTTGCCGAGCGACGCCTCGCCGACCCCGGACGTCCCGGGGTCGAGGCGGACGGGGTGCAGCGTCGTGAACCAGCCGGCGGTGCGGAACAGGTCCAGGCCGCCGACGTCCTCGCGGCCGTGCCCTTCGAGGTCCACCAGGACGTCGGTGCCGCCGCCGGTCCCGCGGGCCTGGCGCCAGCTCGCGACGGCCAGCGCCAGCGCGGTGAGCAGCACGTCGTTGACCCCGCCGCGGAACGCCGCGGGGAGCGTGGTCAGCAGCGGCCGGGTCTCTTCCGGGGTGAGCCGCACCGCGAGGGTGCCCGCCGTGCGGTGGACGTCCCGGCGCGGATCGAGGCTTTCGGCGGCCAGCGCCGGGTCGTCGCCGGAGAGAACTTCCTGCCACTGAGCCAGTTCCTCGGTCCAGCGCGGCTGGGTCGCCGCTTCGGACAGGGCCAGGCTCCAGGTGCGCAGCGACGTCGGCACCGGCGCCAGCCGCGCGGAAGCGCCGTCACGCGCGGCACGCCAGGCGGCGTGCAGGTCGGGCAGCAGGATCCGCCACGACATCCCGTCGACGGCGAGGTGGTGGACCACCACCAGCAGCCGGCCGGGCTCGCTCCCGGCGTCGAACCACGTCACCTGGACCATCCGGCCGGCGGCCGGCCGCAGCCGGTCCACGGCGAGCGCGGCGTGGTCGGCGACCGCCGACTCCAGCGCCGCTCCGGTCAGACCTTCGACGTCGACCCGCTGGACGCAGCCGGCGGCGTCGGCGAACCCCGGCGGCGGCACGGCGAGCGACCAGTCGTCGGTCAGCTGCATCCGCAACGCGTCGTGCCGGTCGAGCAGCGCCTGCACGGCCGTGGTGAGGTGCTCGACGCCGAGGCCGGCGGGCACAGTGAGGAGGGTGGACTGGTTGAACGCGTCCACCGGGCCGCCGAGCTCCCGCAGCCGGTGGATGATCGGCGTCGCCGGGAACTTGCCGGTGGCGTCCTGGTCGTCGGCCGGGGCCTGGCCGGTCAGGCCGGTGTCGGCGAGCCCGGGCAGCGTCGCCAGCGCGGCGACCGTGCGGTGGGCGAAGACGTCCTTCGGAGCGAGCACCAGCCCGGCCTGCCGGGCCTTGGCCACCAGCTGGATCGACAGGATGGAGTCGCCGCCGAGCTCGAAGAACCCGTCGTGGACACCGACTTCGGGAACCCCGAGGACCTCGGCGTACAGCCGGCACAGCACCTGTTCGACGTCCGTGCGCGCGGGCTGGGCCGGCACCGGCGCCCGCTCCGCCGCCACCGGCGGCAGCGCGGCCCGGTCCACCTTGCCGGTGGCGGTCAACGGCAGCTCCGGCAGCCGCACGAACGCTTCCGGCACCATGTAGTCCGGCAGCTGCGCCGCGGCGTGCTCCCGCAGCGGTTCGGCGTCGAAGTCGTCGTCGGTCACCACGTACCCGATCAGCCGCTTGGCCCGCCCGCTCTCCTGGACGGCCACCACGGCCTGGTGCACCGCGGGGTGCCGGGTGAGCGTGCCCTCGATCTCGGCGAGCTCGATGCGGTGGCCGCGGATCTTGACCTGGTCGTCCCACCGGCCGCTGAAGACCATCTGCCCGCCGGCCGACCACCAGACGACGTCGCCGGTGCGGTACATCCGTTCACCCGGCGCGCCGAAGGGGTTGGCCACGAACCGTTCCGCGCTCAGGCCGGGCCGGCCGAGGTACCCGCGTGCCAGCCCGATCCCGCCGATGTACAGCTCACCGGGGACCCCGGCGGCGACCGGCCGCAGCCACGGGTCGAGCACGTAGGTGTCGATGTTGGGAATGCCGCGGCCGATCGGGACCGCGCCGGGGGAGACCTCGTCGCCGGGCTCGATGCGGTACTGCATGCAGCCGATGGTCGTTTCGGTCGGCCCGTACTCGTTGATCACGGTGACGGTCGGGATGGCCGTGCGCAGTTCGCGCAGGGCCTCGCCGACGAGCTGTTCCCCGCCCAGCACCAGTTCCGCCGTCGAAGCCAGCCACGGGTGCGTGCCGGTCAGCAGCGGCAGGTGGCTCGGGGTGGCCTTGCCGAACGGCGCCGGGCCGATCGGCGGCGGCTCGGTTTCGTCGAGCCCCGCGAGGTGCACGTGCCCGCCCGCGCTGAGCGTGCCGTAAACGCCGGTGATGGTGAGGTCGAACGAGATGGGCGAGTGGACGACCGCTGAAGTGGCGAGCCCGGGGTAGGCCTCCCGCGCATAGGCGAGGTAAGAGATCACGGACCGGTGCAGGGTCTGCACGCCCTTGGGTCGGCCGGTCGACCCGGAGGTGTAGACCACGTAGGCGGGGTGGTCGGGGCGCAGCCGCGCGTCGGTCACGGCGTTCGCGGAGTGGCGGTCCAGATCCAGGTCGGCCAGAGTCAGCGCGCCCTCGGGCACTCCGGCGTGGACACCCTCGGCCACGAGCGTCAACACAGGCGCGGCGTCGGCCAGCAGGAACGCGATCCGGTCGGGCGGCAGCGTGAGGTCGATGGGCAGGTAGGCGCCGCCCGCCTTCATGATCCCGAGCAGCACGACGATCTGTTCGGCGCTGTGCGGCCACAGCACCGCGACGTGGTCTTCGGGACCGACACCCCGTTCGAGGAGTTCGGCGGCGAGCCGGTTCGCCGCCGCGTCGACCTCGGCGTAGGTGAGGGACGTCGTGCGGTCGGAAAGCGCTGTCGCGGCCGGGGTCCGGCGGACCTGGGCCTCGAAGAGCGTGGGCAGCGTGTCGGCCGGGAAGTCCAGTTCCGGGCCGGTGGCCCAGTCCAGCACGGTGTCCCGCTCGGCCGTGTTGAGCGGCTCGATGCGGCCGACGAGAGCCGTGGGCTCGCCGGCGATCGTGGCCAGGACGGATTCGAGCAGGTCGAGCACCCGCTGGGCCTGCGCGGCGGAGTACGAATCGGTCCGGTGGTTCAGCTCCAGCAGGATCCGGTCCCCGGGCACCACGAGCAGGCTCAGCGGGTAGTGCGTCGACCCGAGCACGCCGTCCCGCGCGCCGCCGTCGGCGTCGCCGGTGATCGGGGTGACGCGCAGGCCGGGCAGCGGTTCGGTGGCGGTGGAGTCCGCGTCGGTCCGGGCCGTGCTGATGGCGACGAAGGTGTCGAACAGCGGGCCGCGCCCGGCGAGCCGCTGGATCTCCGGGAGCCCGAGGAAGTGGTGGTCGGAAAGGGCGGACTGCTCTTCCTGCACCCGGTTCAGCAGTGCTTCCACCGTTTCCGCCGGATCGAGGCGGACGCGCACGGGCGCGGAGTTGATCAGCAGCCCGACCATCTCCTCGACCCGGCGGACCCCGGCGGGCCGGACCGAAACCGTCTGCCCGAACACGACGTCGGTGCTGCCGGTGAGGGTGGTGAGCACGAGCGCCCACGCCGCCTGCACGATCGTGTTGAGGGTGAGGCCCCGCGTCCGCGCGGCAGTGACCAGCGCTGCGGTGGACTCCGTGGACAGTTCGGCCACGGACAAGGCGGGCATGCGGTCCCGGCCGTCGGCCTGTCCCGGCGCGACGAGGGTGGGCGCGGGCAGCCCGGCAAGCGCTTCCCGCCACGCCGCCGCGGCCGCGTCCTTGTCCTGTTTCGCCAGCCACCACAGGTAACCGGCGACGGAGACGGCCGGCGGCAGGGCTCCGGTGTCGCCGTCGGTGGCGTACAGCGTGATGAGGTCGCGCACGACGATCGGCAGCGACCAGCCGTCGAGCAGGATGTGGTGGTGGGTCAGGACGAGCACGTGCTGCCGCTCGTCGAGCCGGACGACGTCGAACCGCAGCAGCGGCGGCCGGGTGAGGTCGAAGCCGCGCAGCCGTTCTTCCGTGAGGTGGGCGAGCAGCCGGGTTTCGCGGTCTTCCGGCGCTTCCGCGCCGAAGTCCACAAAGGCGACCGGGACGGCGACCTCGCGGTGCACGAGCTGCACCGGCTGACCGGACTTGCGGTGCTGGAAGCTCGTCCGCAGGGTGGCGTGCCGCGCCACGACGGCTTCGCACGCCGAGCGCAGGCGGGCGGGGTCGATCTCCCCGTCCAGCCGCAGGGCGAGCTGGCTGGTGTACTCGTCCAAGCCGTCCCGGCTCAGCTGGGCGTGGAAGAACAGGCCCTCCTGCAAGGGGGACAAGGGAAGTGCCGCTTCCAGCGGGGAATCGACGGTGGTCACAGGCGGCATCTCCCACTCGGTCGGCAGCCGTGCCCGGTGGCCGGCGCTGACGGGCCGGTACGGTCCGCGTCGACCATGGTTGCGCGGGAGCGAATGCCCTACCAGGCAGGGAACCGGCAATCGGCGGGCCGCCCGGCAAGCCGAGACCGGCACCGTCTCCACCCGGGGGTGGAGGTGTGCACCTCTACCCCTACGCAGAGGTGAAACGGGGCGCCGAAGCCCTAGTCTTGCTTCAGCGGTCGGCGGCCCCCCAGCGCCGGCCGCGCCCATCCGAACGACACACACAACTGGTACTCGGTGAGCCGAGCTCCCTCACCAGTGAGGACGGAGATTTCCGATGAGCGAGACGATCACTCCGGTACTGACGGTCGCAGTGCTGCTGTTCGTGTTCCTGCGGCAGTTCCGCCGGACCAAGCTGAAGGTGCTGACGTGGCTGCTGCCGATCCTTCCGGTGGCCGTCGGGTGCCTCGAGCCGGACCTGATCGACCACGCCAAGCCCGGGGCCTCGATCGGCTTGGGCGCCGCGGTCGTCGTGGTCGGCGCGTTGCTCGGCGCGGTGTACGGCATGCTGCTCAAGGTGTCCCGCGACGCCGACGGTGTCACGTGGCTGCAGGGCGGCTGGATCGCCGTCCCGATCTGGGCCGGTCTGGTGCTCAGCCGGCAGGCGTTCCACGCGATCGGGAACAGCATGGACACCGGCACGAGCTTCGGGTTCGTCGCCATTTCCTTCGGCGCGATGCTGCTCGCCCGGGCCATCGTGGTCGCGGTCCGCTCCGCCAAGTCCGTCCGGCTCGTGCCGGCGGCGGCCGCGGCCGGCTGAGCCACCGGCGTTTGCCGCCGCCTGATGACTCCCAGTAGCCTGACCATGACCGAATATCGAGCGGATTCCGCCGTGGTGAGGAACTGGGTCATGGGGGCACAGGGCTTGTGGGACTCGTGGCCGGCGCCCGGAGCGGTCTACCGCTTCCGGTCGCCGGCCGCCCGCACCGTGGGCCGCGTGGTGCGGGCGGTGCTGACGATCGGCGGCTTGGTCGTCGTGGTCGTCGAGCTGCCGGGCGCCGAGGACCGGCTGACCCGGCGGCTGGAGCTGATCGGTCTCGAAGTGGTCCTCGTGCTCGCGGCGGCTGTGGCCCGGTACGCCGCACAGCAGCGGAACATCGGGTTGCTGCTCGGTTGCCTGGCGGTGAAGATCGGAGTGATCGCCGGCGCGCTCTTGCTGGGCAGCGAGCTCCTGGCCCTGGCGACCACGAGCATCACCACCCTGGTGATGGTGCAGCTGGCACCGGTGGTGGTGGCCGCCGGGTTCGCCGCGGTCGCGCTGACGGTCGTCGCCTCGACCCACCCGTGGCAGCCGTTCTTCATCGTCACCGCGATCGCCTTCGCCGTGGGTTTCCTGAGCAGACGGGACAAAGAGGCCAGGGAGACCACCCGGTCGCTGCTGCGCCAGGAACGCGCCGCGCGAGCCGCGGAACAGGCGGCCCAGGCGGCCCAGGCCGAGGCAGCGGCGCTCGCCGAACGCGCGCGCATCGCGCGGGAGATCCACGACGTGCTCGCCCACAGCCTGACCGCCCAGCTGGTCCACCTGGACGCCGCCCGACTGATCGCCGTGCGGATCCCCGGCGCCGACCAGGTCACCGAGCAGGTGGAGACAGCGCGCCGGATGGCCGAAAAGGGCCTGGTCGAAGCCCGCGAGGCGGTCCTCGCCCTGCGCGGCGAGCGGATCCCGTTGGCGGAGGAGCTGGTGTCCCTGGCCGCGGACCACGGCGCGAAGTTCGCTTCCACCGGCGAACCCCGCACCCTGTCGGCCGAGTCGGCGCTCGCGGTGCGCCAGGTAGCGGTGGAGGCAATGACCAACGTCCGCAAACACGCCCCGGCCAACGACGTCACCATCACACTCGAGTACCTGACGGACGCTGTCCGGATGAGTGTGCGGGATCGGCTGCCGGAGAACGGCTCGGTGCCGGAGCGGTCCGGCGAGCTGGCGGCCAGTGGTGCGGGGTATGGGATCCGCGGGATGCGGGAACGGGCTGAGCTGCTCGGTGGGGCGCTGGTTGCGGAGCCTGACGCGAGTGGTTTTCAGGTTGTTCTGGAGATGCCTGCTTAGGGATCCGTTGGGGTGGCGGGAGAATCGCTGCTGGTCAGCCGGGTTCTCCGGGCGTCGGGTCGCGATCCGTTGGGGCGAGGAATCCGGGCGAGCTTGGCCTGCTGGGTCCCGACTCGTTGAGAGCAGGGAATCTCGGCAACCAACCAGGCGAGCCCGGTCCGCCGAACACGAGGTGGGGCGGGGAATCCCAGCGAGCGGCCAGGCGAGCGCGGTCCTGCCGGACACCGGTCCCGATGCCGTTGGCGCGGGAATCCCGGCGACCAGCCAGGCGAGCTTGGCCTGGCGGTTGCCGGATCCCGGTCCGTCGAGCGCAAGCAACTCCGGTCCACCGAACGCCGGTCCCGCCCCTTCATCAGGCTGAACGCGACCTTCCCTCATCCGGCGCACTCCACGCTTTTTAGCTACTCTGTAGTAGGAACCAGACCCGGAAAGCGTTATCCCAACCCGCAGAATATGTCGAAATAAGGTATTTGTCCGAATTCGCGGACACTGGAGAGTGCGTTCCCAGCCGAGATGTCCCACATTTCACTCGGTCGCAGTAGTCAGCCGGCGCGCGATGAGCCATTCAGACCAGCAAATCGCGTAGGGCATTCACCTGAGCTGATGCGGGCCCCGGCGCTGTCACCGCTGTGGCCCAAGGGGTCCACCGCCCGTCGCGAGGCGCCGAGCCACCGGTTCTCCCCGTCACGCCGGGGAGAACCGGCGGCGGAAGGTGTCGGGCACGAGGGCCGGTTCCGTTCGTTCGCGCAGGCCGGAGCCTTTTCAGCAACTGGTGAAAACGGCGGGATCGGCCCACCCGGACCGGATTCCGCGGGCTGAATGGGCGGGCGGCCGGGGCGCATATCGGATCCGGCGGTGCATATCGGATCGAGTAGGCCGGTCGTGTGACCTGGCGTCGGCCGCGTCCGGCGTCTCGTCGCTCTTTGACACGGCTGCCACCCGTGGGTACGCTCGCTTTCGCGAGTAGGCATTGACTGATGAAGGTCCGAAGGAATTCGAAATCGGGCCTCGGCGGCTCGGTGGGGGACCTCGCGGAAAACTTGTGTTGCTCAAGAATTCTCGTTCACTTAATTAAATATTCACTCTGGGGGCATTGTGGATAGCGGGCAAGTTCGAGCCATTTTAGTGGCGCGAAGAAAGCTGGTCGGCTGGAGCCAGGAAAAACTGGCCGAACAGTCCAACGTCAGTGTTCGCACCATTAGAAATCTGGAAACCGGCGCGATCAGGAATCCGCGCCGTTCGTCGGTCGATCTCCTTCTCGATGCGTTGCGTTCGGCGGCGCCTTCGCAGAATTCCGCACTTTTCTCGACCGAAAACAGCAATTCCGGCAACGCGGCCGGTTCGTTCTGTTCGGAGAACGACAAGCGGCCGGACTGCAGCGTGGTCCCGCACGGCGCGAAATGGGTCGGGCTGCGGCCGAAGCAGGACGTCACGGTGGGCAGGCGCGCCGACCTGCAGCACGTCGTGTCCACGATCCGGCGGGGCAAGACGCTGGTGCTGACCGGGTCCGTCGGGGTCGGGAAGACGCGGCTCGCGCTCGCCGCGGCCGCGCAGCTGATCGACCGGTTCCCCGACGGGGTGGCGGTCGCCGAGCTCGGTTCGCCCGGCCTGGCCACCATGGACGAGCGGGCCGCCGTCGCCGAGATCTGCCGGGCGCTGGACTCGCTGCTCCCGGCCGGTTCCGCGGCGGATCGCCACGAGACCGACGAAATGCGGATGCTCCTGGTGATCGACGACGCCGAGCGGGTGCTGGGCGCCGTGATGCCGGTGGTCCGGCAGCTGCTGGACCAGTACCCGGGCCTGCACGTCCTGATCACCTCGCTGCAGGCGCCGGCCTCGCTGCCCGCGGACGTCTGGGAGGTCGCGCCGCTGCCGGTGGAGCTGCCGCCGGGCGCCACCGGATACCCCGCCGCGGCGGAGCTGTTCCGCCTGCGGGTCGCCTCCGCCCTGCCGACGCTGGATCTCAGCGAGAGCATGCCGAGCGTCGTGCAGCTGTGCCGCCGGCTGGGCGGGTTGCCGCTCGCCATCGAAATCGCCGCTTTCCGCATGCGTTCGGTGCCGTTGCGGATGATGCTGGCGGAAGGCCCGATCCTGCCGATCCTGGAGCAGAACTCACTGGGCGGGCTTTCCCACCAGCGTTCCCTGCGTCAGGGAATGGCGTGGGCGTTCGGCCTGCTCGACAATCGGCAACGCGGGGTGTTGCTGCGCCTTTCGCAATTCACCGAGGCGTTTTCGATCGACGACGCGCTGGATTCGATCTCCGCGAACGGGAAACCGGACGTGGACGGGATCGGCGTGCTGGCCGGGCTCGTCGACGTTTCGGCGGTCCAGGTCCGGCGTGATCGCCAATACGTGTACGAGGTGCCCAAGTTGATGCGCGAATACGTCAACGCCGTTTCGGCCTGAGCCGGTCCGGCAACCGGCCGGCAGCACCTTGCCGGTCGGTTGCCGGGCCGCGCGGGCCCGGAATCGGGAACCATCGGTCTGCCACGGTCGGCTGAACGAGCCACAGGAGAGCAGGGGCGATGGCGCGCGTTGAAGACCCGGCGGCCCAGCGGCCGTCGCTGGGAAAAAACCGCGATTACCGGATCTGGTGGCTGGGCAGTGCGCTTTCGGCACTGGGCACCAGTTTGTCGACAACGGCTTTCCCGCTCCTGGTGCTCAGTTCGACCGGTTCGGCGCTGAAGGCCGGCAGCATCGGTGCGGCCAGCATGATCGGGGCCGTCGTGACGATGCTCGTCGGCGGCACCCTCGCCGACCGGGTCTCGCGCCGCGCGATCCTGCTGGTGTGCCCGCTGGTCCAAGCCGTCGCGCTGGGCGTGGTGGCGTTGCTGGTCTACGCCGGGGGCCCCGCCATCGTCGTCCTGGACGTCGCCGCGCTCGGCAGCGGGCTCGCGGCCGGGTTGCAGTACGCGGCCACGACTCCCGCCCTGCGCCGCATCGTCCCCCGCGACCAGATCGGCGAAGCGACCGCGCGCGGCCTCGGCAGCACGATGGCGGCCCGGCTGGTCGGGGCGCCGCTGAGCGGCCTGCTGTTCGGGCTCTTCCGGTGGGTCCCGTTCCTGGCCGACGCGGTTTCGTTCGTCATCGTGGCCGCGGCCACGGCCCTGATCCGCAAGCCGCTGGGGCCCGACGCGGCGGAAGGCGCGCAGCGAGCGGACTTCATCGCCGAGCTCCGGGCCGGCTGGCGAGTGGTCCGGACGAATTCCTACCTGCGGCTGACCATCGTCTGGACCGCGCTGCTCAACGCGGTCACGCAGGGGTTCGTGCTGCTGCTCGTCGCGCTGGTGCTCTACCGGGGCGGTTCGCCGTCCGTCGTCGGTGTGGTCAACGCGATGGCGCTGGCCGGCGGCGTGCTCGGCGCGTTCGCCAGTTCCCTGCTGCTGCGGCGGTTCCGCGCGAAGCGGGTGCTGTTCGGCGCGCTGTGGGTGTTCGTCGTCGCGCTGGCGCCGATCGCGTGGCTGCCCGCGCCGTGGCAGATCGGCGCCTTCCTGCTGGTCGCCATGACCATGACGGTGCCGCTGAACTCGGTCCTCGAGGCGTACGAGGTCCGCATGGTCCCCGACTCCTACAGCGGCCGCGTGACCGCGGCGACCCGGCTGGGATCGCAGGCCCTGCAATGGGCCGGCCCCCTCGGCGCCGGTCTGCTCGCCGACGGTCTCGGCGCACCGGGCGCCATCCTGGTGCTGACGGCCGTGATGGCCGTGCTCGCGATCTCGCTGGGTTTCTTCCGCTCGACCCTGGCCGTGCTCGACCAGTCCCTGGCCGACGTCAAGGAAATCGCGGTCCCGGGCGAAGACGGCGAAGACACCGTTGCCCCGTCGCCGGCGGAGACCTCTCCGACGCGCTGATCCGCGGCTTTTCTCCTGGCGGTTTCCCTGTCTCGCCTACTCATTCGGGTAACGGGGACACCGCGCGTAGCCCTTGTGGGGTCCGTGTAAGCTCCGGTCTCGCTTGACCGGGTGATCACTCACCCGAATCAGTGGCCGTTGTGGTCGGGGATTCGTGATCTCACGCGGTACTGCCGTCGCGGTTCGGGCTCGGATAGGAGATTTATGCAGGTCAGGTCAGCTTTCGTGCGAGGCGGGATCGCGGTGCTCGCCGCGGCCGCCGCAGTCATGGTCAGTGCCCCGTCGGCCCTCGCGGACGACGGTGCGGCGCGCGGCCGGGTCAGCGAAAAGGGCACCTACGGCTACAAGGTCAACCTCGAAGGCGGCGGTGGCGCGACCACCGAGCTGTTCGGGTTCAAGCTGTCCGACGGCAGCGCACTCAAGCTCTACTGCGTGCAGATCACGGTCCACATGCGCAACGACGTCGACATGGTCGAGCGGCCGTGGAACAAGTACCCGGACGCCAAGTCGCCGTTCACCAAGAACAGCGACAAGATCAACTGGGTGCTGCACCACGGTTACCCGGGCGCCGACCTGGACGCGCTGGGCGGCACGCTGGCCAAGGCGGGCGCCAAGCTGCACGGCGGCCTGAGCGACCGCGAGGCCATCTCCGCGACGCAGGCCGCGGTCTGGCACTTCAGCGACGGCATCAACCTCGACCACGGCAACCCGCTCGGTGAAGGTGACGCCTCCGCGGCCGCCGACGTCGTCGCGCTGTACGACTACCTCACCGGCAGCGAGAACACCGGGATCGGCCAGCAGCCGAAGCCGACCCTGAACGTCGCCTCGCCGAAGACCGAGGGTGCCGCGGGCACCCGCATCGGCCCGTTCGACGTCGCGACCACCGGTGACGTCACCTCGCTCACCAGCGAGCTGCCCGAGGGTGTCAAGATCACCGACGCCAACGGCAAGGAGCAGAAGGCCACGGACGTCAAGGACGGCAGCAAGCTGTTCGTCGACGTCCCGAAGGACGCGAAGCCGGGCGAAGGCTCGTTCTCGCTGAAGGTCAGCGGGCACCTGGACACCGGGCGCCTGTTCGTCGCCGAGAACTACGCGAAGCAGCCGGCTCAGTCGCTGATCGTCGCCGACTCGGAGAAGACCGCGGTGACGGCCAAGGCCGCCGCCAAGTGGACCGAGGCCGGCGCCGCGCCGAGCACCACCCCCGCGCCGACCACCCCGGCCGGCAACCAGGGCGGCGGTGGCGACCTCGCCAACACCGGTGTCGACGCGGCGGTTCCGTTCACCCTCGGCGGCCTGCTGCTGGGCGGCGGCGCGCTGATGCTGCTGCTGAACCGGCGTCGCAGCCGCGCGTAAGCACGACTCCCGACGAACGGGGCCGGTCCACAGTGGACCGGCCCCGTTCTCGTACCCGACGATCGGATTGCGATCATCGGGGCAAAAGCGGCGAATCGTGCCCGAATTGGTCTAGACTTTTCCGCCGAGCGGCGAAGGGACCAGACCATGCGCGGCACCACCGTTCCGCCCGGCACCCCCTGCGCCCGGCCGCGGGCGGGGGAGCTGCCGATGCACCGGCTGGAGGTGCCGGCGCCGCACGCGCCGCCCATCGCCGTCGGGACCTTCGAAACCATCGGACCGCTGTCGCGCGCGGAGTTCCCGCACCGGCACACCTTCCACGAGCTCGTGCACGTCACCGGCGGCACCGGCACGCACGTCGTCGACCTCGCGCGCTGGCCGCTGCGGCCGCCGCACTTCGGGGTCGTCGTGTCGGGGCAGGTCCACCAGTGGGCCGGGGTGCGGGGCCTGACCGGGCACGTCGTCGTGTTCACCGACGACTTCCTCCTCGACCACCCGGCCGACCGCGAACTGCTGCGGCGGCTGAGCGAACGGCCGTGGCTCGAGCTCGGCGAGCGCGCCGACGCCGACGTCTCACGGCTGATCGCCGACCTCGAGGAGGAGCAGCGCCACGGTGACGAGTCGGTGCTGCGGGCCCTGGTGCACGTCCTCCTCGCGCGCGTGGGACGGCTGGCCGGGGCGCCGCCGCCGACGCCGGCCGGGGCCGTGGCGACGGAGTTCGCCCGGCTCGCCGCCCGTCCCGACCTCGGCCTCTGGTCGGTGCGCGCGCACGCCGACCGCATCGGCGTCACCCCGGGCCACCTCACCGAGGCCGTGAAGACCGCGACCGGCCGCACCGCCGCGCAGCTGCTGCGCGAGGCGCGGACCCGGGAAGCCCAGCGGTTCCTGCTGCGGACGGATCTCACCGTGCGGCAGGTCGCGAGCCGTGTCGGGTTCGCCGACCCGGCCTACTTCTGCCGGTTCTTCCGCCGGGAGACCGGGCTGAGCCCGGGTGACTTCCGGCGCGGCGGGGATAAGCACCACGACTGACCGGTCCAGTCCATCGTCGCCGCCCGGCGCGCTGCCTACGTTCGAGGGGATTCCCGACGCCCCCACGAGGAGCAGGCATGGACGAAGAGAGCAAGCTCAGCCGCAAAACGGTGCTGAAGGCCGCGCTCGCGGCGAGTGTCGCAGCGCCCGTCGCGCTGATCGGCGGCCCGGCGCTGGCGCGCACCACCGTGGCCGGCGGCAACGCCCCGGAGCTGACCCCGGCGTGCCACGACGGCGACGAGCCCACGATCGAGCAGACCGAAGGCCCCTACTTCAAGCCGAACTCGCCGGAACGGACCAACCTCGTCACCCCCGGCACCCAGGGCACCCGGCTGACCGTGACGGGGTACGTCTTCGGGCGCGCCTGCCTGCCGGTGAACCGCGCGCTGCTGGACTTCTGGCAGGCGGACGTCAACGGTGCGTACGACAACACCGGGTACACCTTCCGCGGCCACCAGTACACCGACGCCCAGGGCGCGTTCACGCTGTCGACGATCGTGCCGGGCCTCTACCCGGGCCGCACGCGGCACATCCACGTCAAGGTGCAGGCGCCCGGCCGCCCGATCCTGACCACGCAGCTGTACTTCCCCAACGAGCCGCGCAACAACACCGACACGATCTTCGACGCGCGGCTGCTGATGACCGTGCGGGACAACGGCTCCGCGAAGGAGGCCGCCTTCGACTTCGTGCTGAACGTGCCGCAGACGCCCACCTCGACCCCGCCGACGGCTACGACCACCCCCACCACGTCCACCCCGCCGGGCGGCACCTCGTGGGCGGTGGGCACCGCTTACGCGGCCGGCGCCCGGGTCACCTACGGCGGGCAGGGTTACGTCTGCCTGCAGGGGCACACCGCCCAGCCGGGCTGGGAGCCCCCGGCCGTCCCGGCGTTGTGGCGGGCGGGCTGACCCACCAGCGTGGCGGGTCCCGGCCCGGGCACCGGGGCCCGCCCGGGCCGGTTCGCGGGGAGATAGGGGTCGACGCGGGCGCCGCGGCCTGCCAGATTCGACGGCATGACTGTTTCCCTCGATGCCGCGGCGTGGATCCGGCGGTTCCACCCGGCGCCGTCCGCCGCGGCGAGGCTCGTGTGCTTCCCGCACGCGGGGGGATCGGCGAGCTACTTCCACCCGGTTTCGGCGGTGCTGTCCCCCGCGGTGGAGGTGCTCGCCGTGCAGTACCCGGGCCGTCAGGACCGGCACACCGAAGCGCCGGTGGACGACCTGGTCGTGCTGGCCGACCGGCTGGCGGACGTGCTCGCCGCGGAGCTCACCGGGCCGGTCGCGTTCTTCGGCCACAGCATGGGCGCCAGCCTGGCCTTCGAAGTCGCGCGAAGGCTCGAAGCGCGGGGCACGCGGTTGTCCCACCTGTTCGTCTCCGGGCGCCGCGCCCCCACGGCGCCCCGCGACGAACGGGTCCACGAGCTGGACGACGCCGGGCTGCTCGCCGAGGTCGAGCGGCTCAGTGGCACCGCGCCCCAGGTGCTGGAGGACGACGAGCTCCGCCGGCTGGTGCTGCCCGCGCTCCGCGGTGACTACAAGGCCGCGGAGCTCTACCGCTACACCCCGGGCCCGGACGTGAGCTGCCCGGTCGTCGCGCTGATCGGCGACCGCGACCCGAAGGTCACCGAAGACGAGGCCCGCCAGTGGGCGGCGCGCACGTCGGGTGCGTTCGAGCTGAAGACGTACCCGGGCGGGCACTTCTACCTCAACGAGCACGCGGCGGCGGTGACCCGGCTGATCGGCGACCGCCTCGCCCGCTGAGCAAGCGGGCGGGGGTGCGCCGCGATCCGGCGCACCCCCGCTCGCGTCAAGAACTCAGCAGTAGAGGTTCGCGCCGGGGTCGACGCCGAGGATGGACGTGATCTGGCGGTACTTGTCCACGCGGCTCTGCACCTGGGCGGGGTTGCCGCCGTTGCACTCGATGGAGCCGTTGATGCTGCGGATCGTCTCGCCGAAGCCGTGGCCGTTGACCATCGCGTTGTGCGGGGTCATGGTGCCGGGGCCGCTCTGGGTGTTCCAGTACCAGAGGCCGGTCTTCCACGCGACGGCCGCGTTCTGCTCGACCTGCCAGGGGTTGCCGAGCAGGTCGATGCCCAGCGCGTCACCGGCGGCCTTGTAGTTGAAGTTCCAGCTCAGCTGGATCGGGCCACGGCCGTAGTAGGCGGCCTGGCCGGCCGGGCAGCCGTAGGGCTGGCCGTAGTCGCAGTAGTGCGGGTAGTTCGCCGTGTTCTGCTCGACGATGTAGACCAGCCCGCCGGTCTCGTGGTTGACGTTCGCGAGGAACGCGGCGGCTTCCTGCTTCTTCACCGCGTCGCTGCCGGTGTTCGCGAAACCGGGGTAGGCCGAGAGCGCCGCGGTCAGGCCGCTGTAGGTGTAGAAGCTGTTGCGGCCGGGGAAGATCTGGTTGAACTGCGCTTCGCTGACGACGAAGGAGCCCGGGTTGCCGGGGTTCGTGCCGCCGCCGCAGTCGTAGGGCTCCCAGTACCAGGTGCTGATGACGGGGTCGTATCCCGGGTTGGCGTTCTTGGCGCGGTAGTAGCTGCCGTTGGTGTACTTGACGACGGCGCCGACGTCGTACCACTGCCCGGCGACCCAGTTGGGCGCGGTGCAGGTGGTGCCGCCGCCCCCGCCGTCACAGCTGTAGGGCTCCCAGTACCAGGTGCTGATGATCGGGTCGTAACCCGGGTTGGCGTTCTTGGCGCGGTAGTAGCTGCCGTTGGTGTACTTGACGACCGCGCCCACGTCGTACCACTGCCCGGCAACCCAGTTCGGCCCGCTGCACGCGGCGGCGGCCGCCTGCGGGGCCTGGTCCGAAAACGCCGGAACACCGAGCACCAATGCGGCAGCGGCCGCGAAAGCGGACAGGACCGCGACAAGACGTCTTCTCAAGACTCGCTCACTCCTTCGGCCACGACAGAGTCCGGACGGGGGATGCGTCCGGTGTCGAAGATGTGTGCTCATCCGGCCGGGACGAACGTGACAGGGGTCACTAGAGCAGATTGGTCTAGTCCAGTCAAGAATCCGGGCGTTCCGGGCAACGGGTCTGCGCGATCGGCCACGGGGTTCCGGGGAGGGGGCGCGCGGGTCGGAAACCGGTGCCGGGCCGGGGATCGAAGGCTCTGCGCGGGGGAGTCACGCGCGGGTGTCGCGGAACCGGTGCTGCCCGAAGACCTGTCTCGTGGCTGTCCGGTCCTGGGTCGCGGAACGCGTTGTCCGGTCGTGGCGCCCGGACCGGCGGGCGGGCGGGCGCGGCGGTGGTCCGCGCCGCTCGCCTGCTCCTCCGCGGCTCAGCGCGCCTGCGGGATCCGGACCCTCGTGGCCGGCGCGACCTGCAGGATCCGCTGCAGGCGGGCGCGGCCCAGCCGGTGGAGCATCTCGCCGAGCTCCTCCGGGGCGATGCTCTCTTCGAGGTCGATCCGCGTCACCCGGACCACGCGGTCGACCTCCGCGGCGGGGAGCCGCCCGGCGAACTCCCCGGCCAGCCACACCCCGACCTCGTTGACGACGTCGTCCGCCCGGTGGCTCCGTACGGTCATCGCTCTCCTCGTTTCGATCGCCTTCTGCCAGGTCGAGGCCGGGAAATCCCGGCCCGACGCAGGTCCGACGAGCGAGCCCGCGAGCCATGACGGCGAAACGGCGAAGTTTGTGCCGGGAAGACTTTCCGTGGTCGGGCGGGTGAAATCCGTGACGACGTCCGGTCACTCACATGGGCTGTTCACCGGCCGAAGTTGTCGGCCGATCGGGTGGAAAACCGGGGAACCTCGCCGAAGGCGCGTACGCGCCAGGACTCTGGAGACGTCCGGTAGTGCGGGTGTTCCCCGGCGGGGACGCGGAACGGAGACACGACCCATGGGCCGGTACGACCGGACCGACCTCGGCGCCTACAGCCTGGGGTTGCTCGACGCCGCCGAGACGGCGCGGGTGGAGCGGCACCTCGCCGCGTGCCCGGACTGCCGCCAGGAGGTCCGGGAGTTCGAAGGCGTCCGGTGGATGCTCGACCACCTGGCCGCGCCCAAGTCCACTTAGGACCGGCCCCGGACGGCTCAGCGGGAAGCCGCCGCCTTGATCGTCCGCAGCACCGGCGCCGTCTCCAGCGTCCGGATCGCCTCCAGCGCGCCGAGCCGCCGGGTCAGGTAGCGGTGCAACGCCGCCGCGTCCGCGCACAACGCGTGCGCCATCAGGTTGGCCGGTCCGGTGGTCGCCGCGACGATCGCCAGCTCCGGATGGGTCGCCAGCGTCCGCGCGACGTCGTCGAGGTGCGCCGGAGCCACCGACATCCACAGCAGCGCCTGCGTCGTGGCGCCCAGCCGGCCCGTGTCCACCTCCAGGTCGAAGAACACCGTCCCGCCGGCCCGCAACCCGTCCACCCGGCGCGCGACCGTCGCCGCCGACCAGCCGGTGGCCGTCGCCAGCTCGGCCAGCCCCGCGCGGCCGTCTCGCTGCAACGCCGCCAGCAATGCGTCGTCGTCGCTGGTCAGCGGCTTGCCCTCGCCGGTGAACACCGGGGTCAACGCCGCCACCTGCGCCGCGGAAAGGGAGTTCGCCCGGCCCAGCCACGCCTGCGGGCCGCCGAAGTAGCGGTGCAGCAGCTGGTGCGCCGACACCGCCGTGACGCTCGTCGTGCGCGGGATGTCGCGCAGCAGCAGGGAATGGTCACTCGCCGCCGGGGTGTGGACGTTCACGCAGATCTCGGTGCCGCCGGACATCAGCTTGATCCACGCCGTGTCCGCGCGGCGCGCGAGCGCCCGGGCGAGGTCCTGCGCGGTGTACGGGGTCGCGGTGAGCCGGACCAGCCATTCGGCTTGCCCAGCGCGCTGCGGATCGGGCAGGCCGACCACGCGAAGCGACGCTTCGGCGCGAAGACGGCGATAGCGCCGAGCCACCGTCTGCGTCGAGACGTCGAGAACCTCGCCGATCTTCGTGAACGGCGCCCGGCCGTCGACGTGCAGCGCGTGGATCAGTGCGCGGTCGACGTCGTCCAGCTCGGTCATATCCCTCATCCAAGCCCAGAACGTGGAAGAAATCAGCAATCGAAGCCCAAAAGCTGGAACTGGTCCGCGAACCGAAGCCACCCTCGGTGCCGACGAAAGGGGGCACCTCTTGCCGACCACCACGCTGCACCGCCACCGCTGGGCCGCGCTGGCCGTCCTGCTCACCGCCGAGGCCATGAACCTCCTCGACGCGACGATCGTCCAGGTCGCCGGGCCGGTGATCCACGCCGGCCTGCCCGGCCCGGCCGCCGACATCCCGTGGTTCAGCGCGGCCTACACCCTGCCGTTCGCGGTCTTCCTGATCACCGGCGGCCGCCTCGGCGACGTCTTCGGCCGGGCCAGGGTGTTCAAGCTCGGGGTCGCCGGCTTCGTGCTCGCGTCGCTGGTCTGCGCGGCCGCGCCGGCGGCGGGCCTGCTGGTCGGGGCGCGCGCGGTGCAGGGCGCGGCGGCCGCGCTGGTCATCCCGCAGACCATCGGCCTCATCCGCGCGCTCTTCGACGGGTCCGAGCTGGCGAAGGCACTGGGCACGATCGGCCCGGTGATGGGCCTGTCCGCCGTCACCGGCCCGCTGCTGGGCGGACTGCTGACGCAGGCCGTGTCGTGGCGCGCGGTCTTCCTGGTGAACGTCCCGCTCGGGCTCGCGGTGCTGCTCGGCGCGCGGCTCCTGCGCGAGGACAAGGCCACCACACGTCCGCGGCTCGACGTCGTCGGCACCGTGCTCGTCGTCGCGGGGACCGGGCTGCTCGTCTACCCGCTCATCACGTCGGGCGGGACGTCCTGGCCGCTGCTCGCGGCCGGCGCCGCGCTGCTCGGAGTGTTCGGGCTCCAGCAGCGTCGCACGGCCGCGCCGCTCGTCGAGCCGAGCCTGTTCGCCCACCGCGGGTTCCCGGCCGCGCTCGCCGGGTCGCTGCTGTTCTTCGCGGTGATGACCGGCCTGATGCAGGTCGTCCCGATGCAACTGCAGCTCGGCGAGGGAGCCGACGTCCGCACCGCGGGCCTGACGCTCCTGCCGCTCTCGGCCGGGCTCGCCGTGGCGTCGTGGTTCGCCGGGACGCGCTTGGTGCCGAAGTTCGGCCCGCGCGTGATGTTCGCCGGGCTCGCGCTGCTGCTGACCGGGATCCTGGCCGTCGCCGCCGGGGTGCGGCCCGCGCTGGCGCTGTGCGGGCTCGGGATGGGGACGTTCACGGTGCCGTTCTTCACCGCGGCCCTGCACCGCGTCCGCCCGCACGAGACCGGTTCGGCCGCCGGGCTGCTCAACGCCGTGCAGCAGTTCGGTGGCACGGTCGGGGTCGCCCTGCTCGGCGGGCTCTACCTGAGGACCGGGACGGCGGCCGCGGCGTTCGGCGTTGCCGCCGGGCTGATCGTGGCCGCCGCCGTCGCGGTCGTTCCGCTCAGTAGTCGTCGCGGCCGGTGAACTGCTGCTCCAGCAGCTCGGCCGCGCCCGCCACCAGCTCGAGCGGGTCGATGAACTCGTTGATGTCGAGGTGGATCAGCGGCAGCGAGTGGCGCAGCACCAGGTGGTCGCCCATCACCGCGAGCCCGCCCACGACCGTCGACTCGCCGACTTCGGTCAGCACCGACAGGAGGTCGACCTCGTCGTGGCGGGCGAACGGCGTCGCGATCTGGACCCAGTCCTCCTGCTGGTCGAGGATCTCGTGGGCGATCACCATGATCTGGGCCCGCTGCTCGGTGTCGGGGTCGTCGCCGAAGACCAGCCGGATGCGGATCTCGTCGGGGTCGTCGCGCACCACCCGGTAGCCCTGCCTGATGTAAGCGACCAGATCGCCCCACTCCGCCACGCTTTCCTCCGTCCTCGTGCCTGCTTGCGCGCTCAGCGTAGCGATCAGTCGGTGCCGATCCGGTCGAGATCGGCGAGAACGTCGGCGGGCAGGTCCAGCGAAGCCGCGGCGAGGTTCTCGCGCAGGTGCTCCGGCGAAGACGTGCCGGGGATCAGCAGCATCGACGGCGATCGCTGGAGCAGCCACGCGAGCGCGACCTGCATCGGCGTCGCCCCGACCCGCGCGGCGCAGTCGTCGAGCAGCCCGGACTGCAGCGGGCTGAAGCCGCCGAGCGGGAAGTACGGCACGAAGGCGATCCCTTCGGCGGCGCACTTGTCGACGAGGTCGTCGTTCTCGCGGTGCGCCAGGTTGTACTGGTTCTGGACGCACACGACCGGCGCGATCGCCTTCGCCTCGTCCAGCTGCTCGGCCGTCACGTGGCTGACGCCCAGCTGCCGGATCAGCCCCTGCTGCCGCAGTTCGGCGAGCACCCCGAAGGGTTCGGCGAGCGACATCGCCGCGGGATAACCGCCGGTGCTGTCGCTCAGCCGCAGGTTGACGACGTCGAGCGTGTCGACGCCGAGGTTGCGCAGGTTGTCGTGCACCGCCTGGGTGAGGTCCTCGGCCGACAGCGCGGGCGGCCAGCCCTTGTCCTCGCTGCGCCGCGCGCCGACCTTCGTGACGATCGTCAGCGACCCCGGGTACGGGTGGAGCGCTTCCTTGATCACGGCGTTCACGGTGTGCGGGCCGTAGTAGTCGCTGGTGTCGAGGTGCGTGACGCCGCTTTCGACGGCCTCGCGCAGCACGGCGACGGCCTTGCCGTGGTCCCGCGGCGGCCCCCACACGCCGGGCCCGGCCAGCTGCATGGCGCCGTACCCCATCCGGGTCACGGGAACTTCGCCGCCGAGGCTGAAGGTGCCGCCCAGGTTCGCCATGCCACTCCTCGAATAGACGCCGGTGCCCGAGGAGGAGTCTAGGTACTCAGCCGCAGACGCCCTTGCCGCGCAGCACGCGTGTCACCGACTCCTGCACCCGGTCCTTCGGCAGCTCCCCGGACTGCACGGCCTTCACCAGCCGGTTCAGCACCTCGTCGACCCGGCCGCCGGACGACCACAGCGCCTGGTCCGCGCCGGCCTGCAGGGCCTTCAAGACCGCGTCGGGCAGCGGGTACTGCGCCGTGATCGCCTTCATCGCGCCGAGGTCGTCGGTCACGACCGGCCCGGTGAAGCCGAAGTCGCCGCGCAGCAACTGGTAGGCGGGCGGCGAAAGTGACGCCGGGACGCCGTTCGTCAAGTCCGGCACGTCGAGGTGGCCGACCATGACGGCGACCGGGCCGTAGGCGGCGAGGTCCTGGTACGGCACCAGGTCGACCGTGCGCAGCTTCGCGAGCGGCGGGGTGACGACCGTGCCCTTGTGGGAGTCGCCCGAGCCGTGGCCGTGGCCGGGGAAGTGCTTGAGCACCGGCTGGATCCCCGCGTCGCGCAGGCCTTCCGCGAACGCCGTCGCGTACGTCTTCACGGTGAGCGGGTCGGGGCTGAAGGAGCGGTCGCCGATCACGTCGTCGTCCGGCGCGTTCGTGACGTCGGTGTCCGGCGCGAAGTCCACGGTGACGCCGCGGGCGCGCAGCTGCCGGCCGCGGTCGGCGGCGAGCTTGCGGACTTCGGCGGGGGACTTCGTCGCGGCCATCTCGCGCGCGGACGGGATGTCGCCGTCGAGGTCGTCGATGCGCTGGACCCGGCCGCCCTCTTCGTCGACCGAAACCGCGACCGGCAGGTGGGCCACGCCTTGGACCGCGTCCAGGGACCGGTCTTTCAACAACGCTGTTGCGTTACCGCCGATGAAGATCCCGCCGACCTGGTTGTCGCGCACCATGGACACCGTGGCGGCCGGGTTGTCCCCGGAAACCCCGACCACGACCAGCTGGGCGACCTGGGCGCGAACGTCGAGGCCGGTGACCAGCGACGCGCAGTCGCCGGGCCGGGCCGGGCTCGAAGACGGCGCGGGGGAAGCCGGTGGCGGCGCGGCCGACGGGACGGGAGCGGAAAGCACCGAGGGCCGGGGCAGCGCCAGCCCGGACACGATCCGCGGTTGCAGGCCTGCGACCAGCAGACACCCGGTCACGATGCACAACGCCACCCCCAGGGCGGCCAGACGACGGCGGTTCATCGGTCCCTTCACTCGTCGGCGTTCGCCACGACGGTAGTCGACGGCCTGACTTCACGGCGTGAAGAATGGCTCCACCCCGGCTAGAGAATTCGTGAAGCCACCCTCAGCAGACTGGCGTCACCAGAACACGGACAGTGGGCAGGGAGGGTTCGATGGACCAGGTGCGAGTGGCGGCGTGGGCGTCGGATCCGATCGCGCTCACCGGGCTGATCAACCACCTGAAGTCCCGCCCGGAGCTGCTGGTCGTGCCGCGGGCCCGCCGCGGCGAGGCGGCCGTGCTCGTGTTCGCCGTCGGCCAGGTCGACCGCGAGGTGGTCACCGCGCTGCGGGCCGCCGCCGCCGAGTCGCCCGCCGCGATCGTGCTGGTCGCCGGGCACGTCGACCCTTCGCACCTGCCCCTGCTCGCCGACTGCCACGTTTCCGCCGTCCTGCCGCGCACCGCGCTCGACCGGCTCACCGACAGCGTCCTCGCCGCCGCGCGCGGCCGGACGACGTCGCTGCGCGACCAGGTCGAGGCCCTGGCCCACGACGGTGTCGGCGCGGCTCTGACGCCGCGCGAGGTGGATGTGCTTCGCCTGATGGCCGAAGGCTGGGACACTGCCGAGATCGCGGGCAAGCTCTGCTACTCGGAGCGCACCGTGAAGAATGTCATCTACGCCATGACCAACCGGCTCAACCTGCGCAACCGGCCGCACGCGGTCGCCTACGCCGTGCGAGCCGGTGTGATCTGAGGGAAGCTCACGCCTGTGCGAACGATCACCCGGGCGGCCACCGTGGCCGCCGCGCTGGTCCTGCTCGCCGCCTGCAGCCCGAGTGACGCCGGTGGCAAGACGACGCTCACCATCGCGACCTTCGGCGAGTTCGGGTACGCGCCGCTGATCGCCGAGTACGAGAGACTGCACCCCGACATCACGGTGCAGAACCGGGTCACCGACTTCGACACCCACCACAAGGGACTCGCGACGCAGCTCGCCACCGGGCACGGCGCCGCCGACGTCGTCGCGATCGAAGAGCAGTACATCCCGCAGTACCGGAAGGCGAAGGACAAGTTCGTCGACCTCGCCCAGTACGGCGCCCGTGACCTCGAAAACCAGTGGTCGGCGTGGAAGTGGGCGCAGGGGACCGACGGCGGCTTCGTGGTCGGCCTGGGCACCGACATGGGCAGCCTCGCCCTCTGCTACCGGCGCGACCTGTTCGCGGCCGCCGGCCTGCCGACGAACCGCGACGACGTCGCGAAGCTGATGCCCGACTGGAACGCCTACGCGGCGGCCGCCGACCGGTTCACGCAGAAGACACCGGACGTCAAGTTCGCCGACTCCGCGGGCACCGTCTACACGGCGATGCTCAACCAGTCGCCCGAGAACTACTTCGCGCAGCGGGACGACTCGTTCATCGCCGACCGCAACCCGAGCGTGCGCAACGCGTTCTTCCTGTCCGGCGGCATCGCGGCCAAGGGGCAGACGGCCGCCGCGACCACCTTCACCCAGGCCTGGAACGTGGCGATCAAGCAGGGGTCGTTCGCCACCGTCGCCTGTCCCGCGTGGATGCTCAGCCAGATCAAGGAAGCCGGCGGGGACGCCAACAAGGGCAAGTGGGACGTCACCACCGTGCCCGGCAGCAGCGGCAACCAGGGCGGCTCGTTCCTGACCGTGCCGAAGCAGGGCCAGCACCCGAAGGAGGCGTACGAGCTCGCGCGCTGGCTGACCGCGCCGGAACAGCAGAAGAAGCTCTTCCTCTCCGACGGCATCCTGCCCAGCGAGCCGTCGGTGTACGAGGACCCGCAGGTGGTCGCGCACACCGACCCGTACTTCGGGGACGCGCCGATCGGGCGGATCTTCGCCGCCTCGGCCGACAAGCTGCGGCCGAACTACCGCGGCCTGCGGGACGCCGACGTCCGGCCGGAGTTCGGGCGGGCCCTCGGCCGGATCGAGGACAAGACGGACAAGAGTGTCGACCACGCCTGGGCGGACGCCGTTCAGCAGGCGCAAGCCGTCCTGAAGTAGCGCCCGCGTGCAGCACCGGCTCGGCCGTTTCGACCGCAGGATCACGCCGCTGCTGCTCATCGCGCCCTTCTTCGGCCTGTTCGTCGTTTTCGGCGCCTTCCCGCTGCTGTACACGATCTGGGTTTCGCTGCACGACTGGAACGTCCTCGACGGCGACCAGGGCTGGCTCGGCCTGGCGAACTACGGCGACCTGCTGGCCGACCCGCGGTTCTACAACGCGCTCGCCAACACCGTCGGCATCTTCCTGCTCGCCGCCGTCCCGGAGTTCCTGCTGGCGCTGGGCATCGCGGCGCTGCTCGACCGGCCGCTGCGCGCGGCGACCTGGTGGCGCACCGGGATCCTGCTGCCGAACGTCGTGTCCGTCGTCGCGATCGGGCTCGTGTTCGGTCAGCTGTTCAGCAAGGACTACGGCGTGGTCAACGAAGTGCTCGGCTGGTTCGGCGTGGCGCCGGTCAACTGGCAGGCCACCACCTGGTCGTCGCACCTCGCGGTGGCGTCCATGGTGCTCTGGCGCTGGACCGGCTACAACGCGCTGATCTACCTGGCCGCGATGCAGGCCGTGCCCGGTGAGCTGTACGAGGCCGCCGAGCTCGACGGCGCGTCGCGGTGGCGGACGTTCTGGTCGATCACCATCCCGGGCATCCGGCCGTCGCTGGCCTTCACCGCGATCGCCGGCACGGTCAACGGCCTGCAGCTGTTCGCCGAGCCGTCGCTGTTCGACGCCGGCGGGTCGGGCGGGACCGGCGGCAACGACCGCCAGTTCCAGACGCTCGTGATGTACCTGTACGAGAAGGGCTTCACGCACTTCGACGCCGGGTACGCGGCCGCGCTGACCTGGGTGATGTTCGTGATCTGCGCGCTGTTCGCGCTGGTCAACTACCGGCTGGTGCGCCGGTTCGTGAGGTCGGCGTGAGAGCCCGGCGGCGCCCGGGCGGGTGGGTGTACGCCGTGCTGACCGGCGTGCTCGGCGCGTCGGTCTTCCCGCTGTACTGGTCGTTCGTGGTGTCCACAAGGGACAACTCGGCGATCGGGGAGACGTCGCCGCTGCTGCTGCCGGGCGGGCACCTGGTGGAGAACGTGCGGCGGGTCTTCGACACCGTCGACTTCTGGCTCGCCATCGGCAACTCGCTGCTCGTCGCGGGCACGGTCATGGTGTCCAACGTCGTGCTGGCGAGCCTGGCCGGGTTCGCGTTCGCGCGGCTGCGGTTCCCGGGGCGCAACACGCTGTTCCTGCTGGTCGTCGGCTCGGCGATGGTGCCGGCGCAGCTCGGCGTCATCCCGCTCTACCTCGTGGTCGGCGACCTCGGCTGGTACGGCAGGCTCGAAGCGGTGATCGTGCCGGCGCTGGTCAGCGCGTTCAGCGTGTTCTGGATGCGGCAGGCCTGCGAGAACGCGATCAGCGCGGACCTCGTCGACGCCGCGACCGTCGACGGCTGCGGCATCCTGCGCACCTACTGGCACGTCGCGGTGCCCGCGTTGCGCCCGCACGCCGCGGTGCTCGCGATGCTCACGTTCATGGCCACGTGGAACGACTACTTCTGGCCGCTGGTGGTCCTCGACCCCAACGAGACGCCGACCGTGCAGGTCGCGCTTTCGCAGCTGGCCAGCGGGTACTACACCGACTACGCGCTCATGCTCACCGGCGCGACGGTGGGCGTCCTGCCCGTCATCGCGCTGTTCCTGGTGCTGGGCCGCTACATCGTCCGGGGGATCCTGAAAGGGGCGCCAGTATGACCGAGTTCCCGGCCGGCTTCCTGTGGGGCGCGGCGACCGCGTCGTACCAGGTCGAGGGCGCCGTGAGAGCGGGCGGCCGAGGACCGTCCATCTGGGACACCTTCTCGGCCACCGAGGGCAAGGTGCTCGAAGGCGCGTCCGGCGAAGTCGCCTGCGACCACTACCACCGCTACCCCGAGGACGTCGGCCTCCTGGCCGACCTGGGCCTCGGCGCGTACCGGTTTTCCGTGGCCTGGCCGCGGGTCATGCCGGACGGGCGGACGACGTCGGCCGCGGGTCTCGCGTTCTACGACCGGCTGGTCGACGAGCTGCTCAGCCGCGAAGTCGTGCCGGTGCTGACGCTGTACCACTGGGACCTGCCGCAGGCCCTGGAGGACGCGGGCGGCTGGCCGGCCCGCGACACGGCGTCGCGGTTCGCGGACTACGCGGCGGTGGTGCACGACGCGCTGGGCGACCGCGTCGACCAGTGGACGACGGTCAACGAGCCGTTCTGCGCGGCGTTCCTCGGGTACGGCAGCGGGGTGCACGCGCCCGGCGTCCAGGACTACGACACGGCGCTGGTCGCGGCGCACCACCTGCTGCTGGGCCACGGCCTGGCGACCCGCGCGCTGACCGAGCAGGCGCGGCCGGGCCACGAGTTCTCCCTCGCGCTGAACTTCGCCCCGGCCATCCCCGACGGGTCGTCGCCGGAGCACCTCGAGGCGGCGCGGAAGTTCGACGGCATCCACAACCGGTTCTTCCTGGACCCGGTGCTGGGCCGCGGCTACCCGGAGGACGTCATGGCGGACGTCCTCCACCACGGCGGCCGGTTCGCGGCCGCGGTCCGCGACGGCGACACGGACATCATCGCGGCGGCGATCGACTGGCTGGGCGTCAACTACTACGCGCCCGCGCGGGTCACGCCGCTGGCGGATCCGCTGGGGCCGGGCAACTGCCCGCTGCCGGGGCTGCGCGGTCTCGACGTGCTCCCGGCGGTCGGCCCGGTGACGGCGTTCGGCTGGGAGCAGGCGCCCGCGGTGCTGACGTCGCTGCTGGAGTGGATCTCGACGCGGTCCGGCGGGCTGCCGCTGGTGGTGGCGGAGAACGGCGCGTCGTTCGTGGACGAGGTCGTCGACGGCCGGGTCGCCGACCCCGACCGCGTGCGGTACCTGGAGACGCACGTCCGAGCGGTGCACGACGCGATCCGCGCGGGGGCGGACGTCCGCGGCTACCTGGCGTGGTCCCTGCTGGACAACTTCGAGTGGGCGATGGGGTATTCACAACGGTTCGGCCTGATCCACGTGGACTTCGAGACCCAGGTCCGGACGGTCAAGGACTCGGGCCGGTTCCTCGGCCGCGTCGCGAAGGCCAACGCCCTCCCCGACTGACCGGGTCGTCCATCCGCGTGCGACACGGGTCAGGAGCGTTGGCGGAAGGCGTCGGCGACTCCCGAGCGGGACGGGGTCTCCAGCTTCCCGAGCAACCTCGCCACGTGCGCCTGCACCGTGCGCCGCGGCAGGGACAGCTCCGCGGCGATGTCCGGGTTCGACCGGCCTTCCGCGACCAGGCTCGCGATCCGGACCTCGATCGGCGTCAGCGACTCCCAGCCGTGGCCGGGGCGGATCGGCGAGAACAGCGCGCCGCGGCGGACGCCCAAGCGGCGCAGGCGCGTCTCCGCCCGGCGCAGGTCCCAGCGGGCCGACAACGCCGTGTACAGCTCCGCCGCCTCCTCGAACGCCGCCTGCGCCGCGTCCAGCCGGCCCGCGCGGGCCAGCAGCTCGGCCGCGTCCTCCAGGGCCGCCGCCAGTTCCGGGCGGCGGCCGACCGCGCGGAAGTGCTCCGCCGTCGCGAGCACCGCCGACGGGTCGTCCTCGATCAGCCCGCGGCACCACGACACCGCCGCGTGCGCCCGCGCCGGACGGCGTTCCTTCGCCGCCTCCTCCTCGCAGACGTCGAGCGCGCGCCGGGCCCGCTCGACGTCGTCCTGCTCCATCGCCAGCCGGACGAACGTCGGCAGCCACTGGTGCCGCAGCATCATCTGCGCGTACGTCGGGTTCAGGATCGGCTCGAGCACGGCCATCGCGCGGGCCCGGTCGCCGCGCTGCTCGGCGGCGAGGGCGTCGGCGACCAGCAGGAAGTCGAAGCTCTCCCGCTCGGCGCCGGTCGCCGGGGCGTACTCCTCGGCCGCGTCGAGGTGGGCCGCGGCCTGCGCGCGGTCGTCACGGCGGCCCGCGATCAGCGCCGCGACGCCGTGCAGCAGCAGCGCCGCCGGGCCGGGCTCGCGCAGGCCGTAGAACGTGATCGCCGGGCCGTCCTCGGTGACGGTGTCCAGCTCGACCAGCGCCTCGTCCCAGCGCCCCTCCCAGTACCGGTGCACCGCCACGGACACCTGCAGCCCGACCGGCATCGAGTGCCGCGCCGCGACTTCGCCCGCCATGCGCAGCGCGTCGCCCGCCTCGGCGAGGCGGTCGAGGTTCTGCAGCGTGAAGACGCGGTTGTCGAGCAGGTCGAGGTGCAGGTCGGCGAGCTCGTGCTCGTCACCGACGGCCTCGATCGCGGCGTCGACGTGGGTGAGGGCGCTGTCGTGCTCTCGGCGCACGGAATCGACCAGCCACAACGTCTGCAGCGCGTGCGCGGTCAGGTACCGGTCGCCGCCCGCCTGCGCCTTCGTCTCCCGCGCCGCCTTCTCCGCGGTGTCCAAATCGGACAGATCGCCGCGGCGGAAGTTCGCCAGCAGCTGCCGGTGCCGCACCCGCCACAGCTCCGGCACGGCCGGGTCGTCGGCCGACGCGCCGAGCGTCGCGACCGCGCCTTCGGTGTCCCCACGCCGGTGCCGCAACGCCGCGAGCACGTGCCGCATCTCCTCGACGGAGTCCGGGTCGGTGGCGACCTCGAGTGCTTGCTGCGCCAGGGTTTCCGGGTTGCGCTCCAGCCGGAACAGCACCTTCACCAGCGCGACGAGCAGGACCTCACGGCGGGCGTCGGCACCGGCGGCGAGCGCGCGTTCGAGCAGTTCGACGGCGATCAGCGGCGCCCGGTTCGACACCGCCGCGTGGTGCGCCGCGAGCCAGTCCAGCACCCACTCGTCCACCGTCGCCGGGGCCGCCACCAGCTGCTCGGCCACGCGTTTCACCGGCGCGCCGATCCGGGCGAGCGCCTCGGCCGCCTGCCGGTGCAGCGCCGCCCGCGTCCCGGCCAGCAGCCGGTCGTAAAGCGCTTGCCGCAGCAGGGGATGGCGGAAGGCGAGCTGGGTCCCGGTGTCGATCAGGACGTTCGCCGTGACGGCTTCTTCCAGCGGCTCCAGCAGGTCCGACGGCCGGGTGCCGAGCACCGCGGCGATGTCCCCGACGGCGAACTCCATCCCCAGCAGCGCGCCCCAGCGCAGCACTTCCTGCGTCCCGGCGGGCAGGAAGTCGAGCCGCCGGTCGACCGCCGCGACCAGCGAGCTCGGCGCCTCGAACTCCTCCGGGTCGTCGACGTCGGCCTCGCCGCCGCTGACCTCGACCGCGCCGGCGCGCAGCAGGACGTCGACCATCTCCTTGACGTACAACGGGTTTCCCGCGCCACGCGCGGCCAGCTCCCGCAGCCCCGGCCCGGGCGGCGACCCGATCTGGTCTTCGATCAGCCGCCCGACGTCCGCGCCGGTCAGCGGCGCGAGGTCGAGGACCACGCCGTCGCGCGCCAGGACCCCGCGGCGCAGCTGGGCGAGCTCGGCGCGGTCCGGCGCCGGCCGGGTCGCGGCCACCAGCAGCAGCGGCAGCTGCCGGGTCGCCGCGCAGAGCCGGTGCCAGACCAGCACGGACGCCTCGTCCGCCCACTGCAGGTCGTCGATCACCAGCACCTGCGGCGAGTGCGCGCACAGCTCGTCGACCAGGGCCAGGATCCGGTCGACGGCGCCGAGCACCGGGTCGGCCGGCCCCCAGCTGCGCCGCACCGGGCCCTCACCCGCGAGCTCTTTCGCCAGCCGCGCGCGCCGCGGGTCGGGCGAATGCGCGTCGATCGCCAGGCACTCCAGCATCACCTGCAGCGGGAACCGCGTGCTCAGCTCGTCCGCGGCCGCCCAGAGCCGCTGGATGCCGGGGGCGTCCGGCAGCGAGCTGGTGAGCAGCTCGGACTTGCCGATCCCGGCCTCGCCTTCGATCCACACGGCCCGGCCGCGCCCGGCCCGGACGTCGGTGACGAGCTCGGCGAGCCGGGTCGTCTCGGCCTCCCGGCCGAAGAGCCGGTGCCCGGTGACGACCACCGGCGCGGCGGGCGCGTCGAGGGCCGGGTCCTGGGCGAGGATCTGCTGCTGGAGCCGTTGCAGCGCCGGGCCGGGCTCGACCCCGAGCTCGTTGATCAGCGTGGTGCGGGCGTCGCGGAAGACGTCGAGGGCGTCGGCGTGCCGCCCGCTGCGGTAGAGGGCGAGCATGAGCGACTCGCGCAGCGGCTCACGCAGCGGGTGGTCCCCGGCCAGCACCGCGAGCTCGGGCGCGAGGTCGAGGTGGCCGCCGAGCGCGAGCAGCGCCTCGGCGCGCCGTTCGAGGGTGTTCAGCCGCAGCTCGGCGAGGTATTCGCGGTGCCGCTCGGCGAACCCGCCCGGCACCCCGGAAAGCGCTTCACCCTGCCAGAGGGCGAGGGCGGCGTCGAGCTCGGTGACCGCGGCGCGCGGGTCACCGCCGTCGAGCCGGCGCTGCGCGGCGTCGCGGTGCCGTTCGAACACGGCGGCGTCGAGGGCGTCCTCCTCGAGCAGCAGTGAGTACCCGGCGGGGTCCGACAGGAGGACACTCGCGGCCGACCAGCGTGACCGGTCCGGCTCCAGCGCGCGCCGCAGCCCCGAGACGTAGGTGTGGACGCTGCCTTCGACACTCGCGGGCGCGGAGTCGCCCCAGACCCCGGCGATCAGCTCGGCCCGCGGCACCGGCCGGCCGGCGTTGACCGCGAGCACGGCGAAGATGGCGCGCTGACGCGCGGGGCCCAGGCCGATTTCGGCCGTCCCGCGCCAGGCCCGCAGCGGGCCGAGCACGCCCACCCGCAGACCGGTGTCCGCATCCCCTGGCATGTCGTTCCGTTCCCTCTGGGGCGCGTGCCCCAGACCCCCGCCAGGGCGGGCCCCCAGGACCCCGGCGGACATCTCTCGGTGCCGACTTCACCGGCGAGCTTACTGTCGTGGCAAGAGGTACCTGAAGTGCGGGGAATCCGGATTCTCACCCACCTGGGGTCCCGGGGCGCCCGCCGGTTTCGACCGTCCGACCGGTATGCGCCGCCATGAACGAGTCACTCACGGCGTCCGGCGTCATGAACGAGTCACTCATGACGTTCGAGGCGCGGCGCGGCGGGCTCACTCCCCGGCGGCGCGGGACCGCACGGGGTTGGCCCGCCGGATCCCGAACGGCTGCATCCGGGCCTCCGCGCGCCGCACGTCCCACACCGCGCCCATGCCGGTGTACGCGGTCAAGGCCGTCCGGAACGCCGTCCGCGCCTCGTCCAGCCGGCCCGACTCCGCGAGCAGGATCGCCGCGTCCTCGGTCGCCTTCGCCTGCTTCAGCAGCCGCCCGGCCGCGCGGTAGTGCCCGGCCGCCGTCAGCACCGGCTCGGGATCACCGGTGACCAGCCCCCGGCAGTGCGCGGCCGCCGCCGCGTGCGCCGGCGGGACGTCGCCGTCCGGCTCCAGCAGCCGCAGCGCCTGGTGCGCCCGCTGCTGGTCACCCAGCGCCCCCGCGAGCCGGACCAGGTCCGGCAGCCACTGGTGGCGGGCGGCGGGCGGGTAGTTCTCCTCCAGCAGCGGCAGCAACGCCGTCAGCGCGGCCTCGGGACGGCCATCCTGCTCGGCCAGCAACGCCTGCGCGGCCAGGAGGAAGTCACCGCCGTCGGGCTCCAGGCCCTGCGGCCACCGCTGCCGGCTCGCCGCCTCGAGGTGGGTCCTGGCCGTGCCCGGCTCACCGCGGTGGCCGGCGATCAGCGCGCCGACGCCGTGCACGAGCAGCGCCGAACCCGGGCTGCGCAGGACGTAGGAAGCGGTTTCCGCGCCGTCGCGGATCACCGCGTCCAGCTCGGCCAGCGCCTCGCGCCAGCGGCCCAGCCAGTAGTAGTGCACCGCGCCGGCCAGGTGCATCTCACCCGGCACCGCGCGGGTCGCCGCGATCCGGCGGGCCGCGTCGAGCGGCTCGGCCGCCTCGTCGAGGCTGTCGAGGTTCGGCACGGACAGCGCCGCGTCGTCGAGCGGGTGCAGCCCGGCCGGCACGAGCACCGCGCCGGTGTCTTCGCCGAGCCGTTCCAGCGTGGCCAGCAGCGACTCGTGCCGCCCGCGCCACATCTCCGGGACGTCGGCGTCGTCGAGGGTCCGCTTCAGCTCGGCTGTCGCCTCGGCGAAGTCGCCGCGGCGGTAGTAGATGTAGGCCAGGATCCAGCGCATCTCGGCCGCGCGCCTGCTGTCGGACGTCCGCGCGACGACCGAGCGCGCCTCGGCCTCGGGCTCGCGGCCGAGCCAGAACATCAGCCGGGCCAGGGTCGCGGTCAGCGTCTCCCGCGCGTCCGGCGGCAGCGTGCCCTGGGTGACGGCGTGGCGCAGCAGGTCGACGGCGACCCGCGGGGTCTCGGTGGCGACCGTGCCGATGTTCTCCAGCAGCCACGCGGTGACCCACGGGTCGACCTGCGCGGGCGCGGCGGCGAGCTGCTCGGCGACGCGGTCCGCGGGGGAACCCGTGGCGGCGAAGGCCTCGGCGAGCTGCCGGTGCAGCGCGACGCGCATCGCGGCGGGCGTCTTTTCGTAGAGCACGCGGCGCAGCAACGGGTGCCGGAACGCCAGCCGGTCACCCGACTCGACGAGCACCCCCGCCGTGATCGCCTCGTCGACCGCGCCGACCAGCGCCGTCGGGGGCCGTTCAGTGGCGACGGCGATGTCCGACAGCGAGAACTCGCGGCCCAGCAACGCGGCCCAGCGCAGGGTGTCGCGCGTCCCGCTGGAGAGGAAGCTCAGGTACAGCGTGATCCGCGAGCCCAGCGGCGACGGGATGGTCGCGCACGAGTTGCCGTCGAGGTGCGCGTGGACGCCGTCGAGCACGATCATGCCCTGCCCGAGCAGCGTCTCGACGATTTCCCGGACGTAGCGCGGGTTCCCGGACGCGTACGACACCAGCACCTGGAGCCCGGGCCCGGGCGGCGCGCCGACCAGCTCGGTGGCGAGCTCGAGCGCGGCGGCGACGGCCAGTGGCGGCAGCGTGAGCACGGTGGTGGGGTCGGCGTCGAGCTCGGCGCGCAGGTCGTCGAGCGCGGCCTGGCGCGGCACCGCGCGGCACGCGCCCACGAGCAGCAGCGGCAGCTCCCGCGTCTCCCGGCTCAGGTGCCGCCAGACCCGCAGGGTCGTGTCGTCCGCCCACTGCAGGTCGTCGACCGCCAGCACCAGCGGCGCCTCGGCGCACAGCTCGCGGACCAGCCCGAGCAGGCCGTCGACCGGGTCTTCCCCGGGGCGTTCGGCGAGCCGCGCGGCCAGGCCGGCCCGGCGTTCGTCGGTGGCGCGCGGGTGCACCCCCAGCGCGTCGAGCAACGGCCGGAGCGCGAACCGCTGGTCGAGCGCGTCCGCGGCGGCGAAGGCGGGCTTCAGCTCGGCGTCCTGGGCCATGGCGAGGACTTCGGCGAGCATGGCCGTGCGGCCACTGCCCGGCTCACCCTCGAGCCACAACGACCGGCCGTTGCCCGCTCCGAGCTCGGCGACGGCTTCGCGCAGCCGGGTCAGCTCGGCCTCCCGGCCGACGAAGACGTCCGCCTGCTCGGGCAAGGTCGCGACGGGGAACCGCGGTAGCCGGGCCGGGGGCGGCGGTTTCGGCGCCGCGGGCTCGGCGGGCTTTTCCACCAGCTGCTCGTACAACCGCCGCAGCGCCGGGCCGGGCTCGGTGCCCGACGACTCGACCAGCCTGTCCCGGACGTCGGCGTACACCGCGATCGCCTCGGTCCGCCGGTCGGCGCGGGCCAGTGCCCGCATGAGCAGCCCGCGCACCGTCTCGCGGAAGGGGTGTTCGCGCGTCAACGCGGTCAGCTCGGCGACGAGCTCGGCGTGCCCGCCCAGCTCCAGCACGATCTCCGCGCGCCGCTCGATCGTCGCCAGCCGGACCTCCTCGAGGCGGGCGCGCTGGGCGGCGGCGAACGGCCCGGGCAGGCCCGACAGCGGGATGCCCTGCCACAGGCCCAGTGCCTCGTCGAGGGTTTCGCGCGCGCCGCGCAGGTCACCGGCCGACTGCGTGCGCTGGGCCAGCTCCCGCAGGGTTTCGAACCGGTGGACGTCGATCGACTCCGCGGCCAGCCGCAGGGAGTACCCGGACCCGATCGACGCGAGCAGCTGCGGGCCCGCACCCTTGACCCGGCCGGGTTCGAGCGCGCGCCGCAGGCCGGAAACGTAGGTGTAGATGGACCCTTGCGCGCTCTGCGGCGGCGCTTCGCCCCAGACGGCGTCGATCAGCTCCTCGCGCGAGACCGTGCGGTTCGGGTTCATCGCGAGCACGGCGAGAACCGTCCGACGGTGCGCGGAGCCGAGGTCGAGCTCCTCTTCGCCCAGCCAAGCCTTCACCGGGCCCAGAAGGTGGAGTCTCGGTGCGGAGCTGTCCGCAGCCGACATCGGTCTCCCTTCGTGCGCTGACGGATCGTCACGCGCCGGATGCCTGAGGTGAGCATACGCGGCCGTCGTGAACCGGCAGGCAATGATGGCGGACATTCGGGCAACGGCGGACGGGCGGGGTTTCGTCGCGCCGCGGTGTGCGCCACGCTCGGGGAGCCGAACCCGTGTGAGGAGCCCGGATGTCCACACCCGTGCCGACGGAGGACATGAAGCACGCCGCAGCGCGCTTCGCGTCCGCCATCGAGGCGGCCCACGAGCGGCTTCGCGGGGTCAACAGCGAGATGGCGACGGTCCAGGCCGCGTGGCGCGGGGAGGCGTCCGTCCGGTTCGGGCAGGCGATGAGCGACTGGGAGCAGGAGTTCGACGTGATCCTCTCGAGGCTGGCGTGGCTGCTCGAAACCACGGGCGGCCGGGTGCCGCGGCCGCGGCGGCCGTGACCCGGCACGAGCTCGACTTCACCCTCGCCGACCTCGTGCTCGACCGGATGGGGTCGGTCACCGGTGAGCTCGGCGAGCTGCTCGCCGAGCTCGAGGAGGGGGTCGAGCCGGGGCTGGCCGGCTGGACCGGCGAGGCGCGGGAGCAGTACCTGCTGGCCAAGCGCGACTGGGCCCGCGCGGCCGAGCGGATGCCGGAGTGCCTGGAGCGGGCGCGGGAGGCGTTCGGCGAGCTGGCCCGGGGCGACGGCGGCCCCGCGACGCGCGACGGCTGGTGACTTCTTCACGGCGTGAAGACGGAATAGGGAAGGCGTGAAGACGCGCCGTCCACACTGCCTCCATGAAGCCCGTCGAAGTGACCGTCCTCGCCTCGGACCCGATCACGCACGCCGGCGCGGTGAGCCTCCTGGAGTCGCATCCGGACGTCCGGGTCACCGACCTGGTGCCGGACGTGCTGCTGGTGATGGAGGAGCACGTCACCGAGGCGGTGCTGGGCGAGATCCGCGCGGCGAAGGCGTCCCACGTCGTGCTGGTCGTCGAACACTTCCGCGAGAGCGACCTGATGGCGGTGCTGGAGAGCGGCGTCGTGGCGATCCTGCCGCGCCGCGAGACGGGCGGGGCCGAGCTGGTGACGGCGGTGCTGGCCGCGGGCGACGGCACGGCGAACCTGCCGCCGCGGCTGCAGGGGGCGCTGCTTTCGCAGGTGCAGCGCATGCGCCGGGACGTCCTGGAGCCGAACGGGCTGACGCTGTCCGGCCTCGCCGCGCGCGAGTGCGACGTGCTGCGGCTGGTCGCCGAGGGCTTCGGGACCGAGGAGATCGCGGCGAAGCTGTGTTACTCCGAGCGGACCGTGAAGAACGTCCTCTACGGACTCATGACGCGCTGCGGCCTCAACAACCGCGCGCACGCGGTCGCCTACGCGCTGCGAGCGGGCGCGATCTGAGCCGGTTTCCGCGCCTTCGCGTGGGCTAGGGTCACGATCATGGTGTTGACGGCAGCAGAGATCGCGGCGTCCGTCCGGGCCGGGCAGCTCGATCCCGTGCAGGTGACCAAGGAAGCCCTCGACCGGATCGCGGCGGCGGACGGCGTGGTCGGCGCCTTCCGCCGGGTGCGCGCCGACGAGGCGCTGGCCGAAGCGGCGGAGGTCGCCGCGCGGCCCGATCTCGCGTCGCTGCCGCTGGCCGGCGTGCCGGTCGCGGTCAAGGACGTCACGGCGATCACCGGCGAGTTCGCCTCCCACGGTTCGGCGGCCGGGCCGTCTTCCCGGGCGGTCGAGGACGGCGTGGTCGCGGCGCGGCTGCGGGCGGCCGGCGCGGTGCTCGTCGGGCTGACGCGCGTGCCGGAGCTGTGCGTCTGGCCGATGAGCGACACCCCGGACGGCATCGCCCGCAACCCGTGGGACCCGACGTACGCCTCGGGCGGCTCGTCCGGCGGCAGCGCGGCGGCGGTGGCGGCCGGGCTGGTCCCGGTGGCCCACGGCACCGACGGCATGGGCTCGGTCCGGCTGCCGGCCGCGATGTGCGGCCTGGTCGGGCTCAAGCCGGGCGCGGACCTGCTGGCCGAAGGTGGCTGGTTCGGCATGTCCGTGCACGGCCCGCTGACCACGACGGTCGCGGACGCGGCGGTGCTGCTGTCGGTGCTGGCGGACAAGCCTTCGCTGGCTTCGGTGCCTTCGCCGTCGGCGGTGCGCATCGCGACGTCGACGACGGTGCCGCTGCTGCACACCCCGGTGCCCCGCGAGCTGGTGGCGGCGGTCGCGCAGGCGGCGGGCTTCCTGACGGCGGCCGGCCACACGGTCTCCCCGGGCGCGCCGCGCTACCCGGCGACGATGGTGGCGGGCATGACGGCCCGCTGGCTCGCCGGCCCGGCCCGCCAGGCCCGCGACTTCGACTTCGGCCGGTTCCAGCGGCGCACCCGCACGCACGTCCGCCTCGGCCGGCTCCTGGAGCGGGCCGGCCTGATCCGCGACCGCACCCGCGACCGCTGGCTCGAGCGCGCGGCGGAGTTCTTCGAGGCCCACGACGTCCTGATGACACCGACGCTGTCGCACTGGCCGGTGAAGGCGGGCCGCTGGCACGAGCGCCGCTGGCTGACGAACGTCCTGCCGTCGACGCGCCTGGCGGGCTTCACGGGCCAGTGGAACCTGGCGGGCTACCCGGCGATCACGGTCCCGGTGGGCCGCTCGGTCAGGTCGGGCTTGCCGACGTCGGTCCAGCTGATCACCCGCCCGGGCGGCGAGCCGTTGCTGCTGGGCCTGGCGGCCCAGCTGGAGTCGGCCAACCCCTGGCCCCGCACAGCCCGCAACTAAACCCGCGACTCCCACCCCCAGTCACGCGAGTTCCGCCCCCAGTCACGCGAGTTCCGGCTCCGATCACGCGAGTTCCGGCCCCAGCCACGCGAGCCGACCCGCCGGGGTTCCGTGTCGTCCGCCCCAGGTACGCGTGTCGTCCCTTCAGACACGCGAGTTGACCCTCCGATCACGCGAGCTGACCCTCCGATCACGCGTGTCGTCCCTCCGATCACGCGGCAGCCGCACCGGCGCCGGAGAGCGCCGGAACTGTCGGTGCCCACCGGTAGCGTGGAAAACGGGGGCTGCTCAGGCCCGGAAACGCACCGAAGGCCGCCCCGATCACTCGGGACGGCCTTCACGCGAGAAGTCTCAGGAACCCGGCTTGCTCGCCGTCGGCGAGAGGGGCTTGGCGCCGTTGCCGTTCCCGTTCGCCGGCTTGGTTGCCGGGCCGTTCGGCTTCGCGGGCGCGTTGCCCGGCTTCGCCACCGGCTTGGGCGCCGGCGCCGCGGCCTTCACCGCGGGCTTCGCCGAAGCCGACGCCGGGATCGACGGCTGGACCACCGGGACCACCGGCGCGGCCGGGGTCGTCGGTGACTCCGCCGCGGTGTCGCCGCCCACCAGCTTGGACGCCTGCGGGATCACCGCTTCCTCCGGCAGCGTCGCCAGCTGCGTCTCGCTGCGGTTGAGGATGTCCTCCGCCGCCGCGAGGCTCTTGCGGGCCTGCTCGCGGATCTCCGCCAGGCGCTCGACCTTGCGGTTCGCCGCCGTCGTGCGCTGGGCCGCCTGGGTGGTCGCCTCGTCGAGCCGGCGCTTGGCCTCCGCCGTGGCCTCGTCCAGCCGCCGCTTGGCCTCGGCCGTCGCCTCCGCGAGCCGGCGCTCGGCCTGGTTCTTGCTGGCCGTGCGCTGGTCGGCGACGTGCTTCTCCAGCGCCGCCTTCTGCGCCGCCTGCGACGACTCGAACTCACGCTCGAGCTTCCGCCGCTTGCGCTCGGCCTCGTTGTCGAGCAGCTCCCGCCGCTGGGCCGCCTCGACGGTCAGCCGCTGCACCTCCGCGCGCGTCTCCGCCAGTGCGTTCTCGTGCTCGGAGTGCAGCAGGTCGGCCTGCTTGTCCAGCTCCGTGACGAGCCGCGAGTAGCGCTCGCGCAGCTTCGTCGACGCCTCGGTCGAGCCCGCCCACGTCTTCTCCGCGGCTGCCTCGGCGCGCTTGACGATCTCGTCCGCGCGGGCCTGCGCGAGCGTGACCGTCCGCTGCATCCGCTCGTCGAGGTCTTCGAGCCGCTCCGGCGGTTTCTTGAGCTCCTCCACCCGCGCTTCCAGTGACGCCACCTGCTGCCGGACCGACTCCAGCTCGCGGGTCGCCGTGGCGGCCTGCGCCACGGCGGCGTCGCGGTCGCTCAGCACCCGGCGCAGCTGGGCTTCGACGTGGTCGAGGTACTGACGCACCTCGTTGCGGTCGAAGCCGTGCCAGGCCTGGGTGTATTCACGACGGAGGGGGAGGAGGCCGTTGAGGGCGCTCGCGGCGTGGTCGCGCTCAGGAACCATGCGCCCGACCGTACCCGGGCACCGTCCGCTTACGCCGGTCGGCTTGACAAATCACCAACACGTGTCGCCATTCCGGCGGCGCGTCGCCGGAATGGCCGCACCCGGAAAACGCAGAGTCACCAGTGAAAGCCGCGCGAAAGCCGGGCGAGCGCCATCGCCGCACGCGAGAGGTGTTTCTCACCACGTCCGATCTTGAGACCGCCCGAACCGCCCGCCGCGGCGGAATCCGGGAAGATCCGGAAACCCTGGTACGCGACGGCGTCGGTGAGGCCCGGCGTGAGCGTGTAGGCCAGCCCGATCGCCTGCCCCGCCGGGGTGCCGATGTGCTTCGGCCGCTCGACGAGCGCCTTCAGCACCATGTCCGCGGCCTGCTCCGGCGACTTCGTCGGGAACGCGTCGTAGATCTTCGTCGGCCGGATCATCGGCGTCCGCACGAGCGGCATGTGGATGGTGGTGAACGTGATCCCGTCACCGTGCGTCTCAGTCGCGGCAATCCGCGAGAAGTAGTCCAGCGCTGCCTTCGACGCCGCGTACGCCGAGAAGCGCGGCGCGATGCCCTGCACGCCGATCGACGAGACGTTCACGATGTGCCCGAACTTCCGCTCGGACATGTGCGGCAGCACGGCGAGGATCAGCCGGACCGCGCCGAAGTAGTTGATCGCCATCGCGCGCTCGTAGTCGTGCATCCGGTCGTAGGACAGCTTGATCGACCGGCGGATCGACCGGCCGGCGTTGTTGACCAGCATGTCGATCCGGCCGTGCTCGGCCAGCATCGCGTCGACGGCCTTGCGCACCGAGTCCTCGTCGGTGAGGTCGGCCGGGTAGACCGACGCGGTGCCGCCGGCGGCGACGATCTCGTCGCGGACCTCTTCCAGCTCGTGCTGACGGCGCGCGACCAGCAGCGGGACACCACCCGCGGCCGCCACCTTCAACGCCGTCGCCCGGCCGATGCCCGACGACGCGCCGGTGATGATCACGCGCCGGCCGTCCAGCTCGCCGCGCGGGCCGTGCTTGCGCGCGCGGAACGGGTCGAGGTGCTCGCGCCAGTAGCGCCACAGCGTCGGCGCGTAGTCCTCCAGCCGCGGCACTTCGAGGGCCCCGGCGAGCGCCTTGCGCGTCTCGGCCGAGGAGAACACCGACGGGAACGCCATGGTCTCCAGCAGCACCGGCGGGATGCCGAAGCGCTCCATCACGGCGTCGCGCGCGATGGTGACGCCGGGGATGTGCTCGGTCAGCTTGACCAGCCCGACGATCCGCTTGGAAAGGCCTTCGCCGAGCTGCACGCTGATCGTCGGCGCGCCCGCGGCCTTCGCGAAGGCGTTGTAGACGGAGACGACCGGCTGCGGCTCGGGGTTGACCAGGTGGAAGGCGTGGCCGTCGAGACCGGGCTTGACCACCAGCTCGAGCAGCGCCTTCGCGACGTAGTCGACCGGCACGATGTTCGTGTCGCCGAGGTCGGGGCCGACGATCGGCAGCACGTCCGGCAGCCCGGCGAGCCGGTTGATCGCGGGGAAGAGGTAGTACGGGCCGTCGACCTTGTCCATCTCGCCGGTCTCGGAGTGCCCGACGACCACCGCGGGCCGGTAGACCCGCCACGGCACCTCGTCCTGCTCGCGGACGATCTTCTCGGCCTCGAACTTCGTCCGGTGGTACGGCGTGACGAGCCGCTGCCCGGCGTCGAACATCTCCTCGGTGAAAACGCCTTCGTGGTCACCCGCGACGGCCACCGAAGAAACGTGGTGCAGGCAGCCGGCGCGCAGGTCGGCGGCGAGGTCGACGACGGCGCGCGTACCGTCCACATTGGCCTTGATGCTGGCTTCGTCGTCGGCGGTGAGGTCGTAGAGGGCAGCGAGGTGCACCACGTGGTCGACGTGCCCGCGCAGCTCCTCGCGGTCCGTTTCGGACACCCCGAGCAGCGGCTCGCCGAGGTCGCCGGTGACCAGCGTGACGCGGTCGGAGTGCGGCCACTGGTCGACCAGCGCGGCCAGCTTCGCCTTGCTCGACGCGCGGACCAGCAGCGCGACGCGGTCGTCGTCGGGGCGGGAGAGCAGCAGCCGGGTGAACTGGCGCCCGATCAGTCCGGTCGCCCCGGTCACCAAGAACGTCGCCATCGTCTTCACACCTCTCACCGCTTGCCCTGACCCTGGGCATTCTGCTGCATCCGGGCGGCGGTGACCACCTCGCGAGGACGTGAAGTTACTCACGGGTAACTTATTGCGGGTCCGCGATGACGACGCGGTTCTCCTCGTAGCCGTCCGAACCGCCGACCCAGCGGCCCCCGCACGTCACCAGCACGAGCCGGTGCGGCCCGGACTGGCCGAAGAGGTCGTCGGCCCGGGCCGGGAGGTCGTTCTTGTGCACCGTGACGAGCTGGGAGACCTTGAAGCGCCGGAGTGTCCCGGTGGTGTCCACAATGGACACGATGGAGCCGGTCCCGATGGTCCAGAGCTCGGCGAACGGCCCGGTCGCGCCCCGCCAGTTCACGTGCCCGGCGAGCACGCTCGCCCCACCGGCGGCGTCCAGGGCGGCGCCCCACCAGGTCGCCTGCCCGAGATCGGCGGGGATCGGCAGTTCTCCGCCGGGGCCGAGGTCCTTCCGCACGAGAACGGCTTGGCCACCACCGGGCAGCCGCACGGTGCCGGGCGGCTGCGGCTTGGGCGGAGGAGGTGGTGGGGTCGGCTGAGTCTGCGCGGCCGGGGCGGCAGGCGCGGCGCTGGTCGGGGTGGGGGTGGTGGTCGGGCCCGGACTCGCGGCGGGAGCGGCGGCGCCCGCGGCGGGCAGGGCCGTGCCCGCGACGACGGCTACCGGCGGCGAGCCGGCCACGGAGGAGCCGAGCTGTACCGCGAGCACGGTGGCTGCGCCGAGCGCGAAGCCGACGAGCAGCCGCCCGCGCCGCGGCTTCGGCGAGGTCGGGATGTGGGTGCGCCACGGGTCGACGCCGGTTTGCCCCGCACCGCGGCCGCGCTGGTCGCCGACGGCCTGCCGCGAGTCGCCGGTCGGCTGCTCGATGCCGGTCTGCCACCGACCGTCCGCATGCCGCTCATCCGGCGGCCAAGCCCCACCGAGCTGCTCGTCCTCCTCCGGACGCCACCCGGTCCCGCGCCGCCACTCCTCGACGAACCAGCTCTCGCCCTGCCAGTTGTCGTCTGCCAACGCCGTTACCTCCGGGTTGCCCGCCGCGCCGCGAAGGCGACCAGACCGGCGCCCAGCAGTGCCAGCAGGCCGAGCCCGGCCAGGCCCGCCGTCGAATAGCTCGTCTCCACGACACCCCGCGCCTGCGCCAGCGGCTGGTCGCCGGCCGGGATCGCGCGCGGGACCTCGTTCGGCTTGTTCGTCACCGTCAGCGCCAGTGTCTCGCCCGGCTTCACCGTTCCGCACGCCGAAGGCGGGTTCTGCGGGTCGTACGCGTTCGTGTACCCCGGCGGCGGGCTCGCCTCCACCACGCAGATCTCCTGCGGCGTCCGGAGGTTCTCCACCGTCACCCCGCCGGTCGCGCCGTCGGTCGTGACCACCGCGGGCTTGCCGTCGGCGCCGGTGAGCGGCTTGCCGTCCTGGCCGAGCGCGGCCGACGTCTTGTCCTTGCCGGTGATCCGCAGGACCGCGCCGCCGACCCCCTTGCCCGTGTTCGCGTCCGTCTTCGTCACCTGCACCTTGCCGGGCTTCGCGACGTTCAGGACCCCCTGCGCGGTCAGCTCCTTCTCGCCGCCGGTGGAGACGACGCGCTGCTTCGACGTGTCGACCGGCAGCCGGACGTAGGGCCGGTCGGCCGGCGCGGACAGCGACGCCACCAGCTTCGGCCGGTCGCCGGTCGGGGTCAGCTTCACCGTCACCGTTCCGTCCGCGCCGGTCTTCAGCGTGACGTCCTTCGCCGCGGCCTGCGGACTCGCGTTGCCCGCCGTGTCCCCGGCCGGTTCGCCGAGGGTGCCGGCCGTCGCCGTCAGCTTCACCGGGACGTCCGGGACGCCCTTGCCCTTGGCGTTCTTCACCGTCGCGGTCCACTCCGCCGGTTCGCCGAGGTGCTGGTCGCCCTTCGGCGCGGTCATCGATGCCGTCCACGGCCCGCGGTTGGTCTCGGCGTCCGTCCTCAGCCGCTCGACGGCGTCCGCGGAGTCCTTGCCCATCGCCTTCAGGTACCCGGGCGCGTCATACGCGATCTTGTCCGCGGGCAGGCCCGGGTCGAGGTCGGCGGGGGTGCGGGGCGCCGCGGTCCACGAGTGCAGCAGGTGCGCGAGCGCGGTCGCCTCGTCGGGGTTCTTCGTGCCGCCGTAGCGCAGCAGCAGGTAGGAGATGTTCGCCGCCACGTCCGCGGGCAGCTTCGTGCCCCACTTCGTCAGCAGCTCGTCGCCGGGCTTGTACGGCTCGTCGGTGTTCGGCGCGCGGAGCCGGAAGCTCACGCAGAACACCTGCTCCCCGCCGACGACGTACGACCCCAGCCAGACCGGGCGCGGCGCCGGGTCGGCGCCGACCCGGTGGCCGATGCCTTCCTGGCTCGCGGCCGACGCCGTGGTCGCGGAGAGTGCGCCGAGCAGCGTCGCGGCGAACAAGGCGATGAGCACGCGGACACCCGCGCGCGGGCGTGTTGACCACCCCATGGTGTGTAGGCTCCTTCGTCGGACGTGCGGGTACGCGAGCGCGTCTCCGCAGGTCACACGATTGATCAACTCCCCGACGCGCGTTCGGTGAACGTTCGAGCACGCCAGGTGAGCGTCGCGCCGACGGGGCCGGACTGTCTACCGCTCTTCGGGTGGCTGTCGCCGAACGGTCGTGATCCCGGTCGCATACGGTGTCCACCGTGGCAAGTGGCCTGCCGTCGAGTAAAGTTGTCTTTACTCGACGGGAACCGCGCGCGCCCGGCGGTCGTTGAACCCGATGCAGCGTCGATCCACAAAGCAGCAGATCCAGGAGGATCAGGTGCGTTCCAGTAGCAACCCGGCGTTCCGCAACCTGCCCCGCGGCGGAACCCAGACCCAGTACGGCCCCCCGGTGGGCTTCAACCAACCCCAGGGCGGCGTGCCCGGGTACGGCCCGGGGCAGGTCTCCTCCGGCGAGGGCGACCGGCCGATGACCGTCGACGACGTCGTCGTCAAGACCGGTATGAGCCTCGGTGTCGCGCTGCTCGTCGGGATCGTCACGGCGATCTGGGCCCAGAACACGCTGGCCGAGACCGGCAAGCTCTCCGGCGCCCTCATCGGCGCGATGATCGGCGGCTTGATCGTCGGGCTCGTCGTCTCGCTCGTGATCATCTTCAAGCAGAAGCCGAGCGGCCCGCTGACGCTGGTCTACTCCGCCGCCGAAGGCCTCTTCCTGGGCGCGCTGAGCGGCGTCTTCGAAACGGTCTACCACGGCATCGCGCTGCAGGCGATCATCGGCACCGTCGGTGTCTTCATCGGCATGTTGGTCGTCTACAAGACCGGCGCGGTCAAGGTGACGCCGAAGCTGACGAAGTGGATCGTCGGGGCGGTCGTCGGCGTCGCGGTCCTGATGCTGTTCAACCTGATCAGCTCGTTCGCCTTCGGGTTCAACCCGCTGCGCGACGGCAGCCCGCTCGCCATCGCCTTCAGCATCCTCTGCATCGGCATCGCGGCCTTCAGCTTCCTGCTCGACTTCGACCAGGCCGACCGGATGATCCGCGAGGGCATGCCGTCGAAGTGGGCCTGGTACACCGCGTTCGGCCTGATGACCACGCTGGTTTGGCTGTACCTGGAGATCCTGCGGCTGCTGTCCTACCTCCGCGAGTAACCTGGCTCACAGTTCCTCAGTGAAGGCGCTCCGTAACCAACGGGGCGCCTTTTCTGTGGGTAATTCGTGCATACGGGGACCCCGCTGCGGACCGCGATCACCCTGCGTGTTTGATGACCCGGTCGATTTCCTTTCACATGTGTGAGGTTCACAGTGAGCGTTCCCCCTCCGGCCCCCGGGGGCCAGCAGCCGGTGGGTCAGCCCGATCCCTACGGACCGCCCTCCGGCGGTCAGCCGCAGCCGCAGTACGGGCAGCCCGGCGCCTACGGCCAGGCGCCGCAGGGCCGGCCCGGTCAGCCGGGCCAGTTCGGCCCGCCGCCGCAGGGCCAGCCCGGCCAGTACGGCCCGCCGCCCGGCCAGTTCCCGCCCGGCCAGCCCGGCTTCCCGCCGGCGCCGCCCGCCGTGCCGAAGAAGTCGAAGACCGGCGCGATCATCAAGTTCGGTGTCATCGGCGTGATCCTGGTCGTCGCCGTCGTCGTGGGGATCGTCTCGTTCTCGAACTCGCCGGCCAGCTCCAACGTCGGTGACTGCCTCACGATCACCGAGTTCACCCGGGGCGGCGACGACCCGGCGAAGGCCGACTGCAACGACCCGAAGGCGAACGTCAAGATCGCGGCGAAGCTCGACAGCTCGTCCGACAACTGCCCGGGCGGCTCCGACGCCGGCTACGACACCTACTCGGTGAGCGGCCGCAGCTCCTACAAGCTGTGCCTGATGATCAACGCGAAGCAGGGCGACTGCCTGGCGAACTTCACGTCGACGACGAAGGGGTACCAGAAGGTCTCGTGCTCCGACCCGACCAAGGACGGCGAGCTCGTCAAGGTCGTCTCGGGCCAGGCCGACAAGAGCGTCTGCGAGGGCACGGACGCCACGCGCGTGGCCGTCTACCCGGAGCCGGCGACGACGATGTGCGTCAAGACGAACGAGTAGCTCCGGATCACCGCGGCTCGTCCCACAGTGTGCGACGAGCTGCGGTGAATCGATCACCGGATCTAGCTTTGCCGGGTGGCGACGACCGAATCCCCTGCCGGTGACCAGAAGTTCCTCGACTTCCCCACCTCCTGCGCCGCGCCCGTCCCGCAGCCGGAGGACCCCGTCCGCGTGGTGCCGCTGGCCGTCGCCGGTGTGCTCGCAGCCGGCCTGACCGGGTACGTCTGGGCGTCCTACGGCGCCAAGTTCGGCGTCCTGCTGCTGCTCGGGCTCGGACTCGGGCTCGCGCTGTTCCACTCGCGGTTCGGCTTCACCTCGGCGTGGCGGCAGCTGATCGCCGTCGGCAACGGCCAGGGCCTGCGGGCGCACACCGTCCTGCTCGGCACGGCCGCGACGCTGGTCGCGCTGGTCGCGGGCACCGGCAGCGGCCTGTTCGGCAGCAAGCCGGTGCCGACGGCCGGCCCGCTCGGCCTCGCCCTGTTCGTCGGCGCGACGCTCTTCGCGATCGGCATGCAGCTCGGCGGCGCGTGCGCGTCCGGGACGCTGTTCGCGGTCGGGTCCGGGCAGTCGGCGATCGTGCTGACGCTCGGCGGGTTCATCACCGGGTCGGTGCTCTACACCTGGGCGTACCCGGTGCTAAGCGGCTGGCCGGAGCTCAAGGGCGTGCTGTTGGCCGACCACGTCGGCTGGTTCGGCTCGTGGGCGATCACCATCGCCGTGCTCGCCGGGATCGTGCTGGTCACCCGCGCGGTGCAGCGCCGCCGCACCCCGCCGCCGGTGGACGCCGTGCCGACCGCGCGCGGCTTCGCGCGGATCTTGCGCGGCTCGTGGCCGATGCTCGTCGGCGCGGTCGTGCTGGGCGTGCTGGCCGGCGCGGTGTTCCTGGTGTCGGGCGGGATCTGGGGCGTCACGAGCGCGTTCTCGCTGTGGGGCGCCAAGATCCTGCAGGTGTTCGGGCTGCACCCGGAGTCGTGGGAGTTCTGGCAGCAGAAGCCCAACGCGACGTCGCTGGCCAACCCGATCTGGAAGGACAAGAACAGCCTCACCGACATCGGGATCATGATCGGCGCGGCGGTGGCCGCCGCGGCCGCGGGCGCGTGGAAGATCCACAGCTCGATCCCGTGGCGCACGGCGCTCGCGGCGGTCCTCGGCGGGATCATGATGGGCGTCGGCGCGCGGATGGCGGGCGGCTGCAACATCGGCGCGTACCTCGGCGGCATCTCCACCGGCAGCCTGCACGGCTGGCTGTGGGGCGTGTTCGCGCTCGGCGGCACGTGGATCGGGCTGAAGCTGCGGCCGCTGTTCGGGCTCGGGAACCCGGTCCCGACCGACAGCATCTGCTGAATCCCTTAGTTTTTTGTCGGTGCCCCCCAGTACCCTCGCGGACGAATCCACGAACCTGGGGGGCCTCTTCCTTATGACTACGCAAAGAACCGGCTCGGCGCCGAACGGTGACGCGCTCGACGCCGGGGTGCTGAAGGTGGCGTCCGTCGTCGTCCTCGGCGCCATCATGGCGATCCTGGACACCACGGTCGTCAACGTCGCGCTGCAGAAGCTGACGATCGAGTTCTCGACGTCGTTCGACGTCATCCAGTGGGTCGCCACCGGCTACCTGCTCGCGCTCGCCACGGTGATCCCGGTCACCGGCTGGGCGTCGGACCGGTTCGGCACCAAGCGGCTCTACATGGTCGCGATCGTGCTGTTCCTGGCCGGCTCGATGCTCGCCGGGCTGGCGTGGAACATCGAGACGCTGATCCTCTTCCGCGTCCTGCAGGGCTTCGGCGGCGGGATGCTGATGCCCTGCGGCATGACGATCCTGACCCGCGCGGCCGGCCCGCAGCGGATCGGGCGCGTGATGGCGGTGCTGGGCGTGCCGATGCTGCTCGGCCCGATCGGCGGCCCGATCCTCGGCGGCTGGCTGGTCGACGCGGTGAGCTGGCGCTGGATCTTCTTCATCAACGTGCCGATCGGCGTCGTCACGCTGCTGCTGTCGTGGCGGCTGCTGCCGAAGGACGCGCCGGAGCCGTCCGGCCGCTTCGACTTCGTCGGCATGCTGATGGTGTCGCCGGGGCTGGCGGCGCTGATCTTCGGCGTCTCGAAGATCCCGTCCGCGGGCGGGGTCGGCGCCGTCGAGGTGTGGCTGCCGTCGGTGGGCGGGCTGGTGCTGCTGGTGGCGTTCGTGCTGCGCGCGCTGAAGGTGTCGAACCCGCTGGTGGACCTGCGGCTGTTCAAGAACCGCACGTTCACGGTCGCGATGGTGACGATGTCGCTGTTCTTCGTCGCGTTCCTCGGCGGGATGATGCTGCTGCCGACGTACTTCCTGCTGGTGCGCGGCGAATCCACGCTGCACGCCGGGCTGCTGCTGGCCCCGCAGGGCTTCGGCGCGATGATCATGATGCCGGTCACCGGCCGGCTGGCCGACAAGGTGGGCGCGCGGAAGATCGTGCTGCCGGGTCTGGTGCTGATCGTCGGCGCGATGGCGATGCTGACCCAGGTCAGCGCGACCACGCCGTACTGGGTGCTGCTGTCGGCGTTGTTCGTGATGGGCCTCGGCATGGGCTGCACGATGATGCCGATCACGACGTCGGCGCTGCAGACGCTGCAGCCGAAGGACATGGCCCGAGCGTCCACGGCGACGAACATCGTCCAGCAGACGGCGGGCGCGATCGGCTCGGCAGTGCTGGCGACGATCCTGGCGGCCCTGCTGGCGGGCAAGTTCGGCGTCCCGACGGCCCAGGGCCAGCTGGCGGCGACGGCGGCGATCCTGAACCCGGAGACCCACACGGCGGCAACGGGCCTGGCGGCGGACGCGTTCTCGACGACGTTCGTCTGGTCCCTGGTCCTGGTGGCACTGTGCGTGATCCCGGCACTGTTCCTCCCGAAGTCCCGCCCGGCGGCCCCGGCCGCCTCGGAGGACGGCGACGAGGTCGCACCCCCGGTGATGGTCCACTAGCGCCACGCAACGAGGGCCGCCACCCGGTTCCGGTGGCGGCCCTCGTCGTTCGGTCGTCTCAGGCGATCAGGAGAGGCGCTCCAGGATCATCGCCATGCCCTGGCCGCCGCCGACGCACATCGTCTCGAGGCCGAACTGCTTGTCGTGGTGCTGCAGGGAGTTGATCAGCGTCGACGTGATACGCGCGCCCGTCATGCCGAACGGGTGGCCCACCGCGATCGCGCCGCCGTTGACGTTCAGGCGGTCGAGCTCGATGCCCAGGTCGCGGTACGACGGGATGACCTGCGCCGCGAACGCCTCGTTGATCTCCACCAGGTCGATGTCGCCGATGGACAGCCCCGCGCGCGAAAGCGCCTGGTTGGACGCCTCCACCGGGCCGTACCCCATGATCTCCGGCGAAAGGCCCGTCACGCCGGTCGACACGATCCGCGCCAGCGGCGTCAGGCCCAGCTCGCGCGCCTTCGTGTCGGACATGACGACGACCGCCGCCGCGCCGTCGTTGAGGGGGCAGCAGTTGCCCGCCGTCACGCGGCCGTCCGGGCGGAAAACCGGCTTGAGCCCCGAGACGCCTTCGATCGTGACGCCCGCGCGGGGGCCGTCGTCCTTCGAGACGACCGTGCCGTCCGGCAGCGTCACCGGGGTGATGTCCTTGGCCCAGAAGCCGTCGGCGATGGCCTTCTCGGCGAGGTTCTGCGAGCGGACGCCGAACTCGTCCATGTCCTCGCGCGTGACGCCCTTCAGCCGCGCCAGGTTCTCCGCGGTCTGGCCCATCGCGATGTAGACGTCCGGGACGTCGCCCGAGGTGCGCGGATCGGTCCAGGAGCCGGTGCCGGACTCGGCGGTCGCGGCGGTGCGCTTCTCGGCGTCGGCGAACAGCGGGTTGTGCGTGTCCGGCCAGGAGTCCGAGCTGCCCTTCGCGAACCGCGACACGGTCTCGACGCCGGCCGAGATGAAGACGTCACCCTCGCCGGCCTTGATCGCGTGGAACGCCATCCGGGTGGTCTGCAGGCTGGACGAGCAGTAACGCGTGACGGTGCAGCCGGGCAGGTGGTCGTACCCGAGCTCGACGGCGACCGCGCGGCCCATGTTGAACCCGGACTCGCCGCCCGGCAGGCCACAGCCCAGCATCAGGTCGTCGATGTCGGCGGGGTCCAGCTGCGGCACCTTGGCCAGGGCCGCCTGGATCATCTGCACGGTCAGGTCGTCGGGCCGCATGCTGACCAGCGAGCCCTTCCCGGCGCGGCCGATCGGCGAACGAGCGGTGGAGACGATGACGGCTTCAGGCATGACGTGACACATCCTCGTATCGCGAGCTAGCGTGCTAAGCGGTTGCTCACCATAGTGCCGCTTGTGGCCCCGGTCGCAAAGCCGAACGCGACCAAGGCAACACGACGCCTGGCAGGATGCCCCCGTGCCGACCGAGACGCGGGTGCTGGGGACGAGGACGATCCTGCTGTGGGGAGCCGGCCTGCTGGTGGTCGCCGCGGTCGCGGCCACCCTGCTGCTCAGCCTCCTGGGCGGCGGCCGCCCGGAGGACGCCGCGCGGCTGGACGCCCTGAAGACCGCCGCCACCATCGTCGTCGGCACCGGGGGCGCCGCCGCCCTGCTGCTCGCCGCCCGCCGGCAGCGCTCGGCCGAGCTGGACCTGGCGCAGAAGGACCACGACGCCACCGAGCGCCGGATCACCGAGATCTAGCGAGCTGGCCGCCGACCAGCTGGGCAGCGACAAGGCGCCGGTCCGGCTCGCCGGGCTGTACTCGCTGGAACGGCTCGCCGCCGGGTACGCGCCGCACCGGCAGACGATCGTCAACGTGCTCTGCGCGTACCTGCGGATGCCGTTCGAGCACACGAAGGAGAACGGCGAGGAGCTGCAGGTCCGCAAGACCGCGCAGCGCATCCTGATGCTCCACCTGCGACGCGGTCCGGACCTCGTCGGCCTGAACCTCACGCACTGTTCGATCCGGTCGATCACGTGCTACGGGACGGTGTTCCTCGAACTGGCGACCTTCCGCAGCACCGAATTCCGCACCAAGGCCGACTTCAACAAAGCGCGGTTCGACGAACGCGTCGATTTCCGGGGAACCGTTTTCGGCGGTGACCGCGACAGCTTCAACGGCGCCGTTTTCGCCGGTCCCGCGGATTTCGGGACGAAGTCCTCGGCCCGCCTCGCGGGCGCCGAAGCGCAGCGGGGGTTTCCCCGGACCTGGCCGCCCGGCTGGGAAGAACGGGCGGTCACCGACAAGCCGGGCTGGGCGGAACTGACACGAAAGGACGATCCGGGGCAACCGGCGGCCCGATAGGATCGTGTCATCAACGAGAGCTCGCCATTTTCCACGACGGGAGGTGAACCGGCGATGATTATCGGTCGGGCCGCACGGCGGCTGTCCCCGAACCTGCTGCGGACGGGTTGCCGCGCGCTGATCGGCGCCGGACGGCACCTCCGGGACGGGATGACGGCTCAGCGCACTGCGGCCCTCGGGCCGGAACCGGTTCGGACGGGCGGCTTGGTGGCTGCCTGAGGTCCGCGCCGGGCGGTCCGACCTCGCGTTCGCTGCCCGGCGTCACCGACGCGCACCCGGAGGCCGCCCGGCCACGAGTGGACAACGCCACCGGTAGGCCGTTTAGGCTGGCCCCGTGGAGTACGCAGAGCACATCGCAGACCTCGTGGGCAACACCCCGCTGGTCAAGCTGAACTCGTTGACCAAGGGGCTCAAGCCGCTCGTGCTGGCCAAGGTCGAGTACCTGAACCCGGGTGGCTCGGTCAAGGACCGCATCGCGCTGCGCATGATCGAGGCGGCCGAGCGCTCCGGCGCGCTGCGCCCGGGCGGCACGATCGTGGAGCCGACGTCCGGCAACACCGGCGTCGGGCTGGCCATGGTCGCGCAGCGCAAGGGCTACCAGTGCGTCTTCGTCTGCCCGGACAAGGTCAGCGAAGACAAGCGCAACGTGCTCAAGGCGTACGGCGCCCGTGTCGTGGTGTGCCCGACGGCGGTCGCGCCCGAGCACCCGGACTCCTACTACAACGTCTCCGACCGCCTGGTCCGCGAGATCGACGGCGCCTGGAAGCCCAACCAGTACGCCAACCCGCAGAACCCGGAGAGCCACTACCTCTCCACCGGGCCCGAGCTGTGGAAGCAGACCGACGGCAAGATCACGCACTTCGTCGCGGGCGTCGGCACCGGCGGCACGATCTCCGGGACCGGCAAGTACCTGAAGGAGGTCAGCGACGGCGCCGTGCAGGTGGTCGGCGCGGACCCGGAAGGCTCGGTGTACTCCGGCGGCAGCGGCCGCCCGTACCTGGTCGAAGGCGTCGGCGAGGACTTCTGGCCGGACACCTACGACCGGAACATCGCCGACGAGATCATCCCGGTCTCCGACGCCGACTCGTTCCAGGTCACCCGCCGGCTCGCGCTCGAGGAGGGCCTGCTGGTCGGCGGCTCCTGCGGGATGGCCGTCGCGGCCGCGCTGAAGCTCGCCGAACGGCTCACCGAGGACGACGTCGTGGTCGTGCTGCTGCCCGACGGCGGCCGCGGCTACCTGACGAAGGTGTTCAACGACACCTGGATGTCCTCCTACGGCTTCCTGCCGCCCGACTCCTCCGGCGCGACGGTGGCCGACGTGCTCACCAAGAAGAGCGGCACGCTGCCGGCGCTGGTGCACTCGCACCCGAACGAGACGGTCGCCGAGGCCATCGCGATCCTCGCGGAGTTCGGCGTCAGCCAGATGCCCGTGGTCAGCGCGGAGCCGCCGGTGATGGCGGCCGAGGTCGTCGGCGCGGTCAACGAGCGCGACCTGCTCGAGGCGCTGTTCACCGGCAAGGCCCAGCTCGCCGACCGGCTCGACCGGCACATGTCGCCGCCGCTGCCGACCATCGGCGGTGGTGAGCAGGTGAGCTCCGCTATGACGGCGCTCGAGGGCGCCGACGGCGCGCTCGTGCTGGTCGACGGCAAGCCGGCCGGGGTCGTCACCCGGCACGATCTCCTGGGGTTCCTGGCCGGGCGCTGAACAGCAGGCGAGAAGGGTCTTAATCGGTGAACCCGGCAGGGGCGTTACGAGCGCCCTGCCGGGTGATCCGATAGCGTGGGCGCAAATAGAACACTTTCGCGTCCTCGTCAAGGGGGTTCAAGACCCACATGAGTGCACCGCAGCCACCGAACCAGCCGTGGGGTGGCGGCCAGCCACCTCAGGGCCCACCGAGTGGCCCCCAGCCGCAGCAGGACCCGTTCGGCAGCCCCGAACCGACTCAGGTCGTGCAACCACAAGCCCCCGGTTCCCCGTTCGGGGACACTCCGGAGCCGACCCAGGTCGTGCAGCCGGTCCAGCCGGGTGACGGCGGGGCGGGCGCGACCCAGGCGATGCCGCCGGTCGACGCGAACGCGACGCAGATGGTGAACCCGGCCGGCGGCGACGCCCCGGTCGCGGACTCCACGCAGCTGGTGCCCCCGGGCTCCCAGCCGCCGGCGATCCCGTATACCCCGCCGCCGAGTGCGGCGGACAACCCGGCCGCGGCCTTCGGCCAGCAGCCGGGCGGCTTCGGTCAGCCGGGGCAGCCCGGCCAGCCGGGCGGGTTCGGGCAGCAGCCGGGTGGTTACGGCCAGCCGCCGCAGGGCTTCGGCGGTCCCGGCTTCGGTGGCCCGCAGCAGCCCGGCTTCGGCGCTCCGCCGCCGCAGTTCGGCGCGCCGTCGGGTGGCAACGGGATGTACGGCTACATCGCCGGCGGTGTGGTCGCCCTGCTGGGGCTGATCGCGCTGATCATCTCCTTCGGCTACATGGGCGACGCGAGCGACTACTCGAAGGCGTTCGACCTGGCGCCGAGCCAGGACGCCATCGACAAGGTCCTCGACCAGCTCGGGATCATCGGCCCGGGCACGGTCTGGTTCTACGTGATCATGATCCTGGTGGGCTCGCTGGTCTCCCTCGCCGGCGGTGCCGGCCTGGCGCTGGCGGGCAAGCTGGGCGGGATCAAGAAGTTCGTCCCGATCGTGATCGTCGTGGGTGGCGCGCTGCTCGCCCTCTTCGCCCTGCTGCTCAAGATCGGCATGACGCCGAAGGACTCCGCGCTCGCGCAGGTGTCCGCGTCCGCGAAGGACACGTTCGGCCTCGGGCTGCCGCCGCTGATCCTGGGTGTGCTCATCCTCATCGTGGGTGTCCTCGGGTTCGTCCCGGCGACGCAGCAGTTCGTCGGCCTCGGTGACGGCGGCGCCGCGCCGGGTGGGCCGCAAGGCTTCGGCGGGCCGCCCACCGGCGGCTTCGGCGCCCCGCAGCAGCCGGGCTTCGGCCAGCCGGGCCAGCCCGGTGGGTTCGGGCAGCCGGGTCAGCCGGGCGGCTACGGCGACCCGGGGCAGCCGGGTGGGTTCGGGCAGCAGCCGGGCGGCTACGGCGACCCGGGTCAGCAGGGCGGGTTCGGGCAGCAGCCGGGTGGTTACGGCCAGCCGGGCCAGCCAGGCGGCTACGGCCAGCCCGGTCAGCCCCAGCCTGGCCAGGGTTACAGCCCGCCCCCGGGGTACGGCCAGCCGGGCGGCCCCAACCCGTCGAGCGGCGGGTTCCCACAGCCCTCGGGCGGCGGGTTCGGCCAGCCGCCGCAGCAGCCGGGTGGGTACGGCCAGCCCGGGCAGCCGCCGCAGGGTTATCCGCAGCAGCCGGGTCAGCCGCAGCAGGGCTGGGGCCAGCAGCCGGGCCAGCAGGGCCCGCCGAGCGGCGGGTTCGGCCAGCCGGGCCAGCCGCCGCAGCAGCAGTGGTGAACTAGTACACCTTTTTCGTGCCCCGGAGCCATTCGGCTCCGGGGCACGCTGCATTTATGGTGGATTGCGCAATTGTCCTTTTCGGACAATTAACGAGTTGCGGGTCAGTCGGGAACTGTGACGGGATTTCTGTCGCTACCGCACAAAAATGATCTTGGGTTCCGCTGTTCGGCCGAACTCTCGTCCGTTTCCGGACTCCATCCCCCTTCCGACGCTAGGGTGAACGCCGTAGTCCCGCGTTCCTTGATGGGGGAGTTGTGACCGGCTCGCACGAATACCCGGTAACTTATTCGCATTCGTATTCACCGGTTCGGCCATCCGGAGCAACGGCGCTTCTCGCCGCCGTGCTCGGGCTTCCGGCCGCGGTCGCCGCGGGTTATGTGCCGGTCAAGATCTTCCTCGACATGCCCGCCGAATTCAGCCTCGGCGCGCTGCCGAACTGGGTGCTGGCAGACCTCGCCGGGTACCTGGTCGCCGGGCTCCTGCTCCTCCTCGGTTCGCTGGCGACGCTGTTCCGCGCGACGGCGGGCGCCGTCCTGCTCGGCCTTGGCGCGCTGCTGGCCATCGGCGCGCTGCTGACCGAGCCGCTCTCGGTGGGTGTCCCGCTGGCCCGCTTCGCCGACGCGATGTTCACCCACGGCGGCTTCGCGATGGTCGACCGCGTCGGGCTCGCCGGCCTCGCGGTGCTCGTGGTGGTGCTGGCGTTCGTGCCGCCGACGTTCCGGTACCTGCGCTACCGCGCCCCGCTGCTGCCGGCGCTCTCCGGCCAGGGCGCCTACCCGTCCCGGGGCTGGTGAGCGGCCCGCGGTGGCATCTTGCTGAGATCCATCCCACTTGACGGGAATTCGAGCGGCGGCCCGTACGCTTGACCAATGGTGGACGACTACTCAGCACTGGGCTTCGAAACTCGCGCGATCCACGTGGGTCAGAAGCCCGACCCCCGCACCGGCGCGGTGACCGTGCCGATCTACCAGACCTCCACCTACGCGCAGGACGGCGTGGGCGGCACCCGCGAGGGCGACTACGAGTACTCGCGCACCGCGAACCCGACCCGCACGGCGCTGGAGGAGGCGCTGGCCTCGCTGGAAGGCGGCCGGCACGCGCTCGCCTTCGCGTCCGGCATGGCGGCCTCCGACGTGGTGCTGCGCAGTACCCTGCGCCCCGGTGACCACCTCGTGCTCGGCAACGACGCGTACGGCGGCACCTTCCGCCTGATCGACAAGGTGCTCAGCCTGTGGGGCGTCGAGCACACCGTCGCCGACCTGGGCAACCTCGACGAGGTGCGCGCCGCCATCCGGCCGGAGACCAAGCTGATCTGGTGCGAGTCGCCGACCAACCCGATGCTCGGCATCGCCGACCTCGCGGCGCTGGCCGGCCTGGCGCACAACGCCGGCGCCCGCCTGGTGGTCGACAACACCTTCGCGACGCCGTACCTGCAGAACCCGCTCTCGCTGGGCGCGGACATCGTCCTGCACTCCACGAGCAAGTACCTCGGCGGTCACGCCGACGTCGTGGGCGGCGCGGTCGTCACCAACGAGGACGAGCTGCGCGAGCAGCTGTTCTACCTGCGCAACGCCGCGGGCGCGGTGCCCGGGCCGTTCGACGCCTGGCTGACGCTGCGCGGCCTCAAGACGCTCGCCCTGCGCATGGAGCGGCACAGCGACAACGCCGAACTGATCGTGCAGGCGCTGCTCAAGCACCCCAAGGTGGCGAAGGTCTACTACCCGGGCCTGCCGGAGCACCCCGGCCACGAGATCGCGGCGAAGCAGATGCGCCGCTTCGGCGGGATGGTCTCGTTCAGCCACGCGGACGGCGAAGAGGCGGCGCTCGAGGTCGTCTCCCGCACGAAGCTGTTCATCCTCGCCGAGTCCCTCGGCGGCGTCGAGTCGCTGCTGGAACACCCGGGCCGGATGACCCACCTGAGCACGGCGGGCTCCACCCTGCAGGTGCCGGCCGACCTGATCCGCCTCTCGGCGGGCATCGAAGACGGCCGTGACCTGGTCGAGGACCTGCTGCAGGCCCTCGGCTGAGATTTCAAACGCCCCAATGTGGCCTTGGGTGCGTTCAACGCACCGAAGGCCGCCTTAGGTGCGTTCAACGCACCGAAGGCCACATTGGGGCGCTCGGGATCAGGGGTTGTAGTCGCCGTGGACGACGCCGCCGGCCTTCGGGGTGCCCGTGGCCGGGAGGTTCGCGCCGTCGACGCAGCCGCCGACCAGCTCCACGTGGCTGTCGTGGCGGATGTACTGGGCCGGGGAGCCGCAGCTCGCGCTGTCCACGGTGAGGTACGCCGCTCCGGTGAGCGCGGCGGCCGAGGCCAAGCCGATCACCAGGGGGAGCAGACCGGCCGATCGGGTGGCGCGAGCCCGCCGGGCGGTGTTCGCGTTGTTCCCCCGTGCCATGGTTGCTCCCTGTTTACCGCGTGTTGACACGGCCCAGGGTACCCGGCTCCCCGCCCGGTCAACCTGTGGATCTCCTGAGTGGCATCATCCGGCTCATGGAACTCGTGACCATCGAGCGGATCCAGGCCGCCCGGGAACTCCTCAAAGGAGTGACCAGGGTGACGCCGATGGAGCACGCGCGCGACCTGCGCCGGCTCCACGGCGGTCCGGTGCACCTGAAGTGCGAAAACCTGCAGCGCACGGGCTCGTTCAAGATCCGCGGCGCCTACACCCGCATCCACGGCCTCACCCAGGCCGAACGCGACCGCGGGGTCGTCGCGGCCAGCGCCGGCAACCACGCGCAGGGCGTCGCGCTCGCGTCGTCGCTGCTCGGAGCCAAGTCCACCGTCTTCATGCCGCTGCGCGCGCCGCTGCCGAAGCTCGCCGCCACGCGCGGTTACGGCGCCGACGTCCACCTGCACGGCGCCCTGCTCGAGGAGACGCTCGCCGCGGCCGTCGAGTTCGGCGAGCGGACCGGCGCGGTGTTCATCCACCCCTTCGACCACTCCGACGTCATCGCCGGCCAGGGCACGGTCGGCCTCGAGATCCTGGAGCAGCTGCCCGGGGTGAAGACCATCCTGGTCGCCACCGGCGGTGGCGGGCTGGTCGGCGGGGTCGCGTCGGCGGTCAAGGCACTGCGCCCGGACGTCCGCGTGGTCGGCGTCCAGGCCGAGGAGGCCGCGGCGTACCCGCCGTCGCTGGCCGCGGGCGCCCCGGTCCGGCTGGGGTCCACCGCGACGATGGCGGACGGGATCGCGGTCGGCCAGCCGGGCCTGGTCAGCTTCGCCCACGTCGAGGCCCTCGTGGACGACGTCGTGACGGTGTCCGAAAGGTTCCTCTCGCGCGCGGTGCTGCTGTGCCTGGAGCGCCGGAAGCTGGTGGTCGAGCCGGCCGGCGCGGCCACGGTCGCGGCGCTGCTGCAGCACCCCGGTCACTTCGAGGCGCCGGTGGTCGCCGTGCTGTCCGGCGGCAACGTCGACCCGGTGCTGCTCTCGCAGATCATCCAGCAGGGCATGACGGCGGCCGGCCGCTACCTGCGGCTCCGGCTGCGCGTCCCGGACCGCCCGGGCTCGCTCGTCGGGGTGCTCTCGTGCGTCAGCGGGCTGGGCGCGAACGTGCTCGACGTCGAGCACTCGCGGATCTCGGGCAGCCTCGACCTCGGTGAAGCCGACGTCGCGCTCGCGCTGGAGACCCGCGGGCCCGAGCACTGCAAGGAGATCGAAGCGGCCCTGACGGAGGCGGGTTACACGGTCGTCTGACCCGGCTCGCCGGTGATGGCGGCCAGCGCGAGGTCCTTGGCGGGCTCGGGGACGTCGGCCGGCGCGGTGAAGCGCCGCGACCGGATGTGGGCGAGCAGGTCCGGGTCCGGCGGGACGCCGTGTTCACGCAGGTAGTACGCGACCGCGCCGGGCCAGGCCCACGCGCCGTCGGTGCGGAAGTTCATCGGCACCGCGTCCGCGCGGTCGGGCGCGAACGCGTCCGGGCCGTAGCTGCGCGAGGCCAGGATCACCGGCGCCGCGTCCAGGTAGGCGAGGACCCGTTCGGCCTCGGCCGGGACGAGCGGCTGACGCCGGATGAGCGGCTTGCCCGCCGCGTCGAGGCCGTCGTAGATCCGCGGGGTGCGGACCTCGCCGTCCGCCGCGGGCGGCGTCAGGCCGGCCTTCTCCCGCAGCCAGGCCGGGATGTGCTCGTCGGCGCGCGGGAAGAACCGCAGCTCGTCCTGGAACCCGAGCGCCGGCGGCTGCTGCCGGAACGGCGGTTCGAGGTCCGGGCGCACGAAGTCGACGTCCGGCGCCGCGGCGGGCTCGAACACGCAGATCACGCCCAGCCAGGTGCCCCGGCCGGGCTGGTACATGCCCGAGCGCAGCACGCCGAGCAGGCGCACCGCCTCCGGGTGCGGCTGCGTCGGCCGCGGCAGGCCGTCCGGCCCGGTGACCAGCAGGTCGGCCTCGACGTGCCGGCCGGCGGCGCGGTACTCGATCCGCAGCTGCCGCCAGCCCGGCGGCGCCTGCGAAGCGAGCGCGAGGCCGATCTGCCGGACGATCTCCTGCTGCTGGTCCGGGCGCGGCGGCCCCGGTGGCTGGCTCATGTCGCCCCCAGGTCAGATGGTGATCTCGCCGACGCGGGTGCCCGCGAGCAGGTGGTGGGGCAGGTAGTCGGACTCGACGTCGAACGCCATCCCGGCGTCCCGGGCGAGGCAGGCCATGGCGAGCGGGGCCAGCGCGACGATGCTGGCGCTGTTGCGCGGCCGCTCGGGATCCGCGGTCCAGTACTCCTTGTGCAGCTGCAGCGCGGTGACGAGCGCGTCGGCGAACTTGCCGTCCTCCCGCTGGGTGAAGTGGTAGAACAGCTCGATCGGCGGGAAGTGCAGCTGCAGCACGCTTTCCGGGCTGGCGCGCACCGTCGCCGGGTCGGTGGCGCGCATGGCCGCCAGCACGGCCTCGACCAGGTCGGCCTCGCCGCGGACGTGGATCTGCAGCGCCCGGACCCAGTCGAAGACGAAGTCGTCGTACTCGGGGCGCGACTGCCGCAGCAGGTCGACCGGGACGGCGGCCAGCAGCTCGAGCCGCGCCTGGTCGCGCGCCACGATGGCCAGGTACGCCGCCTTCAGCCAGTTCATCGCGCCGCTGTCGGTCGTCGGCCCGGTCGCCGGGCGCCGGATCTCGTCCTCGCCGAACCGGAATTCGACTTCCTCGCCCTCGGGCCGGTTCGCGGCGAGGAACAACGCGCTGCCGGCCTGCACGGCGCGGGTGAACGCCAGCCACGTCTCGTTCTCCGCCGCCCGCGGGTCGGCGCCACACCGGTCGGCGAACTCGTTGTACGAGCGGTCCAGGGCGAACCCGGGGCCGAGCGTTTCGGTTTCGATGTCTTCGCGCGCTTCGTGCCGGCGCGTGAAGAGCCGTTTCACACCGCGTTCGGCATTCGGCGCGTCGAAGTCGTGCCGGTCGACAGTGGGCACTTTCGCGTCACTCCCCACGATTCTTCGGTGGCCTGGGCGTCAGATCGAAATGCTTCAGGTTGTAGCCACCGTACACGGGGCGTTTCTTGAACTCGCCGGGGTTGGCGGAGTCCGGAACCCGGTTGCCCGACCCGTCGAGTTCGAACTCGTCGCGCACCCGCGCCTTGGCGACGTAATAGTCGAGATTTCCCTTGGTCTTCGCACGGGCGAGGTCTGCGGCGAGATTCTGTTCGGCTTCGGTGCCATTCACGCGCATGTTCTCGATGATGCTGTCGACATAGGCCGGGTGGCCCTGCTCGTAGCGGTAGCCGCCGTCGCCCTGCCGGGTGCCGAGCCCGGCGTTCGGCCCCTTCGCCTCCACGACGACGATCCGCGACGTGCCGTCCGGCCCGGTGACCTCGTAGATCTGGTCGAACCGGCCCGAGCCCGGCTTGCTGCCGAGTCGCGTGTCGTCCCCGTGGAGGTCGGGGTCGGGCAGTTCCTTGATCTCGTGGGGCGGCGACGGGAACTGGTCGGCGACGGCGTCGCGCGCGGCGTGCTCGCCGAGCTCCTCGCCGAGATCGGTCCGGTCGCGGTGCGCGTCGGAGCGTTCGCGCTCGATCTCCTCGGTGAGCGTGCCCTTTTCCTTGGCTTCCTGGTAGTCGCCTTCGGCGTCCCGCGCGCGCTGGTTCGCGTCGTGCCGGCGTTCGATCAGGTCCCGGGCTTCGTCCTTCTGCGGCTGCGTCGCGGGGTGCTCGACCTCGTTCTGCTTGTGGTAGGTCGCTTCTTCGAAGTCGTCGGACTTCGGTTCGAAGTGCTCGCCGTCGGGCTTGGTCTTGTCTTCCTTGATCTTCGGGATGCGTTCGTCGGCGGCGTCGACCTGGTCGGCGTTCTTCCGCGAGTACTCGCCGTTCTTGTTCGGGCCGTCGTAGTACTTCTCGCGGTAGGCGTCGTCGTTGATCTTTTCCTTCATCGACGCCTTCGGCTCCCGGTCCGGGCGCTCGATGTCGACCGGTTCTTCGTCGATGTAGCGCTCACCGCGGTGCTGCGCGCTGTCGGCGTCGACGTCGTGTGGGTCGCCGTGGTGCGTGTCCGGCGCGAAGCCGTCGTCGCCCGCCCGGTGCGTCGAGCCGTCCGGGTGATGGGTGTTCCACTCGCCGTCCGGCGGGATGCGGGGGCGCATCTTCCCGTCGGGGCCGATTTCGTAGTCGGAGGAGAAGACGCGCCCGTGCGAGTCGGTCCACGCGGGTTTCGTCGGGGCCATGACTTCGGTGTCGAGCTCCCGCGAAAGCCGGTGCGCGAAGTCGTTGGAGCTCGCGTCGCAGCCGATGAGCCGGATCGGGCGGCCGTCGTAGTCGGCGTTGCGGCGCAGGATGTCGGCGAACTCTTCGGGCGTGTAGAGCCGGTCGCCGATGCGGGCGTGACCATCCGGCGTGACGTGCACGTCGACGGTGTACCGCCCGTCCGGGTCCGGCTGCACGCGGTGCGGGAGGTCGCCCATGTCGGCGTCCCCGGCGTGGTACGAGCTGCCGGAGGGGGTGCTTTCGGAGTGCCGCGCGTTGACTTCGTCCGGGGTGAGCGGGTCGGAGTCGGCGTGGTGCGGGGCGCCGTCGGGGTCGTGGTGGCCGGGGCCGCTTTCGTGCGGACCGCTCTGGTGGGGGCCGCCGCCGGGGCCGGTGTGGCCAGGCCGGGTGCCGGGAGCGGGACGGGCGTCGGGACCGCCGTGGGTCCCGGGGCCGAACCCGCGAGCGGCGGGCGCGGGCGCGTCGGGCGTGCGCGGACGCGGGGTGTCCCCGCCCGGGCGAGGACGTCCTTCGGGCAGGTCACGCGGCCGCCCGGGAGCATCAACGTGCGGCGAGTGAGCACCGGGACTGCCCGGAGTGCCGGTCCAGCCCCCACCCCCGCCCCGCGGCGACCCACCACCGGAGCCGAGGCCACCCCCGCCACCCCCGGGCGGCATGCCTCCACCACCCATGGGCGCACCCCCTTGCGGCGGCACCCCGGAGGCGGCGCCGTCGCCACCGCGAGGCGAGGGGACGGTGCTGGGGTCCCCGGTCCGCGGAGCGGTGGGAGCGGTGCCGCTGGCGGAGGTGGTGCCGTCGGCCCGTGGGGTCGCGGCACCGCTGGGGGTGTCACCACCGGAGTGCGAGCCAGGCGCATCGGACCGCCCGGCGGGCGACGATCCGGAGTGCGTGGGAGAAGGACCGCCATCCCCGCCACGAGTGGGCGACGGACTGCTGTCCCCACCACGGGCCGGCGACGCGCTGCTGTCCTCGGCATGCGAGGGAGAGTTGTCGCCCGCGCGGGTCGGGGTGTTGTCGCCTGCGTGGGAGGGCGAGTTGTCGGCTGCGCGGCTCGGGCTGCTGTCGCCTGGGCGCGAAGGTGAGTTGTCGCCCGCGTGGGAGGGCGAGTTGTCGCCCGCACGGTTCGGAGTGCTGTCCCCCGCGTGCGAAGGCGAGCTGTCCCCGGCGTGCGACGGGCTGCTGTCCCCACCACGGACCGGTGAAGGACTGCCGTCCCCAGCATGTGACGGTGAGCTGTCCCCGCCACGAGTGGGGGACGGGCTGCTGTCGCCCGCGTGCGACGGCGAGCTGTCTCCGGCGCCGGTAGGCGAGTTGTCTCCGGCGTGCGACGGACTGCCGTCTCCGGCACTCGCCGGGCTCGAGTCGTCCGCGTGGGAAGGCGAGCCGTCTCCGGAGCGCGACGGGCTTCCATCTCCCGAGCGCGCCGTCGACGGGCTGCCGTCCGGTGCGTCGGGCGAAGAATCGGTGTTCATCGGGTCCGAACTCGGCGCATCCCCATCCGCGTGACCGGAGGAGTCGCCGGAGGAAGAACCATCCCCACCATGCGCCCGGGCATGCACGCCCCCACCACCCTGGGGGACCTTGTGGACGAACCCGCCGGGCTTCACCTTCAACCCGTCGAGACCACTGACCTTGCCCAGCACCTTGCCGAACACTTTCGCGATCTTCTCGAAAAGGTCGACCAGCTTCGACAGCAGCGGCGACACCTTGCGGATCGTGTCGGTCAGCTTCTTGAGCAGCTCCCCGATCTTCTTGCCCCACTTGGCGATCGCGGCCGTCGCCTGCGCGACGACGACCGGTGTGCCGAAGCCCAGCGAGAAGACTTCCTCCATCACCCACGCGATCAGCTTGCCCACGAGGTCGGCGATCAGCTGCCGCACGGTCTCCCGCACGAACGAGACGACCTGGCCCATGATCATCGTGACCGTGCTGATCGCGCCGGCCACCGTCGCCGCGCCGGACAGGGCGTCGCTGTGCTCGGCCGCGAACTTGCGGTACGCGTCCGCGCCCTGGCCGGTCCAGCCGGCCGTGCCGTTCTTGACCGCGTTGTCGAAGTCGGTCTTGCGCTCGCCCAGCGCCTTCGAGACGTTGCCCCAGGTGTCCGCATAGGACTGGATCACCGGCGGGTTGCCCGCGACGGAGTCGAGCATGTCCTTCAGCGGCTGGATGTGCTCCATCAGGAACGACGCCACCGACGACATCAGGTACCCGAACGGGTCGATCGCGGCGCCCGCGACCTCGCCGGCCAGGCTGAGCACGCCCAGGCCGCCGGAAACCCAGTCGCCGTCCTTGATGCCGTTGAACGCGTCCATCGACGACTCGGCGATGCCGATGCCGCCCGCCCAGCCGTAGTCGCCGTTGCCCGCGGTGAACGCACCGGGCCCGTCCGGGTCCTGCTTGGCGTCGACGACGAGCGGGTTCCCCTCCGGCATCACGCACCGCCCGCGGACTTGTTCAGGTCACCGGCGACCCCGGCCTCGTACTCGTGGTAGGCCGCCGCGGCCTCGCGGACCTTGCCGGAGACGGCGGTCATCGCTTGCACGGCGTCCTTCAGCGCGTCGATCCCGTACTGCTCCACCGGGTCGAGCAGCATCCGGAACGGCTGGCAGAGGATGCCGTACGCGTCGGTCGGCATGCTGACCTGGTTCGCCGCGTCGACGGCCTGCTGCAGCCCGTCCCCGATGGCGTCGAGCTGGTGGGCGTGCGCCGTCAGGTCGGTGCTGAGTTCCACATCCGTCATCGGTTTCCCCCTCAGGAAAGAATCGGCCCGCCGAAGTCGTCGTCATCGTCGTTGTCGGCCGGACGCCGGCGCCGCGGCGGTTGCTGCGGCTGCGGCGGAGTGCGCGGCGCCGCGGGCGGCGAGTCGGTGTCCTCCGGCAGGAACCGGCGGACGCGGTCGGGTTCCGGGAACGCGGGCTCCGGGTCCGGCGGCGGCTGCGGGAACGTGCTCTGCGCTTCGCGGACGATCTCCGCGGCCGCCTGGTCACCGGTGCCGGTGGTCTCGGTCATCGCCTGCTGCAGCAGCTCCGGGATCCGGGCCTGCGCGCGCTGGACCAGCTGCATCACCTGCGCGGACACCTCGGCCATCCGCTTGCCGGCCGCGGCCTCGGTGATGACGAGGTTCTTCAGCAGCCCGCGCGAGTCGACGGTCACCTGCACCGAGCCGTCCTTCGACCGCTCGGTGACCGACTGGCCCTGCATGCGATCGGCCAGCGCCTGGTACCGGGCGGCGTTCTCCTCGAGCCGCTTGGTCCAGTTGTCGATCATCGCGTCGCTGGCGTCGATGCTGTCCGGCATCCCGGCCCCTTCTCTCTGCTTCTCCCCACTGACGGATCCGGGAGCCCGCCGGTTCCCGGAACACGCAAAGGCCACCATAGGGGACCGGAGGTCCGCCATGGTGGCCTTCGCCGTTCGGGGAACTACAGGTTGCCGCGGCGCTCCTGCTCGCGCTCGATCGCCTCGAACAGGGCCTTGAAGTTGCCCTTGCCGAAGCCCAGCGAGCCGTGGCGCTCGATCAGCTCGTAGAAGACGGTCGGGCGGTCGCCGATCGGCTTCGTGAAGATCTGCAGCAGGTAGCCGTCCTCGTCGCGGTCGACGAGGATGCTGTGCTCCTTGAGCGTCTCGATCGACACGCGGACGTTGCCGATCCGGGCGCGCAGCTCCGGGTCCTCGTAGTAGGACGCCGGGGTGTCGAGGAACTCGACGCCGGCCGCGCGCATCGCGGTGACCGTGGCGATGATGTCGTTGGTGGCCAGCGCGATGTGCTGGCAGCCCGCGCCGCCGTAGAACTCGAGGTACTCGTCGATCTGCGACTTCTTCTTCGCGACGGCGGGCTCGTTCAGCGGGAACTTCACGCGGTGGTTGCCGTTCGAGACGACCTTGCTCATCAGCGCCGAGTACTCGGTCGCGATGTCGTCGCCGACGAACTCCGCCATGTTCACGAAGCCCATGACGCGGTGGTACCAGTCGACCCAGTAGTCCATCTTGCCGAGCTCGACGTTGCCGACGCAGTGGTCGACGGCCTGGAACAACCGCTTCGGCGCGCCTTCCGGCCGCTTGACCGTGCTCTCGCGCGGCTCGTAGCCGGGCAGGTAGACGCCGGTGTAGCGCGACCGGTCGACCAGCGAGTGGCGGGTTTCGCCGTAGGTCGCGATGGCGGCCATGCGGACGGTGCCGTGCTCGTCGGAGACGTCGTGCGGCTCCTCGAGGACGGTCGCGCCCTGCGCGCGGGCGTGCTCGACGCACTTGTCGACGTCGGTCGTCTCCAGCGCGAGGTCGATGACGCCGTCGCCGTGCTTGCGGTGGTGGTCGAGCAGCGGCGAGTCCGGCCGCACGCCACCGGTGATGACGAACCGGGCCGAGCCGGACTTGAGGACGTAGGACTTGCGCTCGAAGTCGCCGGTCTCGGGGCCCGAGTACGCGACGAGCTGCATCCCGAACGCGATCTGGTAGTACCAGGCGGTCTGGGTGGCGTTGCCGGCGATGAACACGACCGCGTCCATGGCCTTGACCGGGAACGGGTCTGTCGAAGCGTCGTGGTCGACGAGGCCGACGAGCTGACGCAGCTGGTCGTAGCTGACGTCGTCGAGGGCGCCCTGGTGGGGTTCGGCAGTCTGGGTCATACCCCGAGGATCAACCCTGTACGGCAAGATGTGCAATGGTCCGAATTTTTACTGGACAATGTGTTCGGTCGTCGGGGGGCTTCGGCGGTCATCGTGGACAACCTGCGCAGGGGAGAAAGTGATGTCGGAGAACCTCGACGCGTTGGACGCGCGCCTGCTGCTGTTGCTCACCGACTCGCCCCGGCTCGGGGTGCTGGAGTGCGCGCGCCGGCTCGGTGTCGCGCGCGGAACGGTGCAGGCGCGGCTGGACCGGCTCACCGAGCGCGGCATCCTCGGCGGTTTCCCGCCGGAGCTCGACCTGGCGGCGATGGGTTACGGCCTGACGGCGTTCGCGGTGATCGAGATCGCCCAGGGCCGCCGCGCGGAGGTCGCCGAAGCCCTCGCGGCGATCGACGAGGTCTGCGAAGTCCACGCGACGACCGGCCAGGGTGACTTGTTCGTCCGGATGGTGGCGCGCGGCAACGACGACCTGCAGCGCGTGATCGACAAGGTGGTCGGGGTCCCGGACGTGCTGCGGACGTCGACGTCGATCGCGCTGTCGACCCCGGTGCCGCCGCGGGTCCGCCCGCTGCTGGAGCGAACCGCGCGAGACTGACCCAAGCCGCACTTTCACGTGAAAGTGCGCACCTGGGGCCCGCACTTTCACGTGAAAGTGCGGGCTTTCAGCGTTCCTCGGCGACCTGGGCCAGGTACCGCTTCGCGGACCGCTGCACGACGTCGAAGCCGTCGGTGCGCACGATCGCGTCCCACCAGGCGCCGTAGATCGCGTCGAAGCGGTAGCCCGCCAGCAGCTCGGCCGCGCGCCGGACGATGTGCGGGCGCTCGGGGATCAGGTTCGGGTAGCTGTACATGAAACCGACGTGCGTGCGGTCGCCGATCACCTGCACGATGTCGCCGGACAGCAGCGCGCCGCGGCCCTCTTCGCCGTCCGGCCAGTGCAGCACCGTGCCGCCGGTGAAGTGCACCCCGAGGTTGATCAGGCGCAGGTCGCCGGCGACGTCCAGGGTCGTGCCGGACCACAGCTTCACCGCCGGGTCGGGCCGGCCGAACCACTGCTGGTCACCTTCGTGCAGGTAGATCGGGACGTCGAAGGCGTGCGCCCACTCGACCATCGTCGTGTAGTAGTGCGGGTGGCTGATCGCGATGCCGGTGATCCCGCCGAGGTCGCGGACCTGCGCCACCAGCGCGTCGTCGAGGTAGGCCGCGCAGTCCCAGAGGAAGTTCCCGGAGCGCGCCTGCACCAGCAGCGCGCGTTCGCCGATCGCGAAGCCGGGGTTCGAGCCGACGCCGATGATGCCGCGGCCCTGCTCCTCGATCCGCGGCGTGTAGGTGCCGCTCGCACGCAGGGACGCGAGGTTCGTCCACTGCTGCCCGGACTGCGGGACGTACTGGCGTTCGTCCTCGCAGACCGGGCAGTCGTCACGGGCCACGGCGTACTGCATGCCGCAGGCCTGGCAGATCGGTTCGGTGCTCACGGCTGTTTCCTCCCAGAATGTGGATCCTGGGAGGACACGCTAGCCGGGTTATTTGGCGTCGGCGTACGGAACGGCCTTGACGAGGGTGACCTTCTGGAGCTTGCCGTTGGGCAGCTCGTACTCGCGGGACTCGCCCTCCTTGGCGCCGAGCAGGGCCTTGCCCAGAGGCGACTCCGGGGAGTACACGTCGAGCTCGCCCTCTGCGCCTTCCTCACGGGTGGCGAGCAGGAACTTCTCGTCCTCGTCGTCACCCTCGTACCGGACGGTGAGCACCTTGCCCGGGCCGGCGGTGCCGTCGTTCGCGGGCGCCTCGCCGACCTTGGCCGAGCGCAGCAGCTCTTGCAGGTGCCGGATGCGCGCCTCGGCCTGGCCCTGTTCCTCACGGGCGGCGTGGTAGCCGCCGTTCTCCTTGAGGTCGCCTTCTTCACGGCTGTCGTTGATGCGCGCGGCGATGACCGGACGATTCTCGATCATTTCGTCGAGCTCGTGCTTCAACCGGTCGTAGGCATCCTGGGTGAGCCAGGTCACCTTGGTGTCGCTCACGGTCACCATCTCCTCGTCGGGCCTGCCAGGCTTGCGTGTTCAAGCCGGCCCACACGGGCGTAGGTGCCCGCGTGGCTGAGATAAAGGAAAAACACGGCCCGTCGTGGGCCGTGCTGAGGGGTCAGACTATCACGGCGCGAGAGATCAACGCCCGTTATTTCCGCGCGCCGTGGGCGTTGGGCGCGCGGTTCACCCCGTTGGCCGCTATGGGGTTGACAGGTAGTCTGGTATGTCGTACGAGCAGCCGTACACGTCGGCCGTCACCGGTTCCCCGATGCTCTTGATCGTCGTGCTCATCCTGCTGTACTTCGCGCCGGCGGGGATCAGGAGCTCCTTGCGGCCGCTCTCGGCGCCGGTCTTGTCGCGGACACGGACGATGCAGACACCCGGCCGGTTGTTGTCGTCCCGGGTCACGTTGATGGTGATTTCCATCGCGTTGCCCGGTTTGCCGCTGAAGGCGACGCGCTCGGCGTCGATCGGCGCGGCGCCGAGGTTAACGTAGGCGACCCACGCGACCACGCCGCTGACCAGCAGGGCGATGGCCAGGAACAGCCAGCGGCGCCAGCGCTTGGGCGCCTTCGCCCGCGTGGTGCCGTACCGGCCTTCGGGCAGCACGGGCGTTGCCGTTTCCGCCGGTCCGCCTGCCAACGCGGGGCCTCCTGCTCGTTCTTGTCGTACCCGTGAGGACAATGGTGGGGCGGGTACGGCTTCGAGTATCCGCCCGCTGGGTGGGCGGCCCGCAGGTGGGTCGCGGAATACGGGTAGAGAAGGAGTCGTTCGCAGCATGGTGGACCAGCTGACGAAGACCGCCACGCCGCACCTGCGGATGATGGCCGTGCACGCGCATCCGGACGACGAGTCGAGCAAGGGCGCCGCCACGATGGCGCGCTACGCCGCCGAAGGGCACGAGGTGCTGGTCGTCACGTGCACCGGGGGCGAGGCCGGCAGCATCCTCAACCCGGCCATGGACCGGCCCGAGGTGCTTGCGAACATGACCGAGGTCCGCCGCGAGGAGATGGCCCGCGCGGCCAAGATCCTCGGCGTGAGCCAGCGCTGGCTCGGCTTCGTCGACTCCGGCCTGCCCGAGGGCGACCCGCTGCCGCCGGTGCCCGAGGGCTCGTTCGCCGTCGTCCCGCTCGAGGAGTCGACCGAGGCGCTGGTCCGCGTCATCCGCGAGTTCCGCCCGCACGTCATCACGACGTACGACGAGAACGGCGGCTACCCGCACCCCGACCACATCCGCACCCACGAGGTGTCGATGGCGGCGTGGGACGCGGCGGGCGACCCGGACCGCTTCCCCGACGCCGGCGAGCCGTGGCAGCCGTTGAAGCTGTACTACATGCACGGCTTCTCGAAGGCCCGGATGGTGGCGTTCGACGCCGCGCTGAAGGAGGCCGGGCTCGAGTCGCCGTACACCGAGTGGCTGGAGAAGTGGGACCCCGACCGCGCCGATGTGATGGAGCGGGTGACGACCCGCGTGGAGTGCGGTGAATACTTCGAGGCGCGGGACGAGGCGCTGAAGGCCCACGCCACGCAGATCGACCCGACCAGCCGCTGGTTCGCCGTGCCACTGGAGATCCAGCGCGAGACCTGGCCGACCGAGGAGTACGAGCTGGTCAAGTCGCTGGTCGACAGCACTTTGCCGGAGGACGACCTGTTCGCCGGCATCAAGGAGAAGGTGAACACATGAGTCTGACGCTGCCGGCCGGCGTGGCGCTTCCGGTGACCGCGTCGGCCCTCGTGCTGACGCAGCAGCCCGGCAACGGCGACAACGGCGGGCAGGGGGAGGACTTCGGCAAGTCCTCCCCGGTCGGCTTCCTGGTGCTGATCCTGTTCCTCATCGCGGTGGCCTTCCTGGTCCGTTCGATGACGAAGCACCTCAAGCGCGTCCCGGCCAGCTTCGACGAGCCGGCCGCCGAAGAACCGGCACCAGCCGAGCCGGAGAAGAAGGCCGACGCCGAGGTGGCCGAGAAGCCCGCTTCGGACTCCACGGCCACCACGAAGGCCGACTAGCCGCTACAGCCGCGGGTCCACCGGGTCCGACTCGAGGGCCAGCACCGCGAACACGCACTCGTGGACCCGCCACAGCGGCTCGCCCCGGGCCACGCGCTCCAGGGCCTCCAGACCGAGCGCGTACTCCCGCAGCGCCAGCATCCGCTTGCGGTTCAGCCCGCGCTTGCGCAGCCGCTCCAGGTTCGACGGCAGGGTGTAGTCGGGCCCGTAGATGATCCGCAGGTACTCGCGCCCGCGCACCTTCACGCCCGGCTGGACCAGGCCGCGCGCGCCGCGGGTCAGGTTGGCCGCCGGCTTGACGACCATGCCCTCGCCGCGGGCGCCGGTCAGCTCCTCCCACCACGCGACACCGCGGGCGACCGACTCCTCGTCGAGGAGGTCGACCGCCAGCGTCCGGGTGCGCTGGAACCGCGGCCCGGACAGCCGGCCGAGCATCGACAGGTGCCACTCGTGCGGCCGGTCGTGGTAGCTCGCCCCTTCCGACGCCAGCAGCTGGAACGGCGCCAGCTTCACGCCGTCCAAGCCCGAGGTGGGCCAGCAGTACCGCCGGTACGCCGCCCGGTACGACTCCACTGTGGACTCTCGGGTTGCCGTGCGCTCCAGCAGGTCCGTGACGTCGATGCCGCGCGCGGCTGCCGTGGTCAACGCCGTCACCGCCGCTGGCAGGACGGCCTCGGCCGCCGCGCCGACCGCCGCGTACTGGTCGGAGATCAGCGAACCCGCCTTCGCGCTCCACGGCAGCAGCTCGGCGTCGAACAGCAGCCAGCCGCTGTTCAGCCCGTCGAACAGCTCGGCCGCCGCCGTCCGCACCTCCGCCAGCAGCGAAGCGTTCTGCGAGGCGGAGAAGAACGGCCGCCCGGTGCGCGTGTACACCGCTCCGCCGCCGCGGATCCCGAAGCGCCGGTACGCGACGTCGTCGTCCTGGCACACCAGCACAACGGCCCGCGAGCCCATGTGCTTCTCCTCGCAGAGCACGGACTGCACCCCGGCCGCCCGGAACTCGGCGAACGCCTCTTCCGGGTGCTCCAGGTAGTCCTCCCGCGAAGACGTCGAACACGGCGCCATCGTCGGCGGCAGGTACGTCAGCCACCGCGGGTCGACCGCGAACCGGCTCATGACCTCGAGCGCCGCCGCGGACTGCTCCGCCGAGACGCCGACCCGCCCGTGGTGGGTGGTCTGCACGATCCGCTTCCCGGTGACGTCGGCCAGCTCCAGCACGGCGGGCTCACGCCCGCCCAGCGGCCGCGACGCGTCGAGCGGCTTCGACGGCTCGTACCAGACCTGGTGCGCCTTCACCGAGACGACTTCCCGCTCGGGGTAGCGCAGCGCGGTCAGCTTCCCGCCGAAGACGGCCCCGGTGTCGAGGCACATGGTGTTGTTGACCCACTCCGGTTCCAGCGTCGGCGTGTGCCCGTAGAGCACCATCGCGGACCCGCGGTAGTCCCGCGCCCACGGCAGCCGCACCGGCAGGCCGTACTCGTCGGTCTCGCCGGTCGTGTCGCCGTAGAGCGCCATGCTGCGCACCCGCCCGGACGCGCGTCCGTGGTACCGCTCGGGCAGCCCCGCGTGCGCGACGACCAGGTTGCCGCCGTCGAGGACGTAGTGCGCGATCAGGCCGTCGCAGAACTCGTGGGCCTTACGGCGGAACTCCTCGGTCTCGGCGCCGAGCTGCTCCAGCGACTCGGCGAGCCCGTGCGCGACGTTCACCTTCCGCCCGTGCAGCGCGCGCACCAGCTTCTGCTCGTGGTTGCCGCAGACGACCAGCGCGGTGCCGCTCTCGGACATCGCCATCACGCGCCGCAGCACACCCGGGGTGTCCGGGCCGCGGTCGACGAGGTCGCCGACGAACACCGCGGTCCGCCCCTCGGGGTGCACACCGTCGGTGTAGCCCAGCTCGCCCAGCAGCTCCTCGAGCTCGGCCGCGCAGCCGTGGACGTCACCGATGACGTCGAACGGCCCGGTCAGCTCACGCTTGTCGTTGCGCAGCGGCTCGAGGACGATCTCGGCTTCGGCCACCTCGGTCTCGCCGCGCAGCACGTGCACGCGCCGGAACCCCTCGCGCTCCAGCGACTTCAGCGACCGCATCAGCTCCCCGCGCTGCCGCCGGATCACGTGCTCGCCGAAGTCGCGGTCGGGCCGGCCGGCGTTGCGGGCCGCGCAGACGCCGAGCGGCAGGTCGAGCACGATCGCCGTCGGCAGCACGTCGTGCTCCTTCGCGAGCTTCACCAGGCTCGCCCGCGAAGCACGCTGGACGTTCGTCGCGTCGATGACGGTCAGCCGTCCGGCCGCGAGCCGCTTGCCCGCGACGTAGTGCAGCGTGTCGAAGGCGTCGGCGGACGCGGACTGGTCGTTCTCGTCGTCGGCGACGAGCCCGCGGAAGAAGTCGCTGGAGAGCACCTGCGTGGGCGCGAAGTGCGTGCGCGCGAACGTCGACTTGCCGGAGCCGGAAGCGCCGACGAGCACAACGAGCGACATGTCGGGAACGGTCAGCTTCACGCGGCCACCTCCTTTTCACTCGTGAAGACCGCCAGCTGGGTCGGCGGTCCTGAAGTCTGGTCCTCCGGTCCCACCGGCAGGTAACGAACGGCGTAGCGATTTCGGGCCGCGACGCCGTCCGCCCAGACGCGGAACTGCGCCCTCGTCCATTCGAACCGGTGGTCGGCGTGCCGGAAATGCCCCATCGGCAGGAATTCGAACAGCCGGTTGTACTCCGCGTTGGGCGTCGTGACGAGCACAGTGCGCGGCGCCGCGACCGCGAACACCGCGTGCTCCAGGGCCGGCAGCCGCTCCTCGTCGACGTGCTCGACGACCTCCATCAGCACCGCCGCGTCGTACCCGGCCAACGCCGGGTCGGCGTAGGTCAGGGCGGACTGCCGCAGCGTCACGCGGCTGCGCTCCTTCAGGCGCTTCTCCGCGATGTCCAGCGCGCTCGCGGAGACGTCGACACCGACGATCTCGGTGAACGACGGCTCCTTCTCGAGCACGCGCAGCAGCGCGCCACTACCGCAGCCGAGGTCGAGGACGCGCCGCGCGCCGGCTGCCCGCAGCGCGGCGAGCACACTGCCGTGGCGCTGGGTGGCCAGCGGCTCGGGCCGGTCGGGCACCTCGGTGACCAGCGCTTCGGCCTCCGCCGGGACGTCGTCGGACTCGGCCAGCCGCGAAAGCGCGTAGCTCACGACCGGACGGCGTCGCTCCAGGTAGCGGTTGGTGATGAGCGTCCGCTCGGGGTGGCCGGCGAGCCAGCCGTCGCCGGCGCGCAGCAGCTTGTCGGCCTCGTCCTGCCCGACCCAATAATGCTTGTCACCGTCGAGCGCGGGCAGCAGGACGTAGAGGTGGCGCAGCGCGTCGGCGACCCGGTGGGCGCCGGCGAGCCGCAAGTCGACATAACGACTCTCGCCCCACTGCGGGAACTGCGGGTCGAGCGGGATCGGCGTCGCGGTGACGGCCCAGCCGAGCGGCTCGAACAGCTTGTGCACCACCTCGGCCCCGCCGCGCGCCGACAGCGACGGCACGTGGATCTCCAGGTCGAAGGCCTCGTCGACCAGCTCCGGCCGCGCGGCGCAGCGCCCGGCGAGCGCGGTCGTGAACGCCGCTCGCAGCGCCACCGCGAGGTACGAGCCCCCGGCGTACGGCCGGTCGTTGACGTACTGCGTCAGCGACGTCCCACCGCCGCGGACGAGCGCGATGGGGTCGATCTCGACGAGCAAGGCGACGCTGCAGCGTTCCGGCGCGGCTTCGGGGTAGAAGACGTGCGCGGTGCCGGCGGACAGCGCGACCGACTGCGCTTTCTCCGGATGCTTGTGCAGGAGAAAGCCCAGGTCGGTGGCGGGGGTACGGGTCGTCGTGATCGTCAACAGCACCCGCCCAGTGTGGCGGAGGGGCCGGTGACCGCGCGCCCGGTTTTCCCGGGTGCGACCCTGGACGGCATGAACCGCCTCGCCAGCGCGACCAGCCCGTACCTGCTCCAGCACGCGGACAACCCGGTCGAGTGGTGGCAGTGGGGCGCCGACGCGCTCGCCGAGGCGAAACGGCGGAACGTGCCGATCCTGCTCTCCGTCGGCTACGCCGCCTGTCACTGGTGTCACGTCATGGCGCACGAATCCTTCGAGGACGCCGAAACCGCCGCCGTGATGAACGCGGGGTTCGTCAACATCAAGGTCGACCGCGAGGAACGGCCGGACATCGACGCCGTCTACATGGCCGCCACGCAGGCGATGACCGGGCAGGGCGGCTGGCCGATGACCTGCTTCCTCACCCCGGACGGCGAGCCGTTCCACTGCGGCACCTACTACCCGCCGACCCCGCGGCCGGGCATGCCGTCGTTCCGGCAGCTGCTCGCCGCCGTCACCGAGGCCTGGCAGGAGCGTCCCGACGAGCTGCTGAACGGCGCCAAGCAGATCGTCGCGCACATCGCGGAGCAGACCGGGCCGCTGCAGGAGTCCGTTGTGGACGAAGCCGTGCTCGCGGCCGCCGTCGAAAAGCTGCAAGGGGAAGCCGATCCGGTCAACGGCGGTTTCGGGCGGGCGTCGAAGTTCCCGCCGTCGATGGTGCTCGAGTTCCTGCTGCGCCACCACGAGCGCACCGGCTCCGAAGCGGCGCTGTCCCTTGTGGACAAAACTGCCGAGGCGATGGCCCGCGGCGGGCTGTACGACCAGCTGGCCGGCGGCTTCGCGCGGTACTCCGTCGACGCCGAGTGGATCGTGCCGCACTTCGAGAAGATGTTGTACGACAACGCGTTGCTGCTGCGCTTCTACGCCCACCTTTGGCGGCGCACCGGTTCGGCGACGGCGCTGCGCGTCACTGCCGGCACCGCGGAGTTCCTCGCCGCGGACCTGCGGACGCCCGAAGGTGGCTTCGCTTCTTCGCTGGACGCGGACACCGACGGCGTCGAAGGCCTGACGTACGTCTGGACACCGGCGCAGCTGCGTGACGTGCTCGGCGACGACTCGGCGGCCGAGCTGTTCGGTGTCACGCCCGAAGGTACTTTCGAGGAGGGCGCGTCGACGTTGCGCCTGTTCGGCGACCTGCCGGAGGCCATGCGCGGCCGGCTTCTGGAGGCGCGCGCGAAGCGGCCGCAGCCGGGCCGGGACGACAAGGTGATCGCGTCCTGGAACGGCCTGGCGATCACGGCGCTGGCCGAAGCCGGTGTCGCGCTGGATCGTCCACAGTGGATTCAGCTGGCGGTCGACGCCGCCGAGCTGCTCCTGCGGGTGCACGTCGTCGACGGCCGGCTGCGGCGCAGCTCCCGTGACGGTGTGGTCGGGGACTCGGCGGGGGTGCTGGAGGACTACGCCTGCGTCGCCGACGGGTTCCTGGCCCTGCACCAGGCGACGGCCGACGCGCGCTGGCTCACCGAGGCGACCCGCCTGCTCGACCTGGCGCTGGCGCACTTCGCGTCCCCGGACGTCCCGGGCGCGTACTTCGACACCGCCGACGACGCCGAGGTGCTGGTCCAGCGGCCCGCCGACCCGGGGGACAACGCGAGCCCGGCGGGAGCGTCCGCGCTGGCCGGGGCGCTGCTGACGGCGTCTGCGCTGGCGGGCCACGACAGCGTCGGCCGCTACCGGGAGGCCGCCGAGCAGGCGCTTCGCCGCGTCGGCGTGCTGGCCGGGCGGGTGCCGCGGTTCGCCGGGCACTGGCTGTCGGTCGCCGAAGCGCTGCAGGCCGGTCCGGTTCAGGTCGCGGTGGTCGGCGCGGACCCGGCGTTGCTGCTGGCCGCGGCGCGCGGGGTGCACGGCGGCGGCATTGTGCTGGCCGGCGAGCCGGACGCACCCGGTGTGCCCCTGCTCGCCGACCGCCCGCTGGTCGACGGCGACGCGGCGGCGTACGTCTGCCGCGGTTACGTCTGCGACCGCCCGGTCACGACCGCTGAAGCCCTCACCGCCCAGCTCTGACCGTAGCTTTCACGTGAAAGCTACGGTTCCGCCGTGGGTGAACGCCGTCCCGATACGCATGCATCGCGCGTAGCGTGAGTTACGTTGTAATCATGTAATCGCGGAGGTGCGAAATGGGACGAGGCTGGAAGGGCGGCCGCGGCTGGCAGCAGGGCGAGGTGCCGTCGGCGGACGACGCGGCGGCCTGGTTCGGCGGGCGCCTGCCCGACGGGTGGTTCACCGGCGCGCCGGAGGTCACGGTCGACCGCGAGGAGATCATCGTGGTCGGCGAGCTGCCGGCGCTCACCGAGGAGTACGCCGACGACGCGGCCCGCGCGGCCGCCGAGGAGGGCCGGATCAGCCGGTACCGCGAGGAGACGCGCGACGAGCGCATCGAGATCGCGCGCCAGGCCGAGCACCGCTACCAGCGCAAGGTGGCGTGGGGCGCGAAGCTCGGCGGCACGACCGCGTTGTTCACGACGCATTCGGCGCCGGTGATGACCCGGCTGCGCCAGCCGGAACGCCTGATCCTCGACACGCTGGTCGACGCCGGCGTGGCGCGGTCGCGGTCCGACGCACTGGCGTGGGCGGTCCGCCTGGTCGGCGAGCACGCCGACAGCTGGCTCGGCGACCTGCGGGAGGCCATGAGCAAGGTCGACGACCTGCGCTCGAAGGGCCCGGACCTGGCCTGAACGCCGGTCACGACCCGGCCCGGGGGGGGGGGGGGGGCCCCCCCCCCCCCCCCCCCCCCCCTCCCCCCCCCCCCCCCCCCCCCCCCCCCACGGCCCGCGTCAGTCCGCGACCAGCACCGGCTTCCGGAAACCGGAGCCCATTTCCCGCTGGCGCCGCACGAACCACGCGCCGGGCGCGATCCCGGTGCCGCCGTGCTCGGGGTGGATCAGGTACGCCGGCGCGGTGTTTTCGAAGGCCGCGACGGCCAGCCGTTCGGGGTCGTTCACCACCATGACCAGCCGGCAGGTGCCGGGGTCCGCGACGAGCGTGTGCGGGTTGTTGCCCGCCTCGCCCCGGACGAGCTCACGGCCTTCCGCGGGCAGGTCCCACCAGTGGCCGCGGGGTAGCGTGATCTCCGCGAGGGCCAGGGGGAGGACGAGCAGGTCGCCCTGGGCCTGGAGGCCGTCGATCACCGGGACGGTGACCTGGCGGTCCAGGTGGTCGAGGACGTCGAGCCCGGTCCGGTCGAGCAGTTCTGCGAGTTCCATGGGGTCACCTCGTGGGTCAGGTCCGGCGCCGCAAGCCGGCGTACTGGGCTCCGGTGAGCCCGTACGACCAGCCGGCCGCGTCGAGGGGATGGTCGAATCCGGCGGGCACGCGCAGCCCGTAGCGGCGGCGGGTGCCGTCGCGCTCCACGGAGCCGTTGACGGCCAGCAGCAGCCGCGTTGGCGCATGCCACTTCTGCGGCGGCAGGTTGTAGAGCCGCAGCTCACAGCCGGGGTTGCCCGGATCGGGCGCCCGGCTCAGCAGCCGCAGCCCGGCCTGGTCGATGTAGGCGGGCCAGCCCAGGTTTTCGATGGCGCAGCGGCGCACCTCGACGTTGAGCTCCCGGTTGATCCGGTCGGCGGTGGGGTTTTCGACCACCCAGGACGGCACCCGCGTGCCGTGCCAGACGTGCACGGCCCAGCCGTCGGGATAAACCACCGCGGGCCCGGACGCGCTGTGCAACCGGTAAGCGCTTCCTGCGGGCTCGGTGCGGACCGCCAGCGGCCGTTCGGCGACCACGCAGAAGCCTTCGCGCGGCCACCACCAGCCGCAGGACCGCACCAAGGCCGCCCACAGTTCGGCCTCCGGACCAGGCCGGCAGCCGGCCACCCAGTAAGCGTCCTGCTGGCCGTACCAATGGAGCCCGAACTGCTGCCGGACCGCGGCCCGGACCAGCGCGGCGAAGGACTCCTTGACGGTCGGCCACAGCACCGGGTCCGGTCGCCGGTCGTGCCGGCGCAGCTGGGCGACACGCGTGGCCAGCCGCGCTTCGAGCGGCAGCGGCCCGGTCGTGGAAAGCGCTTGCGGTGGCGGCAGGTGCGGCACGGCGGCATTCGGCGAAGGCACCCACACGAACGCGGGCGGCGGCTCGCCCAGCAGCGCGTAGAGCCGGGTGATGGCGTCCTCGGCCGTCGCACGATCAGCGGGATCGGTGCGGAAGGCGTGCTTCAGCCATGCGGAAAAGTCGGGAATACGGCGGTCCGGCCGCCGGGAGGCGCTCAACGCGCGAGGGCGCGCACGCCCTTTCGGATCGACATGGACCGATCATGACAGCACTTTCGCCGCTCGCGCAACCCTGGACCTGGAGCGGCTTCCGCGCTTAGAGTTCGTCGTGCTCGCGGTCCGTGCCGGGGGTTCCGCCGTCACACAGGGTCTTTCACGTGAAGGAACACGCCCATGGACGGCAGGTTCACCCGGCGGCAGCTGATCAAAGGCGGGCTCGCGGTGGCGGCGGTGCCGCTGCTGCCCGGCATCGCTTCGGCCGCGCCCCGCCAGTACCGCGTCGACGTCCCCACGCTCCCGTGGCCGGCGGCGAACGACATCGTCGCGAACACGACGATCCCCGTGTTCCCGGACCGGACGTTCGCGATCACTGACTACGGCGCGAAGAACGACGGCAAGACCGACAACACCGCGGCGATCAGGAAGGCGGTCGACGCCTGCGCCGCGGCCGGCGGCGGCCACGTCACCGTGCCCCAGGGGACCTTCCTGACCGGCGCGGTCTACCTGAAGAGCAACGTCGACCTGCACCTCGAATCCGGCGCCGTGCTGAAGTTCGGCGGTGACGCGTCGAAGTTCCCGAACGTGCTCACGCGCTACGAAGGCATCGAGTGCGTCAACCATTCGCCGATGATCTACGCCTACCGGGAAAAGAACATCGCCCTCACCGGCAGCGGCACGCTCGACGCGGCCGCGACGTCGTCGTGGAACAAGGGCAGCGACCGCGCCTACCTGGAAACGCTGGTGGCCAAGGGAACCCCGCCGGAGAAGCGGGTGGTGCCCGGCTCCGGGCACACCATGCGGTCGACGTTCGTCGAGCCGTACGCGTGCGAGAACGTGCTGATCCAGGGCATCACGCTGAAGAACTCGATGTTCTGGCAGCTGCACCCGACGCTGTGCCGCAACGTGACCGTCGACGGCGTCAGCACCGACCCCGGCACCGCGCACTCCAACACCGACGGCTGCGACCCGGAGTCGTGCGACCACGTGGTCATCGCGAACTGCGGCCTCGGCGCGCACGACGACAACATCGCGATCAAGTCCGGCCGCGACGCCGACGGGCGCCGGGTGAACGTCCCGTGTCAGAACCTCGTGGTGGTGAACTGCGTGATGAACGGCAACTGGGGCGCGATCACCTGCGGCAGCGAGCAGACCGGCGGGATCCGCAACGTCTACGCGTACCAGCTCACCGTGAAGGGTGACACCAAGTTCGCCCTGTACGTGAAGTCGAACACGCTGCGTGGCGGGTTCTCGGAGAACATCAACCTCGACAGCATTTCCGGCACTTTCGCGCGGAACTTCGTGTTCGTGACGTCGACGTACAACAGTCAGACGGGGAAGACACCTCCCTCGTTCGGGCCGTTCACGATCAGCAACTGCACGAGCACGAAGATCGCCGGCAAGACCTTCGACGTCAGCGGGCTTTCCGCCGCCCACGTGCACGGGTTCGCCGTTTCGGACTCGAAGTTCGCGGGTGTGTCCGACGCCTCGAACACGCTGAAGTACGTGGACAACGCGCGGTTCACGAACGTGACGGTGAACGGCAAGCCCGTCTGACGTGGCAGGATCGGCGCGGCTGCGGCAGGCTTACTACCAACGAGTAGGAAGCCTGCCGTCCGTCCTTTCCGGAGGTTAGCCGTGGACATCCCCGAAGTGCCGTCGAAGGTGGATCCGGACGAGCTGACCACCGTCCTCGACGGCCGCTGGGCCGAGCTGCGCCGCGGGGTGCGCGCGCAGATGAGCGGCACCGAGTTCCGGGACCCGGTGAACCTCGGCGTCGAGGCGCACCGCGCCCAGGTGCTCGACCAGCTGCGCGCGCTCGCCGAGACCGACCGGCCCGGCCTGGGCTTCGATTCGGCCTACGGCGGCGGTGGTGACGTCGGCGGCTCGGTGACGTCGTTCGAGATGCTGGGCTACGGCGACCTGTCGCTGATGGTGAAGGCCGGTGTCCAATGGGGACTGTTCGGCGGCGCCGTCCAGCTGCTGGGCACGCAGCGCCACCACGAGCGGCACCTGCGCGAGATCATCGACCTGCGCCTGCTCGGCTGCTTCGCGATGACCGAACACGGCCACGGCTCCGACGTCCAGCACCTGCGCACCACGGCGACCTATGTGGACGGCGGGTTCGTCGTGCACACCCCGGATGCCATGGCAAAGAAGGAGTACATCGGCAACGCGGCCCGCGACGGCCGGATGGCGGTGGTGTTCGCCCAGCTCGTCACCGGCGGCGAGTCCCGCGGGGTGCACGCGTTCCTGGTGCCGATCCGCGACGAGGCCGGCGCGCCGGCGCCGGGAGTGTCCATCGAGGACTGCGGCCCGAAGGCGGGCCTCAACGGCGTCGACAACGGACGGCTGAGCTTCGACAACGTCCGGGTCCCGCGCGAGGCGCTGCTGAACCGCTTCGGCGACGTCGCCGAGGACGGCACGTACTCGAGCCCGATCGAGAGCGACAGCCGCCGCTTCTTCACCATGCTCGGCACGCTGATCCGCGGGCGCGTCAGTGTCGGCGGAAGCGCGGGAAGCGCGACAAAACGCGCGCTGGCCCTGGCCGTCCGCTACGGCGAGCAGCGGCGGCAGTTCATGACCCCGGACGGCGACGAGGTGGTCATCCTCGACTACCTCGGCCACCAGCGGAAGCTGCTGCCGGCGCTGGCGAAGTCGTACGCGCTGCACTTCGCGCAGGCAGAGCTCGTCTCGAAGCTGCACGACATCGACTCGTCGGCGCCCGAGGAGGAGCAGCGCGAGCTGGAGTCGCGCGCGGCCGGCCTGAAGGCGCTCAACACGTGGCACGCGACGGCGACGATCCAAGCCGCGCGCGAGGCCTGCGGCGGCGCGGGGTACCTGGCGGAGAACCTGCTGCCCGGGCTGAAGGCCGACACCGACGTCTTCACGACGTTCGAAGGGGACAACACCGTTCTGCTGCAGCTGGTCGCGAAAGGCCTGCTGACCAGCTACAAACACGACTTCGAGGACCTCTCGCCGCTGGCCACGGCCCGGTTCTTCACCGACCAGGTGGTCAGCGCGATCCTGGAGCGGACGTCCGTGCGCAAGGCGCTCGACGCGCTCACCGAGGGGTCGGACTCGGACGTGTTCTTCAGCCGTGAGTGGCAGCTGCGGCTGTTCGAGGACCGCGAGGAGCACGTCGTCGAGGGCGTGGCGAAGCGCCTGCGCAAGGCGGCGTCGGACCCGTTCGGCGTGTTCAACTCGGCGCAGGACCACGTGCTGCGCGCGGGCCGGGTGCACGTCGAGCGGCTGGTCCTGTCGGCGTTCGCGTCGGCGATCTCCCGGTGTGAAGACGCGGACGCCCGTTCGCTGCTGGAGCGCGTCTGCGACCTCTACGCGCTGTCGGCGATCGAGGAAGATCTGGCCTGGTTCCTGGGCCACGGCCGCTTGTCGGCGGCACGGGGAAAGGCCGTCACCGCGGCGGTGAACGGCCTGTGCGCCCAGCTGCGCCCGCACGCGCGGGCCCTGGTCGACGCGTTCGCCATCCCGGACCAGTTCCTGGCGGCGCCGATGCTGGCGTCCTGATCGTCCCTTTGGGGCGGTTTCCCTGTGAAGCCAAGGGAAAGGGGAGCGGCGCGCGTGCTCTACGCTAACGCGTCCGCTCCCGCTCCCCGAAGGAACCCGCCATGGGCGCACGCCGTGAAAGACGCTTGCTCGAGCTCGCCGCACCGCTGATGCAACCGGGCGAAACGCCCGAAGTGGTCACGATGGCCAAGGTGGGCTCGGTCCGCCAGGTCTTCGGCCAGGGTGTCGCCCTCGGTGTCGCCACCGCCGTGCTCAGCGGCGGCATGATGTTCTCGATCACGACCCAGCGCGAGCTCTACCTGCTGCTGACCGACCGTCAGCTGCTGTTCTTCGAGGCCGACCCGTCGACCGGCGGCCCGCGCAAGGCCTTGTTCGGCGTGCCGCGCGAGCAGGTCGCGATCACCGAGCCGACGAGCGGCTTCCTGGTGAAGTTCGAGCTGTACGTCCAGGGCGCGGACCGCGCGCTGACGTTGTCGATGCCGCCGTTCCCGCCGTCGATGCGGAAGAAGGGCCTGCGGCTGCTGGCCGGGCTGGCGCGCCTGCGCACGGCCCCGGCCTGAACCCGGGGGCGGCCGGGGTCGGGGCCCGGCCGCCCGCACCGGGCGGTCCTACTTGCGGTGCTTGCCGTTGTCGTCGGTGACCTCGAACTGCTCCTTGCGGACCTTGCCCGAGACGGTCTGCTCGTCGGTGACCGTCTCCGTCCGCAGGCGCACCCGCTCGACCGGCACGGTTTCCTTGCGCACCACCGGCTTCTCCGCGTGCAGGACGACGTCCTGTTCGGCCTCGCCGATGTCGCCGCCGGCCTGGCCGTCCTTGATCGGCTCGCGCTCGATGCGCACCTCTTCGTGCCGCACCGGCACGGTGACCTGCTGCTCTTCGGTGACGACGTACTTGCGCAGCCGCACGTGCCCGGTCTCGACCTGCTCGGTGCCGACGTTGAGCCGCTCCTCGGAGCGCGTCATGACCCGGTCGTCGTCCTTTTCGGACTTGCCGCGGCCCATCGCCGGGTCGCCGGCCTTACCGCGGCCGGCCATGCCCTGGCCCGCGTCGGCCATTCCGGCCTTCTCCTGGCCCGCCCGGCCTTTCCCGGCGCCGCCCATCGCCGGGTCGCGGCCCTGCGACCGGTCGTCCATCCGGCCGTCGGGCGAGGTGCGCGGCACCGGGAGGCCGTAGTGCTGGTAGAGCTGCGCGCTCTCTTCAGGGGAAAGGTGCCCGTCGGCGTCGATGCGCGGCGCGTCCGAGACGGCGTCCTTGTCGACCCGGACGTGCACGCCGTCCTTGTCGGTGTGCGCGCCGGAGAGCGGGACGAAGCTCTCCTTGGTCCCGAACAGGCCGGTCTTGACGGTGATCCACTCCGGCTGGCGGGTCGCGTCGGCGAGGTAGACGTTGCCGACCTTCCCGAGCTTGTTGCCGGCCGGGTCGACCACGGCACTGTCGATGAGCTCCTGGGGCTGCATGGTCTTGGCCATCGCTGTGCTGCTCCTTCCACGCGTTGGGTCTGTAGGGGTTACGGTCGGCCGTGCTGTTGATCACGGCAACCGCCGTGGTGCACCCGTGGGTGACCCACGAAGGTGGTGGTTTGAAGCGGTCCCCGCTGGTCAGGCCCGAGGTGTCCCCGCAGGTCGGCGAGGGTGCCACCGCGGCGCCGGGCGGCGTGGGTGATGGCGCGAAGGTGTGGACCTCGGCCTCCCTGGGAAGCAGGGGGCATGGACGAGTGCGAAGTGATGTGGCGCGTCCCCGCGGACGCGGACGCGGTGATGCAGTTCGTCGGCTGGGACCACCCGCTGCCGGCGGTGGTGCTGAAGCTCGGCGAAGTGACGATGACGCTCGCCCCGCCCCGCAACCGCGCGGAGGACATCGAGTTCGCCAAGTTCATGGTGAAGCTGGCGGCCGCAGCCCGCGACGCGGCGAAGCAGGTCCTGCCACTGTGACCGGAGCCACTCCCGCCGCTGTCACAACTCGGGGCGCCACCGCGTCAAGGCTGTGGAACTCCAGAGGAAGGGAAGCACCATGGAAGCGCGTCTCAACATGTTCGAGAACGAGGTCACGAGCAAGTTCTTCAAGCGCCTGATCGCGGCGTCCCGCCCGATCGAGGAGTCCGGCCTCCCGAAGGCGACGCAGGAGCTGGTGAAGATCCGCGCGAGCCAGATCAACGGCTGCGGAATGTGCCTGGACATGCACACGAAGGACGCGGCAGCGGCCGGCGAGACGGCGGTCCGCTTGGCGCTGGTGGCAGCGTGGCGCGAGGCAACGGTGTTCACCGAGGCCGAGCGCGCGGCCCTGGCGCTGGCGGAGGAGGGAACCCGCCTGGCGGACGCGCACGAAGGCGTCAGCGACGAGACGTGGGAATCGGTCCGCAAGCACTACGACGACGAGCAGGTCGGCGCGCTGGTGTGCTTGGTGGCGGAGATCAACACGTGGAACCGGCTGAATGTGATCTTGCGAAACCCGGCTGGGGAGTATCAGTCGGGGATGTTCGGCTGAGTCTCGGTACGGCAAGCTGAGCGCATGAGCGCTGGGGGAGAAACGCAGGGCGCCGGTTCCCGGAGACGTGCCCTGGCCGGCGTGATCGCCGGTGCGGCGGCCATGGTGTTGTTCGTCTTCGTGGCGCTGGTGTCGCGTTGGTGGACATCCTGGCTTTGGGTGGCGGTGCTGGTGCCTTACACGGGGATCCAGTGGGCGCGGTATCGGCGGTTGAAGCCGCAGGGGTAGCCGGGTGTTCGGACCTGGCGGACCCCGGCCAGGCCCCACCCTGCATCCCGATCCGAAGCCAGAACACGGCCGGTGGTGCCGGGTCAAGACACGCTTTCCCGTCTTGACGCGGTGCTACCGGCCGTCGTCACAATCAGGCTTCGGGATGCAGGTAAGCGCGAGGCTAGGCGTACATGGCCAGCCAGATCGCGATGTAATGCGAAACCGCCGCAAGCACGGTGCAGGCGTGGAAGAACTCGTGGTACCCAAAGGTATCCGGCCAGTGGTTCGGCCACTTGAACCCGTAAAACGCCGCCCCCAGCGTGTAAAACAGCCCGCCCACGCACAGCAACACCAACGCCGCGATCCCGGCATGCGAAGCCAGCTCAGGGAAGACGAAAACCGCGACCCAGCCCAAAGCGATGTAGATCGGCACCCCGACCCACCGCGGCGCGTGCGGCCACAGCATCTTCAGCGCCACACCCAGGACCGCTCCGCCCCAGACGATCGACAGGATCACGTAACCCGTCGGCTTGGACATCGCCAGCAGGGTGAACGGGGTGTACGTGCCCGCGATGAACAGGAAGATCATCGAGTGGTCCGCGCGCTTCATCCACTTGTACGCGCGGGGGCTCCACAAACGACGGTGGTACAGCGCGCTCACGCCGAACAGGCCGAGCACTGTGAGGCCGTAGACCGACGTCGCCAGCGCCGCCACCGGGGACACTGTGGACGCCGCCAAGCTGATCAGCGCCGCCGCGGCCGCTACCGCGCCGAAGAACGTCCAGAAGTGGATGTGGCCCCTCAGGCGCGGCCGGAGGTCCACGATGGGCTCGGGTGGTTCCGTCGTCAGGCTCACCCGTCCAGGTTACGGGACCGTAGGTTCTCCAGCACTGCTCAATGCGAGTCACGCGCCTCACACCGGGTGCGTACTCTTCCTCGACGTGAGTGTTCGCTCCTTCTTGTCCGACGTCGTGTACAGCGCCTACGGCAGGCGCCTCATCCAGCAGGCCCGCGGCCGGCATCCCCGGCACATCGCCATCATGCTCGACGGCAACCGCCGGTGGGCGCGCGAAGCGGGCTTCGCGGACGTCGCGGACGGTCATCGGGCCGGCGCGAAGAAGATCGCGGACTTCCTGAGCTGGTGCCGGGAGGCCGACGTCGAGGTCGTCACCATGTGGCTGCTGTCCACCGACAACCTCAACCGCGACCCGGACGAGCTCACGCCGCTGCTGAAGATCATCACCGACGTCACCGACGAGCTCGCCGCGCCCGGGACGCCGTGGCAGCTGCGGATCGTCGGCGCGCTCGACCTGTTACCCAGCGAAGTCGCGAAGAAACTCAGCGAAGCCGCCGCGCGCACCGAAGGGCGTACCGGCATGGAGGTCAACGTCGCTGTCGGTTACGGCGGGCGCCAGGAGATCGCGGACGCCGTGCGCAAGCTGCTGCTCCAGCACGCCGATGAAGGCACGTCCATTCACGAGATGGCGAAAATCCTCGACGTCGACCACATCTCCGAGCACCTCTACACCTCGGGGCAGCCGGATCCGGACCTCATCATCCGCACTTCCGGTGAACAGCGTCTTTCCGGATTCCTGCTCTGGCAGTCCGCGCATTCGGAATTCTGGTTCACCGAAGCGTATTGGCCGGCATTCCGCCGGGTCGACTTCCTGCGGGCGATCCGCGACTACGCCTGGCGGCACCGCCGGTTCGGCTCCTGAGGCTCCTGAACACACCGAAGGGCCCCGGAGCGAGCTCCGGGGCCCTTCGAAGACCTGACTCAGTGGTGGTGGTGCTCCAGCGAGTGCAGGACCAGCGCCGGCGAGGTCAGCACGCCGGTGTAGGCGCCGGCGACCAGGGAGGCCGCGCCGTAGCCCAGCGCGCCGCCGCCCTCGATGAACGTGGCGTACGCGTCGCCGAACGTCGGGTCCGGGGTGCCGCCGTGGTCGCCCGTCGCGGCGAACGCGGTGCTGCCGATCATCATGAGGCCCGCAGCGGTGGCGGCCACGAAACCAGCCTTCTTCAGCACTTCGCACACTCCTAGGTAGAACTGTTGGGATCCGGGGCACCGGAGGACCGGTGGTGTGTCCCGCAGTCAAAAAATTACTCGCTTATCGGGCTCTTCGTACGTCTTGTACGCCCATTGTGTGAGCCTGACGCAGGCGCTTTCACTCGTAACGGTTCTCTCTTGGTCGCGCAAAATGCACCATTGCTCCGAACGTGGTAGAACCCTGAAGTCGATTTTGTGAATACGCCGGGTCAGCAATTTTCCCAAGATCATTCCGACGTGGGTGCACCGATCGAGACGTCGGCTACGCAGGGTGAAGGTCACGGGACGTCGATGTCGGACGACCGACAGTGAGGTGACGATCTGGCGAATCACCGTGTTGGCTTCCTGCGCGATCCGGCATTCGTATGTACCTTCCGTGGTGAGGGCACGCGTTCCGTGCGGGTCCTCGCGGGAGGCCCTGGTCGTGACGGTGATCGAGGGGGCGGCGCAGCCGCCCACGAGACGCACGAGGGGGCCGGCACCCGGCCCTCGTGGCCGCGCCACCTGACCCACCGGTCAGAGGGAGTGGTCCAGCCAGGGAGGTGCCCGGCCCAGCGAGTGCGGGCGTGAGGTGCACACGCCCTCGAGGGAGATGCCGTCGTGACTGCGCAGCGTTTGCCCCGTAAGGCCTCTGGCCGTTCTTCGACCGGTGCCGTTCCTGGCCCGGAGAAAGCCTCGACCTCGCCCGAATTCCAGCAGCACATGTACGTGCTCGACACGTCGGTCCTCCTGTCGGACCCGTGGGCGGTCACCCGCTTCGCCGAGCATGCCGTCGTGCTTCCGCTGGTCGTCATCAGTGAACTGGAGGCGAAGCGCCACCACCCGGAGCTCGGCTGGTTCGCCCGGGAGTCCCTGCGCATGCTCGACGACCTGCGCCGGCAGCACGGCAGGCTCGACGCGCCGCTCCCCATCGGGGACCACGGCGGCACGCTGCAGGTGGAGCTGAACCACTCGGACCCGACGGTGCTCCCGGTCGGGTTCCGCACCGACTCCAACGACCACCGCATCCTCGCCTGTGCGCTCAATTTGGCGGCGGAGTTCCCGGCGGTCACCCTGGTGACGAAGGACATTCCGCTGCGGGTCAAGGCGGGCGCCGTGGGCCTGGAGGCCGACGAGTACCGCGCGCAGGACGTCACGCCGTCCGGCTGGACGGGCATGGCGGACGTCGACGTCGAGCAGGACGTGCTCGACACGCTCTTCGGCGGCGGCACCGTCGACCCGGTCGAGTACGGCCTGGACGACCTCGCCGAGCTGCCCTGCCACACCGGGCTGCGGCTGCTCGCGGGCAGCTCGAGCGCGCTGGGGCGGATCACGGCGGACAAGCGCATCCGGCTGGTGCGGGGCGACCGCGAGGCGTTCGGGCTGCATGGCCGCAGCGCCGAGCAGCGCATCGCGCTCGACCTGCTGCTCGACTCCGACGTCGGCATCGTTTCGCTGGGCGGGCGCGCCGGCACCGGCAAGTCGGCGCTCGCGCTGTGCGCCGGCCTCGAGGCGGTGATGGAACGCCGTCAGCACCGCAAGGTGGTGGTGTTCCGGCCGGTCTACGCGGTCGGCGGCCAGGACCTCGGCTACCTGCCCGGGTCCGAGAGCGAGAAGATGCAGCCCTGGGCGCAGGCGGTGTTCGACACGCTCGGCGCGCTGGTCAGCCAGGACGTCCTCGACGAGGTCTTCGACCGCGGCATGCTCGAGGTGCTCCCGCTGACGCACATCCGCGGCCGTTCGCTGCACGACGCGTTCGTGATCGTCGACGAGGCGCAGTCACTGGAGCGCAACGTGCTCCTGACGGTGCTCTCGCGGCTCGGCACGGCGTCGCGGGTGGTGCTCACGCACGACGTCGCCCAGCGCGACAACCTGCGCGTCGGCCGGCACGACGGCGTCTCGGCGGTGATCGAGAAGCTGAAGGGCCACCCGTTGTTCGCGCACGTCACGCTGACCCGCTCGGAGCGCTCGCCGATCGCGGCGCTCGTCACCGAGATGCTGGAGGACCACGGCTGAGCTTGAAGTCCGTGAAGGCCACCTCGGCTCGAGGTGGCCTTCACGGCTTTTTACCAGCCGGAGGGGAGGGGGCGGCCCTCCGCGAAGCCCGCCGCCGACTGGACGCCCAGCAAAGCCCGCTCGTGGAACTCCTCCAGGGTGCGCGCGCCCGCGTACGTGCACGACGAGCGGACGCCCGAGCCGATCGAGTCCAGCAGGTCCTCGACACCCGGGCGGGCCGGGTCGAGGGACATCCGCGACGACGAGATGCCCTCCTCGAACAGCGCCTTCCGCGCGCGGTCGAAGACGTTGTCCGTGCGCGTCCGCGCGCCGACCGCGCGCTTCGACGCCATGCCGAACGACTCCTTGTACGGCCGGCCCTGCTCGTCGAACCGCAGGTCACCGGGGGATTCGTAGGTGCCGGCGAACCACGAGCCGACCATCGCCGCGGACGCGCCCGCGGCCAGCGCCAGCGCGACGTCGCGCGGGTGGCGGACCCCGCCGTCGGCCCAGACGTGCTTGCCCAGCTCACGCGCCGCGGCCGCGCACTCGGCGACCGCCGAGAACTGCGGGCGGCCCACGCCGGTCATCATCCGCGTGGTGCACATCGCGCCCGGCCCGACCCCGACCTTGACGACGTCGGCGCCGGCCTGGATCAGGTCGCGCGTGCCCTCGGCCGTGACGACGTTGCCGGCCACCACCGGGACCTGCGGCGACACCGACCGGACGGCCTTCAGTGCGGCGATCATCTTCTCCTGGTGCCCGTGCGCGGTGTCGACGACGAGCACGTCGACCCCCGAGCTCAGCACGGCTTCGGCCTTCGCCGCGACATCGCCGTTGACGCCGACCGCGGCCGCGACGCGCAGCTTGCCCGCGTTGTCGACGGCCGGGATGTAGATGTCCGCGCGCAGCGCGCCGACGGCGGTCAGCACGCCCGCGAGGCGGCCGTCGGCGTCGAGGCCGAGGGCCAGCTGGGCGCCCGCGCCGTGCAGCCGTTCGAAGACCTCGCGGGCCGGAGTGTCGAGCGGGACCGCGACGCTCGCCGGCTGCGCGACGTCGGCGAGACGCGCGAAGCGGTCGACACCCGCGCAGGCCGCTTCGTCGACGATGCCGACCGGACGGCCTTCGCCGTCGACGACCACGACAGCGCCGTGAGCACGCTTGTGGACCAGGTTGAGCGCGTCGGCCACCGCGTCGCCGCCGGTGAGCACCAGCGGCGTGTCCCACACCGTGTGGCGGCTCTTCACCCAGCCGACGATCTCCGCGACGGCAGTGCCGTCCACGTCCTGCGGCAGCACCACCAGGCCGCCCCGGCGGGCGACGGTCTCGGCCATCCGGCGGCCGGCGACGGCGGTCATGTTCGCGACCACGATCGGGATCGTCGCGCCGGTGCCGTCCGCGGTGGACAGGTCGACGTCGAAGCGGGACTCCACGTCCGAACGGTTCGGCAGCAGGAACACGTCGTCGTAGGTCAGGTCGTGAGCAGGCCGGTGGCCGTCGAGGAAACGCACGAGTCCCCAGGCTACGTGGCTCGCCGGGAGACGGCGAACGCGGCCGGGCGCGTGGCAGGATCGAGGCATGAGCCGCCGGGACCGGGACACCGAGGGACGGGCACGCAACGCACGACCGCGCGACGGTCTCGGCCGCCCGCTTCCCTACGGCGAAGAGGGTGTCGAGCGCCAGCCGGAGGGCATCGCGCGGACCCCGGCGCAAACGCTTGCGGAGGCGCAGCAGCTGCTCGACGACGGCAAGCCGTTCCACGCGCACGAGGTCTTCGAGGACGCGTGGAAGACCGCGGACGGCCCCGACCGCGAGCTGTGGCGCGGGCTGGCCCAGCTCGCCGTCGGCCTGACGCACGCCGCGCGCGGCAACGCGGTCGGCGCGGCGTCCCTGCTGGAGCGCGGCGCGGCGAACATCGAGCCGTTCCGGGCCGAGCCGCCGCACGGCATCAACGTCGCGGGCCTGCAGGAGTGGGCGCGAAGCCTGGCCGAAGAGGCGAAGCGGCGCGTACGCGTGGAGCCGACAGCGCCGCGGCTGACGTGCTGACGGCGCTGGGCGCCGCGGTCATCGCGGCCGTCGCGTCGCTGGTCGGCGTGACGTTGGGCGCGTTGGTCGAACCGCTGAAGCTCAACGCGGCGAGGCGCGCGAAGCTGCGGCAGGACCGGGCCGACCGGTGCGGCGCGTTCATCGAGGCCGCCGCCCGGGCGCGGCAGCACCTCGTCAGCCTCAACGTCACCCACCGGCAACGGGAGACCGGCGGGGACGTCGAGATGACGCGCTACGAAGACGAGTACTACCAGGCGCGCGCGGAGATGCGCTCGCTGCTCGGGCTCCTCGTCATGAGCGGGCCGGACGAGCTGGTCGGCGCGGCCGAGGACGTCCGCCAGAAGGACATGGACCTGCACCACGTCCGGCACGAGCGGGACGAAGGCGCCGAGTTCGACCGGCTCCGGCTGCCACCCGTCGTGCGGAAGGCCGTGACCGAGCTGGACCGGGCGATCGAGGCGTTCGCCCTCGTCGCCCGGAAGCACACGTCCTAGGGCTGGTCCCAGCCGCTCGAAGCCGCCTTCTCGGCGCCGATCGTGGTGCCTTCGCCGTGGCCCGTGTGCACCTTCGTCGCCTCCGGGAGGGTGAACAGCTTCTCCTGGATGGACTTCAGGATCGTCGGGTAGTCCGAATAGGACCGTCCGGTGGCGCCGGGGCCGCCGTGGAAGAGCGTGTCGCCGGTGAACACCACGCCGAGCTTTTCGGCGTACAGGCAGACCGCGCCCGGCGCGTGCCCCGGGGTGTGGATGACGCGCAGCGCCGTGCCCGCGACGGTGATCGTCTGGCCGTCCTTCAGTTCCGCGTCCGGCGCGCGGTCGGGGTGCGTCTGGTCCCAGAGGACGCGGTCGTCCGGGTGCAGCAGGATCGGCGCGCCGGTGGCCTCGGCCAGCTCGGGGGCCGCGTTGACGTGGTCGTTGTGCGCGTGGGTGCAGACGATCGCCGCCAGTTTCCGCTCGCCGACGACGTTCGCGATCGCCTTCGCGTCGTGGGCCGCGTCGATCACGACCACTTCGGCGTCGTCGCCCACGATCCACACGTTGTTGTCGACGTCCCAGCTGCCCCCGTCGAGCTCGAAGACACCAGAAGTCACCAGGTTCTGCACGATCGCCGTCATGGGCCCGACCCTAACGGCCAACTGGCCGGTCGACGACATACCGACGGTATGCTACTTTCGAGTAGTCTTACTGCCGGTAAGTTCGAGGAGCGCCGCGATGAGCCGTGACCTGCTGGCCGAGCCGCTCAAGCTGCGCTGCGGCGCCATCCTGCCCAACCGGCTGGTGAAGTCGGCGCTGAGCGAGCAGCTCGGCGACCGCCGGAACGCCCCCACCCGCGAGCTGCACGAGCTGTACCGGACATGGGCCCGCGGCGGCGCGGGCGCGCTGATCACCGGCAACGTCATGGTCGACCCCGCCGCTCTCGGCGAGCCCCGCAACGTCGCGGCGACCCCGGACCCGGACGTCTACCGGCCGTGGGCGAGCGCCGTCGACGGCACCGACACGCAGCTCTGGGTGCAGCTGAACCACCCGGGCCGGCAGAGCCCGCGGTACCTGTCCCGGGAGCCCGTCGCGCCGTCTGCCGTGCCTTTCGGCGATCGAGGCGTGCGTACCGCCTTCGCCGCTCCGCGCGCCCTCACGAGCGAAGAGATCGAAGCGATCATCGAACGCTTCGGCGTCGCAGCCGGCACGTTCGTCGAAGCGGGCTTCACGGGTGTACAGATCCATGGTGCGCACGGCTACCTCGTCTCGCAGTTCCTTTCACCGCTGACAAACCTGCGCACCGACGCGTGGGGCGGCGACGCCGTCCGCCGTCGCCGGTTCCTGCTCGAGGTGGTGCGGCGCGTGCGCTCGGCGGTGGGTGACGCCGTGCCGGTGTCGGTCAAGCTCAACAGCGCGGACTTCCAGCGGGGCGGCTTCACCGAGGACGAGTCCCTGGAGGTTGTGCGTGAGCTCGGCGAGGCCGGGCTCGACCTGCTGGAGGTCTCCGGCGGCACGTACGAGAAGGCCGCGATGATGGGCTCGGGCCGGGCGACCACCGTCGCGCGCGAAGCGTACTTCCTGGACTACGCCGCGAAGGCGCGTTCGGTGTCCGACGTCGCGCTGATGGTCACCGGCGGCTTCGCGACCCCCGGCGGCATGACCGACGCGCTGAGCTCCGGCGAGCTCGACGTCATCGGGCTCGGCCGGCCGCTCGTGGTTGATCCCGCGCTGCCGGGACGACTGCTGGGCGGCGAAGACGTCCAGGCCGAGCGGCGGTGCCCGAAAACCGGGATCCGGCTGGCCGACAGCCTGCTGGAGATCCAGTGGCACACCCGGCAGATGCACCGGATCGCGGCCGGCAAGCCGGTCGACCGGCGCGGCGCGCTGCCGACGCTCGTGCAGTCCGCGCTGACCGACGGGCTCAACGCGTTCCGCCGCGTCCGGGGTTAGGCGGGCCGCACCCGGCGCTCGTACAGGAACGCGCCCGCGGCGAGCGCCGTGAAGAACAGGCCGATGAGGACGCAGTTGAGCGTCACCTGGCCGTAGCCGAGCGCGCCCGCGTCGACGAACGGGTACGGGTAGAAGCCGGTGATTGCGCCGCGCGGCAGCGTGAAGGCGAGCCAGGCCAGCGGGTAGAGCAGCGACCACCAGACCGTGCGCCAGGCCAGCGCGCCGCGCGGGCCGGCGAGGAGCCAGCCCAGCACGAACAGCAGCGGCGTCACCTTGTGGAGCATGGTGTCGGAGAAGAGCTGAAGGCCGTGCAGGTCGTACAGGCCGGCGAGGGCGACCTGGTAGACGATGCCGGTCACGATGATGCCGACCAGCGCGTCGAGCCAGAGCACGGAGAACAGCCGGCCGCGCGCCACGCCGAGGGCGACCAGCGCCGAGGTGACCGTGACCAGCAGGTTCGAGTCGATCGTGAAGAAGCAGAGCAGGTTCGCCACCCGGCCGTCGGCGTCCTGGGCGGTCGCGACGACCTGGGTGACCAGGCCGGTCAGGGCGACCACGGCGGTGACCGCGAACCAGGCGCGGGTGAGCTTCGGCATTCCCCGACGATAGTCCACTGTGGACCTGATGGTGCCGGGGGGGGGGGGGGGGGGGGGGGGGGGGGGGGGGGGGGGGGGGGGGGGGGGGGGGGGGGGGGTGGAGGGGGGGGGGGGGGGGGGGGGGGGGGGGGGGGGGGGGGGGGGGGGGGGGGGGGGGGGGGGGGGGGGGGGGGGGGGGGGGGGGGGGGGGGGGG
>NZ_JBVJNO010000002.1:0-324589 GCF_055583645.1 Amycolatopsis sp. NPDC104587
GTTCAGCGTTCGACTTGCATGTGTTAAGCACGCCGCCAGCGTTCGTCCTGAGCCAGGATCAAACTCTCCAACAATGAACAGTTTAATCGAGGCAAATTTTCTTGCTCTCAAAGGAACCTCATACGAGGTTCAATACATAAGCTCTACTGGCTTAGTTCACTAGCACACTGTTGAGTTCTCAAGCAACACACTCTGGAATCACCGCCTTATCGGCGGTTATATCCTCGGCAGTTGTTCCAAGCGATATTCAAAGCTTTTGGTCGAGCATGCCTCATCCTACGGTGTTGGTCGTAGGGATTCGGCGGCCGCTCGTGGGCCGACGCTGAACATTACCCGGTCCGATCCGCGGTGTCAACCCGCTCGGCCCGGCCGGATCTTCGGGGCTTGCGGCCCCGGGGCGACCCGGTGTTCCTGGCGACGAAGAGAAGATTACATGCCCTGAAACCGGTCCCGAACAGGGGGGTCACTTAACGCCAATGCCGCAGGTCAGAGCGTGTTCATCGACCCGCGGCCGGCACCGTCGCCAGGTACCTCGGCGGGACCCGCGCCGGAACTGCTCGCGAGAAGTCCGCGGCGAGCGCCAGCATCCGGGCGTCCGACCACCGGGCGCCCATGAACGAAATGCCGACCGGGAGCGGTCCGGCGAACCCCGCGGGCACGGTGACGTCCGGATAACCCGCGACCGCGGCCGGGGTCGACGACGGGATCACGTCGTTGTCGCCCACCGCGCAGTCGGTCTTCCACGCCGGTGGGTTCGTCGGCGACACGATCGCGTCGAGGCGGTACTTCGCCAGCGTCTCGTCGAGGGACCGGCGGGCCAGGTCCGACAGCTCCGCGCGGCCGGCGAGGTATCCCGGGTCGATCGGCGGCGGCGCGGCCAGCGCCTGCTCGAACAGCTCCTGGCCGGCGAAGCACGTCCGCTCCAGCGGGTCGGCCCGGTTGTAGGCGATGAGCTCGGCCAGGTTCCGCGGGCCGCGGGGACGCGTCGCGAGGTAGGCGTCGATGTCGCGGTGGAACTCCGTGAGCAGCGCCGGGAACTCCAGCTCGCCGAGTCGCGCCTGGTACGGCGGAGTCACCTCGACGACCGTCGCACCGGCCTTGACCAGGGCGTTCCGCGCGGACGTCATGATCGCGTCCGTCTGCGGGCCGAGCACCGGCAGCCGCCACAGCCCGATCCGCGCGCCGCGCAGGACGCCCGGCCGGAGCAGCTTCGCGTAGTCCGTCGGCTGGGTGCGCGGGTACTGCAGGGTCGCCGGGTCCGCGGGATCCCTCCCCTGCAAGACCGACAGCGTCAGCGCGACGTCTACGACGTTGCGGGCGATCGGGCCCGCCGTGTCCTGCTCGGCCGAGATCGGCACCACGCCGGTGCGGCTGACCAGGCCGAGGCTCGGTTTGTGCCCGACCGTGGCCGTCATCCCCGCGGGGCAGACGATCGAGCCGTCGGTCTCGGAGCCGATCGCGACCTGCGCCAGCGACGCGGCGACGCCGGCCGCGGACCCGGCGGACGACCCGCACGGGTTGCGGTCCAGCACGTACGGGTTGTTCGTCTGGCCACCGACGCCCGACCAGCCGGACGTCGGCTTCGCGGCACGGAAGTTCGCCCACTCCGACAGGTTCGCCTTGCCGAGGATCACCGCGCCGGCGTCACGCAACCGGGTGATCAACGTGGCGTCTTTCGCCGGATAGCTGCGCAGGGCCCGCGATCCCGCGGTCGTCCACTGGTCGCGCGTGTCGACGTTGTCCTTGACCAGCACCGGGATGCCGTCGAGCGGGCCGCGCAGGTGGTGCGTCCGACGTCGGGCATCACTCGCGGCGGCCTGGCTCAAGGCCGCGGGGTTCAGCGCAAGGACGGCGTTGACCTTGCCGTCGATGCGGTGGATCCGGTCGAGGTACGTGCCGGTCAGGCCCACTGCGGTGAGCCGGCCGGACGCCATCCGCGCCTGCAGCGACGGGATGTCGGCCGCGTCGAGGTCGAACTTCGACGACGCGGACGCGACCGGCGCCGTCGGGACGAGCACGAGTGCGGCGGCCAGGATCGCGAGGAGCACCGGCCGCCGCCTCATCAGAGCACCGGCAACAGGGTGCGGAGCTCGTACGGGGTGACCGCGCTGCGGTAGTTGTCCCATTCCACCCGCTTGTTCCGGAGGAAGAAGTCGTAGACGTGCTCGCCGAGGGCTTCCGGCAGCAGCTCGGACTTCTCCATCTCGGCCAGCGCCTCCCCCAGGTTCTGCGGCAACTGCGCGTAACCGGCGGCGCGCCGCTCGGAGTCGCTCAGCTGCCAGATGTTGTCCTCGGCGGGTGGCGGCAGCTCGTAGCCCTTCTCGATCCCCTTGAGCCCGGCGGCGAGGATGACCGAGTACGCGAGATACGGGTTGCACGCCGAGTCCAGCGTACGGATCTCCACCCGTCGGGATGACGCCTTTCCGGGTGAATACATCGGGACGCGGACGAGCGCGGACCGGTTCGCGCGGCCCCACGAAACCGTCGTCGGCGCCTCGCTTCCGCTGATCAGGCGCTTGTAGGAGTTCACCCACTGGTTGGTGACCGCGGAGATCTCCTTGGCGTGGTGCAGCAGGCCGGCGACGAACGCCTTGCCGGTTTCCGACAGCTCGTGCGGGTCCTCGGCGTCGTAGAAGGCGTTGCGATCACCCTCGAAGAGGCTGATGTGGGTGTGCATCCCGGAGCCGGGCTGGTTCGTGAACGGCTTCGGCATGAACGTCGCGCGGACCCCCTGGGTCAGCGCGACCTCCTTGACGACGTAACGGAACGTCATCACATTGTCGGCCATCGTCAGCGCGTCGGCGTAGCGGAGGTCGATCTCCTGCTGGCCCGGCGCACCCTCGTGGTGGCTGAACTCGACCGAGATGCCCATCGCCTCGAGCGTCTCGATCGCGTGCCGGCGGAAGTGCGTCGCCGTGGCGTGGCTGGCCTGGTCGAAGTAGCCGCCGTTGTCCGCGGGCTCCGGCTCGCTGCCGTCCTCGGGCAGGGTCGCGAGGAGGAAGAACTCGATCTCCGGGTGCACGTAGCAGGTGAAACCCGCTTCGGCCGCCTTCGACAGCTGGCGCCGCAGGACGTGCCGCGGGTCCGCCCAGGAAGGCGAGCCGTCCGGCATCGCGATGTCGCAGAACATGCGGGCCGAGTACGGGCTGCCGTCGGGGGTCTCCCAGGGCAGGACCTGGAACGTGGCCGGGTCCGGCTTGGCCACCATGTCGGATTCGTAGACCCGCGCGAACCCTTCGATGGCCGAGCCGTCGAAGCCGATCCCCTCGGTGAAAGCGCCTTCGAGCTCGGCCGGGGCGACCGCGACGGACTTGAGGAACCCCAGCACATCGGTGAACCAGAGACGAACGAAACGGATGTCGCGCTCCTCGAGCGTGCGGAGCACGAATTCCTGCTGGCGATCCATGGCCGCACCCTAACGACAGCGTGTTAACGGGATGTTTCACGACGCGCCGAGGGTGACCAAGTCACGCCGTGAGCACCGAAACGGGCTTCTTCGCGCGCTTGATCGCCAGCGACGCCACCGAGGCGAGCACCGCCAGGACCGCCGCCGAATACCAGGCCAGGTTGTAGTTCCCCAGCTGGTCGCGGACCAGGCCCGCGGCCGATGCCGCGAACGCCGCACCGAGCTGGTGGCAGGCGAAGACCCAGCCGAACACGATCGGGCCCGCGTCGCCGAACGCCCGGACACAGAGGGCGACCGTCGGCGGGACCGTGGCCACCCAGTCGAGGCCGTAGAACAGGATGAACGCCCACATGCTCGGCTGCACCGAGTTCGTGAACAGCTGCGGCAGCAACGCCAGCGAGAGGCCGCGCAGGGCGTAGTACACCCCGAGCAGGATGCGCGGGTCGACGCGGTCGGTGAGCCAGCCGGAGAAGATCGTGCCGACCACGTCGAAGACGCCGACCAGGGCGAGCAGGCCCGCCGCCGTCGTCTGGGGCATGCCGTGGTCGTGCGCGGCCGGGACGAAGTGGGTGCCGACCAGGCCGTTCGTCGTCGCGCCGCAGATGGCGAAGCCGACCGCGAGCAGCCAGAACGTGCGGGTGCGAGCCGCCTGACCCAGCACCGAGAGCGCGCGCCGGGCCGAGCCGGTCTTCGACGCCGGGCGCTCGACCACCGTGTCGGCGGGCGCGCCGTAGGCCGTCGTGCCGACGTCGGCGGGGTGGTCGCGGATCACCAGCAGGACCACCGGGACGACCGCGAGCGCGGCGATCGCGATCACCAGCGACGCCGTCCGCCAGCCCGAACCGACCGCGAGGTTCGCGATCAGCGGCAGGAAGATCAGCTGGCCGGTGGCGCCCGCCGCGGTCAGCACGCCGGTCACCACCCCGCGGCTGCGGACGAACCACCGGGCCGCCACGGTCGCGGCGAAGCTCATCGCCATCGAGCCGGTGCCCGCGCCGATCAGCACCCCCCAGCACAGCACCAGCTGCCAGCTCGCGGTCATGAACACCGTGCCGGCCGCACCGAGGGCGATGACGAACAACGCCGTCGCCGAAACGCGGCGGATGCCGAAGCGCTCCATCAACGCGGCCGCGAAGGGCGCGAAGAGGCCGTAAAGCACGAGGTTGACCGAGACGGCCGAGCTGATCGTGGCCGTCGACCAGCCGAACTCCTGGTGCAGCGGGTCGATGAGGACACCGGGGGCGGACCGGAAGCCGGCGGAGGCGAGCAGCGCGACGAACGCGGCGCCGGCGATCAGCCAGGCGCGGTGCAGCTTCGGGGCAGGACGGGTCTCAACAGTCACAAGAGGCAGTTTCGCCGCGCGCGCGTGGCAGGGAAAGTGGCCTGAAGGACATCGTCCGCAAGGATCAGGCCACGACTAGGCTCGGGGGATGTCGCGCTTCGCCCTCCTGCTCGTGCTCCTGCTGACGGCCGGCTGCACCGGATCGCCGGACACGCGGGGGCCGTTCCCGGCGGGTGCCGAACTGGTCCGCGACGCGGCGACGTCGTTCGCTTCGGTGCGGAGCGTGCACTTCGCGGCCGGGGTCAACGGTGTGCTGCCGGGCTTCCCGCTTCGGCAGATCGAAGGCGACGCGACCCTCGACGCCGGCGAGGCCGCGACCGGCACGGCCGACGTCCAGGAGGGCGACGGGCACACCAAGTTCCGCTTCACCGTCCGGGACGGCGAAGTCACCACCGACCCTGACATCGCGCGCGGCCGGATCCCGGCGATGTACGACGTCGGCAGGTTCCTCGGCCCGGATGCCGGGCTGAAACGCCTGCTCGACGGCGTCACCGACACGAAGACCGAGGGCCGGGAGAACGTCGACGGCGCCGCCGCGCTGCGGGTCGGCGGCCGGGTGCCCGCGGCCGTCGCGCACGGCGTGCTGCCGCAGATCCACGACGACGTCATCGTCAAGGTGTGGGTCTCGGCCGAGGGGCCACGGCGGTTCGCTCGGCTGTGGGTGCAGGTCCCGCCGGCCGGCGACCACCTCAGCCCGGTGATGTTCGAACTGTCCCTGACCAGGCAGAACGACACCGTCGACCTCGGTTAGCAGCGGGTGTCGGCGACGGTTCCGTCGATCAGGTACGCGATGCCCGCGCGGTCGACGCACGGGTTGCCGTCGAGGAAGACCGTGTGCTGGACCCCCTCGTAGGTGAGCAAGGCACTGCCGAGGTCCTTCGCGAGGTCGACGCCCTGCTGGTACGGCGTCGCCGGGTCGTGCGTCGTCGAGACGACCAGGGTCTTCGGCAGCCCGCCGACCCGCGGGACGTGCTCGGCCGACGTCGGCGGGACCGGCCAGGTCGAGCAGATGTCCAGCTCGCTCGTGTCGGGCGTGCCGCCGGCGAGGAAAGGCGCGCCGGACAGCATCTTCTCGTGCGCGCGGTCGATCGTGGCCCGGTCGGTGACACGGGTGTGGTCGACGCAGCGGACGGCGAAGTACGCGTCGATCGCGCCGCTGTACTGGCCGTCGCGATCACGCTGGTAGTAGTCGTCCGCGAAGGCCAGCAGCGTGCGGCCGTTGCCCTGGGCCACCTGCTCGAGCGCAGCCTTCAGGGCGGGCCAGTCGCCGCGTGAGTAGAGCCCGGCGAACGTGCCCGTGATCGCGTCCTCGAACGACAGCTTCCGCGTCCCGGCCGGGAGCGGCTTCGTGATCAGCGGACGCGCCAGCCGCTGGAGCCCCTCGGTGCCGCCGGTCAGCGGGCACGAGCACCACTTGGTGAACTCGTTCAGCGCGTCCTGGAAGCCCGCGGCCTGCGTGACCAGCGAATCCACCAGGCCCTGGGCCGGGTCGATCGCGCCGTCTAACAGCAGCGCGCGGACGTTGCGCGGATACGCCTCGGCGTAGGCCGCGCCGATCTGCGTCCCGTACGAATAGCCGAGGTAGGTCAGCTTCTCGTCGCCGAGCGCGGCACGAAGGACGTCTAGGTCGCGTACGACGTCTCGCGTGCCGACGTTCGCGAGGAACTCCTTGCCGTACTTCGTCGCTTCGACGCACTTCGCGCCGTACGCGGTCGTCTCGGCGAGCTGCTTTTTCACCCCTTCGGGCGACATATCGCTTTCGACGTCGGACGCGCGGTCCGCGTCCTGCTCGGCGCCCGTGCGGCAGGTGATCCGCGGCTCGCTCGTGCCGACGCCGCGCGGGTCGAAGCCGACCAGGTCGAAGCGTTCCAGCAGGGGCGCGGCGGCGGGTGACTTCGCGAGTGACGCGGCCGTCGCCGTCCCCCAGCCGCCGGGCCCACCCGGGTTGACGACCAGTGAGCCGATGCGCTGCTTCGTGGCCTTGTGCCGCCGGAGCCCGACCGTGACGGTCTTGCCGTCCGGCGCCGCGTAGTCCAGCGGAACGGTCAGGCGCGCGCAGTCCAAAGCCTCGCCGCAGGGACTCCACTCGAGCTTCTGCGAGGTGAACTTCCCCAGGTCAGGAGGGCGCGTCGACGGCGACGGCACGGGCGCCGGAGCACTCGTGCACGCCGCCAGCAGCACCGCCAGCGCGGCGACGCCTACTGCCCGGCGCACCGCGTCCCCTCCGGCGGCGCCGTGCCGTCGACGAGGTAGTCCGTGCCCGCCTGGTCCACGCACTTCACGCCCTGCAGGAACACCGTGTGCTGCGTGCCCTCGAAGGTGAGCAGCGCGCCCTTCAGGCCCTTCGCGAGGTTGACACCGGCCTGGTACGGCGTCGCCGGGTCGTTGGTCGTCGAGATGACCAGCGTCTTCGCCAGGCCTTCGACGTTCGGCACGTGCGGCTGCGAGGTGTTCGGCACCGGCCAGAACGCGCACGCGTCGCGCGCCGCCGAAGCCGGGCGGCCGTCGTCGAGGAACGGCGCCACCTTCACGTACTCCTCCTGCGCCTTGAGGATGACGGCCGGGTCGGTGACGCGCGGGTCGTCGACGCAGCGGATCGCGGTGAAGGCGTCCTGGGTGGTGCCGTACTTGCCGGTGGAGTCACGCTCGTTGTAGATGTCGGCGAGCTTCTCCAGCGTTGCGCCGCGCTGCTGCTTCAGCTCGTTGAGGCCCGAGTTCAGCGGCTCCCAGAGACTCTGCTGGTAGAGCGCCTGGATGACGCCGGTGGTCGCGTCCTCGTAGGAGAGCTTGCGGCCGTCGCCGACCGGGACCGGGAAGTCGATCAGCGGCCGGACGAGCTCCTGGAACGCCTTGACCGCGGCGCCGGCGTCCTGGCCGAGCGCGCAGTCCTGCTGACCGGCGCACCACTTGGCGAACTGCGTGAACGCCGTCCCGAAGCCCTGGCCCTGGGCGACGAGCGACTCGACCGCGTCCTGCTCCGGGTCGACCGCGCCGTCGAGGATCATCGCGCGCACGTTCTTCGGGAACGCCTCGGCGTAGGTCGAGCCGATCCGGGTGCCGTAGGAGTACCCGAGGTAGGTCAGCTTTTCGTCGCCGAGGACCGAGCGCAGGACGTCCAGGTCCTTCGCGACGTCCCGGGTGCCGAGGTTGGCCAGCATGCCGGTGCCGTCGTCGGTGCGCTGGGCGCACTTCGCGGCGAAGTCCTTCTCCTGCGCTTCCTGCTTGAGCACACCCTGGGGCGAGCCGTCGGTCTCGCTGTCGTCGGCGCGGTCGGTGTCCCGCTCGGCGTCGGTCAGGCAGTGGATGGCCGGCTGGCTCGCGCCGATCCCCCGCGGGTCGAACCCGACGAGGTCGAAGCGCTTGGCCAGGCCGGTGCTCGTGGCCGGCTTGACCAGCCCGGCGGCCGCGACCATGCCCGACGCGCCCGGGCCGCCCGGGTTGACGACCAGGGACCCGATCCGGGAACCCTCGTCGGACGCCTTGTGCCGGAGCAAGCCCAGCGTGACGGTGTCGCCGGCCGGCTTGGCGTAGTCCAGCGGCACGGTCAGCCGGGCGCACTGGAGGTCTTTCGCCTGGAACGCCGACCGCGCGTCTTCCGACGTCGCGTAAGGTGCGCACTCGGCCCAGGTCAGGCTCTGGCCGTAGAACCGTTCCAGCCCGGCGGGCACCGGCCCGGACGGCTGGTGCGATTCGGTCGTCGGCGCGGGCGGCGTGGTGTCGCCGGTGGACGTGCACGCGGTCAGCGAGGCCGCTAGCAGCACGGATGTCGCAATTGCGGTGATCGGGCGACTACCGGACCTGGCGCTGGGATGAGGGAACACGGTTGGATCGTCCCATCCGGCCGCGGAACTCGAACGCACCACCGCCACGTTGGGTGGGGCAGGCCGGTCGAGCGAGAGAGAACGGGAGACCAGGGGTGGCAGCACTGATCAGCCGGGTGGGCAAGCGGCTCCGCCGGATCATCCAGCGGCCGGGCAGCGTCGAGCTGACCCGCTACGAAGCACTGCTGCCCGCAGTCGAGAAGCTCGAACCCGAGCTCGAGAAGCTCTCCGACGAGGAGCTGACCGAGCGGGCGGGCAAGCTCCGCGAGACGCTGAAGGACACCGCCTTCGGCGACAACCAGCTGATCGAGGTGTGCGCGCTGGGCCGCGAGGCCGCACGGCGCGCACTCGGCGAGCGCGCGTTCGACGTGCAGGTGCTGGGCACGATGGGCCTGCTGACCAAGCACGTCGTGCAGATGGAGACCGGTGAGGGCAAGACGCTCGCGGGCGCGCTGGCGGCGGCCGGGTACGCGATCCGCGGAAAGCGCGTTCACGTCGTCACCGTCAACGACTACCTGGCCCGGCGCGACGCGGAGTGGATGGGCCCGGTCTACGCCCTCCTCGGCGTGTCGGTCGGCTGGGTCGAGCCGGCGCACTCGCGCGAAGAGCGCAAGGTCGCCTACGCCAACGACGTCACGTACGGCGCCGTCGCCGAGATCGGCTTCGACGTCCTGCGCGACCGGCTCGTGACGGCGGTCGACGACCTCGTCCAGCCGGACCCGGAGGTCGCGATCGTCGACGAGGCGGACTCGGTGCTGGTCGACGAGGCCCGCGTCCCGCTGGTGATGGCCGGTTCGATCGACCACACCGACGCCGACGAAGAGGTCGCGAAGGTCGTCCGGCGGCTGCGGCTCAACCTGCACTACGAAACCGACAGCGAGGGCCGCAACGCCTGGCTGACCGACGCCGGCGCGTCCGTCGTCGCGAAGTCGCTCGGCCTGGAGGTCGACGACCTCTACGGCGAGACGGCTTCGGACCGGCTGCCCGCGGTGAACGTCGCCCTGCACGCGCACGCGCTGCTCACCCGCGACGTCGACTACCTGGTCCGCGACGGCAAGGTGCAGCTCATCAACGCCGCCCGCGGCCGTGTCGCCGAGCTGCAGCGCTGGCCGGACGGCCTGCAGGCGGCCGTCGAGGCGAAGGAGCAGGTCACCGCGACCGACCGCGGCGAGATCCTGGACTCGATCACCGTCCAGGCGCTGCTCGCGCGCTACCCCGAGGTGGCCGGTATGACCGGTACCGCGGTCGCCGTCGCCGAGCAGCTGCGCGAGTTCTACGAGCTCGAGGTCGCGGTCATCCCGCCGAACACCCCGAACGTCCGCGAAGACCTCGAGGACCGCGTCTTCGCGTCGCCGTCGCAGAAGCTGCGGGCGATCGAAGAGGAGATCCGCACGGTCCACGAGACCGGACGGCCGATCCTCGTCGGCACGCAGGACGTCGCCGAGTCCGAAGAGCTGGCCGAGAAGCTGGCGAAGGTCGACCTCGAGTGCGTCGTGCTCAACGCGCGCAACGACGCCCAAGAGGCCGCGATCATCGCCGAGGCCGGCAAGAAGGGCGCGGTCACCGTGTCCACGCAGATGGCCGGCCGCGGCACGGACATCCGGCTGGGCGGCACCGACGGCGCGACCCGCGACGAGGTCGTCGAGCTGGGCGGGCTGCACGTCATCGGCACCGCGCGGTACCCGTCGAGCCGCCTCGACGGGCAGCTGCGCGGGCGGTCCGGCCGCCAGGGCGACCCGGGCAGCGCGATCTTCTTCGCGAGCCTGAACGACGAGCTCGTGCTGTCGAACGCGCCGGACGTGCCCGAGGGCATCACCGACGACGAAGAGACCGGCGAGATCGTCGACAACGCGGCGTTGCGGCAGCTCAACCACGCCCAGCGCGTCGCCGAGGGTGTCGACCTGGAGATCCACCGCAACACCTGGCGCTACACGCGGCTGATCGAGCGGCAGCGCCGTGACCTGCTGACCCACCGCGACAAGGTGCTTCGCACCGGGTACGCGGCAGAGCAGCTCGAGAAGGCGCACCCGGAGAAGTTCGGCGAGCTGAAGGAGAAGCTCGACGACCAGGAGAAGCTGGAGCAGATGTGCCGCGAGGTGCTGCTGTTCCACGTCGACCAGCTCTGGTCCGACCACCTGGCGTACCTGACCGACGTCCGCGAGAGCATCCACCTGCGCGCGCTGGCGCGGGAGACCCCGCTCGACGAGTTCCACCGCGCGGCGATCCCGGAGTTCCACAAGATCATCGCCGAGGCGGACTCGCGCGCGGCCAAGACGCTCGAAGAGGCCGAGCTGACCGACGAGGGCATCGACCTCGGCGAGGCCGGCGTCCGGCGGGCGAACACGACGTGGACCTACCTGGTGCACGACAACCCGTTCGACTCCGACTTCGAGCAGACCATCAAGAAGGTCCGGAGCATGATCAAGCGCAAGTAGCCTTCGCGCTTCGAACGGCCCCCGTCCGGTTCGCCGGGCGGGGGCCTCTCCGTTGCACCGGCCAGGGCGCCGGCGAAGGCGCACTTTCCCAGGGAAAGCTCCGCTTTTTGGGGTTGGTGGGAGTGGTGGGGCTGAAGTGGACGGCGCCGGGCGTGGCATTTCGCCCACATTCGCTCGGCTGCCCGGGTGGCCGTGGGACAGAATGGCGGCATGCCGCAACTGCGCATCGCGCTCGCCCAGGTCAACCCCACCGTCGGTGACCTCGACGGCAACGCCGACCTGCACGTCGCCTGGACGCGCCGGGCCGCCGAAGCCGGCGCCCACGTCGTCGTCTTCCCCGAGATGTCCCTGACCGGCTACCCCGTCGAGGACCTCTCGCTGCGCAAGACCTTCGCCGCCGCTTCCCGGCAGGGTGTCGAGTCGCTGGCGCGCCGCCTCGACGAGGCCGGCTGCGGGGACGTGCTGACCTACATCGGCTACCTCGACCTCGACGAGACCGGCTCGCGCGACGCGGCCGCGGCGCTCTACCGCGGCGAGGTCGTCGCGCGGCAGTTCAAGCACCACCTGCCCAACTACGGCGTCTTCGACGAGCACCGCTGGTTCAAGCCGGGCACCACGCTCGACGTCGTCCGGCTGCACGGGCTCGACATCGGCATGGTCGTCTGCGAGGACATCTGGCAGGAGGGCGGCCCGATCACCGCGCTCGGGCACGCCGGGGTCGACCTCGTCGTGGCCCCGAACGCGTCGCCGTACGAGCGCTCGAAGGACGAGCAGCGGCTGCCGCTCATCGCGCGCCGCGCCGCCGAAGCGGGCGCGCCGCTGGTCTACACCAACCAGGTCGGCGGCCAGGACGACCTCGTGTTCGACGGCGACTCGCTCGTCGTCGGCGCGGACGGGACGCTGCTGGCGCGGGCGCCGCAGTTCGTCGAGCACCTGCTGGTGCTGGACATGGACCTCCCGAAGAGCGCGTACGCGGGCGACGGTTCGTACGAGGGCTTGCAGGTCACGCGGCGGGTGCTCGGCGAAGAGCCGCTGCCGGCGTACGAGCCGACGGCCGAGCCGGTGATCAGCGAGCCGCTGTCGGACGAGGCCGAGGTGTGGTCGGCGCTGGTCGTCGGGCTGCGGGACTACGTGCACAAGAACGGCTTCTCGTCGGTGACGTTCGGGTTCTCCGGCGGCATCGACTCGGCGGTCTGCGCGTCACTGGCGGCGGACGCGCTGGGCGGCGACAACGTCTACGGCGTCTCGATGCCGTCGAAGTACTCCTCGGGGCACTCCAAGGACGACGCCGAGGACCTCGCCCGCCGGATCGGGGCGCACTACCGCGTCGAGCCGGTCGAGGACATGGTCCGGGTGTACGTCGAGCAGCTGTCGCTGACGGGGCTCGCCGAGGAGAACATCCAGGCGCGGACGCGGGGCATGCTCCTGATGGCACTGTCCAACCTGGACGGTCACCTCGTGCTCGCGACCGGCAACAAGACCGAGCTCGCCGTCGGGTACTCGACGATCTACGGGGACGCGGTCGGCGCGTTCGCCCCGATCAAGGACGTCTTCAAGACGCACGTCTGGCAGCTCGCCCGCTGGCGTAATGACACAGCAGCCCAGCGTGGAGAGACGCCGCCGATCCCGGAGAACTCGATCTCGAAGCCGCCGTCGGCCGAGCTGCGGCCGGGCCAGATGGACTCCGACTCGCTGCCGGACTACGCGCTGCTCGACGACATCCTCGACGACTACGTCGAGGGCGACCGCGGGTACGCGGACCTCGTCTCCGCCGGGTTCGAGCCGGAGACCATCGACCGCGTGGTGCGGATGGTCGACAAGGCCGAGTACAAGCGGCGCCAGTACCCGCCGGGCACGAAGATCACGTTCAAGGCGTTCGGCCGTGACCGGCGGCTCCCGATGACCAACCTGTGGCGCGAGGGCAAGGCCTAGCTCAACGCGATCTGGCGGCCTTCCTTCGACCGGAGGGCCGCCGTCAAGCTCGCCTTTTCGGTGCGGCGGACCAGGAACTCCAGGCCGAGCGCGTCCATCGCCGTTTGGACCGACGCCGGGTCCGGATGGGTGCCGGTGACCATCAGCAGCGGGATCGACGGCAGGCCGCGGGTGGTCGGGTGCGGTGTGGTCCCCCAGTCGATGAGGAACGGGCGGAGCGTGCCCGGGGCGCTCGGCGGGGTCAGCCGCCAGCGCAGGAGCTCGCCATCGGCGGTCTCGCGGGACATCTCCCGCGCGTCACCCGGGTCGAAGCCGTGGGCCTTCGCCTGCTCGATGGTGGCGTCGAGGTCCGTGGTGCGCACCGCCCACGCGACCAGCGCGGGCTCGGTGAGGTCGTCGATGCCGAAGGGGCGCGGGAGCTCGGGCGCCGGTTGCGCCGGGTCCGGGCCGATCACCTCCAGGTACATCCCCGCGCCGAGGTCGGCGAGGTGGTTGGCGGTCCCGAGACCGACGTGGCTGCCGCCCGGCGCGGGCGTGACTCCGGTGAGTTCGGTGACGCGGGCGACGGCCTCGGCGAGGTCCGGTCCGGCGTAGACGAGGTGATCGAGCACGGCGCCATCATCCCGCGCCGACCGCGGTCGCCGCATCGACCATCCCGTGGCCGTAGTAGGTCGTGCCGGTCTTCGTCGCCTGGCACACGGTGTCGGGGCACGGGAGCGGCGACGCCGTCTCGTAGAGCGCGCGCTTGATCCGCTCGGCGCTCCAGCGCGGGTGCTCACTCGCGATCAGCGCGGCGACGCCGCTCGCGTGCGGCGCGGCCATCGACGTCCCGCTCGCGGAGCGGTATTCGCCGTTCGGCCAGGTCGACCAGACGCGCGCGCCGGGCGCCGCGACGCTGATCCGGGACGCGGAGTAGTTGGAGAAGCTCGCCTTCAGCGACTTTTCGTCGAGCGCGCCGGTGCCGACGACGCCGGGCAGCTCGTGCGGCAGGCGGGTGCACGTCGGGTCGATGCGGCGTTCGACCGGGGTGCTGTCGGCCGGGCTCTCGGTGTCGACCGAACGGGTGTCGAGGTTGATCCCGGCGTTGCCGGCGGAGGCGACGACGAGGACGTTGCGACGCTGGGCGTAGGCGACCGCGCGGCCGACGGCGAGCTTGGCCGCGGCCTGGTCCGGCTGGTCGTCGCAGTTGTAGCGCCACGGGATCGAGCGGTAGCTGTTGTTGGTGATCGCGAAGCCGTGTTCGGCCGCCCAGACGAAGCCGCAGACCATGCTTTCGGCCGTCTCGGTGTCGTCGAGCTCGGCGAGCTTCACGGCGGCGATGCGGGTGCCGGGCGCGACGCCGACCACACCGGATCCGTTGCGGGCCGCGGCGATCGTGCCCGCGACGTGCGTGCCGTGGCCGTCGAGCGTCGGCCGCCAGGCGCCGGGACTGCGGTCGGCCCAGCCGGCGAGGCAGGACACGGAGCTCCTCGCGTCGAAGGCCGGTTTCAGGTCCGGGTGGGTGTCGTCGACGCCGACGTCGAGCACGCCGACGACGGTGCGCCGGCTGCCCTCGGTGACCTGGTGCGCTTCGGGCAGGCGCAGCGCTGGGACGTCCCAGGCGGTGCCTTCGGGCGGGACCTGGCCGGAGTTCGGCGAGTTCGGCCCGGTGTAGCGGACGTCCTTGCGGGGCGCGAAGAACTCCTTCGGGATCTTCGCGGTGCGCGTCGCCCCGACGGCGTCGATGCCCGGGGTCTTACGGACCTTCGCGGCGAAGTCGTCCTTCGCCGTGTACGCGACGACGACGCCGATCTGCGGGTAGCTCGCGACGACGGTGCCGCCGGCTCGGTGGACGGTCAGCTCGGCCCACCACGCGTTGTGCGCGACGACGACGTGCGGCATCACGAGCGGGTCGGCCGTCGCTGCCGCGGGGGTTGTGGTGAGACCGAGCAGCACCGCCACCACCAGCATCACGCGTCGCACCTGACGGCCTCCTCGAACTCGGCAAACCACCCAAACCGAACCTAGCGATCCGTCGGGTCCGCGGCACCCCTCTTCAGTCGTAGGCTGATCGCATGACAACGGGGTTCACGGTGTTCGACACGGCGATCGGGCCGTGCGGGCTGGCGTGGCGCGACGACGTCGTGATCGGGACGTCGCTGCCCGACGGAGGCGCCGCCGGGATGCGCGCCCGGCTGGCCGGACGGTTCCCGGACGCCGTCGAAGGCCCGCCGCCGGCGCCGGTCCGGGCGGCTGTCGACGGGATCGTCGCGCTGCTGAACGGCGCGCGGGACGACCTGACGTCGATCCGGCTGGACCTTTCGGGCGTGCCGGAGTTCAACCGCCGCGCGTACGAGATCGCGCGGGCCATTCCGCCCGGCAAGACCCTGACCTACGGCGACATCGCGCACCGGCTGGGTCTGCCCGGGTCGGCGCAGGCCGTCGGGCAGGCCATGGGGAACAACCCGTTCCCGATCGTCGTGCCGTGCCACCGCGTCATGGCGGCCGGTGGCAAGGACGGCGGGTTCTCGGCCCGCGGCGGGGTCGCGACGAAGCGCCGGATGCTCGTGATCGAGGGCGCGCTGGCGGACGAGCCGACCCTGTTCTGACCGGTCCGACCCGGCCCGGCGGGGTGACCGCCGGGCCGGTGCCGGGTCCGGAACGGACGACTCGGGTGGTCAGGCGGGCTGGGTTTCCGGGGTCCAGGGTTTGACCCACGGGGTCTCCGGCCAGCCTTCGGCCGCCGCCATCAGGGGGATCGCCGTGCCGCCGTCGACGTGCTCGCGGATGATGTCCGCGTGGCCCGCGTGGCGCGCGGTCTCCTCGATCAGGTGCAGCAGCACCCAGCGCACCGACCACGCCTCGACGTCCTGCGGGTACCAGGGCACCCCCTTCGGAACCGGGACCGGGCGGCCGAGGTCCTCGATCCGGCCGATGACCTCGGCGGTGCGGGCCGCGACCTCGTCGTAGCGCGCGAGCACGCTCTCCAGCGTCTCCTCGGGACCCAGCCGGTAGCCCGCCTCGTACGCCGCCATGCCTTCGCCGAACGGCTTCTGCGGCAGCTGCAGGATGATGTCGAGCCAGCCGTCCTCGGTCGTCGCGACGTGCTTGACCAGCCCGCCCACCGAGAGCGCGCTCTTCGTCGGCGTGCGTCTCGCCTGATCGTCCGTGAGCCCGTGTGCGGCCAGCTTGAGGACGTAGCGCTGCTGCTCCAAGAAGCGCAGCAGCCCGTCACGCTCGTCGGCCACCGGAGGCACGTTTCCCGCCATCAAGACCATCTCCTTCGAGTCCGTTTCCGGAATCGTGCCACTCGCCACCGACATTTCCGGCGGAAACGGCCAAGAGCAGCCCGGCCGCGAGCGCGAGCGCCCCGCGGGCGCCCGTCCACGCCGCGAGCGGGCCGGCCAGTGCCGTGCCCGCCGGGGTCAGCCCGAACCCGGCCAGGGACTGGTACGCCGAGACCCGCGACAACCGGTCGTGGCGCACGTGCTGCCGCAGCAGCGTCATCAGCCCGACGCCGAACACCTCGACGCCCACCCCGGCCAGTCCCGCCGCGAGGCACACGAGGAAAACCGGGGCGCCGCACGTCATCGCGACCAGGGGCGCGGCCGTGAGCGCGCCCCCGCCGACCGCCCAGCGGCGCGACGGCGTCCAGGTCAGCAGCAGGAGGCCGCCCAGCACCATGCCGGTCGCGTCGCAGGCCATGATCAGCCCCCACGCGGCCGCGTCGGCCGCCACGACCGGGCCGAGCACCAGCTCGTACGCCCCGACGGCCAGCGCGTTGACCGCCGCGAACTGGACGACCATCGGCGCCAGCCAGCGGTGCGACCGGAACTCGGTCCAGCCCTCGCGCAGCTCACGCAACACCCCGGTCCGGGCGCTGAACGTGCCTTCGACCCGGATCGCCAGCCCGAGGAGGACCGCGACGACGAACGTGAGCGCGTCCGCCACCAGCGTCCAACCGGGCCCGGTGGCCGCGACCACGAGCCCGCCGAGGGACGCGCCGCCGATCTGGGCCAGGTTCAGGGCCAGCCGGAACGCGGCGAACGCGCGCGGCCCCTCCTCGCGGCTCAGGTCGCGCAACAGCAGGCCCTGCGCGGCCGGCCTCGCGAACGCCGTCGCGACGCCGGTCAACGCGGCCGCGACCGCGACGTGCGCGAGCCGCGCCTGGCCGGTCAGGACCGCCACCCCGAGCCCCGCCTGGACCACCGCCGACACCACGCTCGTGCCGACCAGCACGCGGTTGCGCGGCCACCGGTCGGCGACCACCCCGCCGACCAGGAAGAATGCCAGCGCCGGCACGAGCCCGCAGACGCCGACCACCCCGACGTCCCCCGCCGAGCCGCCCATCCCGAGCACCGCGAAGACCACCGCGACCTGGGCGCCCGCGGTGCCCAGGACCGAGATCGTCACCGCCGTGGTGTGCAGCACGAACGTCCGGTTCCGCCACAACGACACAGTTCTCCCAAAGTTAGACGCAAAGTAGTTAGTATCAATTTCGTCTATATACTTTGCGGGTAGAGTCGGAGGTGTGTCAACCGAGAACATCCCCACCGGCGCGGAGCTGGCCGACGCGCTGCGGCGCATCACCCACGTCCTGCGCCGGTACGCTGGCGCGCCCTACGCCCGGCGCGGCTGGCCGACGGCCCAGGTCCAGCTGCTGCTGATGGTCGACCTGCTCGGCGACCGGCCGCGGATGGGCGAGGTCAAACGGCGCCTCGGGGTGACCGGCCGCGCGATCACCTCGGCCGTCGACGCGCTGGAGCGGGACGGCCTGCTGCGGCGCGAACCCGACCCGACCGACCGGCGCGCGAGCCTGCTGGCCGTCACCGACGCCGGCCGCGCGCGGCTGACGGAGATCGAGCGGATCCAGCACGGGCACGCCGACGACACGTTCAGCGTGCTCGACCCGGCCGAGCGCAAGACCTTGCTGGAGCTGCTCAGCCGCCTCGAGGCGCATGTCGGGGCGCAGGCTTGATGAAGGCGTACGCCCCGCCCACGCCGTACAGCGCGGCGCGGACCACCTGCTGAACGCGCGTCACCACGCCTTCGGCCGTGTCCAGCTGCCGCGTGAGGACGACAGCGGCCCAGGTGAGCAGCACGACGACGAGCCCGGCGACAGCGAGCGCCCGCCAGCCCGGCGGCCACCACAGGATCAGGCTGACCACGCCGACGGTGAGCACCACGGTCGCCAGCGACGACAGCAGACCGCTCTGCCCAGGATAGGCGACCTGCAGCAGCGCAACGGCGCCGAACGCGCTCACCGAGATCGAGCTGAGCCGCGCCGTCCAGTGGACTGGGCCGAGCCGGTTCAGCGGCGGCCCGGCGAGCACGAACGCGACCCCCGAGACGGCGAGCAGCACGCGGAACACCGGCGGGCCGGTCAGCAGCGCCTCGACCGGGTCACGCACCGGCGAGACGCCCGTCGGGAGGAAGAACTCCAGCAGCCACCCCGAATACGCCAGCACGGCCAGTCCCATGAGGAGGGCCGAGGCGATCCGAGCCGTGCGCACGAGGCACACATTAAGCGACCCCCGGCGTCCTGGCGGTGTGACGCTGACCGGGTCGACTGACTCGTTATGCCTGCGGACGGACGAAGGGGAACAGGACCGTCTGGCGGATCGACGCTCCGGTGAGCATCATGAGCAGCCGGTCGACACCCAGGCCGAGGCCGCCGGTCGGCGGCATCCCGTGCTCGAGGGCCAGCAAAAAGTCCTCGTCCAGCTCCATCGCCTCGACGTCGCCGCTGGCCGCGCGCAGGGACTGCGCCTCCAGCCGCCGCCGCTGCTCGATCGGGTCGGTCAGCTCGGTGTAGGCCGTGCCGACCTCGGAGCCGAACGCGATGAGGTCCCACCGCTCGGCCAGCAGCGGGTCGGTGCGGTGCTGGCGGGTCAGCGGCGAGACGTCCGTCGGGTAGTCCGTGTAGAACGTCGGCAGCACGGTCGAACCCTCGACGAGGTGCTCGTGGGCCTTGAGCACGAGGTCGCCGTGGCTCGGGTCCTCCCCCACCGGCACGCCCGCGGCGACGCACAGCCGGCGCAGCTCGGCCACCGAGGTGCCCGAGTCGATCCGCTCGCCCAGCGCCGCGGAGACGGCTTCGTGGACCGGGACGACCGGCCAGTCGCCGGAGATGTCGTGCTCGACGAGCTTTCCGGCCGCGTCGGGCCGGCGCACGACCTGGGCGCCGTACGCCGCTTCGGCCGCGTGCTGGATGAGCTCGCGGGTCAGGACGCGCATCGAGTCGTAGTCGGCGTAGGCCTGGTACGCCTCGAGCATCGTGAACTCGGGGTTGTGCGTCGCGTCGACCCCTTCGTTGCGGAAGTTGCGGTTGAGCTCGAAGACCCGCTCGACGCCGGCGACGCACAGCCGCTTGAGGTACAGCTCGGGCGCGATCCGCAGGTACATCCGCATGTCGTAGGCGTTGATGTGCGTGACGAACGGGCGGGCGTTGGCGCCGCCGTGCACCGTCTGCAGCATCGGCGTCTCGACCTCGAGGTAGTCGGCGTGGTGCAGCCGGTCGCGCACCGCGCGGACCACCGTGGAACGCAGCCGCAGCATCGCCGTCGAGTCCGGGTTGACGGCGAGGTCGAGGTAGCGCTGCCGCACCCGCGTCTCCGGGTCGATGAGGCCCTTCCGCTTGTCCGGCAAGGGATGCAGGCACTTCGCGGTGACCGTCCACTCGTCGACGAGCACCGAGAGCTCACCGCGCTTCGACGTCACGACCTGGCCGCTGACCCCGACGTGGTCACCGAGGTCGACGCCGGTCCGCCAGCCGGTGAGGTCCAGCTGTCCCGCGTCCAGCATCAGCTGGATCTCGCCGCTGAAGTCCTTGACGCGGGCGAAGCACAGCCCGCCGAGGATGCGCATCGCCAGCACGCGCCCGGCGATGCGGACGCGGTGGCCGGTGGCGGTGTCCGGGGCCGGCGCGCCGAACTTCGCGACGACGTCGCCGATGTGGTCGTCGCGGCGGAACCCGACCGGGTACGGGTCGATCCCGGACTCGCGCAGCTTGGCGAGCTTCGCGATGCGGACGCGGACCTGCTCGGGCCGCCGCGTCTCCCGCGCCGCCGGGGTGGCCGCGGACGCCTCGATCTCCTTGACGCGCGCGACGAACTCGTCGCCGACCGTCTCCAGCCGCAGCGACCGCGACCGTCCGGTCGGGACGAACCCCTCGAGCGCGCCCGCGACGATGCCGACCCGCGGCAGCCGCCGGGCCGAGGAGTAGCAGAGGAACCGCGGCTCCCAGTCCGGCCCGTACTTGGCGTTCGACCGGTACAGCGACTCCAGCTGGAAGAACCGCGAAGCGAGGCTCAGGACCCCGCGCCAGGCCCGCAGCACCGGCCCCGCGCCGATCCGCTCGCCTTCGGAGAAGACCGCGCGGAACATCGCGAAGTTCAGCGAGATCCGCTGCGCGCCGAGGTGCTGCGCGGCCGCGACGACCTCGGCGATCATGTACTCGTTGAGGCCGTTCTCGGCGTCGCGGTCGCGGCGCATGAGGTCGAGCGAAAGGCCTCGCCGGCCCCACGGGACGAACGACAGCAGCCCGCGCAGCTCACCCCGGGCGTCGTAGGCCTCGACCATCACGCTGCGGCCGTCACTCGCGTCGCCGAGGCGGCCCAGCGCCATCGAGAACCCGCGTTCGGTCTCGGCGCCGCGCCAGGCCTGGGCCCGCGCGAGGAGCTCGGTCATCTCCGCATCGGGGATCTCGCCGTGCCGGCGGACCTGCGAGGTGTAGCCGGCGCGCTCGATGCGTTTGACGGCCTGGCGCACGGACCGCCGCTCGGGCCCGGCGAGGCTGAACTCGCGGACGTCGAGCACGGCCTCGTCGCCGATCTCCAGGGCGCGCAGGCCGGCGTCGGTGTAGACCTTCGCGCCGGCCTCGCTGGCGCCGAGCACCCCCGGTGTCCAGCCGTAGGTGCGCGTCTCGTCGAGCCACGCGCGGACGGCGTCCGGCCACGACTCGGGGTCGCCGACCGGGTCCGCGCTCGCCACGCTGGTGCCGCCGAGCACGCGGTACGTCACGGCCGCGCGGCCGTTCGGCGAGAAGACGACGCTCTTGTCGCGCCGGGTCGCGAAGTAGCCGAGCGAGTCGTCCTCGCCGTGCTCGGCGAGCAGTTGACGCACCCGCAGCTCTTCGTCGTCCGTGCGCAGGCGACGGCTGCGCACCCCGCGGAAGAGCATGTAGAGGGCCCCGGCGGCGACGAGCGTCGCGGTGAGGTCGATGAGCGCGTCCAGCCAGCCCGGCCCCTCGCCGACGCCGATCCGGCGCAGCTGCAGGTTCTCACCGGTGGCGTGGTTCACGACCCAGGCGAAGCGCTCCCACGTGTCGCCGAGGTGGCCGGGGAAGGCCTCCGCGAGCCCCCAGCCGACCAGGATGACCACGGCGAACCCGCCGAACAGCATGGTCAGGCCGTCGCGCCAGGCGCTCGGCGCGAGCCGGGCCGGGAAGGCCGGGCGCAACGCGAGCAGGAACACGATCAGCCCGACCGACAGCACGTCGGCGGCGGTGAGGGCCCAGAGCTGGACCGGGATGTGGCGGACCTGCCGCGACCCGAGCGAGAGCAGCTCGGGTGACCACAGCAGCGTCGCCTGCAGGGCGAGGGTGAGCAGCAGCCCGCCGACCTGGAACAGCACCAGCGTGTACAGCGCGGCCTTCTTGCGACGGCGCAGCGCGGCCCCCAGCACGACCAGCAGCAGCACCATGACCAGGCTCGCGCTGGTCGGCACGCTGAGGCTGGAGAACGCCATGTCGATGCCGTTGAGCAGGCGCCCGTGCGCGCCGCCGGCGAACAGCAGGACCACGGAGAACACCGCGGCCAGCTGGACCACGGTCGCGACGACGCCGCCCGCCTTCGCCTTCCAGGGCCGAACGCGCGGACGCGTGCTCGCGAGGTTTCCCATGGGTGGTTTTGTCGCCTTTCGCGGCCGGTCGATGGTCATGCCTCTTCTTGACGTCAGTGAACACAGGTTGGTTGTCCCCGGTCATCAACCTGAAGGCTGACGGCGGCTCCTCCCCGAGGGTGTGAAGCTTGTCGCACGCGGTTGGGGGCGCTCCGGGCGCGTGTCACGCTTTGAGACGCCCCTGCTCCACGACCCGGGGACCTCACCGAGGCCTCGAGGGAAGGACGGTCGACGACGATGTCTGCCAGCGCCGAAGAACCCGCCCCGTACGGCACCGGACCCGCCGCCAAGCCGGCGCCGGGCCGGAAGGTCCGCGTGCACCACCTGCGTGAGCTCAAGGAACGCGGCGAACCGTGGCCCATGCTCACCGCGTACGACATGTACACCGCCGCGCTGTTCGACGAGGCCGGGATCCCCGTGCTGCTCGTCGGCGACTCCGCGGCCAACAACGTCTTCGGGTACGACACCTCGCTGCCGGTGACGGTCGACGAGCTGCTGCCGCTGGTCCGGGCGGTCACCCGATCGGTCAAACGGGCGCTGGTCGTCGCCGACCTGCCCTTCGGCTCCTACCAGCTCTCGCCGCAGCAGGCGCTCGAGACGTCGGTGCGGTTCATGAAGGAGGGCCGCGCGCACGCCGTGAAGCTCGAAGGCGGACGGCGGTTCGCCGCGCACGTCGAGGCGCTGACGTCGGCCGGCGTGCCGGTGATGGGCCACATCGGGTTCACCCCGCAGAGTGAACACAACCTCGGCGGCTACCGGGTGCAGGGGCGCGGTGAAGCGGCGGACGTGCTGCTCGCCGACGCGCTGGCCCTGCAGGAGGCCGGGGCGTTCGCGGTGGTGATGGAGATGGTGCCCGCCGAAGCCGCGAAGCGCGTCACGGCGGAGCTGAAGATCCCGACGGTCGGCATCGGCGCCGGCCCGGACTGCGACGCCCAGGTGCTGGTGTGGCAGGACATGGCCGGGCTGCGGCGCGGGAAGGCGCCGCGGTTCGTCAAGCGCTACGCCGACGTCGCGACGGTGCTGCAGGACGCCGCGACGGCGTTCGCGGAGGACGTCCGGCGTGGGGAGTTCCCGGCGCCCGAGCACGCGTTCCACGACTAGCCCACAGCGCCCCAATGTGGCCTTCGGTGCGTTGAACGCACCGAAGGCCACATTGGGTGCGTTCAACGCAACCAAGGCCGCCTTGGGGCGCTTGAGAGCCCTTGTCATCGGCTCCGGAACCGCTCGGCGAGCTCCGGGTCGGTCTCCCACCAGAGCCCCGACGTCGACGCGGCGCCCGAAGCAGCCTCCTCGTCCAGCCGGACGTCGATCTCCTTCGCGCGCCGCTCGTCGTCGCGGGCCCACCGGACGAACAGCGCGGCGACGAACGGCAGCCCGGCGACGTCGCCGCCGATCCACAGCACCCCCGCGCCGATGATCTGGTCGGTGCGGGGGTCCGGGCCCCGGCCCGGGTGCGCGGCCGCGTAGTGCGCCGGCGCCAGCAGCGGGCCGAGCCAGAGCACCAGGCCGAGCGCGCCGTCGAAGATCACCTCGGTGAACGCGATCCACACCGACACCAGGTGCGGGTCGCGCCGCGGGGTCGGGTCGAGCCCGAGCCGGGTCCAGAAGTAGCCGAACCCCGCAAGCACCAGGACCAGCCGGACCAGGCCGTCGACCACTGAGGACCGCAGCACGAGGTCGTAGAGCGGGGTCAGGTACAGCACCAGCACGGGCACCACGAGCGCGAGCGTGACGACCGGCGGGAAGGTCAGGGCCCGCGCCACCCTGCCTCGGCCGTGGCGGCGCAGCCACCGGGCCGGGGTGGTGTCGAGCAGGAGCCGGACGGGCGCGCCCATGGCCAGCAGCAGTGGCGTGATCATCAGCAGCGTGACGACCTGGACCGCGCGAACCCAGAAGAACGTCGTGTCGTAAACGGCCAGCGGCGAGCACGTGACGAGCACGATCGTCGCCAGGCCGGTCAGGAACGCCGTGGTGCGGCCCGGCGGCCACCCGCGGCCCCGGGCCGCGCGCACGTAGAGCGTGCCCAAGACGAGCACGCAGAGGAGCGCCGGGGCGTCGACCGTCACCTCACACCGCGAAGAAGATCAGGCTGCCGATTCCGGCGACCACGCAGTAAATGGCGAACGGGGTCAAAGTGCGCGTTTCGAAATATCCGGTGAGGAACCGGACGGAAATGTACGAAGCGACCCCGGCGATGACACTCCCGACGAGCGCCGGGCCGAGCGACGCCTGGTTCTCCGGCGCGAACAGCGTCGGCATCTTCAGCACCCCGGCGGCGAGGATCACCGGTGTGGCGAGGAGGAACGCGAACCGCGCGGCGTCCTCGTGGCCGAGACCGCGGCGCAGCCCGGCGACCATCGTGATGCCCGAGCGGCTGATGCCGGGCAGCAGCGCGAAGATCTGCGCCGCGCCGATCAGCACGGCCTCGCCGACGCGCAGCTTCGCCAGCCGGACGTCGGTCTTCTCCTCGACGCTCACCGCGCGCATGACCAGCGTCTCCTCGGCCGAGAAGTCCACGGTGTCGTCGTCGGCCGCGGGCTTCTGCCGGGAGAACTTCTCGGCGGCGTAAAGGACTCCGCCGTTGAGCGCGAGGAAGACCGCCGCCGGCACCGGTTTGCCGAGGAAGTCGCGCAGCAGCCCCTCGAACAGCAGGCCGGCCAGCCCGACCGGGATGGTGGCGAGCACGAGCAGCCACGCGAGCCGCTGGTCGGGGGTGCGGACCTCCCGGTGGCGGACCGACGTCCAGAGGCCGCCGATGATCCGCACCCAGTCCTTCCGGAAGAACAGCACGAGCGCGAGCGCGGTGGCGACGTGCATCGCCACGAGCACCGCCAGGTAAGGGGAGTCCTTGCCGATGCTCAGGTCCTGCTGCCACTGCCCGCCGAGCCAGGCGGGCAGCAGGATGCTGTGGCCGAGACTGGACACCGGAAACAATTCCGACACCCCTTGCAAGGCGCCGACGACAATCGCCTCGACATAGGTCACCGCGGACATTCCGAGCCTTTCCGTGCCACTTTCGAAGCCACTTTTCGAAGCTTCGACACCGGAACGTACCGGCCCATTCGTTAACACCGGGCAAGGGGCGGGGTCGCACTCAGCGTCCTCTCAGCGCGCGTTCACGTACATGAACTTCAATCATGTCCTTGACTGACGTTCGGGCTTTGGCTTAGCGTTTAGCCCGTCGCCGCCACGACGAAGATTCGAACCCTCGACGAGGAGGACGGGAATGCGTGTGCGGACTGCCGGTCGTTGTGACCACACCGACGGCTTCGTTCCTCCTCGTCCGGACGTCAGCCCCGGGGGCTGACCCACGGACCGGGAGCCCGCTCAGCCCGGCGGCGGGGGCGGGCTCCCGCCTTTCCTGGTCGTCGTCCCGCTTGGAAAACATAGGGTCGGGACGACGACCAGGACCACTCCGGCAGAGTGTCGGGCATGGACGAGCTGTACCCGCCGCTTCCCCCGCGCGCCGAAGGGTTCCTGGACGTCGGCGACGGGCACCGGATCCGGTGTCAGGAGGCGGGCAACCCCGAGGGCAAGCCGGTCGTGGTGCTCCACGGCGGGCCCGGCAGCGGGATCGCGCCGATGGCGCGGCGGCACTTCGACCCCCAAGCGTACCGGATCGTCCTGTTCGACCAGCGCGGCTCCGGGCAGTCGACGCCGGACGCGAGCGACCTCACCGCGAACACGTTGTGGCACCTGGTCGCCGACATGGAGGCCCTGCGCGCACGGCTCGGCATCGAGCGCTGGCAGCTCTTCGGCGGCTCGTGGGGCGCGACGCTGGCCCTGGCCTACGCCGAGACACATCCTTCGCGCGTCAGCGAAGTCATCCTGCGCGGTGTGTTCACCGTGCGGCGGAGCGAGCTCGACTGGATCTACCGCGGCGGCGCGGCGAACCTGTTCCCGCGGGAGTGGGAGGCCTTCCTGGCGCCGCTGCCCGCGGGACGCCGGGACGACCCGCTGGCCGCGTACAGCGAGCTGCTCTCCCACCCGGGGGAAGAAGTCCGGCACCGCGCGGCGATCGCGTGGAGCACCTGGGAAGGCGCGACGGTTTCGGTGCAGCCGCAGGAGACTTTTGTGCAGCAGTACGCCGATCCGGCGTTCGCACTGACCTTCGCGCGGCTCGCCGTCCACTACTTCAGCCACGGCGCCTGGCTCGAAGACGGCCAGCTGATCCGCGACGCGGGCAAGCTCGCGGGCATTCCGGGGGTGATCGTGCAGGGCCGGTACGACACGGTCTGCCCGCCGACCACGGCGTACGAGCTGCACCGGGCGTGGCCGGGTTCGGAGCTGAAGCTGCTCGAGGGCGCCGGGCACGCCGTCACCGACCCCGGCGTGCTGGCCGCCCTGCGCGCGGCGACGGACTCATTCCGCGAGTAGCGAAGACCCACAACAGGAGCTGGGTGGTCATCCCGGAGCCTGCCCGTCCGGCGAGGACATCTTCTTCACCGTGGCAACGAGGCGGGCCCGGAAGCCTAGAGCCGTCCGCCCGAGGCCGTGTCGCCGGACAGCCGCTGCGCCAGGTACACCGGCACCGTCGACACCACGATCAGGACCGCCGCGACCACGTTCACGATCGGCGCCTGGTTGGGCCGGAACAGGTTGTTGTAGATCCAGATCGGCAGCGTCTCCATGCCCGTGCCCAGGGTGAACGTCGTCACGATGATCTCGTCGAACGACAGCGCGAACGCCAGCAGCCCGCCGGCCAGCAGCGCCGACCGCAGCATCGGGAACGTCACCAGGCGGAACGTCGTGAACCCGGTCGCGCCGAGGTCCATCGACGCCTCTTCCAGGTTCCCGCCCATCCGGCGCAGCCGCGCGACGACGTTGTTGAACACCACCACGATGCAGAACGTCGCGTGCGCGATGATCGCCGTCAGCAGGCCGAGGTCGACGCCGAGGATCGTCCGGAACGCGTTGTTCAGCGCGATGCCCGTGACGATCCCCGGCAGCGCGATCGGCAGGATGATCAGCAGCGACACCGGGTTCCGGCCGAAGAACCGGTAGCGCTGCAACGCGAACGCGGCCATCGTGCCGAGCACCAGCGCGATCGCCGTCGCCGCGAGACCGGCTTCGACGCTCGTCCACAGCGCGTTCAGCGCCCCCTCGTTCGACGTGGCGCGGCTCCACCACTCCAGCGTGAAGCTCGACGGCGGGAAGCCGAACGTCGTGTCCGGGTTGAAGGAGTTGAGCAGCACCACCAGCAGCGGGAAGTAGATCACCGCCAGGCCGAGCCCCAAGGCCGTCCACAGCACCACGCGGGAGGTACGCACGGAAGCTCCTAGAGGTTGTCGAGCGCGCCGGTGCGGCGCACCGCGGCCAGGTACACGAGCATGATCACGACCGGCACCGTGGCCACCGTCGCGGCGAACGGGAGGTTGTTCGCCGCGCCGATGTTGTCGTAGACGACGTTGCCGAGCATCTGCGAGGTGCCGCCGACGATCTTCACCGCGATGTAGTCCCCCAGCGACAGCGAGAACGTGAAGATCGAGCCCGCCACGATCGCCGGGAACGTCAGCGGCAGGATCACCGACCGGAACGTCCTCACCGAACGGGCACCGAGGTCACCGGAGGCGTCCACCAGCGAGTCCGGCAGCCGGTCGAGGCCCGCGTAGATCGGCAGGATCATGTACGGCAGCCAGAGGTAGGACAGCGTGATGATCGTGGCCGTGACGCCGTAACCGGGCGAAAGCCAGCTCAGCGCGCCGTTGCCGGACAGCATCGAGCGCCACGCGTATGCCTTCACCAGGTAGCTCGCCCACAACGGCGTCATCACCGCGATCACCAGGATCCGTTGTGCCCGCGGCGAAGCGAGCTTGGCCATCGCGAACGCCATCGGGAACGCGACGACGGCGTCGATCACCGTGACCAGCGCCGCGATCCCGACCGTGCGGAAGGTGATCGTGCGGTAGACCGCGTCGCTGAACAGCGTCTTGAAGTTGTCCAGCGACCACTCGATCACGACCTGGCCGGTGAACGCGTCCGTGTGCCAGAACGCCGTGACGAACAACGCGGCCAGCGCGCCCAGGTAGGCCAGGCCGAGCCACAGCAGCGGCGCCGAGAGCAGGAAGCCCAAGCGCAGCTCGGGCTTCCGGTAGAAGAAGGCCGATACGGCGGTCATGTCAGCCCTTGATCTCCGTCCACGCCTTGGTCCACTCGCCGTAGTCCTTGCACTTGACGTCCGTGCGGCCGTCGAGGCACTGCTGGATCGGCGTGGTCCAGTACGCGATCTTCGACGCGTAACCGGCGTCGTTGGCGTGGTAGGTGTCGCAGAGCGTCTTGTCCGTCATCTCCGCGCACGCCTTCGGGTTCGCCGGCGCCTCGCCGAAGTACTCGGCGACCTGGGCGTTCACCTTCGGGCTGATGATGTAGTCGAGCCACTTGTACGCGCACGTCTTGTGCGCCGACTTCGCCGCGACCATCCACGTGTCCGACCACCCGGTCGCGCCTTCGCTCGGGACGGCCGACTCCAGCGCCGCGCCCTCGCCCTTGGTCAGGTTGACCGTGACCTGCCAGGCGGTGCCGACGACGGCGTCGCCGTTCTTCAGCGCCTGCGACTCCTTGAGGTAGTCCGACCAGTACTCGCTCACCAGCGGCCGCTGCTGCTTGAGCAGGTTCACCGCGGCGGTGAACTGCTTGTCGTCGAGGGCGTACGGGTTCTTGATGCCGAGGTCCGGCTGGTGCGCCATCAGGTACAGCGCGGCGTCGGCGATGTAGATCGGCGAGTCGTAGGCGATCACCTTGCCCTTGTAGGGCGAGTTCGCGTCGAACATCACCGACCACGACGTCGGCGCCGGCGTCACCTTGTCGGTGCGCCAGGTCAGCAGGTTCGCGCCCCAGCCGTGCGGGATCCCGTAGGCCACGTTCCCGACGCTGTTCCAGGACTTGTCCTTGAGGAACGGCTGGACGTCGGCGTAGTTCGGCACGAGCGTGGTGTTCACCGGCTCGACGTCACCCGACGCGACCAGCCGCAGCGACGCGTCCCCGGATGCCGAAACGACGTCGTACTGCCCGGTCTTCATCAGCGTGACGGCCTCGTCGGAGGTCCCGAACGGCTTGACGTTCACCTTGCAGCCGGTCTGCTGCTCGAACGGCGTCACCCAGTTGACCTTCGGGTCGTTGGAGCCGTTCTCCGCGTACCCCGGCCAGGCCAGCACGTTCAGCGCGCCCTCCGGCTGGCCGAGCGCCTTCAGCGCCTCCAGCTTCGGCGGGGTGAACCCCTGCGCGCCGGGCGGCGCGGACGAACTCGTGCCCGACGTGCCACATGCAGCCAACAGCAGGCTAGCGCCGAGGAGGCCGGCAAGCCGCGTCTTCCTGTTCTTCATGGCAAACCCTTCACTGACCGGGAACCTGAAAACTGTGTTCTTGACGCCAGCTGAGCCGGACGCGGCCCTCCACCAAAGCGCCGTCGGTGTTCTGCCGGACGACCGAGAGCCGGCCCCCGGCGTCGAGCGCGACGGCGTACCGCACGGTGGCCCCGGCGTAGACGACGTCGGTGATCGTGCCGGTCGCGCTGGTGTCGCCCGGGGCGGCGGGTTCGGACAGCTCGCCGTCGATGCGGATCTTCTCCGGCCGGATGCTGAACAGCCCCGGCCGGCCGATCACGGACTCGGCGCCGCGGCCGCCGAGCAGGTTCGAGGTGCCGACGAACCCGGCGACAAACGCGCTCGCGGGCCGTTCGTAGACTTCTTCCGGCGTCCCGACCTGCTCGATCTTCCCGTCGTTGAACACGGCGATGCGGTCGCTCATGGTGAGCGCCTCGTCCTGGTCGTGGGTGACGAAGACGAACGTGATGCCGACGTCGCGCTGGATCTGCTTGAGCTCCAGCTGCATCGCCAGCCGCAGCTTGAGGTCGAGCGCGCCGAGCGGCTCGTCGAGCAGCAGCACCTTGGGCCGGTTCACCAGCGCGCGGGCGAGCGCGACGCGCTGGCGCTGGCCGCCGGAGAGCTGCGCGGGCTTGCGCGAGCCGTAGTCGTCCAGCCGCACGGTCTTGAGGGCTTCAAGAGCGCGCTCCCGGCGTTGCTGCTTCGGGACGCGCTTGACCTTCAGGCCGTACTCGACGTTCTGCTGCACGCTCATGTGCGGGAACAGCGCGTAGTCCTGGAACACCGTGTTGACGTCCCGCTCGAACGGCGCCAGCGTGCTGACGTCGCGGCCTTCGAGCTCGATCGTGCCGTCGGTGGGCAGCTCGAAGCCGGCGATCAGGCGCAGCACCGTCGTCTTGCCGGAGCCGGACGGGCCGAGCATGGAGAAGAACTCGCCGGGCGGGACGTCGAGGTCGACGCCGTCGACCGCGTGGACGTCACCGAAGTGCTTGCGCAGCCCGGAAAGCCGGATCGCGGGCCCTTCGGTCTCGTTCGGCGGCGCGGAGTCCTCCCGCGTCTCGGTGGGTGCTTGGTTGGGCATCGCCAGCCTCACAGTGCGCTCATGACGTGCTTGACGCGGGTGTAGTCCTCCAGCCCGTACAGCGAGAGGTCCTTGCCGTACCCGGACTTCTTGAAGCCGCCGTGCGGCATTTCGGCGACCAGCGGGATGTGGGTGTTGATCCAGACGCAGCCGAAGTCGAGCTTCGCCGCGAGGCGCATCGCGCGCTGGTGGTCGCGGGTCCAGACCGAGGACGCGAGGCCGTACTGGACGGCGTTCGCGGACTTGAGGGCGTCGGCCTCGTCGCTGAACCGCTGGACGGTGATGACCGGGCCGAAGATCTCGTTCTGGCTCAGCTCGTCGTCCTGCTTCAGGCCGGAGACCACGGTGGCCTCGTAGAAGTAGCCTTCGTCGCCGGCGCGATGGCCTCCACAGTGGACGGTCGCGTGCTCCGGCAGCCGGTCGATGAACCCCGAGACCTTTTCCAGCTGGGCCGCGTTGTTGAGCGGGCCGTACGCGACGTCTTCGTCGTCCGGCTTGCCGGTCTTGGTGTTCTCGGCCTGCCGGGCGAGCGCCGCGACGAACGTGTCGTGCACCTCGTCGGCGACCAGCACCCGGGTGGCGGCGGTGCAGTCCTGGCCCGCGTTGAAGTAGCCCGCGACGGCGATGGCCTCGGCGGCGGCGTCGAGGTCGGCGTCCTCGAAGACGATGACCGGCGCCTTGCCGCCCAGCTCCAGGTGCACGCGCTTGACGTCGTTGGCCGCGGACTTGGCGACCTCGATGCCCGCGCGGACCGAGCCGGTGATCGACACCATCGCCGGGATGTCGTGCTCGACCAGCGCGCGGCCGGTGTCGCGGTCGCCGCACACGACGTTGAACACGCCCGGTGGCAGGAACTCGCCGGCGATCTCGGCCAGCAGCAGCGTCGACGCCGGGGTGGTGTCCGACGGCTTGAGCACGATGGTGTTGCCGGCGGCGAGGGCGGGCGCGATCTTCCAGATGGCCATCAGCAGCGGGTAGTTCCACGGCGTGACCTGCGCGCAGACGCCGACCGGCTCGCGGCGCACGAACGACGTGTGGCCTTCCATGTACTCGCCGGCGGACCGGCCTTCGAGCACGCGCGCGGCCCCGGCGAAGAAGCGGACCTGGTCCAGGACCATCGGGATCTCTTCGGACATCGTCAGCGCGATCGGCTTGCCGGTGTTCGCCGACTCGACCCGCACGACCTCGTCGGCGCGGGCTTCGAGCGCGTCGGCGATCTTCAGCAGCGCGAGCTGGCGCTGGGCCGGGGTGGTCGCGCGCCAGGTCTCGAACGCGGTCGCGGCGACCTGCAGCGCGTTGTCGACGTCGTCGGGTCCGGCGATCGGCGCCGTGCAGTAGGGGCGCCCGGTGACCGGGTCGACGATCTCCGCCGTCCGGCCCGACTTGGACTCGACGTACGCGCCGCCGACGTAGTGCTTCAGCTCCTGCACGAGTGGCTCCTCGGGTTCGCGAGAGCTAAAACATATGAGTTCATATGTAATAGGACAAGAGGATCAGGCAAGATTGGTGCGAACGGGTACCTCCACCGGCGAAGGGTCACGATGCGCCAGGGCATGTCGCACAGCGCGCGGTCCGCCATGTTCGCGCCGCTCGGCCAGGTCGGGCGGGCGGAAGCGGTGGCGGCGCGGCTGGTCGACGCCATCACGCTCGGCCTGCTCGCCGACGAGGAACAGCTGCCCAGCGAGGCCGACCTGGCCGCGCAGTTCGGCGTCTCGACCGTGACGGTCCGGGAAGCGCTCGTGGCGGTGCGGCAGCAGGGCCTGGTCGAGACGCGGCGGGGGCGCAGCGGCGGCAGCTTCGTCCGGGCGCCGGCCAACCCTCCCCCGGACGAGTGGCGCTCGCGGCTGCGCGAAGTGTCCTTGTCCGATCTGCGCGACGTCGGCGACCACTACCTGGCGATCGCCGGAGCCGCCGCGAAGCTCGCCGCCGAACGCAGCTCGCCCGAGGACGTCGCCCGGCTGCGGCTGGCGACCGACGACCTCCGCACGGCGCACGGCATCGACTTCACGCGCGCGGAGCGGCAGTTCCACCTGGAGGTCGCGGCGGCCGCGCAGTCGCCGCGGCTGACGCACGAGGAACTGCAGCTGCAGACCGAACGCGGCGGGCTGCTGTGGCTCCCGCTCGGCGCCCACCCGCACGAGGAGCACGCGGCGATCACCGCGGCGATCGCCTCCGCGGACGGCGAACTCGCCCGCAAACTCACCGAAGAGCACATCCTCGGCGCGCTCGACCGGCTCGCGGACGTGCACCTCGACCTGCTGGCCCCCTAAACTCCGCTTTACTCCGCGTATCGAGGTGAGCACCGTGAACGACACCCGCACGCTGACCGGCGACGAGGTCGTCGAGCAGGTCTCGGCGTTGGTGGAAGAGGTCTTCGAGCGGCTGAAGCCGCTGCTGACGGCGGCCGAGTCGGTGCTGGCGGACGCCCCTTCCGCGGCGGCGCTGCACCGGATCCGGCCGCAGGTCACCGAGGCCCTCGGCGGCCTGGTCGTCGGCGCGGGCTTCGTCAGCGCCCCGCACGTGTTGTCCGACTCGGAGTTCGGCTTCGAGTGGTGGACGGGCTCGGCCGCGGAGCCGTCGCAGCTGTTCATCAGCCTGGATCCGGCCGCGGAGAACTTCCTGGACTACACGCGCCAGTCGTGGTTCACGGTCCCCCGCGACACCGGGCGGCGGCACATCAACGGCCCGTACGTCGATTACCTGTGCACCGACGAGTACACGCTGACGTTCACGATTCCCGTGTCCCGTGGGGATTCCTTCGCGGGAGTCGTGGGAGCGGACGTGTACGTGCGCGAGTTCGAGCGCGCGGTCCGTCCGCGGCTGCGGTCACTGGGCCGGGGCGCGGCGCTGCTGAACGCGCAGGGCCGGGTAATCGTGTCCAACAGCGTCCGGCAGCCGACTGGCTCGCTGGTGCGGGAGGCCGACGTCCCGGCGTGGTGGTCGGCGGGCGCGGAGCCGAGCCCGGTGCTGCGCCGCTGCGGGGACTCGCCGATCGTGCTCGTGAGTGGTAATTCGGGTTAGAACCCTAATTACCACTCACGACCAGCCGCGGCAGGAGTCTGCAACGCCACCCACAGCTCCGCCCGCACGCCCGGCGAGTCCAGGTCCCGGCCCAGCAGCTCCCCCGCCTTCGTGATGCGGTTCCGCAGCGTGTGCCGGTGGACGCCCAGGCGCGCGGCGGCGACGTCCCAGTGCCCGTGGTGCTCCAGCCAGCAGCGCACCGACTCCACGAGATCCCCCCGGCCGGTCTCATCGTGCTCTCGCAACGGCGCCAGCAGGTTCCTGCCGTAGACCCGCGCCACCACCGGGTCGATCAGGGACAGCAGACCGCGGGCCGAGTGCTCGGCGAAGCTGACCAGCGGCTTGCCGTCCGCCTCCGCCGCGCGGGCCGCCAGGTCCGCCTGCTCCGCCGCCACCGCGAAGTTCTCCAGCGGCACCGGGTCCACCAGGCCCGCGTACATCGGCCCGGCGCTCGCCGCCGCCGTCAGCGCGCGGTCCAGCACGTCGCCGCCGGACCGGCCGAGGACGAGCACTGCCGAACCCGACTCCGCGAAGAACAGCGAGCTGTCGCCTTCCAGCGCATCACACGCCCGGCGCCGCTGAGCGGGCGCACCGACCAGCGCGACGAGCGCCCACGGCGGTTCCGGCGGGTCACCCCACGCCGTCGTCATCACTCCCAGCGCCAGCTCGTGCCGCCCTTCCGCCAGCAGATCCACCAGGCCGGTCCGCAGCGACCGCCAGGCGTGCGTGAGCTTCAGATCCTGTTCCAGTGCCAGGGAAAGCAGCGCGACCGCGGTGTTGACGACGTGCCGTCCGGCGGTGTCGAGCGGCTCGGCGGTGCCGACCGCGAGCGCCCGGCGCACCCGCGTGGGCAGGGTCTGCAGCACCACTTCCTGCCCGGCGAGCTCGAAGACTCGCGTGCCCGAGCGAAGCTGCTTCAGCTCTTCGCGCACTTCGTCGGAGTAGGACTGCGCGGTGGCCGGTGCGCCCCCCTCGACGCCCGAGGTGTCGAGCAGCAGCACCCAGCCGTCGACGAGCTTCGCCAGCTTGCGCAGCACCCCCGCCGGGCCGCTCTTGCCGACCGCCGTGCGGGTCAGCTCCTGCTGGGCCTTCCCGATCCGGACCGTCGTCGCGTACTCGTCGGCCGCCACCGCCCGGGAAACCGCGCGTGTGATCGCGATGAACGGCGTCTCGCGCGGCACCTCCAGCACCGGCAGCCCCACCTCGGCGGCCGCCTCGACCAGCGCGGGCGGGACCTCGTCGTGGCTCAGCCCGACGCCGAAGCCGAGCCCGGCCGCGCCCGCGTCGACCAGCCGCCGCACGTAGGCCGGCGAGGTGTCCTCGTCGAGGGCCAGCCCGGTCGTCAGCAGCAGCTCGCCGCCTTCGAGGAACGCCTGCGGGTCGGTCAGCTCGGTCGGGTGCACCCAGCCGATCGGCCGGTCGAGGAGAGCGTCGCCGGTCAACACACGCAGGCCGAGCGGGCGGTCGGCGGCCAGGCCGCGCAGCGTGAGTGCCATAACGGCCAATTCTACGCGCCTTCTTGTACGGATCGGCCAGCTGACGCACCGCCCGGTGACCGCTCATCCTGGGGACGACCACCCACCCGCGTCCGCAGGAGCACGCCGTGACCGCAAGCACCACCGCCGAGCCGCAGGCCCCGGCGCCCCGGCAGCGCAGGCTGCGCACCGAGATCCCCGGCCCCGTCTCGCGCGAGCTGCAGGAACGCCGCGCGAACGCGGTCGCCGCGGGCGTCAGCTCGGTGCTGCCCGTCTACGTCACCTCGGCCAGCGGCGGGCTGCTCACCGACGCCGACGGCAACGTCCTGATCGACTTCGGCTCCGGCATCGCGGTGACGAACGTCGGGCACTCCGCGCCGGCCGTCGTGGACCGCGTCCGCCAGCAGGCGTGCTGGTTCACCCACACCTGTTTCATGGTCACGCCGTACGAGGGCTACGTCGAGGTCTGCGAGGCGCTGGCCGAGCTGACGCCGGGTGACCACGCGAAGAAGTCGGTGCTGTTCAATTCCGGCGCCGAAGCCGTCGAGAACGCCGTGAAGATCGCGCGCGTGGCGACCGGGCGCCAGGCCGTCGTCGTGTTCGACCACGCCTACCACGGCCGCACCAACCTCACGATGGGCATGACCGCGAAGTCGGTGCCCTACAAGCACGGGTTCGGCCCGTTCGCGCCCGAGGTGTACCGCGTGCCGGGCTCGTACCCGTTCCGCGACGGGCTTTCCGGCGCCGACGCGGCCGCGCTGGCCATCGACCGGATCGAGAAGCAGATCGGCGGTGACCAGGTGGCCGCGGTCGTCCTGGAGCCGATCCAGGGTGAGGGCGGCTTCATCGAGCCCGCGCGCGGCTTCCTGCCCGCGATCGCGGCGTGGTGCCGCGCGAACGGCGTCGTGTACGTCGCCGACGAGGTCCAGACGGGCTTCTGCCGCACCGGGTCCTGGTTCGCGTCCACCGACGAGGACGTCGTGCCCGATCTGATCGCGACGGCCAAGGGCATCGCGGGCGGGCTGCCGCTGTCCGCGGTCACCGGCCGCGCTTCCCTGCTCGACGCGGTGGGTCCGGGCGGGCTCGGCGGCACGTACGGCGGCAACCCGATCGCGTGCGCCGCCGCGCTCGGCTCGATCGAGACCATGCGCGCCGAAGACCTCGCCGCGTCGGCGAAGCGCGTCGAAGGGGTCGTCCTGCCCCGGCTGCGGGCGCTGGCTGCCGAGACCGGCGTCATCGGGGACGTCCGCGGGCGCGGCGCGATGCTGGCCGCGGAGTTCGTCCGTCCGGGGACTTCGGAGCCGGACGCCGACCTCACCAAGCGCGTCGCGGCGGCCTGTCACCGGGCCGGCGTGGTGGTGCTGACCTGCGGCACGTACGGCAACGTCGTCCGGCTGCTGCCGCCGCTGTCCCTGTCCACCGACCTGCTCGACGAGGGCCTCTCGGTCCTCGAGCACGCTGTCCGCACGGAGGCGCACGCATGACTTTCCCCTTCTGGGTCGCCGGAAAGCCGGTGACCGGCGGCGCCACGGCCGACGTCCGCCACTCCTTCGACGGCTCACTCGCCGGCTCCCACTTCGTCCCGTCCACTTCGGACGTCGAGGCGGCGGCGCAGGCCGCGCACGAGGTCCGGGACGAGTTCGCGACGCTGCCCGCGCACGTCCGCGCCGGGGCGCTGGACCACGTGTCCCGAACTTTGGGTGAGCGGTCCGAAGAGATCGCCGCGCTGATCACGGCCGAGTCCGGCAAGCCGCTCAAGTGGGCGCGCGGCGAGGTCGGCCGCGCGGTCTCGACGTTCCGCTGGGCCGCCGAGGAGGCCCGCCGCTTCTCCGGCGAGCTCCAGCGCCTCGACACCGACCCGGGCGGCACCGGGCGGCTGGCGCTGGTCCGGCGGGTGCCACGCGGGCCGGTGCTGGGCATCACGCCGTTCAACTTCCCGCTGAACCTGGTGGCGCACAAGGTGGCCCCGGCGATCGCCGTCGGCGCGCCGATCGTGCTCAAGCCCGCGCCCGCGACACCGCTGACCGCGTTGCTGCTGGGCGAAATCCTGGCTGAAACCGATCTTCCGGCGGGCTCGTGGTCGATCCTGCCGGTGGACAACGAGACGTCGTCCCGGCTGGTCGAGGACCCGCGGCTGCCGGTGGTGTCGTTCACCGGCTCGGTCCCGGTCGGCTGGGCGATCCGCGACCGCGTCCCGCGCAAGCACGTGGCCCTGGAGCTGGGCGGCAACGGCGCGGTCCTCGTCTGTCCCGATTGGACGGACCTCGACTTCGCGGCGCAGCGGATCGCGACGTTCGCGATGTACCAGGCCGGGCAGTCGTGCATTTCGGTGCAGCGGGTGTACGTCCACACGGACGTGTACGACGCCTTGGTCGAAAAGGTGCTTTCGCAGGTCGGTCTCCTGCGCACGGGCGACCCGCGCGCGGAGGGCGTCGACGTCGGCCCGCTGATCAACGAGGCCGCGGCTTCCCGGGTCTCGTCGTGGGTCGCGGACGCGGTCTCCGCGGGCGGCCGCGTGCTGGCGGGCGGCGGGCGCTCGGGCGCCACAGTGGAGCCGACGGTCCTGGCGGACGTCCCGGAGGACGCGGCGGTGATGGCCGAAGAGGTGTTCGGCCCGGTGGTTTCGCTGGTCCGGGTGCAGTCGGTGGCCGAGGGGGTTTCGCGGATCAACGCGTCCCGGTTCGGCTTGCAGGCGGGCGTGTTCACCCGCGACCTGCCGACGGCGTTCGAAGTGTCGGCGGCGTTGCAGGTCGGCGGGGTTCTGGTGGGGGACGTGCCGAGCTTCCGCGCGGACCAGATGCCTTACGGCGGGGTCAAGGACTCCGGCGTCGGCCGCGAGGGCCCGGCCTCGGCGATGGCGGACTTCACCGAGGAGCGGGTAACGGTTTTGACCGGCCTGACGCTCTAAGCAGGTGTGAGACCGCTGATCCTGCTCGACGTCGACGGCCCGCTGAGCCCGTGGGCCGCGCCACGCCACGCGAAGCCCGCCGGCTACGTCGAGCACCAGCTGCGGATCTCGCGCTGGAGCCGGCGCCGGCAACGGATCTGGCTGAACCCGGCGCACGGCCCGGCGCTGCTCGCCCTGGCCGGTTCCGCGGACGCGGAGCTGGCCTGGGCGACGAGCTGGGAGGACCGGGCGAACGCCCAGGTGGGCCCGGCCATCGGCCTGCCGCCGCTGCCGGTGGTCCAGTTCGCCGGGCAGCTCGAGGCCCGGCCCGCCACCTGGAAGTTCGGCCCGGTGGCCCGGTTCGCGGCCGGGCGCCCGCTGGCCTGGCTCGACGACGACTTCGACCTCTTCCCCGCCGCCCGGCAGTCTTTCCTCGACCGCCGCAGGAACCTGCCGACCGAGCTGATCGCCGTCGACCCGCACACAGGCCTCGCCGCCGAGCACTTCGCCGCGCTCGAGGCCTGGGTGCGCGACCTAAAGCTCTGACAGCGCTTCCGTCAGCGCTGCATGAGCCTCGACCAGCGAAGGCCCGTACCAGGTGAGGTGACGTCCCGAGACCAGGACGTACCGCTCGTCCGGGAAGTGGTCCGGGCCGTCCTCCGCCGTGAACAGGTACGGCTCGTCCGGCAGCACCAGCAGATCCGCATCCGCCGCGAAGTGCGCCCGCAGCTCCTCGACGTCCGGACGCGGGTACCGCTCCTCCGACGCCGCGTAGACGTTCGCCACGCCCACCCGGCGCAGGACGTCGCCGCCGAAGGTCTCGCGGCCCAGGACTATCCACGGCTTGCGCCACACCGGCACCACCGCGTGGCACCGCGCCGGCCGGACCTCGCGCCACAGCTCCTCGGCCTCGACCAGCCACTCCGGTTCCTCGAGCTCGTACGCCTGCGTCAGGATCCGCCGCAACGAGCCCAGCGCGGCCGGGACCGTGGCCGCCGCGGCCATCACCCAGACCGGGATCCCGTTGGCGCGCAACCGTTCGACGTCCTCCGGTCGGTTCTCCTCGGAGTTGGCCAGCACCAGGTCGGGTGCCAGGTCCAGCACGTCGTCGAGCTTCGGGTACTTCGACCCACCCACTCGCGGGATGTCCAAAGTGGACGGATGCGTGCAGTAGTCCGTGGCACCGGCGAGCCGCCCGGGCGCGCTCACCTCGACCGCTTCGGTCAGCGACGGCACCAGAGAAACCACGTGCGAAGCCGGGCCGCGCACCGGCACCGGCTCCCCGAGATCGTCGACGAGGTTCATGCGCGTTCGAACGACACCTTCCGCTTCTCGACGTCGACCGCGGTCAGCCGGACTCCGATCCGCTCCCCCGCCGTCAGCTTCTCGCCCGCGCACTTCGCCATCACCGTCGGGTCTTCGACGAGGATCTCCGCCTTGTTCTCGTCCGCGCGCAGCACCACCGCGCTGAACTCGCCGCCGACGTGCTCGGCGAGCACCCACGCCTCCACCTGGTCGATGCACGCCCGCTCGACCTTCGCGGCGAGCGTGTCCGACGCGCTCATGCGCTCCGGGACGTCCGCGAGCGCCGCCCGCACCCACTCCGGGACCTCGCGCCCGGCCGAGACGGCGAGGCAGATCTCGGTGGCGAACCGGTCGACCAGCCGCCGGATCGGCGCCGTGACGTGCGCGTACGCGCCGCCGATCCCCGCGTGCGTGGTCAGCGCGGGCAGCCCGCCGTCGAACGCGGTGTACCCCGCGCCGCGCAGCAGCCGGGTCGTGTCCGCGTAGATCGCCATCGCCGCCGGCTGCCGGGGATCCAGCCGGGACAGGAACTCCGAAACGGTGTCCGCGGCCGGCCACGCGATGCCGACCGCCTCGGCCGAGCGGCGCAGCCAGTCGACGGCCTCGGGCTCCGGGTCGGGCAGCGTGCGCAGGACGCCGACCCGCGCGTCGATCATGATCTGCGCCGCGGCCATCCCGGTGAGCAGCGAAATCTCGGCGTTCCAGGCGTCGACGGCGGTGCGCGGACGGCGGGCGAGCACCCAGCCGCCGTCCGGGTCGCCGCTGATCTCCTGCTCCGGCAGCTGCAGTTCGACCGCGCCGCGGCGGACGGCCAGCTCGCGCCGCCGCCGTCCCAGCTCGGGCAGCGCCGCCACCGACGGGTGCGGGTTTCCCGTGTCGAGCGCCGCCTGCACCGTCTCGTAGTCGAACTGCTCGGTGGACCGGACCAGCGCGCGGCGGACGCGGGTGGCCGTCGGCTCGCCGGACTCGTCGGTCTCGATGGTCCAGAGCACCGCGGGCCGGATCTCGCCCGGCAGCAGGCTCGCCGCGCCTTCGGACAGCACCGGCGGGTGCAGCGGGACGTTGCCGTCGGGCAGGTAGAGCGTCTGCCCGCGGCGGCGCGCCTCCCGGTCCAGCGCGCCGCCGGGCGGCACGAACGCGGCCAGGTCGGCGATCGCGTAGTGCACCCGGAAGCCGTTCGCGGTCCGCTCGACGACCACGGCCTGGTCGAGGTCCTTCGACCCGGGCGGGTCGATGGTGACGAACGGCAGGTCGGTCGCGTCCTCGCGGGGGCCGGCACTCGCGAGCGGGTCGAGCACCGCCGCCTCCGCCTCGGCCAGCACCTCGGGCCCGAACGACTCCGGCAGCGCGAACTCGGCACGCAGGGGGCCGAAGTCCCCGCCCGCCGAATGTGTCCTGATCACGAGGGGAGGCACCCCCCAACCCTAACCCCGGAAGGGCCCTGTGATCGCCCGATCGGGCTTGGGCCGGTCGGGTGTACGTTGCCCGTAATGAAAACCGTCTTCACGACCACCAAGGGAGCCGAGAAGTGAAGATCGCGTTCGTCGGCAAGGGCGGCAGCGGCAAGACGACGCTGTCGTCGCTGTTCGTCGCGTACCTCGCCGACGCCGGTGCGCCGGTGCTGGCCATCGACGCCGACATCAACCAGCACCTCGCGGTGGCGCTCGGCGCGACCGAGGAGGAAGCGCTCGCCTGGCCGACGCTCGGCGACAACATGGCCCTGATCAAGGACTACCTTCGCGGCGACAACCCGCGGATCCCGGACGCGGCGTCGATGATCAAGACGACCCCGCCGGGCCGGGGTTCCCGGCTGGTGCGGCCGTTCGAGGACAACCCGGTCTTCTCGGCGTGTTTCCGGCAGCTGGGCGGCGTCCGGCTCGGCGTCACCGGGCAGTTCGACGAGGACGACCTGGGTGTGAAGTGCTACCACTCGAAGGTCGGCGCGGCGGAGCTGCTGCTGAACCACATGGTCGACGTCGACGGCGAGTACGTCGTGATGGACATGACCGCGGGCGCGGACGCGTTCGCGTCGGGGCTGTTCACGCGGTTCGACGTGACGTTCCTGGTGTGCGAGCCGACGGTCCGCAGCGTCGGTGTGTACCGCCAGTACGCGGACTACGCCCGCGACTTCGGCGTGCGGCTCGTGGTGGTGGGCAACAAGGTGACCGACACCGAGGACGTCGAGTTCCTGCAGGAGCAGGTGGGGCCGGCGCTGCTGGGCTGGCTGTCGGCGTCGGGTCACGTGCGCGCGGCCGAGCGCGGCACGACCCGGCCGATCGCCGAGCTCGAGGCCGGCAACCTCGCGACGCTGGCCACGATGCGAGCGGCGGTGGACGTGGAGCGGCGCGACTGGGCGCGTTACCAGCGCCAGGCGGTGGAGTTCCACCTGCGCAACGCGACGGCGTGGGCCGGTGCCGACCTCGTCTCGCAGGTGGACCCCGAGTTCGTCCTCGGTCCGCAGCTGGCGGTCTAGTCGTCTTCGGCGTCGGCTTGCCGCGTCCGTTCCCTGGCGATTTCGAGGGCCCGCCGGGCGGTGGCCTCATCGGGGTACGGGCCGAGCAGGTCGACGCCGCGGCTGCGTTCGAGGTGCTCGACCTGGTGCGTGCGGGTGTTGTAGTACCACCCCTGGTCCGGGTTCGGGTCGTTGGCCATGGGAGCAAGCCTGGCACCCGACGGCCCGGCTGTCAGCGTGAGTCACCGCTTGTAGCGGTAGGGGATCTCGGTTGGCTGCCCGGTCGGCCCGAAGTCCGGCGGCTCTTCGGGGTCGGCGGGCTGGTCGGTGAACTCGTCGAACCAGCCGCGCTGGTTGCCGCGGGGAGGGGTTTCGGGTTCCTGGCGGGAGGGTTGGGGAAGCGGGGTGTCCCGGCCGGGGAAGACGGGGGTGGCGTTCGGGCCTGGCGTCGGCGGCATCGTGCCGGGGCCGGGGAAGACCGGGCGGGCGGGGGCGGCGTGGCGGGCTGGGAACGGCTGGGGGGTGGACTCGGGGCCGGGGAAGACCGGTTTTGGGGGGCGGGGGGCTGGGTTGGGTGTGGTGGGGGCCGGGTTGGCCGGCGCGGCGGCCGGGTTGGTTACCGCGGGACCCGGGTTGGTTACTGCGGGACCTGGGTTGGTTACTGCGGGACCTGGGTTGGTTGCCGCAGGGCCGGGGTTGGTCGCGGCGGGGCCGGGGTTCGTCGGCGCGGGGCTCGAGTCGGTCGGCGCCGGACCTGGGTTGTTCGCCGCAGCGCCCGGATTGGTGACCGTGGGGCCGGAGTTGGTCGACGTGGGGCCTGGAGCCGGGCCGTTGCTGGAGGTCGGGCTCGCGGTGGGGACCTGGCCGGACGGCGGCAACTGGACGTTCGGGGCCGGACCTGAGCCGGGTGCCTGAGCGCTGCCTGGGACCGGACCGACGGGCGGGATCAGAGTGGCGCCGGGACCCGAGCTGGTCGGCGCGAGGCCCGGGTTGGGTGCGGCGGGACCTGGGTTGGTCGCCGCCGGGCTCGAATTGATCGGCGCAGAGCTTGGGGCCGAGCCAGTGCTGGAGGTCGGGCTCGTAGCGGGGCCCTGGGCGGGCGGCAGCGACTGGGAGGTCGGGGCCGGACCTGAGCCGGGTGCCGGAGCGTTGCCCGGAACTGGACTGGCGGGCGGGTTGTGGGCCGCTCCGGGGCCGGGAGCCAGATCGGCACCCGATGCCGGGGCCGGAGGGGTGGATGGCACCGATTGGAAGGTCGGGACTGGATCAACGGCTGGAGGCGGACTGGTGTCCGGAGCCGGGCCGGAGCCGGGAGCCTGACCGGCCGGGCCGCTGGGTGGGGCCGAGTGAAGGTTCGGGACTGGATCCGGGCCGGTGGGCGGCGCTGGACTGTTCGGGACCTGACCGGCGCCTGGCACCGGTCGCGCGGACGGCGCCGGTGGGAAGTTCGGGACCGGACCTGAGCCGGGCACCGGAGCGTTGCCCGAGGCCGAAGTGGCGGGCTGGGCGGTATGAGCGCTCGAGTCGGGAGCAGGGCCAGTGTCGGGAGCTCCGGTAGCCGGGCCCCACGGCGGCTGCGAACCGCCGACCGCAGGCTGCTGCGGTTGAGGCGCGATGGGCGCCGGCGGTGGCGGTGCGCTGGGCGGAATCGGCGCGGAGTCAGCAGCCGGCTCGGCGTCGGCGAGCGGTGCCGGCTGCGCATCGGCAGGCAGCTGCGGCTCATCGGGCACCGACCGGGAGGCGGCAGACAGCTCAGCGCCGATGGGCGGCGCATCGGCAGGCGACGGCACATCGGGCGACACCGCCCCGGAGGCTTCAGACAGCTCAGCGTCAGGGAGCGGCGCCGGCGGCGGATCGGCAGGCCGCTGCGGCTCATCGGGCACCGACTGCGAAGCGACGGGCGGATGCGCCGCGTCGGGCATCGGCTGCGAAGCAGCAGATGCTTGCGAAGCAACGGGCGTCGCCGGCTGCGAAACTTCCGGTGGCTGCGGTTCCGCAGGCGACTGTGCCGCGTCGGGCTCGGGCTGCGGAGCAACGGGCGTCGCCGATTGCGGACCCTCCGGTCGCTGCGGCGCAGCAGGCGGCTCCGCACCTGCAGGCAGCGATTCCTGGGCCGCGGGCTGCGAAGCGTCAGGTGGCGGCTCTGACTGCTGCGCACCAGGCGAACCTTCGGCCGACGGCGCAGCAGGGCTGTCGGACGCCGGGTGAGGTTCAGTCGGCGTTGCTGCCTCGGCATCAGGTGCAACCGGATGTGCCAGCTTGTCCTCGCTCGGCGAGATGGCCGCTTCCGGCTGGTCGGCGACCTGCCCAGGCGCGACAGGCTCCGGTTGCTCACCGGCCTCCGGCGGAGCCGCAGCCTCAGGCCGGCTGGCTTCCTGCGATGCGTGTTCGGATTCGGATCGGCCGGCATCAGCCGCTGGTTCGCTCTCTTGCGGTGCGCCCTCGACTGCCGTCTCCGTCGGTGCAGGTTCGGACTGCGCGGGCTGCCGGGTCTCCCAAGGCTCCGGCGCCGCGTGGCGCGCAGTCGACGGGGCCCTCACCGGGCCCGGCGGGTCGACCTCGGCCGCCACCGCCCGCTCAGGCTCCGCCGAAGCCGGATTCCACCCCGGAGACGTCCGCCGCGGCGGCCTCGGCTGCGGCTCCGGCGTCCCCGGCACCGACTGCGCCGGCGGCGGATGCGGCACGGTTCGCCACACCGGCGCCGGGCCGATGTTCATCGGCGCCGGCGCCTGCCCCGGTGCCGGCGGAGCCCCGGGCGGCGGGGGCGAGGGACGCGCCGCCGGGCGGGGGATCGGGTCCAGGCTCGACACCAGCACCGTCGTGTTCTGGGGGTCCTCCACCTTCCGCCCACTGCGCTCGCGGTAGACCATCTCGCCGTCGGCGTCCATCTCGACCAGGTAGCCCGCCTCCGCGAGCTGCTCCTCGTCCAGATCCTCCAACCGCTCGTACCTCGACGGCACCACCCGGTAGATCGGCCACGCCAGCGCCGCGTGCTCGGCGTGGAACTGGGCCAGCAACGCCGCCATCTGGTGCTGCCAGGGCAGGGACATCCCCTCGGCCAGCGAGCGCGGCAGCACCACGTACCCCTGGTCGACGCCCGGGTACCCCTGGCTCAGCTGGTCGGCGAGCGGGGTGCTGGACGCGGGGCGAGCCGACTGCCGGGGCGGCTGGGGCGCGCCGAACAGCGACGCCGGGTCCTGGGGCTCGCCCGCGCCGGACTTGCCGCGCTTGCCGAATTTCCGTCCCACGTGCTCATCCTCTGCCAGTACGCGGCCACCTGCTCGTGGAAGCGCCGCGACGTCGGGTGAATCGGCCGATTCGTGTCAAGGCCCTCGCGCCCCATGCTAAACGCCGGGGCGGACCGCCTGCGGCACCACTTCACGCTCGTCGAACGAGAAGTCCCGGGTGTGCACCGGCACGCCGGTCTGCTGGGCCTCGACGACCTTGCCGTCGCCGAGGAACATCATCACGTGGTGGATCGTGTTCGGGTTCGACGGATCCGTCGCGAGGAACAGCAGGTCACCGGGCTGCGCCTCGCGCACCGGCAGCATCGCGCCCGCGTGGTACTGGTCGCGCGAAACCCGCGGCAGGATGATCCCCGCCGACTCGTACGCGCGCAGCATCAGGCCCGAACAGTCGTACGAGTTCGGGCCCGTGGCGCCCCACACGTACGGTTTTCCCTGCTCGCCCAGCGCGAAACTGATCGCCTTGGCCGCGGCCTGGCTCGGCGGCAGCAGCTGGCCCAGGCCGGTGCCGCAGGCGACGACGTCGACGACCTGCCCGACGTTCTCCACCAGCTTCGCCGCCATCGGCTCCCACTTGTGGTACCGGTCCGGGAAGCCCGAGCGCTCGACGGCCTGCGCGGCGTCGCCCGGGCGCTTGTTCTCCCAGTCCGGCACCGCGAGCAGGACGTCGTAGAACTTGTTGACCGCGTACGTCGGGTTGGTGACCTCGGCGATCGAGCCCCAGCCCATCGACGGGCGCATCTGGAAGATCCCCTGCGAGTCGCGGTCACCGTAAGTGAGGTTGTGCAGGCCCGACTCGGTCATCCCGGCCTGGATCGCGACCTGCCAGGCGCGCGGGGCCAGCGTCCGCTGCTTGCCGATCGAGACGATCAGCGCGACGATCCCGCGCTGCTCCTCGTCCAGCTTCGAGGCGTCGACGGCGCCGCGCTCGCCCTGGCCGGGCTGGGTCGGCCCGACCGAGGCGTCGCAGCTCTGCAGGGACACGCCCCTGGCCTGCGCCTGCTGGTTGTCGATGACCACCTTGGCGGCGACGGCGGTGACGATCAGGGCGCCGATCGCGACGAACACGATCAGCCCCAGCCACACCCCCAGCCGCCGCACGGTCAGCTCGCCTGGTCGTAGTCGGCGACGCGCCAGCCCGCGTTGGTGTTGACCACCGTGATGGCGAGCTTCGGCCCGTCGGTGGGGATCGTCAGCTGCACCGAGCTGGTGTAGGACGTGCCGACCGTCGGCTCACCGGTGACCTTCGTCGCCGGGACGTTCGCCGGGTCGACCGACGACATCACCGGCAGGTACTCCTCCGTCGTGAACGGCTTGAGCTGGGCCAGCCACTGCTCGGACGTGATGCCCGCCGGGTGGTTCACCCAGGCCGCGGCCCATTCCTTGGCGACGCGGACGGCGTCGGCGTTCGGCGCCGCCGAGGTCGGGGTGGCCAGCGGTGTGGACAGCCGCGTCGGCAGGTTGGACGTCGGCACCGGCGCGGCGACGCCCGGCGGTGTCGCCGTCACCGACGTGGTCGTGGTGCCGGTGGCCGGGGACGCCTTCGCCTGCGGCTTGCCGATCGCCTTCGGCAGCACGATGCCGAGTGCGGTGACGAGGATCGCCAGGAAGACCAGCGTGCCGATGAGGTGGCGGGGCGAGCGCAGCGGCCACCCCCACAGGCGGCGGTAGACCGCGGCGCGGCCGCGGTTGGTCCGGATCGGCATCCGTCACCGCCCCATCACTTGGTCGGTCTCACGCGGTTCCTCACGGACTTCGATGCCGCGCGACGGCCGGTACAGCACGAAGACCGGCTTGCCGGCGACCACTTCGGGGTCGACCCGCCGCGGCTGGGCGCGCACCCCCGGCGTCCGCGGCGCTTCCTGCGCGGCGTACCCGTTGAACTCGGCTTCGGGGGCCCGCAGGTCCGAAGGTACGACGACGGGCTCGGGCTCGTCGTTCCACCGCCGGTCGGCGACCGGCGAGGTGTCGACCCGCCGGCTCTCCTCACCCCGGAGCGTCGGACGACCACCGGGCCCGACGACGACGTAGTCACCGCCGTCGCCGTTCGCCGGGTTGTACTGCCCGAACACGGGCGAGCCGGGGCGGCCGCCCGCGGGCAGGGCGCCGGCCGGACCGCCGTTGATGGCGCCCGGCCAGGCGCCGGACCAGGCCGCGGCCGGCCGGGACGCGCCCGAGCCGTTGTCGAGGCGCTGGGCGTTGGCGAAGATCGTGGCCTCCGGCCGGAAGCGGCCACCCCCGGCGGTCGCGCCGAGCGGCCCGCGCTGCTCGCCGTCGACGACGTCGTCGGTCTCGCGCACGTGCTGCCAGAACTCGTCCTGGGGGGTCGGGCCGTTTTTGTTGCGCCGGAAGCGGGAGAAGATCCCGCCGCCGGGCGACGGCACGGCGGCGCCGACCATGCTGACCGACATCTCCACCATCTGCCACAGCCGCCGCACCGGTCGCCCGACCATGAACAGCAGCACGGTGATGAGCCCGGCGAGGACCATCTGCGTGAGCATGTTCAGCGAGTTCCCGGCGTCGAAGATCGCTTGCAGCAGCAGCGCGTGCACGCCGGCGAGCACCGAGAGCACAACGAGGTTGAATGCGACCCCGCCGGCGACCTTGAGCACGCGGCGCAGGATCTCCGGGTGCAGCAGGGCGATGAGCCCGATCAGCGGCGCGGTGAGCGCGAAGAGGCGGATCAGGACCTGGGCGAGGAGGACACTCGCCTTGGCGAGGAGCTGGAAGAGCGAGTAGACGAGGGCCTGGCCGAGGGAGAGGAAGCCCGCTCCGGTGCGGCCGCCGGCTTCGCCGGTGAAGTAGCCGGTGGCGGGGCCGAGTTTGGTGGAGATGTCCTTGTAGGCGTTCTTCTTGCCGTCGATGACGGACTGGTTCCCGTCGTCGCCGCTGCGCAGCTGCGCCCACGTGAACGCCTGCGCGTCGAGCAGCGGGCGCCCGAACTGCTCGGCCTGCGGCGCGGTCGGCGAGCCGAACTCCCCGCGCACCCAGTTCTTGTAGACGATCTCGTTGTGCAGGTTCGTCGGCAGCACGTGCCGGATGACGCGGTCGTTCGAGTCGTCGACGAACCCGGCCTGGATGTTCGTCGTGGTCTGGACGATCGCTTTGTCGATCGGGTCGAAGTACCGCAGCATCGCCAGTGACGACGCGGCGAGCCAGACGCCCGCCAGCGCGTACAACGCCCGTTTGCTGACCGCGGCGAGATCGCCGCGCCAGATGTTGCGGAACAGCATGATCGACATGACGAGCGCGACCAGCCCGAACAGCTGGGCGTAGATGTTGTTGTAGACCTTCTCCGCGCCGGACTTCACCGCGCTGTAGAGCGGGTTGAGCAACCCTCCCTCGAGCACGGTGTAGTGCAGCGAGTTCGTCGCGCCGACGATGTTCTTGCCCAGGTTGAACAGCTGGTTGCCGCCCCAGGTGTCGAGCGTCGAGCCGGCCGGGGTCAGGTTCAGCGCCGTGCAGTTCGTCTCGAAGGTGTTCCAGACGAACCCGGCGTAGCTGTAGTCGACGTAGGCGCTGCCCGCCTCGCCGTGGCCTTCGGCGGGGTCGATCGCGCCGACCATGCCCGCGCCCGGCCGTTCCGGGTTGGGAGCCTCACCGCAGGCCGCCGCGCTGGCCGCGGGGGCCGTGGCGATGGCCTGCAGGCCCAGGACCAGCATGACGGCGAACATCGTCGCCTTGCGGCCCGGGGTGCGCCGCCCCGGCCGCGGACCTTCCTTGATCCGCCGCTTCAGCGCCTGCCACCCGGCGGCCAACGTCAGCAGGACCGCCAGCGTCAGCACGGTGTTCATGCGGCGTCCCGGCCGGTGCCGCCCTTTCCGCCGGTGCGGGCGTGCTCCTGGCCGCCGTGGCCGTTGGACGGCTGGACGCCGCCCTCCACTTCGCCGGTCTCGGCCGCCAAGGGGTCCGGGGCTCCCAGGAGGTTCTCGTCGGCCAAGCCGACCTCCAGTTCCGCCGCCAGCTCGAAGTCCTGCTCCAGCTCGATGTCGTCCTCGGGCGGGGAGGCCACGAACGGCTTCTCCGGCGTTGCGTTCGGCGGAAGCGCCAGCTCGTTGCCCGGACGCCGTGACGGCGCCGCGTCCTTCGAACCCGGGGTCGTGTCCATCACCGCGCGGAGATGGTCGAGGTGCGGGCCGGAGAAGTCGACGCGGATGCGCTCCACCCCTCCCGCGCCGTCGCCGAAGATGAACTGACGGGGCTCGACGTCGCGCTCCAGGCCGCGCTGGGCGGCTCCCGGGCGGCGGCCCAGGGCCGCCACCACCTGCTCGTACCCCACACCGACCGGGACCTTCAGCAGCCGCAGCGCGTCGGCCTGGGCGTCGTCGTCGTCCAGGCGGCCGACGAACACCGAGTCCAGCAGGGTCACGAACCCCTGGATCTTCAGGAAGTCCGCCGGGATCTGGGACGACAGCAGCACGCGGACGTTCCACTTGCGCGAGTCACGCGCGAAGCGGTTCATCAGCACGCGGCCGGTCGGGACCTCGGACAGGAAGAACGCCTCGTCGATCCAGACGCCCTTGCGCATCTCCTTCGGCTTCTCGTACACCGACCGCTGGGTCAGCCACGCCGCCAGGTTCAGCATCTCGACGCCGAGGGACTCCGCGTCCGTCCAGTACTCGCGGGGGACGCCGTCCTTCGGGAGGGTCAGGCCGGCCATCGTCAGCACCGTCAGCCGGTCGTCACGGGTTTCCGAGTACGGGTCCGCGTCGGCTTCCGGGATGAGCAGCGCCATCCGCTCGCGCATCTCGTCAAGGAAGTCCGCGACGACGCTCGCGTGCTCGTGGTGTTCCGAAGAGTCCCGCCGCAGCGCGTCGATGACCTGGCCCGGGTCGGCGTCGAACCGGCCCCCGACCGTGCGGACCGCGCGCAGCAGCACGATCCGGGTCTGCGCCATCCGCGACACCTCGTACGGCAGCACACCGGTCAGGACGTCCAGCACGAGACGCCGTCGAGTCGCGCCGGCCAGGGCCTTCTCCCGGCGCCAGGAGCGCTCGGGGTCGTCCTCGTCCATGAAGTGCTCGATCAGCGGCTCGGCGACCACCCGGTACGGGTTCAGGATCCCGGGCTGGGCGTTGAGCAGGTTGATCGGCCGCGCGTAGGGCCGCAGCTCCGGCAGGTCGCACAGCCGCGACAGCGGGCCGGACGGGTCGAGGATCGTCCAGCTCGCGCCCGCGCGCAGGGTCTTGTAGACGATGCCGCCGCCGAGGAACGACTTGCCGCCACCCAGGCCGGCGACCATCGCCGTCAGGCCCGAGCCGTCGCGGATCTCCTGGGCCATCCACGGGTCCCAGGCCACCGGGCGCCGGGTCGCCGTGCACGTCTCGCCGAGCAGGATGCCGCGGCGGTCGCCGACCTCCGCCGTCGCCGTCGGGACCGCCGAGGACGCCCAGACCACCGAGCCGCGGCGCATGTACGCCGCCGAGGCCAGCGGCTCGCCGGGGATGAACTCCCGGGCCAGCGCGTACTGGGCCTCGGGGTGCTCGATGGCGATCTTCGGCTTGTAGAGGTCGAGCAGCTGCTGGGCCAGGCGCAGCGCGTCCCGCTCGGTCGGGCCGGACACCGCCAGCCGCCACCAGGAGCGCACGCGGGTGGCGAGCGCGGTGAAGCCCGACGTCATCTCGTCGTCGATCTCCAGCACGCGCCCGGCCTGGCGCGACAGCGACTGCGGCGGCTCCAGCTCGTGCTCGTCGGTGTAGTGCTTGACCTGCGAGCGCACCTTGTTCATCTGGCGCTGCAGCTCGTTGGCGACCTCTTCGGGGCGCCGGACGTAGATGCGCGCGGACACCTCGACCGCGGCCGGCAGGCGGTCGGCGTGCTGGATCCACGGGTCGTCGACCTCGGGGATCTGCAGGCCGTGCATCTGCCCGACGGTGAGGATCGCCAGGTGCCGCGAGACGCCGGCGTTGGAGCCGGTCCGGCCGCGGACGGTCACCGTCGGCGCGTACGGGTCGGCGTAGTAGTCGGCGGCGTCGGTGAAGCTGGCCAGGTCTTCGGGCTCCCAGGCCGCACCCGGCACCGCGGGCATGTTCCGCGGCGCGGGCAGGCCGAGCGAGCACGAGCGGTGCATCAGCCAGGACATCTCCTCGGCGTGCACCGGACGGCCTTCCAGCCCGGCGCTGCCGATGACCTGGTCGAGGTGCTCGACCTCGGAGTCCAGCGCGGTCAGCTCGGCGTCGACGGCCTCGGGCAGGATCTTGCGCAGCACCGGCGCGGCCCGCTCGACCGCGCGGTCGACCATCCGCCGGGTCTGCACCTGGACCCCGATGTAGACCTCTTTTTCGGCCATCGAGCGGCCCATGAGCTGCTGCTGCTCGCCGATCAGGTAGTCGTCGAACGACATCGCGCCCGGGACGTCCTGGGGACGGCCGTGGGCGTTGTAGACGTGCGCCTCGGCCCACATCCGGATCGGGTACGGCCGGTTCGTCACGCGCAGGTGCAGCCAGCGGCCCTGCAGCTCGGCGTACTGCCCGGCGATGGCCGCGACGAGGTCACGGCGTTGCGAGTCCGAGCGGAACGACCAGCGCTGCGGCGCGAGCCGGTACCAGGCGTAGACCTCGAAACCGGTGCGCACCAGGTGACCGTCGATGCTGCGCACCGCGATCGACGGGGTGTACGCGGGAATGGCCTGCTCGCCGGTCAGGCGCCGGCCGCCCTTGCCGCCCGAGCCGTTCCGCGCCGCGCGGACCTGCTCGGGCGGTTGCCACGCGCCCGGGTGAGCGTCCCGACCCTGCTTTCCTCGGCTACCGCCGCGACCGAACAACGACTACCTCCCGGCCCGAGCCGCACTGCTGCGGCTCCGGCGCGCTCGTGGTGTTCCCTGGGTGAACTCCGCCGCACCCGGCGGCACGCCGTGGTGCTGGTACTGCCGCCTTCGGCGGTGCTTCGGCAACGGGCGGGTCGCCCGCACCCGGACGCGGCTGGCGCTGACCGCGCCGCCCGTGCCCGTGGTCACCTCTCTGGGGGCGTTGAGCTCGCGCCCGGCCATCGCGACCACGGCGCCGAGCGGGCGCTCGTGGCTGATCTTGGCCGTGAGCAGCCGGGTGATCACGATGGTGGCGATGAACGCCCACGCCGTCGAGAAGAACCCGAAGCTCCACCCCGCCCAGCGTTCGACGCCGAGGACGACGAAGAACGCCGGGATGCCGATGAGCCAGGCTACGTACCGGGCCCTCCAGGGAAAAGTCGCTTTCGGCGGGCCGAGCCACACGGCGTCGACCCGGTAGACCTCGTCATCAGTCCTGATGCGCACGCCGGTTCCGCCTCAGCCCGTGAACAGGCCGGCGATCCACTGGCCCACGTTGACGCCGGCGCCGCTGACCGCGAGCCCGATGATCGCGAGCGCGATGACCACGCCGGCGAGGCGCCGCATCACGCCGGCGTTGTCGCCCTTGCCACCGCCCAGCCACAGCAGGAGGAGGGCGACGGCCAGCAGCACCAGCGGAATGATGTTGTCGATCAGCCAGGTGCGCACGTTTCCCGTGCCCAGCTCGCCGGCGGCCAGCGTGTCGAGGGTGGTCAAGGTCATCATCGCGATACTCCCGGTGCGCGGTGGGGCCCGCGCGGCTCTGGCTCAGGCGGTGCTTCGAACAACATCATGGCGGCTACGAGGGGTAGTGGTCAAAGCGCGCTGCGTAGAGGACGGCTGCCTTGTCAACCGGCGTGGCGCGCGTGGCGCACGAAAACTCCACGCCCACCATCATCGCGGCAAGGGCCCTCGGGTTAAAGCCCGGGCACCCATACTTCTCAGTGTGCTGACGAACTCACTCCATTGCCCGGGATTTGCTCACTGTGGGTACTTACGCCGTGGCCGTTGTGCGGCCGGGAACAGTGTGACATGACCCGAACGGCCCTGTCGCGCGAGTCCGCTCCGTAACAGCCCCTCGGCCGGTCCGGAGGGATGTCGATCTTCACCGTCGCCGCCGTCCGTCACAGGGCGCTCAGAACCTCACAGGATTTTCACTACATAGCGTGATCTTGGTCAGGATCGTCGCTGTGCGAAGACACCCGCGGGGAACGCGCCGGCCTCGACGACGCGGGCGCTGAGGCCGCGGCAGAGCTCTTCGAGCCGGACGGTCTTCTCGGGGCCCAGGTGCTCCCACGGCCCGCGCGCGGCGGCCTCGGTGGCGATCTCCACGCGGTCGCGGACGGCGGCGCCTTCCTCGGTGAGCGCGCCGTCGGCGTCGAAGAGCCCGCGGTCGCGAAGACCGGCTTCGGCGGCGGCCCACTGCTCGTCGCTCCAGCCGCGGGTCCGCTTCGCCGCCTCGGTGGTGAAGCCACCGCCGGTCGCGACGTGCGTGACGACGGCTTCGACCCCGCTCAGGCCGTTGAGCACCAGCGCGGCGAGGTGGCCGTCCCCGCGGTGCTCGCGCAGCAGGGTGATGGCGTGCCAGAGGACGAGGTGCGGCTCCCCCGGCCAGCCCAGGCCGGCGTGCGCCGCGTACAGGGGACGGCCTTCGCCGTGACAGCCGGCCGAGGCTTCCCGGGCGAGGTCCGCGGCTTCGGCGACGTCGTCACCCTTGACGTGGTCACCGAGCAGCCGGGTCAGCGCCTGGTCGACGCCCTCGAGCCGCGCGTCGAGCACCTGGTCGGGGGTCGCCAGGGTCCAGGCCCGCGGGATGGTCCGGGCGACGACCTCGGGGTTGAAGTTGTAGAAGGTCGCGGCGACGACCTCGGGCCCGACGGCGCCCATGGCGGCCGAGCGCCCGGCGAAATACGGCATCCGCCCCGGCCGCAGCCCGATGCCGGTGAGCGCCGCGTCGACTTCGGGTGCGAAGTACGCAAAGGCGTGCAAGGAGTCGAATGCCCGCTTGAACCGCTTCTCGTCGCCCGCCATGACCGCACCCTACTACCGGGTAACCACCGCTGGCGAGGCTCCGGCCGTCGTGAGTGGTAATTCGGGTTAGAACCCTAATTGCCACTCACGACCAGCTGCGGAAGGAGGCGGACGAGCTGGCATGTAAGCCGGATCCTGTTCCCCGGTCGCCTCGCGGCTCGCGGGGCGGCGGCCATCCATCTCGGCCTGCCGTCGCCGGCAGGCTCCAGCGGCCTACCCGCAGGCTCGGACGGGCCGTCCTCGAACGCCTGCGCAGGAGCTCGCGCTCCCTCTTGGCCTTGCTCCGGGTGGGGTTTACCTAGCCGTCCCGGTCGCCCGGGACGCTGGTGGTCTCTTACACCACCGTTTCACCCTTACCCCCGTCCGAAGACGGGGGCGGTCTGTTCTCTGTGGCACTGTCCCGCGGGTCACCCCGGGTTGCCGTTAGCAACCACCCTGCCCTGCGGAGTCCGGACTTTCCTCGGACCGGGTCGCCCCGGCTCGCGACCGCCCTGCCAGCTCGTCCGCCGGAAGATCGTAGCTCAGTACCCGGCCACGGCCCCGCTGTGGTGGCGCGGCCGGACCTCCGGCGGCGGTGGCTCGTCCCGGCCGGGCGCGGGGTGCTGGCGGGCGAGCTCGGCGGTCCAGTGCAGCACCGCTGCCGGGCTGTCCAGGCCGATGAGGCCGACCAGCCGGCCGCCGCGGACGAACCCGGTGATCGGCCGGGTGCCGGCGACCGGTGACTCGAGCAGGACGGTGTCGGTGCCGAGGGCCGGCCGCCCGGCGACCTGGATGCGGACGCCGTGCTGCTCGGACCAGAAGCGCGGCACCGGCGTGTAGGCCGGGGAACCTTGCGGGCCGGTGAGGAGGTTCTCGGCGGCGACACGGCTCATCTCGACGGCGTTGAGCCAGTGTTCGTCCCGTTGCGGCGTGGGCTCGTAGCGGAGGTTGGGCCAGCGGGCGACGTCCCCGGCGGCGACGATCGTGGCCGACCCGACGACGTGACACGTCGGTCCGCACACCACACCGTCGTCGAGGGGCAGCTTCGCGCCGCGCAGCCACGAGACGGCGGGGACGCTGCCCACCGCGACCACGACGCACGCGACGTCGACCGCCCGGCCGTCGGCGAACTCGAGCCCGACCGAGGTCGGCGAGGGGCGCCAGCGGCGGATGGTGGTGCCGAGCTCGAGGTGGACCCCGCGGGCGGTGTGCAGCGCGGTGAGCCAGTCGCCGATGTCGGGGCCGAGGACGTCGGTCATGAGCGCCCGCGCGCGGCCGAAGAGGATGACGTCGCGGTTCATCTCGCGAAGGCTCGAAGCGACTTCGCAGCCAATGAAGCCGTCACCGACGACCGCCACCGGCCCCGGGTTGCCGGCCAGGGCGCGCTGGAGGGCCGTGGTGTCGGACAGCGTGCGCACGACGACGACCCGCGGGTGGCCGTGCGGCGCGCCCGGCATCCGCCGCGGCTCGACGCCGGTGGCGATGACCAGGCCGTCGTAGCGCAGCTCCTCGTCCCGCAGGTGGACGACCTGACGGTTCGGCGACACCGCGGTCACCGGCGTGTCGAAGCGCCACTCGGCGTCGACTTCGAGCGGGTCGACGAGCAGCGTGTCGGCGCGGCTGACCGCGCCGGTGAGCAGCTGCTTCGACAGCGCCGGCCGGTGGTAGGCGACGTCGGGCTCGGCGCCGATGACAACGACCTCGCCGTCGAACCCGAGCTCGCGCAGCCGTTCGGCCGCGCGCAGGCCGGCGAGGCCGGCTCCGGCGATGACGATCCGTTCGCTCATCGGGTGGCTCCCAACAGGTGGATGGCTCGCATGGGACAGGCGCGCGCGGCGGCCTGGACGTTCGGCGCCTGGCCGGCCCCCGGTCGTTTCTCGTACTCGAGGTGCCCGTCGTGGCCGAGCTGGAAGACCCCGGGCGCCTCGGCCTGGCAGACCCCGTAGGCGTGGCAGCGCCGGCTGTCGACGTCGACGTGCAGCCCGGCCGGCTCCGGCTCCTCGGGCGCCGGCTCGATCAGCCCGGCGCGGACGAGGGCCGACGTCGGCAGCACCCGCAGCACCGAGAGCACCACCGGCGGGACGAGCAGCGTGATGCCCGCGAGCCAGACCACCGCCAGGTGCCCGGCGGAGATCGCGCCGAGCCAGGCGTGCACCGCGAGCAGCCCGATGGCGAGGTAGCCGAGCTGGTGGAAGCGCAGCCAGCGGCCTTCGCGGGCGCCGCGGCGCAGCCCGGCGGTGACCGACACGGCGATGACGAGCTCGAGCCCGGCGATGCCGAGCGCGTGCCGCGGGGTGCCGTCGTAGAAGGGCACGAGCAGGTCGGTGACGCCGAACGGGTCGTCCTCCAGGAAGAGGAACGTCAGCCCGTGCAGGGTGCCGGTGGCGAGGGTGAACGCCGAGAGCAGGACGTGCCCGGCGCGCAGGGCGTCGCGGCCGCTGAAACGGCGGACCCAGCCGGTGGCGGCGAGCACGCCCCAGCACAGCGCGAGGCACATGCAGAGGTAGGTGAGGCGGCCGGACAGCGCGGCGGCCTCGGCGATCCCGGTGTCGTGCGGCGACACCGGGACCAGCGCGGCGGATGGGGACATGGGCGGGCTTACCTCCGGGTGCGCGGCTGGGTCCTGCCGGGGGTTCCGAGCAGGCGGAGCAGGCCGAACGTGGCGACTGCGGCGAAAGCCACGAACACGGCCCCGAGCGCGAGGTCTTCGCCGCCGAGGCTGTTGTCCTCGGTGGCGGAGACGAGCAGGGACGTCGTCTCGGCGAGCCCGGTGCTCTCGAGGAGCGTCAGGTGGCCGAGTGCGGTGTCGACGGCGGTCTGGGCGAACGCGCGGACGTCGTCGTCGCGGGTGCCGGCGCGGACGTCGGAGGCGAGCGCGAAGAGGCTGCCGTACTCGGCGCGGACCCGGTTGACGTAGGCGCGGTCGAAGTCGTCGCCGGAGTCCGCGGCGAGCTCGTCCGCCCACGCGCGCTCCTTTCCGGTCGGCTCGGTCGGCAGCGCGTAGGCGAGCCGGTCGGCGACCGCGCGCAGGGCGACGTCGAGGCGGGCCTGGTCGTCGGCGATGCGGCCCGCGACGGCCTGCACCCGCCGGTTGGTGGCCCGCTCGGCGGCGAGCCTGCTGGCCGGCCCGGCCCACAGCGTGTGCTGCTTCAGCCGGGTCAGCAGGGTCCGGTCGGACTGCTGCAGCTCGCCGGCGGCGGCCGGGAAGGCCAGGCCGAGCACGAGCGCGGTCGTGGCGGCGAGCAAAGCCACGAATCGGAGCGGCATCCCCGTTGTCCCTTCGCGAAGTAGTCCTCACAGGGAGCTACGGGGAGAAGGTGCGATCCGGTTCTCACCGTCACCTTTTAGTGACTATGACGTGCATCACAAGACACAATTTGAACCCGTCTTCCATGATCACCGTGGCCGCCGCGCCCAATTGGGCAGGGAAACTAATGCATATGGCCTATTAAGTGTTTTTGCGCTACGCTCCAATGGCCCCACGGTCCGCCAGTCAGGTGAGGTTGCGAGCTTTATGGAAGCACTGGGCAGAGAAAGTCGCGGCCACGTCGGCTACGCCCCGTCCACCACCGCGGTCGCCGTCGCCCCCAGCTCCGCGGATGACCTGGTTCCGTTGCTGTACAAGGACTTCCGCGCCACACTGTTCGCACAGGTGTTGTCCCTGACCAACTATGACCGGCAGTGGACCGAGGATGTGGTGCAGGAGACCATGATCCGCGCGTGGCAGCATTCCGGAACGCTCGAACGCGAGCCCGGAATGCTGCGCGGCTGGCTGCTCACCGTGGCCCGCCGGATCGTCATCGACGGCTGGCGAAACCGCCGGGTCCGCCCCCAGGAGGTCGCTCTGGAGATCCCGGAAAACGCCGAGTCCGCCGATCATGCGGACAGTTCGTTAGCCGCACTAACGATTACCCAGGCATTGGTGGAACTCGACGAGAAATACCAGTCCGTCATCACCGAGACCTACCTCGCCGGAAACACCGTCCGGCAGGCGGCAACAATTCTGGGAATTCCCGAGGGAACCGTGAAGTCGCGGTTGTACACGGCGATGCGGCAATTGCGGAAGGCGCTCGGGGAAGTGGCGGTGCGATGAGGGGGAGGCACGCCGACGCCGCGGCTTACGAGCTCGGTGTCCTCGACGATCCGGCGGAGTTCGAAGAACACCTGCGGGACTGCGTCCGGTGCCGGGAGCTGCGCACCGGGTTCGCGCCGGTGTCGGCGGCGCTGGCGGAGGCGGTCCGGCTCGGCTACCTGCCGCTCGGCGGTGCTCCGCCGGCTCCCGGGCCTTCGGTGGCGACCGGGCCTCCAGTGCCGATCGGACCGCCGGCGGCTCCCGGGTCTCCGACGGCTCCCGGGCCTCCAGTGGCGGCCCGGCACCCGGTGACTCCCCCGGCAGCTACCCGTCGCCGAGCGACGGCGCCGCCCGGCGGCGGAAGCCCTGCGTCTTCGCCGGCCGCCGCGCCTCTACGGCCGGAGTGCTCCTGCTACTGGTCGCGGTGGCCCTGACGGCCCTCTGCGCGGTCCGGCCGGCCGGCGGGAAGATCCGGTTCGCATCGGCTGCGTGCATCGTCTCCCCTGCTCAGGTCGTGGCCGGCACCGGCGTTGACCTGCGGAATCTCCCGCGGTCGGCCGGTTTCCAGTAGTCTGCCCCAACCCAACATGAAAGTCCTTACGGTGGATACCGAAGTAAATTCCGAGCACCCCGTCAGCGGGGCTTCGGTACCGAAGCGTCCCGCTCCGCGGCTCCCCGGCCGCGAGCCCGAGCTCAGCCGCCTGACCAGCCTGTTCCCGGTCGCACTCGGCGGCACGGCCGCCAGCGCCGTGCTGGTCGGCGAGTTCGGCATGGGCAAGAGCGCCACGCTGCACGCCGCCGCGGCACTGGCTGCGGACGCCGGCTTCACCGTCGCGACCGCCACCGGGTCCCGGCTGGAGAGCCACCTGCCCGGCGGGCTCGCCCGTCAGCTGGCCGGCGCGCTGGACGAACCCGGCGCACCCCGCCCGGCCTTCACCGAGCAGTGCGGCCCGGCCGGCGAGAGCGAAGCGCTCGAGCACTTCTTCCGCCTCGTCCGCGACGCGACCGACCGGGGCCCGCTGCTGCTCGGCGTCGACAACGTGCACCTCGCCGACGCCTGGTCCATGCGGTGCCTGGCCTACATCCGCAACCGCGTCCTCGACCTGCCGGTGTTGATCATACTCACGTCCCTGACCGGCCACCCGCCGCACCGGGACGTCGCGCTGCTGGAGATGGCGGGCTGCACGCCGGCCAGCATCACGCTGCACGGCCTCGGCGACGCGGCCGCGGCGGAGATCCTCGGCCTGGCTCCCGGCGAACTCGCCACCGCCTGCCGCGAGTCGACCGGCGGCAACCCGTACCTGCTCAACGCGCTGCGCCCGCGGCTACTGCCCGGCGCGGACCCGCGGGAGCTGGGCTCGTCGCTGATCGGGCAGGTGCTGCACACGCGGATGAAGGAGTTCCCGCACGCGCCGGCCATCCTGCACGCGGCCGCGATCCTCGGCGAGGACGCGGGCTTCGACCTGCTGGCCCAGCTCGCCGGGGTCGACGAGTTCGACGCGGTGCAGGCGATCGACACGATGGTGCGGCTGCACCTGCTGCACAACAGCAGCCGACCGGCGCTGACCCTGCCGTTCGTGCGCAACTCCGTGCTGCGGGACATGCCGAAGACGACACGGGCGGTCAACCACGCGCGGGCGGCGAAGCTGCTCTCGGAGGCGAGCGCGCCGACCGAGCGCGTCGCCGCGCACCTGCTGGAAGCGACGTCGATCCGGATCCCGTGGGGCGTGGACGTGCTGCGGATGAGCGCGCGGATCGCCGTGTTCTCGGGCCGGCCGGAGCTGGCCACGCGGCACCTGCGGCGGGCGCTGGAGGAGCGGCTGACGTCCGGGCGCCGGGTCGCCGTGCTGCTGCAGCTGGCCCACGCCGAGTTCCAGCTCGACCCGCCGGCCGCGGCCAAGCGGGTGCGGGAAGCCGTCGACACGATCGGCAACCGCGACACGGCCGCGTTCATCGCCACCGCGATGCTCCTGTCGCTCTGCGGTGGCCAGGACGCCCGGCTCGCGATCAGCGCGGCCGGCCAGATCGCCGCGCGGCTCGACGCGGGCGGGCCGGACGCCGTCTGGCCGCTGCTGTGCATGACCTACCTCGCCGAGGCCGGCAGCCGGCTCGGCCCGCCGCCGGAGTTCCGCGACTTCGAGGAGCAGTGGACGCCGCTGACCGACGCGGCGGCGCAGCGCAGCCGCTCGGCGTTGCTGGCGCTCGACGCCGTCCGAAGCGGCGAGTCCGCGCAGGACGCCGTCGGGCACTTCGCCGGCGCCCTGAGCGGAGACGACGGGGAGCTCTTCGAACAGCACTACTTCTTCACCCTGGCCACGGCGGTGCTCGCGGACGAGCCGGCGCACGTCGACCGGCTGTGCCGGGTCCTCGACGTCGAGCGCGAGCCGTGGGACGTGCACGTGCCGCACGGCGCGTTGCCCACCCTGGCTCGGGGGATCGCGTTGCAGGCCAGCGGCGACCTGCAGCGCGCGAGCGTCCACTTCGAGTCGCTGCTGCGCCGGTTCGACGAGCGCGGCGGGACGACGACCTGCCCGGTCGGCGTGCTGTGCGCGGCGAAGCTCATCGAGTGCTGGGTCGACCTGGGCCGGTTCGAAGCGGCGACGTCGCTGCTGGACCGGATGGACTTCGTCGCCAGCCAGGGCCTGTTCACCCACACCTACCTGCTGTACGCGCGAGGCCGCCTGCGCGTCGCGACCGGCTACACGCGCTTCGGGTTCGAGGACCTGCTCAGCTGCGGCCGCCGGCTCGCCCACCACGGCATGCGGTTCCCGGGGTTCGTGCCGTGGCGCGCGCACGCCGCCCGCGCGGCGCTGGCGCTCGGCCAGGCCGACGACGCGGCCCGGCTGGCCGAAGAGGACATGAACGCGTCGGCCCGCTGGGGCGCGGCACGCCCGCTGGGCACCGCGCTGACGACGATCGGCCTGGTCCGCGAAGACGACGAAGCCGAGCGGGCGCTGACCAAGGCGATCACGACGCTGCGCTCGTCGCCGGCGCGTCTGCAGCTGGCGACGGCGCTGACCGAGCTGGGCACGCTGCAGTCGCGGCACGGCCAGTCCGAGAAGGCCATCGAGACGCTGCGGCAGGCCGTCGAGCTGAGCGAGCACTGCGGAGCGCGTCCCCTCGCGCGGCGGGCGGCCGAGGAGCTGCGCTCGTCCCGGCGGGCGCTCACCCCGGCGAAGGACAACGAGCACGGCCTGACGCGGCAGGAGAACCGCATCGCCGTGATGGCCGCGCAGGGCCTGACCAACCGCGAGATCGCGACGGCGCTGCACCTCACCCGGCGGACGGTGGAGCTGCACCTGTCCGGCGCGTACCGCAAGCTCGGCATCCCCGGCCGCGCGGAGCTCAGTGGCGCGCTGGCGAAGTCTTCTCAGCGCTTGGACGCGCGTTGACCCCTCCCGGGGTCGTTGCTCTACTCGGGGCATGTCGCTCGAAGAGCCGTTGAAATTCGCCTACTGGGTCCCGAACGTGAGCGGTGGCCTGGTCACGTCCGACATCGAACAGCGGACGGACTGGGGCTACGAGTACAACAGAGACCTCGCGGTGCTCGCCGAGAACAACGGCTTCGAGTACGCGCTCTCGCAGGTGCGCTACACCGCCAGCTACGGCGCCGCCTACCAGCACGAGTCGACCGGGTTCAGCCTCGCGCTGCTGCTCGCGACGCAGCGGTTGAAGGTGATCGCGGCCGTCCATCCTGGACTGTGGCACCCGGGTGTGCTGGCCAAGTTCATCGCCAGCGCCGACGTCATCTCCGGCGGCCGCGCCGCGGTGAACGTGGTGAGCGGCTGGTTCAAGGACGAGTTCACCGGCCTCGGCGAGGCGTGGCTGGAGCACGACGAGCGTTATCGCCGGTCGGAGGAGTTCATCCGGGTGCTGCGGGAGCTCTGGACGAACGACCACGCCGAGTTCCGCGGTGACTTCTACCGGATCCACGACTTCGACATCAAGCCGAAGCCGGTCGCCGCGCCGCACCCGGAGATCTTCCAGGGCGGCAACTCCACGGCCGCGCGCAAGCTCGCCGGCCGCGTCTCGGACTGGTACTTCAGCAACGGCAAGGACTTCGACGGTTTCAGCGAGCAGGTCGCCGAGGTGCGCGGGTACGCGGCGGAGAACGACCACACCGTCCGATTCGGACTGAACGGCTTCCTCATCGCCAGGGAGACCGAGAGTGAAGCCAAGAACGTGCTGCGCGAGATCGTCGAGAAGGCGAACAAGGACGCCGTCGAGGGTTTCCGCAACGCCGTGAAGCAGGCCGGGAAGTCCACTTCGGACACCAAGGGCATGTGGGCCGACTCGGAGTTCGAGGACCTCGTCCAGTACAACGACGGCTTCCGCACGAAGCTGATCGGCACGCCGGAGCAGATCGCCGACCGGGCGATCGAGTACAAGAAGCGCGGCGCTTCGCTGTTGCTGCTCGGGTTCCTGCACTACCTCGAGGACGTCGAGCACTTCGGCAAGCACGTGCTGCCGGTGATCCGCGAGAAGGAGAAGGATCTGGCACGAGGTGCTGCCACGCCGGAGCCGCTGGGCGTCTGAGCCCGGGCTCGCGGGGGCGCCCCCCGTCTTCCACGCTACCCGAGTGCACCGACAGAACCGGGGGCCGATTAGCGTGAGCTGGTGAACTTCTGGGCTGGGGCCGGCAGCCTGGCGCTGCTGGCCGGCGTACTGGTCTTCGCGATCGTGCGGCCGCGGGGCTGGCCCGAGGCCGTGGCCGCGGTGCCGGCCGCGGGGGTCGCGCTGCTGCTGGGCTGGGTCTCGCCCGCCGCGGCCGGGGCGCGGGCCGTCGAGATCCTCCCGACCTTGGGCTTTTTGGCCGCGATCCTGCTGTTGTCCTTTTTGGCCAGTGTCGACGGCGTGTTCACCTGGCTCGGCAACCGCCTGGCGGAGGCGTGCCACGGCAAGCCGCGCCGGCTGCTGGTGCTCACCTTCGCCGCGGCGGCCGGCGTGACGGCGGTCCTCAGCCTGGACGCCACGGTCGTCCTGCTCACCCCGGTCGTCCTGGCGACGGCGACGAGCCTGCGCCTGCCCGCGCGTCCGCACGTCTACGCGTGCGCGCACCTGGCGAACTCGGCGTCGACGCTGCTGCCGGTGTCCAACCTGACGAACCTGCTGGCCTTCGCGGCGTCGGGGCTGACGTTCGCCGGGTTCACGGCGCTGATGGCGCTGCCGTGGCTGGTCACCATCGGCATCGAGCTGCTGGTGTTCCTGCGGTTCTTCTCGCTGGACCTGCGTCCGCGCGAGACGGCGTCCCCTTCGCAGCACCTGGAGACACCGGTGTTCGCGCTGGTCGTCCTCGCGCTGACGCTGGTGGGGTTCGCGCTGGGGCCGCTCGGACACGTCGAGCCGGTGTGGATCGCGACGCTGGCGGCGGTGATCCTCGGCGTCCGGGCGCTGGCCTCGGGCAAGATCAAGCCGTGGCAGCTGGTGACGGAGGCGGCGCCGCAGCTGTGCCTGTTCGTGCTGGGCCTGGCGGTGGTGGTGGAGGCGGTCTCGGAGCACCTGCTCGGCGGCCTGCTGCGGTCCCTGCTGCCGACGTCGACGGGCCTGGCCGAGCTCCTGCTGGCGGCCGCCGTGGCGGCGTTGCTGGCCAACCTGGTCAACAACCTCCCGGCGACGCTGATCCTGCTGTCGGTCCTGGGCCCCCACCCGGCGGCGGGAGTGCTGCTGGCGGTGCTCCTGGGGGTCAACATCGGGCCGAACGCGAGTTACCTGGGTTCGTTGGCGACGCTGTTGTGGCGCCGGACGCTCCCGGCGGCCCCGTCGGCGAAGACGTTCCACGCGCTCGGGTTCATCACGACGCCGCTGTGCCTGGCCGCGGCGACCGTGGCGTTGTGGCTGGGCTTGAGCCTGGTGACGTAACTCGCAACCGACGTGATCGGAGCCGGATCTCGCGTGATTGAAGCCGGAACTGGCGAGATCCGGCTTCAATCACGCGAGTTACGGCTGGAATCACGCGAGTTCCGGACTCAGCCGGGCATCCTGATCGTCTGGCCCGGCTTCATCGTGGCCCCGCAGTCGTCCAGCGGTCCGCCGAAGCGGTCCGCCGCCACCTCCGGGATCGTCTTCGCCGCGTACTCCTGCGCCGCCTTCAGCTTTGCCGGGTCCGTCGCCGCGTCGCGGCGTACCCAGTCGCCGTTGCGCAAGCCCTCGATCGGCGACGAGTAGATCAGCACGTAGTCGCGGTCCAGGCGGGGGTCCAGCGCGATGCCGTTGCCCGCGGCCCACGGGCCCCACGAGTGGATGAACGTCGGCTTCACCGTGTCGAACACGTAGTCGCGCAGGCCCGCCAGGTTGTTGTCGTGGACCAGGTCGGCAATCGGCTTGTTGACCAGCCCCGCCATGTCCACCAGCTCCAGGCGGCTGGTCATCGACGAGCCACCGAGGTCGGGCAGCAGCAGGGACGCCTTCTGGATGCCCAGGATGTCCGCGTAGGTGTTGAAACCGCGGCCGAACCGGTCCGCCACCAGGCACGCCGTGATGTTCGGGTTCTTCGCGAACTTGTCCGCGGCCTGCGCGAACCCGACGGCCGACGGCACGAACGCGCCGACCAGGACCACGACGATCCCGACCCGCAGCAGCGCGCGGCGGTGCTTGAGCAGCTCGCCGGCCGACAGCGTGCCCGCGATGACCGCGAGCGCCCAGATCGGGCTGGCGAACCGGTGCTGGTACATCCAGTCGGCGACCATCACGCCGTACGCCACGACGCCGAGCCCCAGCGGCACCAGCAGCGCGATCAGCGAACGCCGCCACGGGGCCTTGACCAGCGCGAACACCACCACCAGCACCAGCAGGACCACGCCGGCCCAGCCGGCGTACTCGACCAGCTCGAACGGCCGCTTGACCGCGTCGAAGCCGGGCAGGCCCTGCTGCTTCGCCACCGACGGGTTGGCCAGCAGCCGCCCGAACTCGGCGTGCCGCCAGACGACGTACGCGCCGAACGGCACGGCGAACGCCGCCACCGACAGCAGCGCCAGCCGGAAGCTCTTCCAGAACAGGCCGCCGCGCAGCAGGAACAGCGCCGTCAGCGGGTACGCGCCCGCGTAGATCAAGCCTTCCGGGCGGGTCAGCGCGGCGAACGCCACCAGCACCCCGGCCCACAGCGCGACCTTCGGCGTCAGCAGCTTGTCCCGCTTCACCGAGACGAACAGCGTCACGCCCAGCGTCACGACCACAAACGCGAACAGCGAGTTCTCCAGGCCGGACACGACCCAGATGACGAACGACGGGATCGTCGCCAGTGTGAGGCCCGCGACCAGCGTGACCAGCCACGCGAAGCGCGTGAAGACCTGCTTCGCGGCGATGTAGCAGGCCGTCAGGATGCCGCCGGTGAACAGCAGGCCCAGCGCCTTCGGGAACAGCACGTAGTCGGGCAGGCCGAACAGCAGGCCGTGGTCGAAGAGGCCGACGAGCTTGCCGACGCCGAGCAGCACCATCCACGTCGGGTCGGAGAAGCCCTCGACCGGCGGCGCGCCCGGCTGCAGCACCGGGCCGAGGCCGTCGGCGAAGCTGCGCGCGTAGGAGAAGGTGATGGCGGCGTCGTCGACGATCCAGTGGCCGTAGCGGGTGGCGTGGGCGGCGACCGCCGCGACGCCGGCGAGCACGGCCAGCACCGGCGCCAGGCGCGCGCCCCAGCCGCGCGCGGTCGTGGCGGGCGCGGGGTCCTCGGGGACGTCGCTCTGGGAGGTCTCGCTGAGTGCGCTAGCCGTCATTTCCTCGTCACTGTTCCGCCCGCAGGCCTCTGCCGGTGGGATACGCACGAGCTGGCGCCCCATGAAGCGCGCCCGAGGCCGGGCCCGCCACCGCGGCGTCGCGGTCGAGACACTGTAGCCAATACCCCATCGGGGGTCGGCCACGCGTCGGCATTGAGCGTGATCCACCCCACATTTGGGTCGTCAGGCCAGGTGCGAGGTGTCGTTGACCAGCCGGACCGAAGCGTTGCCGTCCGGGTAGAACTCGACGATCGACAGCGACGCCAGATCGAGGTGCAGCCGGAACAGCAGCTGCGGGCCCGCGTCGAGGCCCATCCGGAGCAGCGTCTTGATCGGCGTCACGTGGCTGACCAGCAGCAACGTCTTCCCGCCGTGCTCGGCGATCAGCTCGTCGCGGGCCTTGCGGACGCGCCGGTGGACGACGTCGAAGCTCTCCCCGTTCGGTGGCGGCACCGAGCTGTCGCCCAGCCACGAGCGGTGCAGCTCGGGGTCGCGGTCGGCCGCTTCGGCGAACGTCAGCCCTTCCCAGTCGCCGAAGTCGGTCTCGATGAGGCCGGGGTGGGTCTCGACGCGGCCGCCGAGCGCGTCGGCGACGGCCTGCGCGGTCTGCTTGGTGCGGGTGAGCGGCGAGGCGATGATCGGGACGGCCTCACCGTCGACGACCAGGCCCTCGGTCGCGGCCAGCCGCTTCGCCGCCGCCGCGGCCTGCGCGCGGCCCAGCTCGGTCAGCGGGACGTCGCCGCGGCCGGAGTAGCGGCGCAGCGCCGACATCTCCGTCTGGCCGTGGCGCAGCAGGAGCAGCCGGGTCGGCGTGCCCTTCGCGCCGGTCCAGGCCACGGTCGCGCGGTCCGGTTTGCGGGTCGGCAGCTTCGGCGTCGCGGGCTTCCCGGCGGCGGGCTTGCCGGTCGCCGCGTCCATGGCTTCGTTGGCCAGCCGGTCGGCGTGGGAGTTCTCCGCGCGCGGGATCCACTCGTAGCGGACGCGCGTGAACCCGGCGGCCAGCTCCTTGGCGCGCTCGGCGAGCGGCTGCATGTCCGGGTGCTTGATCTTCCAGCGTCCGGACATCTGCTCCACCACGAGCTTCGAGTCCATCCGGACGTCCACAGTGGACGCTCCGAGCTCGGCCGCGGCGGCCAGCCCGGCGATCAGGCCGTTGTACTCGGCGACGTTGTTGGTGACGACACCGAGGCCTTCCTTGCGCTCGGCGAGCACCTCGCCGGACGCGGGGTCCTTGACCACCGCGCCGTACCCGGCCGGGCCCGGGTTGCCCCGGGAACCGCCGTCGGCTTCGACGACCACGTGCGACGTCACAGACCCGACTCCACGGTCCGGACCAGGATCGCGCCGCAGTTCTCGCACTGGACGACGTCGTCCTCGGGTGCGCCCTTGATCTCGTTGACGGTGTTGCGGTCCAGCTCCAGCTGGCAGGCGCCGCAGCGGCGGGCCCGCAGCAGCGCGGCGCCGATGCCCTTGTGCTCGCGGACGCGCTCGTACAGCTTGAGCAGCGGCTCCGGGAAGCGCGGCAGCAGCTTCGCGCGGTCTTCGTCGCGGCGCGCGCGGGTGGTGTCGAGGTCCTTGAACGCCTCGTCGCGGCGGACGACCGCGGCCGCGACCTCGGCTTCGGCCTTGTCGACCTCGGCGCCGGTGCGCTGCGCGTCCAGGCCCAGCGCCTCGCGCTGCTCCATCAGCTCCAGCAGGTCGTCCTCGAGGGCGCCCTGCCGGCGTTCGAGGCTCTGCAGCTCGTGCTCGATGTCGGCCATCTGCTTGGCGACGACCGTGCCGGACGCCAGGAGCTTGCGGTCGCGGTCTTCGCGGGCCCGCACCGACTCGATCTCCTTCTCCTGGCGGGCGATCTCGCGGTCGAGGTCGGAGGCGGCGGTCTCCACCGAAACGAGCGCGTCGCGGCGCTCGCGCGCCGTCTTCTCCCCGGCGTCGATCTCGGCCAGTTCGGGCAGGGTGCGACGGCGGTGCGCGGTGCGCGAGAGCTCGGCGTCCACCTTGGCGAGCTCGAGCAGCTGACGCTGCACGGCGGGTTCGGCCTTCACGGTGCTCCTCTAAATCGATGTGCGCTCGGCGCGGACGTTCCACGGGTCGGTGCACCGCGTGGAGACGGAGGTGTCGACGTTACCCGCAAACGCCCGCGCCACGACCGCCGAGGCTTGCCCGCACCAGGGCCATTCGGACGCCCAGTGCGTCAGCCCGACCAGCGCGGGCACCGGGCCCCGGGCCGCGATGTGCTCACCGGCGGGGTGATGCCGCAGGTCGGCGGTGACGAAGGCGTCGACACCGGCCGCGGTCGCCTGCTTCAGGTAGGAGTCCCCGGCCCCGCCGGACACGGCGACGGTGCGGATCGGGCGGTCGGCGTCGCCCGCCCCGAGCACGCCGGGCACGGTCGCGGGCAGCGCGTCGGCGACCCGCTGGACGAACATCGCGAACGGCTCGGCCTCGGGCAGCTCACCGAGGCGGCCGATGCCGGTGACGCCGTCTTCGTTCGGCTCGAGCGGGCCGGTCACGCGCAGGCCGATCGCCGCGGCCAGCGCGTCGGAGACGCCGGGGTCGGCGGAGTCGGCGTTGGTGTGCGCGCAGTAGAGGGCGACACCCTCGCGGATCATCCGGTGGACGAGCGCGCCCTTGGCGGTGTCGGCCGGGACGCCGTGCACCCCGCGCAGCAGCAGCGGGTGGTGCGCGACGATCAGCTGCGCGCCGATCTCGAGGGCTTCGTCGACGGTCTCGGTGACGGGGTCGACGCAGAACAGCACGCTGGTGACGGTTTCGGCCGGGTCGCCGCAGACGAGGCCGACGGCGTCCCACGACTCGGCGAGCGCGGGCGGGTACGCCTGCTCCAGCGCGGTGATGATTTCGGAAAGGGCGGGCACCCGGGGATCTTCGCACGGGCGCGGCGCCGGGCTAAGGGCGCTCCGGCGGCGTCGGACCGCCGCCGCCGCGAGCGCCGGGTGGGTTCGTCAGTTGCAGTTGCCGCAGCAGCCGCAGCCCTGACCGGTGCACTTCGAGCAGCATCCGTGCATGATCGCTTTCCTTCCGGTTCGCGTCCTCGCCCGATCGACGCTAAGTGGCGGGGCCGGGCGCCGGGTACCGCCGAGCGAGCGGGTGACCGGGTGAACCCGGTGGTTACGCTGGGGACGTGACTCACCTCGTCTTCGTCTGCTCCGGCAACATCTGCCGCTCCCCGATGGCCGAGCTCGTGTTCCGCGCGCGGCTCGAGGAGGCCGGTCTCGGCGACGCCGTCCGGGTGACCAGCGCCGGCACCGGCCCGTGGCACGCCGGGGAGTCCGCCGACAAGCGCGCCCGGGCGACGCTCAAGGCGCACGGCTACCCGACCTCGCACGTCGCCTCCGAGGTGTCGGACGAGGACCTGGCCGCCGACCTGCTGCTGGCCGCGGACGCCGGGCACGCCGAGTTCCTCCGCGCCCGCGTCGACGACCCGGCGAAGGTGCGGCTGCTGCGCTCGTTCGACCCGTCGGCGCCCGAAGGGGCCGAGGTCCCGGACCCGTACTACGGCGGTGACGACGGCTTCGAAGACGTCCTCGGCATGATCGAACGCTCGGTGCCCGGTTTGCTCGATTGGGTGCGTTCGCGGGGGTAGAAGTCACAGGTCGTGGAGGTCGGCGGGCGGCCCGGACCGGGTACGGCCTACCGTGGTGGGGTGCGGTTGCGGTTCCTGCTCAAGCCCGGGTGGCTGGCGCTGACGGTGGTGGTGTTCACCTTCGCCATCTGCTGCTTCACGCTGCTCTCGCCCTGGCAGTTCAGCCGCAACACCGAGCGCGAGCAGCAGAACTCCGCGCTGGAGGCGTCCTTCACCGCCGCCCCGCTGCCGTTCGCGCAGCTGCTGCCGCCGGGCGCCGTGCCCGGCCCGCACACCGAATGGCACCTCGTCACCATCAGCGGCCAGTACCTGGCGGACAAGGAAGTCGTCGCGCGGCTGCGGACCGTCCAGGGTGAGGGCGCCTTCGAGGTGCTGACGCCGTTGCGGACCACCGACGGCACGGTCGTGCTGGTCGACCGGGGGTACGTCCGGCTCGACAGCAAGTCCGGGGCGCTGCCGTACGCGGCCCCGCCGGCCGGGACCGTCCAGGTCACCGCGCGGGTGCGCGCCGACGAGGTCGACCCGAAGAACCGTGACGCCTTCGCCGACGCCTCCACCGGCGGGCAGCTGCAGAGCTACGTCGTCGACTCGAAGGTCGTCGCGCGGGCGGGCAAGCTCGACATCCGGCCGGGGTACTTCCAGCTCGACACCGGCCAGCCGGGCGTGCTGGGCGCGCTGCCGCTGCCGCAGACCGACTCCGGGCCGTTCTTCTCCTACGCGCTGCAGTGGATCGCGTTCGGCGCGATGGCCCTGCTGGGCTGGCTGTATTTCACCGTCCGCGAGCTGAAGCCGGGCGGCGCGCTGACCGAGCCGGCTTCGACGTCGACGCGTCGCAAGTCCGTCGCGGAGATCCTGGCCGAGGACGAGTACGCGGAAAGTGGTCCTCGGTGACACTCGGGTCATGCTGATCCACCCCTGGGACGCGGCCGAGGACGCCGAGTGGCGGGCGTGGCTGGCCGGGCACGACTTCGGCCAGCTCATCGCGGGCGGCACGGACCGCGACCTGCCGATGGTGACCCCGGCGCACTTCGCGTTCGACGGCGACCGGACGATCGTCACGCACCTGGCCCGCCCGAACCCGATCTGGCCGCTGCTGGAGGAGCACCCGCGAGCGCTGCTGACGGTGGTCGACGACTACACGTACATCCGCGCGGACTGGAACACGGCGGCCGGCGCGGACCCGGCGTTCGGCGTGCCGACGTCGTACTACGCGACGGTCCAGCTGGAGGGCGACGTGCGGCTGGTCGACGATCCGGCCGCGAAGGCGGCGTTGCTGGACAAGCAGTTGCGCCATTTCGAGACGGACGGGGCCCGGGCGCCGGTAAGCGCTTCCGACGCGCCGGACCGGCGGCTGCTGCCGGGGATCCGGGGGATCGAGTTCACGATCACGGGGGTCCGGGCGAAGTTCAAGTTCGGTGGGAACCGGACGGCGGAGGACCGGGAGCGGATCGGCGGGAAGCTGGCCGAGCGGGGTGGACGACTCGACGAAGAAGCCCTGACCCAGCTGAAACGCCGCAGCTGAGCGAGCGCGTCGGGCAGGATGAAGGTCATGACCGACCGCTTCGGAACCCGCCCGGCAGGTGATCCGGTGGTGATCCGCCGTGGTCCTCGGCTCGCTGCGGCGGCACGAGGGCGGCTGGCTCTTCCGGCCGGAGGCGCGCGAGTTCCCGTCCGGGCTGGTCGGGGTGTCGCGCGAGTACGGCCTCAGCTGCTGACGGAACGGCGGCGGAACCCCGTCAGCACCGCCAGCACCACCGCGGTCACCCCGGCCAGCCAGCCGACCACCCGGGACAGCTCCACCGCCCGCGTCACGTGCCCCGCGTCCGGGTTGCGGCCGACGCCCAGCACCGGCAGCTCCGCCACCCCATGCGGATACACCGTGCGCCCGCCGACGCGGACCTCCAGCGCTCCCGCGAAAGCCGCCTCCACGCGGCCCGCGTTGGGGCTCGGGTGGGCGATCGTGTCGCGGCGCCAGGCCCGCCAGGCGCCGCCTGCCGAGCCGCCGACCACCGGGGCCGCCAAGACCGTCAAGGCCGCCGCCACGCGGGTGGGCACCAGGTGGACCAGCTCGTCGAGCCGGTCGATCGCCCAGTGGCCACGACGGCCGTCGCGGGCCCGGCGCAGGAGGCTCACCGCGCGCGCCCCCAGCAGGCCCGGCACGCCCGCCACCGCGCCCCACACCAGGGGCGCCACCACGGCGTCGGAAGTGTTCTCCGCCAACGTTTCCACCGACGCGCGGGACAGCGCGACCGGCCCGAGACCGTCGGCCACCCGGGCGTCCAGTTCGGACAGTGTCGAGCGCGCCGGCTCGAAGCGGCACTCCTCGAGGTCGCGGGCGAGCTCCGTGCCCTGCAGCGCCAGGCCCGCCGCGCCGAGCACCGCCCACGTCGTCACCGCGGTCGCCGACGCCTGCACCAGGGGACGGCCGCGGCCCGCTCGTTCCAGCAGGACGCCGCCCAGGACCGCCGCGCCGGCGACCAGCGCGCCCGGGACCGGGCGGTGCGCGACCCGGCGGAACGCCGTCACCGGTGGCCGCCGCCGGGCGTCGCCCAGGGCGCCGTCGGCCGCCACACCCAACACCAGTCCGATCGCGCGCGCCGCGCTCACCCGTGCCCCCCGGCGGAAGTAAGTCCAGTTCCCGACGAGGCTACTCGACCAGCGCGGCGATCTCCTCACGCGCCTGGACGACGATGTCGCGCATCGCCCGCTCCGCCCGGTCGGCGTCCCCGGCCGCCACCGCGGCCGCCACCTCCAGGTGCAGCGCCACGGCTTCGGGCTGCGGCTCCGGCGGCATCAGGCCGTGCCCGGTCCGCCCGGTGAGCACCTCCGCGACGACCTCCGACAGCTGCGCGAACATCGGGTTGCCGGACGCGCCGAGCAGCAGGTCGTGGAAGGCGATGTCGAACTCGAGGAACGTCGTGAGGTCGCGCGCACGAGCCGTCCGCGCCAGGCGTTCCCCCAGCGCGCCGAGGCGGCCGCGCTCCTCCGGCGTCGCGCGCAGGGCCGCGAACCGCGCCGCGCACGGCTCGACCGCCGAGCGCAGCTCGTTCAGGGTCGCGAGCGCCGCGGGCCGCGACGGCCCGTCGAGCTGCCAGCGGATCAGCCGCGGGTCGTAGTGGTTCCACTCCCCCGGCGCCCGCACGATCACCCCGACCCGGCGTTTGCTGCTGGTCAGCTGCATCGTCTCGAGCACTCGGACGACTTCGCGCGCCACCGTCCGCGAAGCGCCGAAGCGCTCCTGCAGCTCTTCGGAACGAAGGACGGTGCCCGGCGGCAGCGCTCCGGTCGCGATCGCCGCGCCGAGGGCGTCCAATACCTGCTCATGCCTCACCGGACCAAGCTAGCCGTCTGACTCGATTAAGTAGTACTTCATCTTGAATAAGTAGTACTTTTGAGCTTCACTCACCTGAGCACAACGAAGTGGGAGGTGCGGGATGACCGTCATCGTGGTGATGGGGGTGTCGGGCTCCGGGAAGACGACGATCGGCACGGCGCTCGCCGGCGCGCTCGACGTCGAGTACGCCGAAGCGGACACGTTCCACCCGAAGGCCAACATCGCGAAGATGACCGCCGGCCACCCGCTGACGGACGAGGACCGCGCCCCCTGGCTCGAAGCCATCGCCGGCTGGATCCGCGACCACGAGCGCTCCGGCGGTGTCGTGACGTCGTCAGCGCTCAAGCGCCGGTACCGGGACGTGCTGAGAACCGGCGGTGACGTCTGGTTCGCCCACCTGCACGGCGACAGCGCCCTGCTGGCCGAGCGGATGAAGCACCGCTCGGGTCACTTCATGCCGGTGTCGCTGCTGGACTCCCAGCTCGCCGACCTGGAACCCCTCGAGCCGGACGAGCCCGGCGCGATCTTCGACATCGGCGGCACTCCCGAGGAGATCACCGAAGCCGCCCTGACCGCCTTCCGGGAGCGTTCATGACCACCCTCGCCGCCGCCTGGACCGGCCACGACACCCGGCTCATCGCCGCGACGGTCGTCGCGATCGCCGTCATCGTCGTGCTGATCACGAAGGTGAAGCTGCACCCGTTCCTGTCGCTGGTGCTCGGGTCGCTCGTGCTCGGGCTGACCGCCGGGATGCCGGTCGACAAGCTGCTGAAGAGCTTTTCCAGCGGTGTCGGCAGCACGGTCGCGTCCGTCGGCATCCTGATCGCCCTCGGCGCGATGCTCGGCAAGCTGCTGGCCGACTCCGGCGGCGCCGACCAGATCGTCGACACCGTGCTCGGCAAGGCCCGCGGCGCCGCGCTGCCGTGGGCGATGGCGCTGGTCGCGGCGCTGATCGGGCTGCCGATGTTCTTCGAGATCGGGCTCGTCATGCTGATCCCGGTGGTGCTGCTCGCGGTGAAGCGCACCGGGAAGCCGTTGATGCTGCTGGGGATTCCGGCCGTCGCCGGGCTCTCGGTGCTGCACGGCCTGGTCCCGCCGCACCCCGGCCCGCTCGCCGCGGCGGGCGCGCTGAACGCGAACGTCGGCATCACGCTGGCGTTCGGCCTGCTCGTCGGCATCCCCACTCTGGTCATCGCGGGCCCGCTGTTCGGCCGCCTCGCGGCCCGGCTGGTGCCGGACGCCGCGCCGCCGGAGCGGCTGATCCCGGAACGCGCGGACACCGGCAAACCGCGTCCCAGCTTCGCGGCGACGTTGACCACCGTGTTGCTGCCGGTGGTGCTCATGCTGGCGAAAGCGCTCTCGGACATCCTGCTGGCCAAGGAAAGCCAGGCCCGGAAGATCCTGGACTTCGTCGGCGACCCGCTGATCGCGCTGCTCGCGGCGGTGCTGGTCGGCATGGTCCTGCTGGGCCGCCCGGCCGGGCTGGGGCGGGACAAGCTGTCCACTGTGGTCGGTGACTCGCTGGGCCCGATCGCGGGGATCATCCTGATCGTCGGCGCGGGCGGCGGCTTCAAGCAGACCCTGGTCGACGCGGGTGTCGGCGACGTGATCACGGGCCTGGCCAAGGACGCGAACCTCTCGCCGCTGCTGCTCGGCTGGCTGGTGGCGGTGGCGATCCGCCTGGCCACGGGCTCGGCCACGGTCGCGACGGTCTCGGCGGCGGGCATCGTCGCCCCGCTGGCGGCTTCGATGGACCCGTCGCACAGCGCGCTGCTCGTGCTGGCGATCGGCGCCGGGTCGCTGTTCTTCTCGCACGTCAACGACGCCGGGTTCTGGCTGGTCAAGGAGTATTTCGGGCTGTCGGTGGGCCAGACGCTGAAGAGCTGGTCGGTGATGGAGACGCTGATTTCCGTGGTGGCGATCGCGCTGATCCTCCCCCTCTCCCTGGTGGTCTGAACCAGCGGCACTTTCACGTGAAAGTGCGGACCGTTGACAGGTGACCTTTTGGTCACCTATCTTGAGGGTGTGCACGACGACCTGGTGTTCAAGGCGCTGGCGGATCCGACCCGCCGGTTCCTGCTCGACCTGCTCTTCGAGCGTGACGGCCGCACGCTCACCGAGCTCGAGACCCAGGTGGACATGACCCGCTTCGGCGTCATGAAGCACCTGAAGCTCCTCGAAGAGGCCGGGCTCGTCGTCGCGCGCAAGGAAGGCCGGGAGAAGCGGCACTTCCTCAACCCCGTGCCGATCCGGCAGATCCACGACCGGTGGATCGACAAGTACACCGAACGCCACGTCACCGCGCTGCTCGACCTCAAGAACGAACTGGAAGGCGAAGAACCATGACGACCACCGTGCAGGTCCACCGGGTCTACATCAAGGCCACCCCGGAACGCATCTGGGAAGCCATCACCAAGCCCGAGTGGACGCAGAAGTACGGCTACACCGGCCTCGCCGACTTCGACCTCAAGGTCGGCGGCAAGCACCGCACCCGCCCGACGCAGGAGTTCATCGACGCGGGCTTCACCGGAGACCTCGTCGACGGCGAGGTCCTGGAGGTCGATCCGCCGCGGAAGCTCGTCATCACCTGGAAGCTGCTCATGGGCCCGGAACTGGCGGAAGAGCCCTACACGACCCTCACCTACGACATCGAGGAGACCAAGACCGCGGGCACCAGACTCACCATCACCCACGACGTCACCGGCGCGCCGCTCACCGCCGCGATGGTCTCCGGCGCGAACGAAGACGTCAACGCCGGCCCGGGTGAGAACGCCGGTGGCGGCTGGGCCTGGGTCCTCTCGGACCTCAAGTCCTTGCTGGAGACCGGCGAGATCCTCGTTCCGTAAGGGTCTGGCGGGACCGGCCTCGCGCCGCTTCGAGACCGGTCCCGCCAGAGTTCACACGCGCTGGGTCGCCGCCTTCAGCGCCGCCTTCGCGGCCTCTGACGCGCCCAGCGTGTCCAGTCCGAACAGGGCCGCTCCCACCACGGGGTTCACGTCGACGACGCGGACCACCGCGCGCGGCGCGACCTTCAGGCACCGGCGCTCGATCTCCGCGATCACCGGCGCGCCGATCCCGGTCAGCACGCCGCCGCCCAGGACGATCTCCGGCGCTTCCTCGGTCAGGTCCAGGTTCCGGAGGATCACCGCCGCGAAGACGCTGACCTCCTCGACGAACCGCGTGACGATGTCCGCCGCGACCTCGTCGCCGGCCGCCGCGACCTCGAACAGCAGCGGGCAGAGGCCGTGGATCGACGCCGGGTCGATCTCTTCGAAGTGCAGTCCCTGCACGACGTCCAGCAGGGTCGGCTTCTCGAAGTAGGCGGCGACTGCCGGCATCAGCGCGGTCCGCGGGCCGCGGCCGTCCTCGGCGCGCACGGCCCACCAGAGGGCCTCCTCGCCGAGCCGGTACCCGCCGCCCCAGTCGCCGGAGATCTTGCCCAGCGCGGGAAAGCGGTGCACGCGCCCGTCCGGGCCGACGCCGGCGCCGTTGATCCCGGCGCCGCACACCACCGCGACACCCACCCCCGCGCTGCCCGCCCGGAGCAGCGCGAGGGTGTCGTTGCCGACGACGAGCGTGTCGCTCCAGCCGCGGACCGCCAGCGCCGCGTGCAGCGCCTCTTCCTCACGCGGGAAGTCGAGCCCGGCGAGGTAGGCCGACGTGTGCACCGCGAACGGCCGCTCGTCCGGCAGGCTCGCCGCGCCCAGCGCTTCGAGGACCAGGTCCTCCAGCGCCGCGACGCACGCCGCGACGCCGATGTTCTGCGGCGACGCGCCCGGACCGCGCGACTTTCCCAGCACGACGCCCTCGTGCGACACCACGAGGACCTCGGTCTTGCTGTTCCCGCCGTCGATGGCAATGACAGCTGGCCTCATCCGCGCGCCCAGGGCAGGTACTCGCGGTTGATCTGCACGAGCGAGTCCGCCAGCGTGTCGGCCTTCGTGTACTGGCCGACCAGCGGGTGCGCGAGCAGCGCGTCCGCCACGCGGTCGCGGCCGCCCTTGACCGCCGCCTCCAGCGCGAGGAACTCGTACGCCGTTGTCGCCGCGATGAGCCCGGAGAAGTTCGGCTCCACCGGCGGCTGCGGGATCGGCGTCGCACCGTTCGAGTCCACAGTGGACCGAGCCTCGATGACGGCGTCGTCCGGCAGGAACGGGAACGTCCCGTCGTTGCGGACGTTCACCACGTGCTCCTCGGCCGGCCCGCCCGCGGTCAGCGCGTGCACCAGCTGCACCGCGGCTTCGGAGTAGTACGCCCCGCCGCGCTTCTCCAGCGACTCCGGCTTGGTGTTCTGCTCCGGGTCGAGGTAGATCTTCAGCAGCTCTTCCTCGACGTCCGAGACGACGTCCGCGCGCGGCCGCTCGGTGCGCTGCTTGGTGACCTGCTCGTCGTGCGCGTAGAAGTACTTCAGGTAGTACGACGGCACGACGTTCATCCGCCGCAGCCACTTCTCCGGCACACTGACCTCAGTGGACAGGTAGTCCAAGTGCTGGTCCAGCAGCTCCGGCAGCCGGTCGACGCCGTCGACCAGCGCGCCGCGCTCCCAGCTCAGGTGGTTGAGTCCGGTGTGGACGAGCTTGACGTCGTCCGCGCCGACCCCCAGCAGCTTCCCGAACTGCCGCTGCAGGTTGATCGCGACGTTGCACAGCCCGACCGCGCGGTGCCCTTCGTTGAGCAGCGCGCGGGTGACGATGCCGACCGGGTTGGTGAAGTTGACGATCCACGTGTCGTCACCGGCGATCTTGCGGACGCGGTCGGCGATGTCGAGCACCACCGGCACCGTCCGCAACGCCTTCGCCAGGCCGCCGGCGCCGGTCGTCTCCTGCCCGACGCAGCCGCAGGCGTGCGGGAACGTCTCGTCGGAGCGCCGCGCCCGCTGCCCGCCGACGCGCAGCTGGATCAGCACCGCCGACGCACCCTCGACGCCTTCTTCCAGCGACTGCGTGGTCCGCACCTGCGCGGGGTGACCGGCGTGCGAAAGCAGTCTCTGGCTGAACCCGCCGACGGCCTCGACGCGGTAGGCGTCCGGGTCGACCAGCACGACCTCGTCGACGTCCAAAGTGGACCGGCGGCCGGCGATCCCGTCGATCAGCTCCGGCGTGTAGGTGGACCCGCCACCGACGACTGCCAGCTTCATCCCTTGACTCCCGTGAATGTGATGCCCTTGACGAACGACTTCTGCGCGAACACGAACAACACGATCACCGGCGCCATGATCAGCGCGGTGGCGGCCATCGTCATGTTCCACTCGACGTGGTGCATGCCGCGGAAGGACGCGATCGCCAGCGACAGCGGCCAGTGGTCCTGGTTCTCGCCGGTGTAGAGCAGCGGCCCGAAGTAGTCGTTCCAGGTGAACAGGAAGCAGAACATCGCGGTGGCCGCGATCCCCGGCTTGGCCATCGGGATCAGCACCCGGACCATCGCCTGGAACTCGGTGCAGCCGTCGATCTTCGCCGCCTCGATGTAGTCCTTCGGAATGGTGAGGAAGAACTGGCGGAGCAGGAAGATCGAGAACGCGTCGAAGAAGAAGTACGGCACGATCAGCGGGACCAGCGTGCCGGTGAGCCCCATCCGGACCCACAGGTCGTACAGCGGCACGACGGTGACCTGCGGCGGCAGCAGCATCGCGGCCACGGTCAGCATGAAGAACAGGTTCTGCCCGCGCCACCGCAGCTTCGCCAGCCCGTACGCCGCCGGGATCGCCGACAGCAGCGCCCCCGCCGTCGCCAGCGCCGAGTACAGCAGGCTGTTGCCGAAGTACTCCAGCAGCGGCGCCTTCTTGAACACCTCGACGAAGTTCTCGAAGTGCCACTCGGTCGGCCACAGGCTCGCCGTCATGGCCTGGTCGCTCTTCATCACCGCGGTGAGGAACACGAACAGCAGCGGCAGCATGAAGATCACGCCGAGCGCGATGCCGACCGCGTGCGTCGCGATGTAGGACAGCCGCTTGTCCCAGCTGCGCTTGAACCGCACCTTCGGCGGGACGCCCGCCGGTTTCTGCGGCGCTTCGGCCAGTGCGGTCATGCCCCCTCCTCCTGGTGCTGGGACTTCCGGAGCTGCCGCACGAGGATCCACGTGAACGCCGAGGACACGATGAACAGCAGCACGGCCATCGCGGCCGCGTAACCCATGTTGAAGTAGCGGAAACCCTGGACGTACAGCCAGATCGGATACGTCAGCGTCGAGTTCTGCGGCGCCCCGATGAGCTTCGAGTTGCCGGCGACGTCGGCGGTGCCCGCCGAGGCGGACGCGGCGACGATCGCCTGCGTGAAGAACTGCAGCGCGTAGATGATCGAGTTGACGACGCCGAACAGCAGCACCGGCGAGATCGACGGCAGGGTGACGTGCCAGAACCGGCGGACCGCGCCGGCGCCGTCGAGCTCCGCGGCCTCGTACTGTTCGGTGGGGACGTCCAGCAGCGCGGCCAAGATGATGATCATCAGCTCGCCGGAGCCCCACAACGCCAGCAGCGTCAGCGCCGGCTTCGACATCGCCGGGCTGTTGAACCAGAGCCCGCCGTCGATGCCGACCAGCCGCAGGAACCGGTTGACCGGCCCGAACTCCGGGTTGAAGACGAAGACGAAAGCCAGCGTCGCCGCCGCGGGCGGGGCGAGCGTCGGCAGGTAACACAGGGTGCGGACGAGCCCGACGCCGGACTTGAGCCGCGAGATCACCGACGCGATGCCAAGCGAGAACACCACGCGGCAGACGGTCAGCACGACCACCAGCCACAGCGTGTTGTACGCGGCCGTGCCGACCAGCGGCTCGCTGGTGAACATCCGGACGTAGTTGTCGAACCCGATGAACTGCGGCGGGTTGATCAGGTCGTACCGGGTGAAGGAGTAGTAGACCGTGGCGATCAGCGGGTACCCGAAGAAGACCAGGAACCCGACGAACGCCGGGGCCATGAAGAGGAAGACGGTCCGGCGGCGCTTGGCCCGGCGGGCCCCCGTCCGCGCCTTTTCCGGCGCGGACGGGGAACCGTCGGTTTGCGCGGCGAGGGTGGAGGTCATCCGCCCGCGCCCTTCTGCTTCAGTTCGTCGTCGATCTGCGCGTCCACCTTCTTCAGGCCTTCGGTCAGATCGGGGATCGAGCCGGCCTGCCACTTCTCGGCGAAGTCGTTGACCGCCTTGAGGTGCGCGTCACCGATCGGCGTGGTCTGGTTCGACACGAGCTTGCCGCTGTCGTACATGTCGAGGAACGTCTTGAACTGCGGCTGCAGGTCGAGGCGCGGCGACGTCAGCGAAGCCTTCGTGCTGGGCACGTTCTTCAGGCCGTTGGCCATGTCCACCAGGGTGTCGGTGTCCAGGGTGACCTGCTTGATCAGCTCCCACGCGGCGCCGGGGTTCTTGGCGCCCTTGGGGATCGCGATGATCGTGCCGGTGGTGAAGGCACTGCCGTACTTGTCCGCCATGGTGGTGAGCACCGGGGCGGGCGCGGTGGCGTAGTTCAGGGTCGGGGCCTGGTCCTTGATGAACGCGGTGCGGAACTCACCGTCGTAGATCATCGCCAGCTTGCCCTTCTGGAACCCGTTGTCGGCGGAGTACTCGTCACCGAGGCCGGCTTTGAACTGCTCGACCTTGTCGTGGCCGCCGAGGGCGTCGATGAGCTTCTTCTGGAACTCGAACATCGCCTTCCAGCCGGGGTTGGTGGCGAGGTCCGACTTGCCGTCCGGGCCGAGGAACGGCGCGCCGAAGTTCGGCGCCCAGTACTGGGCCTGGTTGGCGTAGAACGGCATCGACGGCAGGAAGCCGGCGACCTTGATCGAGCCGTCCGCGTTGTACTCGGTCAGCTTCTTGGCGTCCTCGAGCAGCTCGTCCGTGGTCTTCGGCGGCGAGGTGACGCCCTTCGCCGCGAGCATGTCCTTGTTGTAGTAGAAGCCGTAGACGTCGGCGAGCATCGGCATCGCGCACCGCTTGCCCTGGTATTCGGTGTAGTTCCGGACCGCTTCGGGGATTTGGTTCAGGTCGACCTTGTCGCGGTCGATGTAGGGCTTGAGGTCCTGGAAGCTGCCGGTGGAGCACCAGGCGCCCAGGTTGTCGGTGTAGAAGGAGATCGCGACGTCGGGTGGGTTGCCGCCGCGGATCGACTGCGTGAGCTTGTCGTCGTCCTGGTTGCCCTCGTGCTTGATCTCGATGTTCGGGAACTTCGCCTTGAGCTTGTTCAGGCCCGCGGTGACCACGCCGTACTCGCGGTCGGTGAACTTGGAGTACACCGTGATGGTGAGCTTGTCGTCCTTGCCGGGCGCGGCCGCGGCGTCACCCCCGCTCGGGGCGGCGGCGCCGGAGCAGGCGCTGGTCAGCAGGACGGACGCCGCGGCGACGGCCGCTAACAGGGCGCCTCGGCGGATCCGGGTGGTAGGGGGCATGGCCCTCCTCCTCATCGGTTGGGCTACTCGGTCGGGGACGGGGCGGGACGGGTTCTTCCGGCCTCGGGCCTGCGCGACCCGAGGAGCGTGGGGGTGACGACGCCGAAGACGTCCTCACGGGTGGTGGCGAGCGCCGACTGCAGCGCGCCGGCGCGGACGGCGTTGCCCTGCACCGACGCGCAGCCGACGGGCGTGCGCGGCAGGACCAGCTCGTGCAGCCGGTCCTGCACCAGCGCGGCGAACGCTTCTCCGCCGGCGCGGCTGGTGTCACCGCAGAGGAGCACGAGCTGCGGGTCGGCGACCGCGACGAGGTTGGCGACGCCGCCGGCCACCCGCCGGGCGAGGTCGTCGAGGAAGGGGTGCCCCGGCTCGGCCTTGGCGACGGCTTCCCAGGCGGTGCTCGCCTCGATGCCGTGCGCGGCGGCGAGCCGGCAGATGGCGGGCGAGTCGACGAGGTTGCCGAACCGGGCGCCGGCCTCGGGCCAGACGTCGCCGGTGTCCACGGTGGCCGCGTCGGGCACGCGCATCCAGTCGATCTCGCCCCCGCCGCCGGTGGCGCCGCGCAGCAGCCGCCGTCCGATGACGACGGCGCCGCCGACCCCTTCGGACAGCCAGACCATGACGAAGTCGTCGACGTCCTGGGCCTGCCCGACGCTCATTTCTTCGACCGCGACGAGGTTGACGTCGTTCTCGATCAGGACGTCGACCCCGAGCTCGTCGGACAGCTTCTGCGGGACGTCGAAGCCGAGCCAGCCGGGGATGTGCGGGGCGGAGGAGAGCAGGCCGGTCCGCGGGTCGAACGCGCCCTGTGCGCCGATCACGACGTGGGCGAGCTCTTCGCGGGTGATCCCGGCCGCCGCGGTGACGTGGTTCAGCGCGTCGCCGAAGGTCCCGACGACGTCGGCGCCTTCGTGGACGGGCAGCGGCACCTGGTACTCGGCGAGCACGATCCCGGCGACGTCGGAGACGACGAAGTCGGCGATGTGCGGGGTGAGGTCGACGGCGGCGACGAAGGCGAGGCCGCCGTTGGCCGCCCAGAGCTGGGCGCGCGGGCCGCGGCCACCGCCCCGGACGCCGGCCTTCACGACGAGGTTGTCCAGCTCGAGCCGGGTGATGAGCTGGGCGGTGGCGGGCTTGGAGAGACCGATGGCGAGCTCGAGCTCGGCGCGGGTCAGCGGGCCCTCCCGGAGGAGGACCTCGATGGCGGCGCGATCGTTGATCTCGCGCAGCATCCGCGGGCTACCGGCTCGCACTCTTCGTCGCTCCCGACTTAATTAGGATACTTTACAGACGGTTTCGCAGGACTGTAGTGAGCCGGGGCACAGTCGTCAACGGGCTCCGGAAACGGCCAGGTAACGCTTGGCGGCGCGTTGGGCTACCTGGACGCAACACCGGTGAACGAGTTCCGCCGGACCCGCGGGCTCGGGTATTCGCTTGCGCGGGCGGGGACGCTGGAGACATGGAGACGACACCGCCCGAGGACGTGCTCGGCTGCCCGGTGCCGATCGCGCGGTTCGTCGCGCGCACGGACCTGGCCGTGGTGGCGCTGCAGCACGTGGTCGCGTACCCGAGCGGCTGCGGTTTTGCCGTGCACCTGTCGGTGCGTCGAGGATCGTTGTCCCAGCAGGTCTGGGACGGCATCGACAGCAGCCACGCGGGCGGGTTCCCGGGCCCGGACGACGCGGGGTTGCAGTTCCGGGTCGACGTGGGCGCACTGACGGAGGTCGGCGGCGGGGCGAGCAGCGGCGACCGGCATTACCGGGGTGACCGGCAGCTGTGGCTGGCGCCGTTGCCGGTGGGGCCGGTCGAGTTCAGCGTGGAGTGGCGGAAGGTCGGTCTCGAGCGGACGGCGACTGTGCTCGACGGCCGGGCGATCGCGGTCGCGGCTGCGCACGCTCAGCCTTACTGGACGTGAGGAGCCGGCAGTGTCCGAAGAGGGCCTCGACCGGGTGGTGTCGACCTTGCACGCCCTGGTGGCGGAATGGGAGGACGGCCCGCCGGACTGGGAGAACGACACCCTGCCGCGGTACCTGGAGGCGTTGGCCGGGTGGCTGCAGGACCACCGCGGCTACTACACGAACCAGGGCCGCCGCCCCCCGGCGGACGGCTGGGAGATCCTCCGGGACGCCTTGAACGCGGCGACGGTGTACGAGTAGCGGCTACTCCTCGGCGTCCGCCCAGGCTTTCAGCATCACGCGGGCGATGGACGAGTTCCCCGGCAGAATGATCTCCGCCGCCCCGTCCGCGATAGGCGTCGGGCGGGCTCCTTCGTTCCTCAGCTGGCTGTTCGCGAACGCCTCACGCACCTCGGCGCGCGACACCCACAGCGCCTCTTCGATCTCGCCGTCCGCCGGCACCAGCGGCGCCGCACGATCCGCCCGGGCCGTGAACCCCAGCATGATCGAACGCGGGAACGGCCACGGCTGGCTGCCCAGGTACCGGACGTCCGACACCAGAGCCCCGACCTCTTCGCGGATCTCGCGCAGGACGCACGCCTCCAGCGACTCCCCCGCCTCCACGAACCCCGCCAGCACCGAATACCGCCCCGCCGGCCAGATCGGCTGGCGGGCCAGCAGGACGTGCGAGCCGTTCGTGCCCTCCAGCGAGTGGACCAGGCAGATCACCGCCGGGTCCGTGCGCGGGTACTCCTCGCGGCCGTCGTTGGTGCACTTGCTCGCCCAGCCGAACTGGATCAGCTCCGTCGGATGCCCGCAGCGCGTGCAGAACTTCGCCTGGCGGCGCCAGTTCCGCAGCGCCTGCGCCGTCGTGAACAGGCCCGCCGACGTGTCGTCCAGCAGGTCGCCGTACCCGCGCAGCTCGACCCAGATCTCGCCGTCCACGCTCGGGACCTCCTCGACGAACCCCCAGCTGCCCGCCATCTTCACCGTGCCGGCGTCGCCCGACGGGCCGCCCGGGAGCGACCAGTAGTCGACGTCCTGCCACTCGCCGAGGAACACCGCGTCCGGCGGCGGGGCCGCGCCGAAGTCGATCGCCTTGCGGAACGCCAGCACCGGCGAGCCCTCGACGACCGGGGTGCGCCCGGTGTCGTCCAGGAGGACGACCCGGGCGTCGGGCCAGCGTGACACCAGCCGTGAAGGGTTGGTGCGCAAGCCTTCCTGCCTGTCCACAGTGGAGCGGGACAGGGTCGGCAGCGCACCGAGGGTGAACGGGACGGACATCAGGCCGGCTCGCCCACGACGACGTCGCCGAGGGACAGCAGCTTGCGCTCCAGCACCGCCGCGTCGCCGACCACCACGCCGGTGAACCGCTTGGGGGCGAAGTACTTCAGCGCCGCTTCCGCCACGTCCGCGGCGGTCACCGCCGCCACCCGCGCCGGGTGCTCGTTCAGCCACTCCAGGCCCAGCCCGGTCGAGGCCAGCGCCAGCACCTGCCCGGCCAGCCCGGACTGCGACGACGTCGAGGTCAGCAGCGAGCCGATCGCGTACTGCCGCACCGACTCCAGCTCGTCGCCGGCCGGCGGGACCTGGCCGAGGCGGCCCAGCTCGTAGCGGGTCTCCAGCAGCGCCGGGGCGGTCGCGTCGGTCGCGGTGTCCGCGTCGACGTTGACCACCGCCGTGCCGTCGGTGAACTCGAAGCCGGAGTGCGCGGAGTAGGTGTACCCCTTGTTCTCGCGGATGTTCTCGACCAGCCGCGACGAGAAGTACCCGCCGTAGGCCAGGTTCGCCAGCTGCAGCGCCGCGTACCCCGGGTCCGTGCGCGGCACGGTCTGCGCCGAAAGCCGGATCTGCGACTGCACGGCCCCGGCGCGCGGCACCAGCAGCACGTCCGGGCCGGTCAGGTCGGGCAACGGCGGGAGCCGGACGGCGGAGCGGTCCGAAGCCCAGCCGCCGAACACCTTCTCCAGCTCGCCGATGACCGCGGCCGGGTCGATGTCGCCGACCAGCACCAGCACCGAACCGCGGGCCTGCACCGACACCCGGTGCAGCTCGCGCACCTGCTCGGGCGTCACGACCGCGACGTCTTCGGCGCGCGGCACCTCGCGCGTCGCCGGGTGGTCGCCGTAGCGGTGCTTCTGCAGGGCCTCGCGCGCGATCGTGCGCGGCTGGGTGCGGGAGACGGCGATCCGCTCGACCAGCCGCTCCTTCTCGCGGGCGATCTCCTCGTCGGCGTAGGTCGCGCCGGTGAGGACGTCACCCAGCACGTCGAGGAACGTCGGCAGCTTCTCGGCCAGCGCGGACCCGGTCAGCACCAGGCGTTCCGGGTCGACGCCGCAGCCGATGTCGCCGCCGATCAGCGCCAGCTCGGCGTCGATCTCGATGCGGTTGCGGCGCGCGGTGCCGGTCAGGATCGTCTCGGCGAGCACCTCGGCGATCGCCGGGTGCAGGGCGTCGTCGCCGGCGAACGGGATCCACAGCCGCGCCTCGACCATGGGCACGGTCGCCTTGCGGACGGCCAGCACCCGCAGGCCGTTCGCGAGCTCGGTGTCCACATGCGACAGATCGCCGGCGGCGCGCTGCTCGCCCAGCGGGGGCAGCGGGCGCGGGCCCCGCGCGGTGCGGCCGATCTCCTCGGCCGTGCGGTGCGTTGCAGAAGTCACTGCTCGTTGTTCCCTTCCGAAGCGGGCTTGACCACCAGCACGGCGCGCGCGTCCGGGCGCAGCGCCTTCGCCGCGGCCGACACGGCTTCCGAGGTGACGGCGGACATCCGGTCCGCGAGCTTGTACACCAGCGACGCGTCGCCGTAGAGCAGTTCGAACGAGCCGAGCGCCAGCGTCCGGGAGACGAGGCGGTCGTGCTCGGAGTGCAGGCTCGCCGTCCAGCGGGCGGTGACCTTGCGCAGCTCCTCCTCGCTCGGCGGGTTCTCGGCGATCTTCTCCAGCTCGTCGTCCAGCGCGGCGAGCACGCGCTCGCGCGGGACCTCGTGCGGGTGGATCAGGGTGACGGTGAAGGTGTCCGGGTCGCGGGCCTCGAACGGGCCGAACAGCCCGGCGCCGGCGCCGATGTCGACGACCAGGGGCTCCTTGTGGACCAGCCGCTGCTGCAGCCGGGAGCCGTCGCCGTCGGTCAGCACCCCGGCGAGCACGAGGTAGGCCAGGTAGCCGTCGACGTCGTTGATCGGGTCCGGCATCCGGTAGCCGATGCCGAGCGCGGGCAGCGGGGCGTGCGGGTCTTCGACCTCGCCGCGCAGCTCGGTGGTCGGCAGCGGCTCGGCGAACGACGGCCGCTGCGGCGCCGGCCGGTGCGGGACGTCGCCGAAGTGCGCCTCGATCAGCTTCTTCGCGTTGTCCACTTCGAAGTCGCCCGCCACGGTCAGCACCGCGTTCGCCGGCGAGTAGTAGGTGTCGAAGAACGCGGCGCAGTCTTCGACCGTGGCGCTCTCGAGGTCTTCGAAGCCGCCGTAGCCGTTGTGCGCGTTGGGGAACGTCGAGTATAGGACCGGCGGCAGGGTGATCCACGGGAACCCGCCGTAGGGCCGGTTCAGCACGTTGAGCCGGATCTCCTCCTTGACGACGTCGATCTGGTTCGCCAGGTTCTCGGCGGTCAGCTTCGGCGCGCGCATCCGGTCGGCCTCGAGGAACAGCGCGCGCTCGAGCGCGGCGCTCGGCAGCACCTCGAAGTAGTCGGTGTAGTCCGGGTGGGTGGACCCGTTGAAGGTGCCGCCGCTGGACTGCACGTGCCGGAAGTGCGCGAGCTTCTCCAGGCTCTCGGAGCCCTGGAACATCAGGTGCTCGAAGAGGTGCGCAAAACCGGTGCGCCCCTCCGGCTCGGAGCGGAAGCCCACGTCGTAGTGCACGCTGACACCGACCACGGGCGCGGTCGCGTCGGGTGCCAGAACCACGCGCAGACCGTTGTCTAGGGTGTATCGGACGAGCTCGGGATCGGCCATGGCCCCACCCTACGACGGCTCGCCACTTCTCGGCTGCCCGCCTCGTGAGTGGCGATTGGGGTTCTAACCCGAATTACCACTCACGAGGCTCCGGAGGCGACCACGGTGGGCCGCCGCGAACACCCCCGCGAGCGCCGTCGCGAAGGATCCGGCCTGGTCAGGCGTGATGTCGCCGGCGTGCCAGTAGACCGGCGGCGGGTGGTCGAGCGCCGCGAAGGCGGCCACCCACGGGCCCAGTTCGCCCAGAGCTGACGCGTACGGCAGGCCACGCGAAAACACCTGCTCCTGCTGCGGCTTGCCGAAGTCCTTCGCCCGCGTCGTGGCGAGCTGCCCGGCGACGCCGCGAAGCCGGCGCGCGACCTCCGCGCCCGCTCGCCGGCGGGCGGGCAGCGCGGCCGAGACGGCGACAGCGGCGGCCCCGGCCAGCGTGAGGATGACGCCGAGCTGGGCGTACCCGACGGTCAGGGCGAGCAGGATCGTCAGGAACACGCCGTAGCAGACGACCCGGGTCCCGGCCCGGCCGAGCCACCCGGTCGCGAGCCAGCCGCGGCCGGCGAGGTCGGCGTGCAGCGCCACCCGTGGGATCTCGACGTGCCGCTGCCGCAGTTCGGCGAGCGTCACCGACTCCCCCGGGAGGACGGCCTCGAAGACGGCACGTTCGAAAGCCGTCAGGTGCTCGTCGATCGGGTTGCGGCGAGCCAGCGTCGGGCCGTCGCTCACCCAGATGTAGTTGCGGACGGCCAGGTCGAGCACGGTCGCGGCCAGGTCGGCGGGCCCGGCGCGGCCGTGCAGGAGCAAGCCGACGTGCCCGGGCAGCACCCCGGCCGGCGACGCGAACTCGCCCGTCGCTTTCACGTAAAAGCTCCCACCTGGGGCCGTAGCTTTCACGTGAAAGCTACGGCGGCGGGCGAACGCGACGAAGGTCGCGGCGGCGAGCAGTAGCGCGGCGAAGCCCGTCCAGGCCCAGCCGACCGGCGCGGTGACGACGAACGCGCCCGCGAGCGTCTTGGCCGGCACCAACCGCGCGTTCGCCGGGACGGTACCCGCCGGCAGCTCGACGGTGGTGGTCATCCGGTCGCCCGCCGCGAGGTTCTGCTGGCTGAACCGCGTCAGCCCGGCGTGGTCGATCTGCGCGGCGGCGCACGGGAAGCCGCCGATCGCGCAGTCGACCGCGACCGGGATCTTCGGCGTCGCCAAGGAGGCGCGGAGGAACTTCAGCTCGGCGCTCCAGCCGCCGGCCGGCTCCCAGGTGACCCGGTCGCCGTCGACCGCACCGTCCACTGTGTACCGGAAGATCGAGGTGCCCGCGGTCAGGTGGACGGAGAAGACGTCCTTGTCGACCGACGCCGTCCCGCTGCCTTCGAGGACGACGTCACGGACGCCGTAGACGCGGTCGCGGTGGTGCGGCGCCGCGACGCGCAGCGGGACCCGGCGGTCCATCGTCATGCCGTTCGGCACCGAGACCGCCTCGGCGACCGAGAGCGAGCCGTCGCGCTCCAGCTTGAGCTGGATCTCGGCGCTCTGCGGCAGCGCGGGCAGCGGCGGCTGGTCGACCGGCGCCGCGGCGAGGAAGAGCGCCAGTGCCGCCGCCGCGAGCACGGTCAGCGGGACGCGGCGGCGCGGCCGGCCTCGGTGAGCAGCCCGTCGAGCGCGGTCAGGAAGGACGGGAAGCGCGCTCCGAAGCGGCGCAGGTCGCTGTCGGCTTCCATGCCGCCGTACCAGTACAGGCCGGCCGAGCCGTCGGACGCCGGGTTGAGCGCGGCGAAGGCGCCCAGCCAGCGTTCGGTGTCGCCCAGCACGACCGCGTACGGCAGCGACCGGGAGAACACCAGCTCGCGGTCGGCGGGCGGGATGTCCTCGGCCTTGGCGGTGTGCAGGTAGTCGAGCAGGCCGCGGACCTGCCCGGCCAGCACCCGGCCGCGCGCGGTGCGCGACGGCAGCAGCGCGGCGGCCGCGGCCACGGCGAGCCCGGCCAGGGCGACCGCGACGCCGAGCAGCGCGTCGCCGACCGTGAAGGTGAGCACCGCGGTGGTGACCAGGCCGAGCGCGAAGATCCCGGCGCCGAGCCAGGTCAGGCGGCCGCGAGCGGTGTCCGGGCGGCGGGAGAACCAGCGCTTCGTGACGACGTCGGTGTACATCGCGTCGCTGATCCGGCGCAGGTCGAGGCCGCCGCGGGCGCGCAGCTGCGACACCAGGACCGTCTCGGTGCCCGGCGGCAGCAGGGTTTCGTAGACGGCGCGTTCGAAGTCGTGGAGGTGCTCGTCCGGCGGGTTGCGGCGGGCGAGCTGCCAGTCTTGGCCCGGCAGCTCGGCGAGCCAGAGGTAGTTGCGGACGGCGAGGTCGACGACGGTGGCGCTGATGTCGACGACGTCGACGGTCTCGTCGACGACCGTGCCGACCTGGCCGGGCAGCACCCCGTCGGGACTGGCGAAGAAGACGCGGTCGCCGTCGCGCAGCAGCACCTCGACCGGGCCGGTGGTGGTGTGCAGCGCGCCCGCGTCCTGCTTGCGGCGGCGCCACACGAAGAGCCCGCCGGCGACGAGGAACAGGAGCAGCACGGCGAAGCCGGCGCCGGTCAGCGGGGTCAGCGCGAAGGCGTTGGCCAGCAGGCCGATGTCGGCGAACACGGCGTTGGCGGGCGTGGTGCCCGCGGGCAGGCCGACGAGCAGGTCGACCCGTTCGCCGGGCTGGACGTCGTTCTGCTCCAGGCGCACGACACCGGTGTGGTCGAGCTCGGCGAGGGTGCAGCGCCGGCTCGAGCCGGTCGGGCCGGCGAAACAGTCCACAGGGGACAGTTCCGGCGACGGCGCGAGGAAGGAGGCGGTGAGCTTGACCAGCGGGGCGTCGAAGCCGCTCGCGACCTGCCAGCGCGCCTGCTGGCGGCCGCTCAGGTCGGCGACGGCGCCGTCGACGAGGTAGGTGACGGTCGAGGAGCCGCCGGTGAAGGTGAGGACGAGCTGGTCACCGGTGAGCCGGCTGGTGGCGGCGCCTTCGGTCTTGACGTCGCGGACGGTGAAGACGCGGTCCTGCTCGTCCCCGGCGGCGACCCGCAGCGGCACGCGCGAAGTGAGCTGCTGCCCGCCGGGCACGGTGACCTTCTCGGTGACGGACAGGGAGCCGTCACGGAGGACTTTGAGGGCGACGTCGGCGCTGGTGCCGTCGGGAGCCGGCGGCTGGACCTGGTTGCCGTCGAGCAGCTGCGGCTTCTTGACCAGGTCGCTCGGCGGGTTGGGCAGGGTGGGACCGGCGGACGGCCCGGTCTGCGCGGCGGCGGTCCCCCCGATGGCCAGCAGCCCGGCCACCGCGGCGGCCGTCCCCCATTTCCTCAACACAGCACCACACACTAGAGCACCCGATCTATGCTGACGCCCGGAACGGCGAGATCACCGCAGGTACGCCGCTTTCGACGCGGAGAACGCACGGGGGGTTCCACTCGATGACGCAAGGCCCGCAGGGCCCGGGTCCACACGGCCCGGGTCCCCACGACCCGCGCCGCCCGCTGCCACCGGGGCGAGCGCCGCTGCCGCCGCCGGGGGTGCGGCCGCTGCCGCCGGGCCGGCCGGGGCAGGGCGGGCAGCCGGGGCAGCAAGGCGGGCAGGCGGGGCCAAGTGGGCAACCGCCGCGCGGACCTGGGCAGGGCGGGCAACCGGGGCCGGGGGGCCAGCTGCCGCACGGACCTGGGCAGGGCGGGCAGCCCGGGCAGGCACCGAGTGGTGCGCCGGGCCAGGGACCCCAAGGCCCCGGCGCGCCGGGGCAAGGGCCGCAAGGCCCCGGCAGCACTCCGGGCCAGCCGCCGCAGCGGCCGGGCGGTGCTCCGGGCCAAGACGGGCAACCGAACCAGGCGCCGAGTGGTGCACCGGGCCAGTCACCGCACGGTCCCGGCGGCGCTCCAGGTCAGCCGTCGCAGTGGCCGGGCGGGCAACCGACCCAAGGCCGACCGCCCCAGGCACCGGGCGGATGGCCGCCTCCGCAGGGCATGCCCCCGCAAACCGCGCCCTACAGCCACACCGGCCCGCCGACCGGCCCCTTCATGCCGCCGCCCGGCACTCCCCTTCCGCCGCCGGCTGCCGCCGCGCCGCCCGTCTTCACCCCCGGTTATGCCGGGCCGCCGCCCGGGGCTCCCTTCGGGCCGCGGTTCGCTCCCGGGTACCGGCCCTACGTCGCCAAGAAGTCCAACACCGGCGTCATCGTGGCCGTCGCGATCATCGGGATCGTCGCCGTCGTCGGGGGGCTGATCGCGGCCATCGCGCTCACCGGGGGCACCAAACGGCACGTCGCCGACGCCGGGTACTCCAGCACCTACCCGACCGAAACCACCGAAACGTCCGAACGCACCACCGAAACCACCCCCACCACGGAACGCACCACCTCCCGCACCTCCGAGGGCGAAACCCCGACGACGTCCCAGACGCCGTCCGGCCCGCGCTCGGTCGCGCGCACCAAGGACAACCCGCTCTTCGAGGACGCGAACTACGGCCTCCAGAACGTCCCCTGCTCGCTGAGCCGCTGGGCGACCGACCAGAACAGCGTCCAGCGGTTCTTCCAGTTCGGCATCACCTGCCTCGACGCGATGTGGTCACGCGTCCTCGGCGCGGCCGGGCTGCCGTTCGAGTCGCCGAAGCTGTCGGTGCCGGGGTCGATCTCCGAATCGTCGACGCCCTGCGGCGGCGGGGGCACCACCACCGGCGTCACGCCGTTCTACTGCCCGAACAACACCACCATCTACATGCCGATGGACCGCATCGAGCTGGACGTCTGGGGCAACCACCCCGGCCCGTACCTGTCGATCCTGGCCCACGAGTACGGCCACCACGTGCAGAACATGGCCGGTATCAGCGAGGCGTACGGCAACCAGCGTTACGACGCGGGCGCCGACTCGGCCGTCGGGCTGGAGCTGTCCCGGCGGATGGAGCTGGAAGCGCAGTGCTTCTCGGGGATGTTCCTCGGCTCGGCGTCGGTCTCCGGCGGCTCGGTCGACAAGAACATCTACAACGAAGCCTGGAACGCCCAGGACCGCGGCGACGACTACGCCCGCAACGGCAAGCACGACCACGGCAGCGCCCGCCACAACATCTCCTGGTGGCAGCACGGCGCGACGACCAACCGCAACCAGCAGTGCAACACGTGGCTCTCGGCGTCCGGGGACGTGTCCTAGCGACTGTCAGCTCGGCGGGGTGAACGGGTTTTCGACGGCAGGAGCGCCGGACGGCGGAGTCGGCGGGTCCGGCTGCGGAGCGGGGGCGAAGTGGCTCGGCGGCGCGAACGCCTGTCCCCGCGGGGCTTCGGTCTGCCCCGCCGCCGCGAAACCCGCCTGCCGAGCCGCATACGCCTGGAAGGCCCGAGCCTGGTCCCGCCGGCGCCGTTCCGCGAGCACGGCCGCCAGGAACGCCCACGGCGGCACCCCGGGCGGCATCGGCGTCCCCAAAGCGTTCCCCACCTGCTGCGCCAACCCCCAGCCGAGCGCCTCCGCGGCTTCCGGGCGCAGCTGGCCGAAGCGCGCCAAGAACTGCCGGCTCGCCAACGCGAGGTCGTCCGGTAGACGCGTCAGGTCGAGCTGCGCCGCCCAGCCCTCCAGCCCCGGCGGCATGCCGATCGCCGGGTAACCCGCGCTTTCCGGCACCCGCTCACGGACCACCAGTGTCCCGGCGAGGAAGTCGCCGACGCGGCGGCCGTCGGAGGAGCACAGCGACACGATCACCGCGACCGCGCCGAACAGCCCGAGCATCCAGAAGTCCACGATGAACCCGGCGAGCCCGCGCACCAGCGCGTGCCGGAACCGGATCGGGCCGCCGTCGACGCGCACCACGCGCAGGCCCACGGCCAGCTTGCCCAGCGAGCGGCCGCGCGAGAGCGTCTCGAACAGCACCGGATACCCGACCATGATCAGCACCAGGAACACCAGGATCAGGGTCAGCGCGAGCGCTTCGTCCGCGTCCGGCACCACGACCGTCAGCAGCAGGATCGCGCCCAGCAGCAGCACGAACTGCACGAGGACGTCCAGCGCCATCGCCAGGGCGCGGCTGGCGAGCTTGGCCACCCGCAGGTCCAGGACGACGGCTTCGCCGGTGACCAGCTCGGATTCCTCGTGCACGGGGCCCAGCGTAACGACGGATAGGGTGGTCGGGTGGATGTGGACGTGTTCGTCGCGGCGCACACGGCGGAGTGGAACCGGCTCGGTGAGCTGACCCGCCGGGGCGGAAAGCTGTCCGGGCCCGAGGCCGACGAGCTGGTGACGCTCTACCAGCGGACCGCGACGCACCTGTCGATCGTCCGGTCGGTCGCGCCCGACCCGGCGCTGGTCGGCCGGCTGTCCGGGCTGGTCGCGCGCGGCCGGAGCGCGATCTCGGGGTCGCACAACCCCGCGTGGCGCGAGGTCGCCCTGTTCTTCACGCGCCGGTTCCCGGCGGCGGTGTACCTGTCGCGACGCTGGTGGATCCCGGCCGCGCTGGTGTCGATCGCGGTGATGGCGGTGATCGCGGTCTGGGTCGCGCACGACCCGAACGTCCGGGCGGCGATCGACTCCCCGGACGGGTTGAACGAGCTGACCAGGCCCGGCGGCGAGGCCGAGAGCTACTACTCGACGGGGCCGGCGGGCTCGTTCGCGGCGCGGGTGTGGACGAACAACGCCTGGGTGGCGGCGACGTCGCTGTTCCTCGGCGTCGCGCTCGGCCTGCCGGTGATCGGCGGGCTCTGGCTGAACGCGCTCAACGCCGGCGTGATCATCGGCGCGATGAGCGCGGCGGGCCGCCTCGACGTGATGATCGGCCTGCTGCTCCCCCACGGCCTCCTGGAGCTGACGGCGGTGTTCGTCGCGGCGGGCACCGGCCTGAAGCTCGGCTGGACGGTGATCGACCCGGGCCGCCGTTCGCGGTCGCAGGCGCTGGCCGAGCAGGGCCGTTCGGTGGTGGTGATGGCGCTCGGGCTGGCGTGCGTGCTGTTCGTGACGGGGATCATCGAGGCGTTCGTGACACCGTCGGGCTGGCCGACGTGGGTCCGCGTGGGCATCGGCGTGCTGGTCGAGGTGGCGTTCCTGGTCTACGTCTTCACGCTCGGAAGGCGGGCGGCGAAGGAAGGCGAAGTCGGCGATCTCGAAGCCCGGGACATCGGCGACGCCCTGCCCGAGTCAGCATAGGCAAGACCCTTCGAAGGCGATCGACGATCCGTCCTCCAGCCCCGCCGTCCCCACGAACCGGGCCTCGAACTCCCCCACCTCCGTCAGCACCAGCTTCGGGCTCGACGCCGAACCGTCCGCACCCGTCTTCACCGTCACCGTCTCACTGCCACCCTCGAAAACCAAAGTGTTCTTCGGACGTGCGGCGCGGACGAAGAACGTCACCGGGACGTCGGCCGCCGGCTGGCCGTTTTCGCCGATCACGCGGACCACGAACGGGACTCCCGGGTCCTTCGTCGCCAGGCGCTGGCCGTTGCCGGACAGGATCGCCAGTGTCCGGCCGCCCGCCGCCCACGTGTTCGCGATGCCCGTCAGGGAACAGACTTCCTGGTACAGGCGGGCGCCCGTGACCGCGCCTTCCGCCGTCAGGCAGCGCGCGGTCGCGACGTTCGCGATCTCCACCAGACCCGGCAGGCCCGCCACGCGCCGCCACGCCTGGTGCTTGTCCTTGTCGTCGCAGGCCGCCAGCTTCACCGCGACGCCGTCGACCGGGCTCGCCGCGGTCAGGCACTGTCCGCTCTGGACGTTCGTGAAGTGCTGCCCGGCGTAGGTCCACTTGGCGCCCGGGTCGGCCGCGTCGGCCAGGACCGGCTGCCCGGACACCACCGCGAGCGACAGCTTGCCGCCGCCGTCGGCCAGGTAGACGGGAGCGCCGTCAGCCGCGGGCGCCGAAGAGATCGCCAGGGCCACCGCCATGAGCTTCCACATGCTTCGGGCTTAACAGTCCGGCCGGACGCCCACCACCGGAGTCACCCGTCAGAGCCGCCCGGCCGCCTTCAACGCCAGGTACCGGTCCGCCAACGCCGGCGGCAGCTCCTCCGGCACCGCGTCCACCACACTCACGCCGTGCCGCGCCAGCCGTTCGGTGACGCGCTGCCGTTCGGCCACCACCCGCGACGCCGCCGCCGCGTCGTACACGGCTTCCGCGTCACCGCGGCCGGTCAGCATCTCCGCCACCCTCGGGTCCGCCACCGACGCGACCACCAGCTCGTGCCGCGTGGTCAGCGAGCCCAGCACCGGGAACAACCCCTCCTCCAGCGGCGCCGCGTCCAAGCCGGTCAACAGCACCACCAGCGACCGCCGACGGGTGCGCTGCAGCACCTCGGCGATCATCCCGCGCGCGTCCGTCTCCACCAAGGACGGTTCCAGCGGAGCCATCGCGTTCACCAGCGACGTCAGCAGCGCCGCCCCGGACGACCCCTGCACCGCGGCGCGCAGCCGGCGGTCGTAGGCCAGCAGGTCGACGCGGTCACCCGCCCGGGAAGCCAGTGCTGCCAGCAACAACGCCGCGTCCATCGCCGCGTCGAGGCGCGGGGCGTCGCCCACCCGGCCGGCCGAGACGCGGCCCGTGTCGAGCACCAGCACCACGTGCCGGTCGCGTTCCGGGCGCCAGGTCCGGACCATCACGTCGGCCGCTCGCGCCGTCGCCCGCCAGTCGATCGAACGGACGTCGTCGCCGATCACGTACTCGCGCAGGGAGTCGAACTCCGTGCCCTGGCCGCGGATCAGCACCGCGTTGCGGCCGTCGAGCTGCTGCAGCCGCGCCAGCCGCGAAGGCAGGTGCTTGCGGCTGTGGAACGGCGGCAGCACGCGGACCGTCCACGGCACCTCGTGCGAACCCTGCCGAGCCGCCAAACCCAACGGCCCCACCGACCGGACCGTCACCCGCGCCGCCGTCCGGTCACCGCGCCGCGACGGCTTCAAGGACGTCACCACCGTCCGCCGCTCCCCCGGCGGCACGCGCACCGGATGCCGGTCCGACGCACCGGCCGACGGCGGCCACGCGTCACGCAGCAGCCCCCGCACGGTTCGTCCGCCGGGGTTCGCGACGACCAGCGTCACCTCGCACGGCTCGCCGAGCCGCACCGACGTGTCGCCGGACCGCCGGAAGGTCAACGGCCGCACGCTCCCGGCCAGCACGAGGTCGACGACCACGAGCAGCAGGAGCACCCCGCCGACCGCCAGGATCCCGGTGTCCGACGGCGCGAGCAGCCCGACCACCAGCGCGCCGAACAGCGCCAGCAGCCCGAGCCTTCCGGTGACGGCCATGTCAGCGCGGCACGGGCACGGACGCGAGGACGCGGTCGAGCACCCCGTCCGCGGTGACGCCTTCGAGCTCCGCCTCCGGCCGCACGTCCAGGCGGTGCCGCAACGCGGGCCGCGCCAGCGCCTTGACGTCGTCGGGCGTCGCGTAGTCGCGTCCGGCGAGCCACGCCCACGCGCGCGTCACCGCGAGCAAAGCCGTGGCGCCACGCGGGGAAACGCCGATCCGCACCGACGGCAGGGACCGCGTCGCGCGGCACAGGTCGACGACGTACCCGATCACCTCGGGCCCGATCGTCACGCGTGCGACGGCTTCGCGTGCGGCCGCGAGTTCCGCGGCCCCCGCGACGGACTTGAGGCCCGCGGCGGCGAGGTTGCGCGGGTCGAAGCCCTGCGCGTGCCGCCAGAGGATGCCGATCTCGTCCTCGCGCGACGGCGTCGGCATGGTCAGCTTCAGCAGGAACCGGTCCAGCTGCGCCTCCGGCAGCGGGTAGGTGCCCTCGTACTCCACCGGGTTCTGGGTGGCGATCACGATGAACGGGTCGGGCAGCGGCCGCGACTTGCCGTCGAGCGAGACCTGCCGCTCCTCCATCGCCTCCAGCAGCGACGACTGCGTCTTCGGCGGGGTCCGGTTGATCTCGTCGGCGAGCAGCAGGTTCGTGAACACCGGCCCCTCGCGGAAGGAGAACTCGCCGCTGTGCGCGTCGTAGACGATCGAGCCGGTGACGTCGCCGGGCATCAGGTCCGGCGTGAACTGCACCCGCGTCGTCTCCAGGTCCAGCGCCGCCGCGAGCGCGCGCACCAGCAGCGTCTTCGCCACCCCCGGGACGCCTTCGAGCAGCACGTGCCCCCGGCAGAGCAGGGCCAGGATCAGCCCGGTGACGGCGGCGTCGTTGCCGACGACGGCCTTGCCGACCTCGGCGCGCAGCGCGATCAGCGCGTCCCGGGCCCCGGTCGGATTCTCGCTGGTCAAGTTCGCCCTGCCTCTCGTTCCACCCTGTCCAGTTCGCCGGCCAGCCGGACCAGCGCGGGGTCGTCCGGCACCGGCGGGCCGTAGAGGACCGCGCCGACGTCGGCGGCCTGCCGTCCGGTCCGTTCGCTCACCGAGCTCACCAGCGCCGCCGCGTCGGCGTCGCGGGGCAGCCCCAGCGCGGTCCGCAGCCGGGCCCGCGCCGCTTCCCGCAGTGTCTCGCCCGCGTGGCCCGCGGCTTTCGCCCGCCGGTACAGCCGGGCGCGTCCCTCGGCGGTTTCGGCCGCGCGCACGACGATCGGCAGCGGCTCGGTGACGACCGGGCCGAGCCGGCGGGCGCGCCACAAGGCCAGCAGCGCCACGGCGATGAACGCCTGCGCGGCGCCGAAGTACCAGCCGTCCGGGATCAGCTCGAAGATCGACTTCCGGCTGGCGTCCAGCGCCGGATCGGTCACCGACGGCAGGTACCAGACGAGCGTCGGGTGCGCCCCGAGCAGGTGCAGCGACAGCGCCGCGTTGCCCTGGTCGCCGAGCTTCGCGTTGGTCAGCGGCGCCGACGAGCCGAGCAGCGTCGTCGTGCCGCCGTTGTCGGCGAACTGCAGCAGCGTGCCGCCGCCGTCCTCGGCGGGGTAACACGAGCGCGCGCCGGGTGCGGCGTACCCGACCCCGCCGAGCGTGACGTCGCCGGCCGCGACAGCTGCGGCCACCGTGCACTGCGGGCTCAGGGTTTCCTGGCCGCTCTGGCCGACCGGCCGCACCAGCGGCAGCGAATCGCGCAGCGTCGGCGCGCCCGGTGTCACCAGGACGACGTCGGCGGCGCGCTCGCGCAGCGCGTCGAGCCGCTTCGCGGGGACCAGGTCCGGCTGGGTGACCAGCAGTGTCGCGTTTTCGCCGAGCTCGCTGTCGGCTTCCCCGATGGTGTGCGCGGTGCGGACGTCCACACCCTGGTCGCGCAGCAGCTGCGCCAGCGCGTGCGCGCCGCCGGGTTCGTAGGAGCCGGGTTCGAGCATGCCGTGCGTCTGCTCTCCGCGGCCGAGCAGGAGCAACGCGCCGGCGGCGAAGATCAGCGCGACGAGGGCGAGGGGGATCCGCACGCCGCGCCAGATCCGGCGCAGGTCCGGGGAAACCGACGTGGTCACGGGCCCGCCAAGGCGACCGGGCGTTCACGGCGGCAGCGCTCGTCCAGCTCGGTCAGCGTCCGGTACGCCGTTTCGGTGCCTTCGCGGCCGCCGTAGTGGACGTCGTCGAAGAGCCTCGCGCCCTGCCGCAGCGCTTCCGCGACGTTCGGCAGCAGCACCCCGGCCTCGACGGCGGCCTCGTCGGCCGTCCGGCCGGAGCGGGCGTCCAGCAGCGCGCGTTCCTCCAGCGCCCGCACGACGGCGCGGAAGCGGTCGCGCACGGCGTCGTCGAACCGGCCGGCGGCCGCGGCTTCGGCCGCCGAGCGGCGGTAGTCGGCGGCGCTCTGGCGCGCCCCGCCGAAGACGGCGCGCTCGGCGCGGGCCGTGCGGGCGATCTTGCCGGTGCGCAACCGGACGACCACCACGAGCACGATCAGCAGCACGAGGACCAGCACCAGCCCGAAGATCCCGCCCGGGACCACCGACGACAGCCCGTCCAGCAGTTTCTGCAGCTGCTCGCCGAGCCACTGCCCGACCTGCTGCAGGATGTTCGGCTTCGCGTCGCGGTACTTCGGGTCCGACAGCTCTTCGGCGGCCGCGCGCCGCGCAGTGTCCCGGTCGATGTCGACCGGGACGTCGGTCACCCAGCGCAGTTGGGGGGTCCAGGGGGGCTTGCCCCCCGGCTGGGGCCCGGGGCTCGGCCCCGGAAACAACAGCGTCACCATGCCTGCGGCGGCTGCTGCACTCCGGCCGCGCGGGCCAGCTCGATGTCCATGCCCTCGTGGCGCATCCGCTGGTCGAGGTAGACGATCACGGTGACCAGCGTGACGAACGGGATCGCGATGGTGCCGGAGACGATCTGCCCGGCCGCCTGCAGCAGCAGGTCGCCGGTGCCGGGCACGACGACCTTGCCCGGGTTCAGGATGCCGGAGAACACGCCGGACCCGAGGCTGAACGGCACCTGGATGATGTTCTCGAAGAACGACTCGATGATGCGCGCCAGGACGAGGATGCCGAGCACCCGCCAGAAGGCGGCCTTGACAAGCGTGACCGACCGCGAGAACGCCTGCCGGAAGCTGCCGCGCTCGAGGACCAGCGCCGGGGCGGCCAGCGCCCAGAACACCCAGGCCACCACGCCCGGGATGATGCAGAGCATCAGGCCGATGGTCGAGACCAGCGAGTAGACGAACGCGACGCCGAGCAGCGGCAGCAGCCGCGGCTGTACCTCGGCCCAGGCGACGCCGAAGGTGACCTCGCGGCCGAGCGCGGCCCGGCCCATCACCGCGGCCATCAGGCCGGTGGTGACGGTCATCAGCAACGTCGAGATCAGCGCGGCCGGGATGGCGACCAGGAAGAGGTCGCCGAACGTGCCGAAGAGCGCGTCACGCAGCTCCGCCTCGGTCGCGCCCGGCCCGAGCTGCGCGGTGTTCGCGAGGCTCTCGAGGTCGGTGAGCACGAACTTCTGCACGACGAACGTGACGGCCGCGGCGATCACCGCCACCACCGCGCCGATGCCCAGGGTCAGCAGCGGGAGCCGGCGGATCGTGGTGATCGCGCCGTCGAGGACGTCGCCGATGTTGAGCGGCCGCAGCGCGATCACGCCGGGCTTGCCGAGGCCGTGCGGGTTCCACCGCGGCGGCCGGCCCGGGTACTGCGGCATGCCGTAGGACGCGGTCGGCGGGGCCGGCGGGCCGGGGGCCTGCCAACCGGGTGGCGGGGTGGGCTGCGAATCCGGCGCCTGCCACCCGCGCGGCGGCGTCGCCGGTGACGCCGAGTGACCTTCCGGCGGCTTCGGTTCACCCGATCCAGGGGCGGGAGCCTGGGGGATCCCCTGGCTCGGTGTCGGCGTGTCGGCGCCCTCTCCGCCGGGCGCGCCACCGGTGTCTGTCATCGAAGCCCCTCGCCTGCAGTACGTGCTTGACGCCACTCTTTCAGAGCCGGTCACACCCGGCCAGACCTGGGGTGACGTCGGTGCGTCGTGACCGCTCGCGCACAGACGGGTGCGAGAGGGCCCGTTCCCCCGATATGCTGAACGGCGGGATCGGGTACCCCCGGTCCGTACCGAGACCCTTCGGGACTGCCTAGTGACGCAACCGCCCCACGGCCAGGTACCGCCTCGCGGAACCGTCCAGCCGCCGCCGGTGCCGGATGCGCAACCGGCTCCCCCGTGGCTGGGTCACCCGCACACCGTCTCCGCCCCGAAGCGCCGCTCACCGGCCGCGATCATCGGGGTGTGCCTCGGCGCGGTGGCCGTGCTGGTGCTCGGGCTGGTCGCGATCGTGGCCCTCAACCGCGGCGACCAGGCCCCGCTGGCGAACGCGAACTACCGCGACACGCCGACGTCACAGGACGCCCCCTCGCAGCTGCCGCCCGGCGGCGCGGGCGCCCCGGCCTCGGCGTCCCCCGGGCCGTCGACCGACGTGCAGACCCCCAGCGCGACCGGCCCGCAGAAGATCCTCAAGCTGGCCGACCACCCGATCCTGCAGGACCCGAACGCGGGCCTGCAGAACCGCGTCTGCACGCTGCCGGCCTGGCAGAGCACCCAGGCGGGCGCGGAAGCGTTCTTCACGGCCGCCAGCAAGTGCCTCGACGCGGCGTGGGGCCCGTTCCTCGAGGCCTACCACCTGCCGTTCACCTCGCCGGCCCTGCACTTCCCGACCGGCGCGAGCTTCGAGACCGAGTGCGGCACCATCCAGGTCGGCATCGCGACCGCCGCGTACTACTGCGAGAACAACCTGTACGTCCCGTTCCGCGGGCTGCAGACCGACCAGTACGGCAACAACCCCGGTGTCTACCTGGCCCTGTTCGCCCACGAGTACGGCCACCACGTCCAGGAGGTCGCCGGGCTGATGGACGCGGCCTGGCAGAAGATCTACGAAGCCGGCCAGAACAGCCCGGCCGGGCTCGAGATGTCCCGGCGCAAGGAGCTGCAGGCCCAGTGCTTCTCGGGCATGTTCCTCGGCGCGCACGTCGACCAGGGCGGCACGATCGGCCGCGACATGTACAACAAGGCCTGGAACGACCAGGAGACCCGCGGCGACAACACCTCCCGCAGCCACGACCACGGGACGAACGCGCACTACGCGTCCTGGTGGCGGGCGGGCGCGACGAGCAACCGGATCGCCGACTGCAACACCTTCGCGGCGCCGTCGTCCGAGGTCAGCTAGCGGTTTTGGGGCGCAGCGGGATGCTCAGCCACAGGTAGACGAACATCCCGCCGGAGAAGCACGCGAACACCAGCAGGAACAGGCCGACCGGGCGGCGCGCGTCCGAGGCGCCGGCCGAGGTGTCCGCGGCGCGGACGGTGACCGTGCCCTGGTCCGGCAGGACCTCCGGGACGCCGACGTCGATGCGCTCGCCCTGGCCGTGGCCGCAGCCGTTCAGCGTGCCCTCGTGCGTCTTGCCCGCGACGGTGAACTTCACGGTCTCGACCGCGTCCGCCCCGTCGCACGGCGCCGGCTTCGTGACCTCGGCTTGCACGGGTGCGCCCACGTCGTCGTTGGTGATGCCCAGCAGGCCCGGCCCGGCGAGCCAGGCCAGCAGCACGACGAGCAGGCCCGCCGCGGCGGGGATCGCCACCGTGGGCCACTTCAGGGCGAGAGGTCGCGGGGGCACCAAGCCATGGTTCCAGATCCGGCGGGCAAAACCCAGGCGGCCCGGTCCCGCTCAGTGCCGAAGCGGACCTATCGCTCGATCTTCTCCGCCTGCGTGACCTTCTTGACGTAGAGCAGCTTGTCGCCGGGTTCGAGGGCGTCGGCCTGCGGGGCGTCGACGCGGTAGAGGACGCCGTCGCGGACCACGCCGAGCACGAGGTCGGGCAGGTGCCGCGGCGACCCGCCCTCCTCGGACGGCTCGACCGGCCGCTCGGCGATCGCCAAGCCGGACTCCGGGGTGAGCAGGTCCTCCATGATGTCGACGACCAGCGGAGTCGACGTCGCCATGCCGAGCAGCCGCCCGGCCGTCTCGCTGGAGACGACGACCTGGTCGGCGCCGGACTGCTTCAGCAGGTGGACGTTCTCCGCCTCCCGCACCGACGCGACGATGTGCGCCTTGGGCGCCAGCTCGCGGGCGGTGAGCGTGACGAGCACCGCCGTGTCGTCGCGGTTCGGGGCGACGACCACCGCGCGGGCGTGCTGCACCGCGGCGACGCGCAGGACGTCCGAGCGGGTGGCCGAGCCGTGCACGGCGACGAGGCCGAGCGCGCTGGCCGCGTCGAGGGCCTGCTGGTCGGTGTCGACGACGACGATCTGCCCCGGGGCGATGTTCTCGTCACCGAGCAGCGCGTTGACGGCGGACCGGCCCTTGGTGCCGAACCCGACGACGACCGTGTGGTCGCGCACCTTCGTCCTCCACTTCTGGATCTTGAACGCCTGCCGGGAGCGCTCGGTGAGCACTTCCAGGGTCGTGCCGACCAGGACGATGAGGAAGAGCACCCGCAGCGGGGTGATCACCAGCACGTTCACCAGCCGGGCGGACGACGTCGCGGGCGCGATGTCGCCGTAGCCGGTGGTCGAGAGCGAGACGGTGGCGTAGTACAGGCTGTCCAGCAGGGACAGGCCGTCGCCGTTCGCGTCGCGGTAGCCGTCGCGGTCGACGTAGACGATGACCACGGTCAGCAGCAGGGCGAGGGTCGCGCCGATGACCCGCTTGAGGATGGAACGCAGGGGGCTGACCGTCAGCTCGGGCATCCGCAGGACGCCGACGAGCTCGTGGTCCGGGCGATCGGTGAGGCTGCCGAGCGGCAGCCGCCTCAGCGCCTTCATGCACCCGCTCCGGGCGGCCGGTGTCGAGCGTCACTCACGCCCGGAGGATAGCCGAACCGCGGGAACCGCCGCCGCGTGGAACGATCGGCCGATGGCTACCTCGCAACGGCCCGCGCACGTCCTGGCGGGGGCGCTGGGCTTCATGGGCGTCCTGCACTTCGCCGTCCCGAAGCCGTTCGACGGCCTGATCCCGCGGTCCCTCCCGGGTTCCCGGCGCGTGTGGACGTACGGCTCGGGTGCCGCGGAGCTGGCGGTGGCGGCGGCCGTGGCCGCTCCGCGGACCCGCCGGCTGGGTGGGCTGGCGGCGGCGCTGCTGTTCGTCGGCGTCTTCCCGGGCAACGTCAAGATGGCGGTGGACGCGCGCCGCGCGCCGTTGCCGCAGCGTGCGATCGCTTTCGGCCGGCTGCCGCTGCAGTGGCCGCTGGTGGCGTGGGCGCTGAAGGTCCGCGACGCCGCCTGATCGTCGGCCCCTTAGGCCGGGGCTTCCCGCGGTTGTCCTCCTTAGTGTCGGGCCGACAAGTCCGGCACTTTCAGGGGAGGGCCCATGTCCGTTCGCCGAGTCGCGCTGTGGAGCGCCGCCGTGGTCACCGCCTGCGCGGCGGCCGCGGGAGTCGTCAGCTCGTTGCCCGCTTCCGCCGCGGGCACCACTCAGGACGTCTTCGCCCGGTCTCGTTCGACGACGGAGCTTTCGGCGTCCGCGGGGATCTACGTCGGGGTGAGCACCGCGAGCGTCACCGGCGGCACCGGGAACTGGGTGGTCCAGGCCACGGCGACGGTGGTCAACTGGGGCCTGAGCGACTACTACCGCTGCCGGCTCTCCGACGCCGACGGCGTTGTCCTCAACACCTCGACCGCGCTGGTCGGCACGAGCGCCGCGCCGGGCAGCGCGGGCGACGGCGCCATCGTCGCCACGATCACGGTGGCGGGCGTGGTGAACAGCACCGCCAACGGCAACTGGGTGGCACTCCTCTGCGGCCACGACGCCGGCAACCGCCCCAGCCGCGTCGACCCGGGCGCGACCGTCTGGGCCCACCGCAGCTCCGAGCTGCAAGTCCAGTAGCGAACGCGTAACTCGCGTGATCAGAGCCGTATCTCGCGTGATCGAAGCCGGATCTCGCGAGTTACGGCCTCAATCACGCGAGATACGGGCCTGATCACGCCGGTTACGGGTCTGGTCACGCCTCCGGGATGTCGCGGAGCAGGCGGCGCAGGGCTTCCGGGTCCAGGAGGTCCGCCGGGCGGATCGTGCGGTTCGCGCGGACGTAGTGGAACGCCGCGCGGACCTCCTCCACCGGGACGTCCTTCAGCGCCGCCCACGCCATCCGGTACGCCGCGAGCTGGACCGACAGCACCGGGAGCCGGGACTCCGGGGGCACCGAGCCGGTCTTCCAGTCCACCACTTCCCAGTACCCGTCCGGGTGGCGGAACACGGCGTCCATGCGGCCACGCAGGGTGATGCCCTCGACGTCGGCCGAGAACGTCACCTCGACCGCGTGCGGCACCCGCGACGCCCATTCGCTCTGCTCGAACGCCGTCCGGAGGTCTTCGAAGTCCGCGTCGGGGACCTCGCCGAAGTCGGCCGCGCCGGGGAGGTCGTCGATCTCGATGAGCTGGTCACCGGCGAAGCGGCGCTCCAGCCATCCGTGGAACTCCGTGCCGCGGCGGGCGAAGCTGTTGGGCTCCACCGGGAGCGGCCGGCCGAGGTCGGTCGCGAGACGGTCGGCGTCGTCGGCGAGCGCGACCAGCTGGCTCACCGAAAGCTTCGACGGCAGCGGGACCCGCCGGACCCGGTCGTCCTTGCGCGCCCACTCCTCCAGCAGGACGTCGGTGTCGGTCGTCCAGCCGTCCGGGTCGTCCTCTTCGGACTCTTCGGACTCTTCGTCGTCCGAAGTGGACAGTGCTTCGAACACGAGGTCCACGCCGGTCTGCACACCGGTGCGGCGGTCGGCCAGGGGGTCGAGCGGCCAGCGGGCCGTCCGGGAGTCCGACACCAGCGGGTTCTCGTCCTCGGCGGCCGGCTCCGGCGCCCACTCGGCGAGCTGCCCGACGCCGGTCTCGCGCACCACGCCGGCGATCTCCGTCAGGAACTCCGACGGCCCCTTCGACCGGCTGCTGCTTTCGTTCCACCAGTGCCCGGACACGATCAGCGCGTGCTCGGAGCGGGTCAGCGCGACGTAACAAAGCCGCCGCTCCTCAGACTGCTCCCGCTCGACGAACCCGGCTTCGTGCAGCTCCAGTCCTTCTTGGACTTCCTTGCGGTCGTACCCCTCGGCGATCCGCAGCTCCGGCAGGTCCTCGGCGTCGCCGCGCAGCACCGCGGGCAGCGACGTCGCGGTCCGCAGCCACGACGACGACCGCCGCCGGCCGGGGAAGACGTCCTGCACCAGGTGCGGGACGGCGACGACCTCCCACTCGAGGCCCTTCGCCGAGTGCACGGTGAGCACCTGCACGCGGTCCGGCACCACCTCGACCTCGCCGGGAGTGAGCCCGTCTTCGGCGTGCGCGGCCGTGTTCAGGTAGTCCACAAAGGACAGCAGGGTCGCCGTCGGCGCCGTCTCGGCGTAGTCGGTGACGACCTCGGCGAACGCGTCCAGGTGCGCGCGCCCGGCGGATCCCGGCCGGGCCAGCGACTCCACGTCCAGGAGCATCGTGCGCTCGACGTCGGCGACCAGCTCCGGCAGCGACTGGTCGAGCCGCCGCCGCAACGCCGAAAGCTCACGGCTGACCCGCTTCACGCGCTGGTAGCCCTCCGGCGAGTACCGCTCCGGCGCACCCGGCTCGTCGACGGCGTCGATCAGCCCGGCCTGCTCGACGCGGTCGACGACCAGCTCCGGGCCCTCGGCCTTTTCGGGGCTCGACAGCTCCCCCGCGCGCCGCCACAGCGCGGCGACGTCGGCGGCCGCGAGCCGCCAGCGGGCGCCGGTCAGCAACCGCGCCGCGGCGCTGCCCGACAGCGGGTCCGCGAGCACCTTCAGCGTCGAAACGAGGTCGGCGACCTCGGGCTCGTCCAGCAGCCCGCCGAGCCCGACGACTTCGACCGGCAGCCCGCGCGCCCGCAGCTCGGCGGCGATCGGGGCCATGTCGGCGCGGCGCCGCACCAGCACCGCGGCGCTCGGCGGCTTGCCGGTCTCCTCGCGCACGGTGTGCCAGCGCCGGGCCAGCGCGTCGGCGACCCACTCGCGTTCGGCGCGGATGTCCGGCAGCAGCGCGCACGCGATGTCCCCGGATCCGGCGCCTTCGCGCGCCCGCAGCCGTTCGACACCGAGGCCGCGCGCCCGCAGCGGTTCGGCGATCGCGTTGGCGAGGTCGAGGATCTCCGGCGGGTTGCGGAAGCTCGTCAGCAGCCCGAAGTCGTGGGCGGGCACGAGCCGTTCGCCGTCGAAGCGGGGGAAGTCGGTGGTGAACCGCGGGAGGTTGGCCGCGCTGGCGCCGCGCCAGCCGTAGATCGCCTGGGCGGGGTCGCCGACCGCGGTGACCGGCATCGGCGGGTTCTCGACGCCGCCGAACAGCGCCCGCAGGAGCACGCGCTGGGCGTGTCCGGTGTCCTGGTACTCGTCGAGCAGCACGGCGCCGAACCGCTCCCGTTCCCCGCGGACGACGGACGGGTACCCGCTCGCCAGCTGGGCGGCCAGCGACATCTGGTCGGCGAAGTCGAGCGCGCCTTCGTTGCGCTTGCGGCGGTGGTACTCCTCGACCAGCGGCAGCAGCGCGAGCCGGAAGTGCTGCGCGGCCATGATTTCGGTGAGCTTCTGCGGCAGCGCGGCACGCTGGCCCTTGGCACGCGGCGCGTTCTCGATGACGCGGCACATCCAGGTGGTGTACTTGGCGAGCTGGTCGGTCGAGATGAGGTGCTCGCCGAGTTCGCCGGCAAGCTGCAGCACGTCCGCGGTGACGGTCGGCGGCACGCGGTCGGTGTCCAGCTCGTTGTCCCAAGTGGACACAACCCGGTGCGCGATCTGCCACGACGAGGTTTCGGACAGCAGCCGCACGCCGGGCTGCACGGGCAGGCGCAGGCCGTGTTCGGAGAGCAGGCGCCCGGCGTAGGCGTGGTAGGTGAGGACGGTCGGCTCGCCGGCGACCACAGTGGACCGCAGCCCGCCGGTAGGGTCGAGCCGGTCGAGCAGCCCGGACCCGGCGAGCCGCCGCAGCCGAGCGCGGACGCGTTCCCCGAGCTGGCGTGCGGCCTTGCGGGTGAAGGTGAGGCCGAGGACGCGATCCGGGCTGACGATCCCGTTGGCCACCAGCCAGACGACCCGCGCGGCCATGGTTTCGGTCTTCCCGGCCCCGGCCCCGGCAACGACGAGCGAGGGTTCGACGGGCGCGGCGATGACGGTGGCCTGCTCGGGCGTCGGCCGGTGCAGGCCGAGCGCGTCGGCGAGTTCGGCGGGCTCGACGGGGTTGGCGATGACAAGGGGACTCATGCGCGCCCTCCCGCGCCGAGCAGGACGGAGCTTTCACGTGAAAGCTCCGCTTTGCGCGGCAGAGTGGAGCTTTCACGTGAAAGCTCCACGGCATCCGAGGTGGCACCCAACCCCGCGCCGCGGCGAGGCCCGGCCTCACTCAGCTCTCTCACGGGCCCGGCACCTGCCTGCCCTCCGGGCGCAGCGGGCAGCAGCCCCGCGCCGGGCAGCGGTCGCAGTCCGGGTTCTCCTGGGCCTGGTAGTCCGGGCCCGCCGCCGAGGCCGCCGCCGTCTGGACCAGCTCCAGCCACTGCTTGCCGCCCACCTCGTCCAGCGGCGGCTGGGACCGCTCCGTCGCGCCCGTCTTGTTGTTCGCCTTCGCCACGTACACCAGCCGCGCGCCGCCGGGCTCGTTGCTGCCCTTGATCGCTCCCAGCAGCACCGCCAGCTGGTACGCCGCCAGCTGCGGGTGCGCCTCGGCCTCCGCGCCCGACACCGGGACCTTGCCCGTCTTGATGTCGACGATCACCGGGCGGCCCTCGGCGTCCAGCTCGACCCGGTCGACGCGCCCGCGCAGCAGCACCCGCGGCTCGTCCGAACCGCCCGCCGGCAGCTCGACCTCGATGTCCTGCTCGACGCCCGCTTCCTTGAGCTCGGCCCGGCTGCGCTCCAGCCACGTGACGAAGTTCTGCAGCATCCCTTCGACCCGCCGCCGCTCGCGCCGGGAGAACCACGGCGCGCCCGCGTCGACGCGCACCCACGCGTCGTCCAGCGCGGCCTGCAGCTCCGCGTCGGTGCTGCCGGACGCCACCGCCTGCGCGAGCCCGTGCACCAGCGTCCCGGTGACGGCGGCCAGCTGCGCCGGGTCGCTGCCGCCGTGGCGCTCGATCATCCAGCGCAACGGGCACTTCGTCAGGATTTCCACTGTGGACGGTGAGATCCGGATCAGGTCGCCGGCCGCGTGCACCGGCGCGTCGGTCGACGCCGGGAGCAGGCCGTACCACGTCGACGGGTGCGCGCCGGGCACCTTCGCCTCGGCCAGGCGCGCGAGCTGCTTCGCCGCGCGACGCCGGCGTGCCGGGTCGGCCTTGTCGTCGCAGACGACCTCGCGCAGCTCCCCCACCAGCTCGGCGAGCACCAGCGACCGGCCGGGCGGCTTCATCCGCGAATCCAGGCCGCCGTCGTCGGCGCCGTTCTCCTCGAGGTCGTCGAGGAACCGCGACGGCTGCTCGTCCTCACCCGAAACCGCCGTGACCAGCAGCGTCTGCTTCGCGCGGCTCATCGCGAGGTAGAACAGGCGCCGCTCCTCGGCGAGGATCGGCGCGGTCTGCGAGACGGCGTCGTCGTCGACCCCGGCCATCAGGTCCTTGAGCCGTTCCACCCCGAGCACGGACCCGCGCAGCCGCAGGTCCGGCCACGCGCCTTCCTGGACCCCGGCGACGGCGACGACCGTCCACTCGCGACCGGCGGCGGCGTGCGCGGTGAGCAGCGAGACACCGTCGGACGGGACCGCGGCCGGAGCGAGCGTGTCGCCCGCGATCCGTTGCGCGCCCAGGTAATCCGCGAAGGACGACACGCTCGAGCGCGGCAGCCGGTCGACATACCGGCCCGCGGCATCGAACAGCGCGACCACGGCGTCGAGGTCACGGTCGGCCTGCGCGCCCAGCGAGCCGCCGCGCTCGACCTGCTTCAGCAGCTTGTCCTGGAAGCCGCTTTCGGTCCACAGCTGCCACAGCACCTGCTCGACGCCGTCCCCGCGCAGGACGGCCTGGTGCGTGAGCCGCAGCAGACCGCCGACGCGCCGCACGGGCTCGGCTTCGGCGTCGGCCAGCCCGACGAGGATGTCCCCGCCGCGCAACGCTTCCACGAGCAGCTCGTCACTCGACCGCTGCCCGCCACCGGCCAGTTCGAGCCGCCGCAGACCGCGCCGCAGCCGGCGCAACGCCAGCGGGTCCGCGCCGCCGAGCGCCGACGACAGCAGCATTTCGGCGAGGTCGACGTCGAGCAGCTCCGGTGACGGCGCGAGCTTCAGCACCGCCAGCAGGGGCCGCACCGCGGGCTGTTTCGCCAGCGGCAGCTCTTCGGTCGCCGACCCGATCGGGACGCCGGCCGCGCGCAAAGCGCGTTGCAGCACCAGGAAAGTCCGTGCCGGTGACCGGACGAGCACCGCGATCTCCGACCACGGCACGCCGTCGACGAGGTGCGCGCGGCGGAGCTGGTCGGCGATCCAGCTCGCCTCGGCGGCCGGGGTCGGCATCACGCGGACCCGGACGTTTCCGCCCACCGCCCCCTCCGGGGGGACGATCTTGCGGTGCGCCGACGCGCCGGGCAGCGTCCGGCCGATCTTCGCGACCGCCACGCGCACCGCCGGGGCGAGCCGGTGCGCCGTCGTGAGCGTGACCGTCCGGCTGCCGTCCGGGTCGGCGTCGGCGAACAGGTGCGCGTCCGCGCCGCGGAAAGAGAACACGTTCTGGTCGGGGTCACCGGCCACCACGAACTCGGCGGCGGTGTGCCCGATCATCCGGACCAGGCTGGTCTGCAGCGGGTCGAGGTGGTGCGCGTCGTCGACGAACAGGTGCCGCACGCGGGTGCGCTCGCGTTCGCGCAGCTCGTCGTCGTCCTCCAGGGCGAGCAGCGCGGAGGTGACGAGCTCGGCGGCGTCCAGCGCGGGCGCGCTCGCGACCCCCAGCGCGTTGCCGCCCGCGCCCTGCAGCTGCGTGACTTCTTCGTACTGCGCCCAGAACTGCCCCGCGGCGACCCACTCTTCACGGCCGCGGCGGCGGCCCAGCTCGGCGAGGTCTTCCGGGCCGAGTCCGCGTTCGGCCGCGCGCATCAGCAGGTCGCGCAGCTCCTCGGCGAACCCCGGGACCATCAGGGCCGGCCGCAGCTGCTCCGGCCAGTACTCGGCCTCTTCGTCGAGGTCACCGGCCAGCAGCTCACGGACGACGACGTCCTGCTCGGCGCCGGCGAGGAGCCGGGGCGGCGGGAGCTCTTCGGCGTTCGCCTCCAGCCGCAGCAGCGAGTAGGCGTAGGAGTGGACGGTCCGGACGAGCGGCTCGCGGACGGTCCGCGGCAGCGGCCGCGCCTGGTCGGGATCGGCGGTGAGCCGCCGGGTGATGTCGGCGCGCAGCGCGTCGGCGGCTTTGCGGGACGTGGTGAGCACCAGCACGCTCTCCGGGTCGGCGCCCTCGGCGATGCGGCGGGTGGCGGCCGAGGCCAGCAGCGACGTCTTGCCGGTGCCCGGGCCGCCGAGCACGCGGCGGAACCCCTCGGGTGCGGAGAGCAGGCGCCGGGCCGCGGGGTCCCAGGTGAACGTGGGTGCGTCGGCGATCGGCGGGCGGACCAGCCGCGCGTCCGCCTGCGCCGTTCGCCTCGCGTTCACCCAGCGATGGAACCACGACCGGAGTAACCGGCGTGGCACCGGCACGCCTTAACGGCGGCGCGTTCGGTGAAGGTGCCGGAGCGTGCGACGGGCGGCGCCTCAAAGTGTCGTACCCGTGCGGCAGAGTGGGGGTATGGACGACGTTCTGCACGAGCGCGTGCGGGAGATCATCGAGTCGGTGCCGGCCGGCACGGTGGCGACGTACGGCGACATCGCGGCGCTCGCGGGCGCCCCCTCACCGCGGATGGTCGGCGCGATCCTCGCCGAGGACGGGCACGACCTGCCGTGGCACCGGATCCTGCGCGCGAACGGCACCCCGGCGCCGCACCTGGTCCACGACCAGCTGGAGCGGCTGCGCGCGGAGGGCGTGCTGGCCGACGGCCAGCGCGTCAACCTGCGCAAATACCGCTGGCAGCCGGACGAGGAAGAGGAGGGCCTGTTCTGAGCCCTGGTTTTTAGGTTAGCCTCCCCTAATGACGACGCAGGTGGAGCGCCCGGCCCTGACCTACCACCGCGCGCGGGTGACCGTGGTCCGGCCGGTCACGCCGCACACGATGCGCGTGACGTTCGAGGCGGCGAGCTTCCGCGAGGTGCCGCCCGGGGCGCCCGACCAGTACGTCAAGGTCTTCTTCCCGCTGCCGGGCCAGGAGGCGCCGGTGCTGCCGGAGACCGGCTCCGACGTCCTGTCGTGGTACCGCACGTACCTCGCGATGCCCGACGGTGCCCGGCCGCCGATGCGGACCTACACCGTGCGCGCGCACCGGCCGGCGGCGGCGGAGATCGACGTCGACTTCGTGCTGCACGGGGACGACGGCCCGGCTTCGGTGTGGGCGTCGCGGGTCACGCCGGGCGACCGTGTGGCGTTCCTGGGCCCGCACGGCCTCTACGACGTCCCGGCCGGCACGGACTGGCAGCTCCTGGTCGGCGACGAGACGGCGCTGCCCGCGATCGGCGCGATCATCGAGCGGCTCCCGGCCGGTACGCGCGCTTCGGTCTACGTCGAGGTCTCGGAGCGCGAAGAGCGTCAGACGTTCGAGACGCGCGGAGCGGTCGAAGTCCACTGGATCGTCCGCGGCTCGCGACCGCTGGGCGAGCCGTTGCTGGACGCGGTGCGCGGAGCGACCTTCCCGGGCGGGGCACCGTACGCGTGGGTGTCCGGCGAAGCGGGCGTCGTGAAGTTGGTGCGGCGACACCTCGTGCGGGAGCGAGAAGTCGACAAGCGGCGGATCTGCTTCACCGGGTACTGGCGGCGCGGGCTCAGCGAAGAAGCCGCCAGCCGCGAAGCCGTCCGCGCGGCCGAAGCGGGCGAAGTCCCGGCTGACGAGGACTAACTGCGCCGCGCAGCCACACACGCCGAACACGAACACGGCGCCGCCGAGGTAACCGGGACCCGGTCATGCCTTCACCTCGGGCCCACTCAGTGGGATCGGTGCGCGATGACGCGCCGGGAGATCTCGGCCGGGTCGAACAGGGTGCGGAACGGGATTCCGCGGCAGTCGCGGCACAACGTCGCGCAGGCCACCCGCACGCCCGCCGGAGGGCCATCGACCGCGCTGTCCTCGATGACGGCGAACAGCCGTTCGGTGCGCGAAGCGCAGTTTTCGCACCGATCGGCGCCCAGGCAGGGGTTCACGATCGGCTCTATCCCGACCCCCGTGGGGGCAGGGTAGAGCTCGAGCTGAAGCTGCGCGCGGCGCTCCAGGTCGGCTATGTGGCGCGACATCGTCTCGCGGCGTTCCAGCTCCCGCTTCAGCGCGGTCAGCGCCGGATCCAGCGCTCGCAGGTACCTGGCCCGCGGCGCCTGGAAGATCCGGCGCCACCACGGCGCGAGCAGCCCGAGCGCCACCCGGCGGCCTTCCAGGAAGGCTTTCGCCAGCCGGGGATCGTGCCTGGTCTTCAGCAGGTCCACCGCGCGGACGAGCTCGAGGCAGAGCTCCTCCAGGGCCAGGGCGTCACGGGCCCGCGCGGGAGCGGGCCGGGCCACCACCGGCTCCGGCGCCGGACGCTCCTCGGCAGGGGCGACTCGCTCCGGCCTTTTCGGCTGGACGCGGTGCCGTGGCTTCCTGGGCTTCCGGCGCTTGGACCGCGGCATACCCGGTTTGTAGTGCACGGACCCGGGGACCGGTCCCCGAAGTGCAACCCGAGGGTTGCGCCACCATCCATCATGTGCAACTCTGGTGTTGCACATGAGAGGAGTCCGACATGATCATCGAACGCGAGACCCTGATCGCCGCGGCGCCGGAGAAGGTCTGGGCCCTGGTGGCCGAGCCCGGTTTCTGGGCGACCGACGACGAGACCGTCCGGGGCACGCTGGCCGAAGAAGGCCAGACCCTGGTCGTCACGCACTCGGAGCACGGCGAGTTCCCGATGCGCGTCGAGAAGGTCGATCCGCCGAACTACCTGGCCTACCGCTGGGTGAGCGCGTTCCCCGGCGAGGAGCTGCGCGAAGACAACTCGACGCTCGTCGAGTTCACCCTGACCCCCGAAGGCGGCGGCACCCGGCTGCGCGTCGTCGAGAGCGGGTTCACCGAGCTGCCGACGTCCGACGAGAACCGCCGCAACGTCGTGAAGGACCACACCGCGGGCTGGGAGCAGTGCTTCGCCGCACTCACCGCTCGCGCCGCGTGATGTCCTCCGACCTCGTCGACGGTGTCCTGGCCGCGTTGGCCGACCCGACCCGCCGGCAAGTGCTCGACCTGCTCGCCGCCCACGGCCAGGCCACCGCGACCACCCTCGCCGGCGGCCTCCCCGTCTCGCGGCAGGCGATCGTCAAACACCTCACCGTCCTGGAAACGGCCCAGCTGGTCGACAGCGTGAAGGTCGGCCGCGAGGTCCGGTACGCGGTGCGGTCCGAAGCCCTGGACGCGACAGCCCGCTGGATGTCCGGGCTCGCGGCCGACTGGGACCGCCGCCTGGCCAAGATCAAGCGCCTCGCCGAGCAGGACTGACTCCCCGGTTGGAGAAACCCGTGTCCCTTGTCGCGCTACCCCCTGCCCGTTTCACGCCGAGACAGCGCACGGTGCTGGCCGTGCTGCTCGGCGCCGGTTTCCTGCTGTCGATCGACTTCTCGATCCTGAACGTCGCGTTGCCGCAGGTCGGCGCGGGTGTCGGGCTCGACCTGACGGCGTTGCCGTGGGTCAGCACGGCGTTCGTGCTGCCCGCGGCCGGCTTCACCCTGGTGTGCGGGCGCCTCGCGGACCTCGTCGGGCGCCGCCGGATGTTCCGGTCCGGGATGGCCCTGCTGGCCGCCGCGTCGCTGCTGGGTGGGGTCGCCACGAACCCCGAACTGCTGCTGACGGCCCGCGCGTTGCAGGGCTTCGCCACCGCGATGACGCTGCCCGCGGCGCTCTCGCTGCTGACCACGACGTTCGCCGAAGGCCGGGCGCGCGACCGCGTCCTCGGCCTCAACGGCGCCCTGCTCTCCGGCGGCTTCACCGTCGGCGCCCTGGTCGGCGGCGCGCTGGTCGGCCTGCTGAGCTGGCGCGCGGCGTTCTTCGTCAACGTCCCGGTGGCGGTCGCGATCCTGGTCGCTTCGCGGGTCGTGGCGGAGTCGACGCGGCCCGGGCGGACGCGGCCGGACCTGCCGGGCGCGGTGACGGTCAGCGGCGGCCTGCTGGCGCTCGTCTACGCGGTCATCACGTCGAGTCTCGTGGCCGCGGCGGCCGCGGTCGTGCTGCTGGTCGCGTTCGCGGTGGTCGAACGGCGTGCGCCGGCCCCGCTGGTGCCGCCGCGGATCCTGGCCCGTCGCACGGTCAAGTGGGGCAACTTCGGCGGCCTGGTCCTGTTCGCCGTGGAGCCCGCGGTGATCTACCTGACCACGCTCTACCTGCAGCGGGTCCTGGGCCTGTCGCCGCTGGTCACCGGCCTCGTCTTCGGGCTGCCGGGCCTGGCCTCGGTGGCCGCGGGCGTGCTCGCCGGGCGGGCCATCGGCCGCTTCGGCAGCCGGGTGCTGCTGGCCGCCGGGCTCGTCGTGCAGGCGCTGGCCACCCTGCCCCTGGCGTTCCTCGGCCCGGACCGCACGGCGCTGCTGATCCTGGTCCCGGCCCTGTTCGCCGGGTTCTTCGGGCACGTGTCCGCGATCGTGGCGTTCACCGTGACCGCGACGTCCGGGCTGCCCGACGAAGACCAAGGCCTGGCCACCGGGCTGACGTCGATGACCCAGCAGGTCGGGATCACCGTCGGCATCCCGGTCCTGGGCGCGGTCGCCGTGCTCGGCGGCACTCCCCTCGCGCTCGGTGTCGCCGTGGCCGTGACGCTCGTGAGCGCCGTCCTGATCACCGTCAACCTGAAGGAGAAGTGATGGACATCGTCGACCGAACCACCTTCCAAACCGAGCTGGATCGCTTGCGCAGCAGGGAAAAGGCCCACACCCGCGAAGGCGACGCGATCGCCGCGGCCCGGCGCCGGCTGCCGGTGGTCGAGGTGGACGCCACGCTCGAGCTGCTCGGCCCGGACGGCCCGGTGACCCTGCTCGACGCGTTCGAGGGCCGCCGTCAGCTCATCGCCTACTACTTCATGTGGAACCCGGGCCGCCCGGCGGCCGAACAGTGCGAAGGCTGCACGTTCTACACCAACCAGGTCGCCGAGCTCGCCAACCTGCACTCGCGGGACATCACGTACGCGGTGTTCTCGCAGGGCCGCAACGTCTCGGTGGAGCCGGCCGACGCGCGGACGTCGTACGAGGAAAGCCTGCGCTACCGGGCTTTCATGGACTGGCAGATGCCCTGGTACTCGGCGCAGCCGTCGCTGGACACGCTGCTCGTCGGGCGGGAGATCGGGCTGTTCCACCTGGTCTGCTACCGGCGTGAGGGCGACCGCGTCTTCGAGACGTACTGGACGAAACGCCGTGGTGTGGAAGCGATGGACTACAGCTACGCGCTGATGGACCTGACGCCGTTCGGGCGCCAGGAGTCCTGGGAGGACTCCCCCGAAGGATGGCCGGTTTTGCCCCTCGCCGCAGACCGAAACCCCCGCCACACGGCGGTTTCCAGCGGTCATTGCAACACTGCTGCGGGTTGTGGGTCGTGTTGAGCAGCTGTGTCATGCGTTCGGTGGGGCTGTCCCAGCCGAGGGTCATTCTGGGGCGGTCGTTGAGTTCTATGGCGACCGCGTCCAGGTGCTCGGCAGTGTGGACGGCGAGGTCGGTTCCCTTGGGGAAGTACTGGCGCAGCAGACCGTTGGTGGTTTCGTTGGATCCGCGTTGCCAGGGGGCGTGTGGGTCGCAGAAGCAGACCGGCATGGTTGTGGCCGCGGTGAACTGGCCGTGCAGGTGCATCTCGCTGCCCTGATCCCAAGTCAGCGACCGCCGCAACTGTTCGGGCAGTGTGGCGATCTTGACGATGAGGGCGTCACGGACCTGGCTCGGGGTGTAACCGTCGGGCAGGTGCAGCAGCATCACATACCGGGTGGTGCGTTCGACCAGGGTGGCGATCGCGGACCGGTTGCGGGCTCCCATGATCAGGTCGCCTTCCCAGTGCCCGGGCACTGCCCGGTCGGCGGCTTCGGCGGGTCGGTCGCTGATCATCCCCATCGGGGTGGCCATCCGCGGCCGGTGTTGATCCGGGCGCACGTGCGGCCGGCGGGCGAGGTGTCGTCACGGCTTGGGCGGCCTCGGCGCGCCAGCGTTTCGCGGTCCGGTGGTTGACCCCGACCTGCCGGGCCGCTTCCCTGCTGCCTGTTCCCGCTCCCACCAGCGCAAAGTAGGTCACCCGCTCAGCGGTCAATGGCCTGCCACGCCGCTGCGCCCGCCTGCTTGCCTCACCCGAGGCACGATCCCGATCCGGTCTGGACAAGAGGCAACTCCTGAACACTCAGGTGTTGCAACCACCCCTAGAAACCGCCCACCCAGGGGGCCGTGCCCTGCTCCAGTCTATCGGCCCGGTCGGCCACAAACGGGTGATGCGGCCAATCTGTGGATGGCCGAGACCGATGTGGACAACTCGAGCAGAACGTCGCCCACTCGCTTGACAGCTAGGTTCCGAGCGTCGTGACCAGCAGCTTCACCAGCGCGCCGAGGCGCTGCCGGTCCGGTTGCAGCGTGCGCACCCCGGCTTCCTCCAGCGGCGCCGCCGTCACCGGGCCGACGCACGCGCACACCACCGGCCCGCGCAACGCCGCCAGCAGCTCGGCGTAGCGGCCGTGGTCCCGTGCCAGCGTCAGGAAGTTCGCCGCCGCCGGGGCGCTGGTGAACGCGAGTGCGGCCAGCTCACCGGCCACGGCCGCGTCGATCAGGTCGTGCACCGGCGTCACGTCCGGCGGCGAGTACCACCGGTACGGCTGCACCTGAAGCAGCGTGGCCCCGGCGCGCACCAGCGGCTCCGTGTGCTCCGGGAGCGGCGTGCCGTGCAGCTGGACCAGCACCCGCGCGCCGTCGACACCGGCGGCGACCAGGGCTCCGAACAGCTCCGCGTTGCTCTCCGACGCGGCCGAATAGGACTCGCGCAGGCCGCCGCCGCGGACCGCGCCGACGGCCTTCGGGCCGCGCGCGTAGATCCGGGACTCCCCGAGCGCCTGCACGAGCCGGTCGTGCAGGCCCCAGTCCTCGGCCGCCGCCAGCCAGCCGCGGAACCCGGCACCGGTCGTGATCACCGTGAAGTCCACCCGGGCGGCCAGCGCGGCTTCGGTGGCCGCGCGCAGCTCGGGGTCGCTGCCCAAGGGCACGATGGTGATCGCCGGGGCGTGCCGGACCTGGGCACCGTGGCGTTCGAGGGCGTCGATGAACTCCTCGGCCCGGCGTTCGGCCGTGACGCCGATCGTGACGCCGCTCAGCTCACCCATAGGTCGCGCCCATCTCCTTGATCGCCTCCGCCAGCTCGGCCCGCAGGTCCGCCGGGGCGAGGACCTCCAGGTGCGGCCCGAAGCGCAGCAGCTCGCCGATGGCCGGCTCCCCCGGCTCCACCGGCAGCTCGACGGTGAGCCAGCCGTCCGCGTCCGGTTCGTTCGGGCAGTCCCGCAGCGCGCGGGCGCCGACCGAGCCCGCGTAGAACGGTACGAGAGCCTGCGCCCGCGGGGACAGGCGCACCACGGCGACGCGCGGGTACATCCGGCGTTCGAACTGCTCGGACCACTCCTGCCAGTACGTCGCGAGGTCGAACCCGGCGGGCCGCTCGAACTCCTCGCCCAGGTCCGTGAGCTCCAGCACGCGGGAGATCCGGTAGGTGCGGTCGGTGCCGTCGCAGCGGGCGGCGAGGTACCAGTTGCCCGCCTTGAGGATCAGCCCGAGCGGCTCGACGTCGCGTTCGACGACCCGCTGGCCCCACCGCTCGTAGCGGATCCGGATCCGGTGTGACGACCACACGGCGTCGGCGATCGCGGACAGCGCCGGCAGGCTTTCGATGCCGCGGTGCCAGCCGGGGACGTCCAGGTAGAAGCGCTCAGCGACGCGTCCGGCGCGGTCTCGCAGCTCCGACGGCAGCGCGGCGTACAGCTTGAGCTGGGCCGCCGCGAGGACCGTGCCGAGGCCGAGCTCGGCCGCGGCCACCGGCAGCCCGGCCAGCGACAGCGACTGGGCCTCTTCCTCGGTCATCCCGGTCAGGCGGGTGCGGTAGCCGTCGACCAGGCGATATCCGCCGGTCCGGCCGCGGTCGGCGTACACCGGGACACCGGACGCCGACAGCGCGTCGATGTCCCGGTAGACCGTGCGGACCGAGACCTCGAGCTCCTCGGCCAGCTCTTCGGCCGTCATCCGGCCGCGGTTCTGCAGCAGCAGGAGGACGGACAGGAGCCGGCTGGCGCGCATGTTTTCCAGTCTGGCAGAAATACCTGACACAAGCTGACAGGTAAACCCGGCAGGGTGGTCCCCATGAACGCTTTCACCATGAAGAACTGGGAAGAGAACATCGTCAGCGGGACCGAAGGAGGCCCGCGGGTCGCGTACGCGCACGCCGCGATGGCCTACGACGGCGTCATCGAGGGTGAATCGGTCTGCGACCTGCTGCTCTACTACGCGGGCGAGGGCTACGAGAGCGGCACGACGACGTCGCCGAGCTTCGAGCGCTTCGAGGGCAAGGTCGGCGGTCGTGAAGGGACGTTCGTCGTGAAGCACGAGTTCACGTTCGACGCCCAGGGCATCGCCTCGACGTTCGAGGTCGTCCCCGGCTCGGGCACCGGCGAGCTGGCGGGACTCACCGGCACCGGCACCGTCGGCGGCGCGATGGGTGGGGAGAAAATGGGGTACACCTTCGAGTACACGATCTAGGAGCCGCAGGTGGACCGTCGCCAGGTACTCGCCTACCGCATCGCCGAACACGGGCTGCACCGCACGGCGCGGGACGTCGCCGACCTCGCCGTCGTCCGGGCCGGGCTGCAGGACAGCATGCGTGACACCGCGCTGCTCGCCCTCGTGGCCCGGCTGGACGGTGAAGTGTCCCTTGTGGACGACCCGCGGCTCGTGCTCGCCTGGACGCTGCGGGGCGCGCCGCACTACCACCTGGACCTCGCCGAGGTGACCCGCGCTCTGGTGCCGCTGGACGACGCGGACGCGCTGGCCCGGATGCTGTGGCAGCGCAAGGAACTGGCCGCGACCGGCCTGGCGGCGTCCGAAGTGGTCTTCACGGCGGCCGAAGCCCTCCGCGCGGTGGTCAAGGAACCGATGACCAAGGGCGCGGTCAGCACGGCGGTGACGAAGAAGCTGCCACCGGCGTTCTCGCGCTGGTGCCGCGGCTGCGACGCGACGCACATCCACGAGCAGCTGATGCGCATCGCGGCGCCGCACGCGGGGGTCCGGCTGGTGGCGGGCGCGGCCCCGGCGACCCTGGCGCCGCTGAAGGGCCGCGGCCGGATGCGGAAGACCCCGGACGTCGCGGCGGCAACGTCGGTCGTCGAGGCGTACCTGCGGCTCAACGGCCCGGCCTCCCCCGGCGACGCGGCGGAGTTCGTCGGGACGGCCCGGGCGGTCGTGGACCGGACGTGGCCGTCAGACCTGGTCTCGGTGGACGTCGAGGGCAAGACCCGGTACCTGCCCGCCGACCGGCTGGCGGCGCTGGAGAACCCGCCGGAGCCGGACGTGGTGCGGCTGCTGCCGCCGTTCGACCCGTTCGTCCAGGCGCGCGACAAGGCGTTGCTCGTCCCGGATCCGGCGCGGCGCAAGGAAGTCTGGAAGATGCTGGGCAACCCGGGCGTCCTGCTGGCCGACGGCGACATCGCGGGCACGTGGCGGACCAAGGGCAGCGGCGCGAAGCTGGCGTTCACCGTGACGGCGTTCGCCCCGCTGCGCCCGGCGGTGCGCGAGGAGGCGGAGGCGGAAGCCGCGCGAGTGGCGGCGGCCCGAGGCTTCGGCAAGCACACGGTCGCTTGGACGGAGTCGTGAGCGGGAAGCTGCCCGCTTAGGCGTCCACCGCGAGCCGGTACCCGCGCTTCACCACGGTCTGCACCACCCGGCCGCCGCCGAGGGACGTCCGCAGCCGGCCGATCGCCGTCTCCACCGCGTGCTCCTCGCCGCCTCCCGGCAGGGCCGAAATCAGCTCGCGCCGCGAGACCACCCGCCCCGGCGACGCCGCCAGTGCTCGCAGCAACGACATCGGCGCCGGGGCCACCTCGCGCCACTCGCCGTCGACCACCGCCGCCTGGCCGCGGATCTCGATCGACAGCCCGCCCGCCGAAAACCGCGGGGACCGCGACAGCAGCGTCTCCGAGACCGTCCGGGCCAGCGCTCCGATCCGCGCGCGATGCGGCTGCACCGTGGGCACGCCCAACGCCGCCAGCGGGCCCGCCGTGATCGGGCCGACGCACGCCGCCACCACCGGGCCGGACAGGGCCGAAACCAGGCCCGGCAGCCGGCCCGTCCGGCGGGCCAGCGCCAGCAGCGACGCCACCGCGGGCGCGCTCGTGAACGGCAACGCGTGGATCGACCCGTCGAGGACGCCGTCCAGCAGGCGGTCCACCGGCCCCGGGTCGACCGGGCCGACCCAGCGGTACACCGAAATCTCGATCACCTCGGCCCCGGCCGCGCGCAGCGCCTCGACGAAGTACGGCAGCGGCTCGCCGTGCAGCTGCACCGCGATGCGCCGGCCCGCGACCCCCGACGCGAGCAGGTGCTGCAGCAGCTCCGCGTTGCTCTCCGACGCCGGCGAGTACGCCTCCGAGAGCCCCGCCGCGCGGATCGCCCCCGTCACCTTCGGGCCGCGTGCCAGCAGCTCGGCCGTCGAAAGCCGGGCGACCAGCGCGTCACCGAGGCCCCAGCCCTCGGCGGCTTCGAGCCAGCCGCGGAAGCCGATGCCGGTGGTCGCGACCACCGCGTCCACATGCGACTCCAGCAGCGCCGCCGTCGCCGCGCGCAGCTCGGTGTCGTCGGTCAGCGGCACGATCCGGATCGCCGGGCCGTACCGGACCCCCGCCCCCTTGCGCACCAGCAGCGCGCCGAGCTCGTCGGCCCGGCGCGCCGCGGTGATGCCGATGACAAATCCGGCCAGCGGGAGCACTTCCGTCACGGCGACTCCACTTCGACCACGCCTTCCCGCACGCGCACTTCGTACACCGCGACGGAGACCCCCTCGGCGTCCAGGCACCGGCCGCTGTCGAGCGCGAACTGTTCTTTGTAGACCGGTGAGGCCACCACGGGCACCCCGCCCGCGTCACCGACGATGCCGCGGGAAAGCACCGCCGCACCGCTGCACGGGTCCCAGTTGGACAGTGCGTACCACCGGCCGGGCAGCCGGAAGATCGCCACTTGGACACCGTCGTCGAGCAGCGCCGCGACACCCGTGTACTCCGGGACCGCGGACGCCGGGCACACCGCCGTCCAGGTTCGTTCGATCGACGTCGTCATCGGCGCACCTCCGGGACACCCAGCATGACCGGCACTTTCTGCGAACGCTCCGACCGGAACGAGATCGCCGGGTCGGGTGTGCCCGGCGCGTTGACGAAAGAGGTGAACCGGGCCAGCTTCTCCGGGTCCTCCAGCACGCCCTTCCACTCGTCGGCGTAGTTGTCGACGTGCTTGGCCATCGCCGCGTCGAGGTCTTCGCAGATGCCGAGCGAGTCGTCGACGATCACCGCGCGCAGGTGGTCGAGCCCGCCGTCGAGCTCCTCGATCCACGGCGCGGTCCGCTGCAGCCGGTCGGCCGTGCGGACGTAGAACATCAGGAACCGGTCGATGGTGCGGATCAGAGTGTGACTGTCCACATCGGACACCAGCAGGTCGGCGTGGCGCGGGGTCGTGCCGCCGTTGCCGCCGACGTAAAGGTTCCAGCCGTTCTCCGTGGCGATGATCCCGAAGTCCTTGCTCCGCGCCTCCGCGCATTCCCGCGCACACCCGGACACCGCCGACTTGAGCTTGTGCGGCGACCGCAGCCCGCGGTACCGCAGCTCCAGCTCGATCGCGAGCCCGACGCTGTCCTGCACGCCGTAGCGACACCACGTCGACCCGACGCACGACTTGACCGTGCGCAGCGCCTTGCCGTAGGCGTGCCCGGACTCGAACCCGGCGTCGACGAGCCGCCGCCAGATCAGCGGCAGCTGGTCCACGGTGGCCCCGAACAGGTCGATCCGCTGGCCGCCGGTGATCTTGGTGTACAGCCCGAAGTCCTGCGCCACCTGGCCGATGACGATCAGCTTCTCCGGCGTGATCTCACCGCCGGGAATCCGCGGGACGACCGAGTAGGTGCCGTTGCGCTGCAGGTTCGCCAGGTACCGGTCGTTGGTGTCCTGCAACGTCAGCTGCTCCCCGGCGAGCACGTGCCCGTTGCCGAGCGTGGCCAGGATCGACGCGACCGCCGGCTTGCAGACCGCGCAGCCGCTGCCCGAGCCGTAGCGGCCGATCAGCTCGCTGAACGTCGTGATGCGCGTGGCCTGGACGATCTCGAACAGCTCCGCGCGTGACTGCGGGAAGTGCTCGCACACGGCCTTCGACTGCTCGACCCCGCACGCCGTCAGCAGCTTGCCCAGCAGCGGGACGCAGGAGCCGCACGCGGTCCCGGCCCGGGTACAGGCCTTGAGCTTCGGCACGGAGTCGCAACCGTCTTCGTGGATGGCGCGGGTGATCGCCCCCTTGGACACCGCGTTGCACGAGCAGATCTGCGCCGCGTCCGGCAGCGCGTCGACACCGACGGCCGCGCCACCGCCCGCCGGGGCCAGGATCGCGCCCGGCTCGGCCGGCAGCGGACGGCCGACCAGCGCACGCAGGGTGTTGTACTCCGTCGCGTCGCCGACGAGGACACCGCCGAGCAGCGTCTTGCCGTCGTCGGTGACCACGAGCTTCTTGTACGTCCCGGCGACGGCGTCGTTGACCGCGACTTCCAGCGCGCCTTCCGCCCGGGCGTGCGCGTCCCCGAACGACGCGACGTCGACCCCCATCAGCTTCAGCTTCGTGGAGGTGTCCGGCTCCGGGAACGTCCCGGACCCGCCGGTCAGCTGCGCGGCGACGATCTCCGCCATCGCGTAGCCGGGCGCCACGATGCCGTACACCCGGCCGTCGACGGCCGCGCACTCACCGATCGCGTACACCGCCGGATCGCTGGTGCGGCAGGAGGAATCGACCAGGACACCGCCGCGCGGGCCGACGTCCAAACCGGACTGACGGGCGAGGTCGTCGCGCGGCCGGACCCCGGCGGAGAACACCACGAGGTCGACGTCCAGCTCGGTCCCGTTGCCCAGGCGCGCCACCAGCCGGGAGCCGTCGGCCTCGATGGCGTCGGTCGACGTTCCCGTGTGGACGGTCACGTCCAGCGCGGTGATGAGCCGCCGCAGCAGCGCGCCGCCGCCTTCGTCGACCTGCAGCGGCATCAGCCGCGGCGCCATCTCGACGACGTGCGGGGAAAGTCCCATGTCCCGCAACGCCTTCGCGGCCTCCAGGCCGAGCAGGCCACCACCGATGACGACGGCCGAGCGCCGCCCGCGGCCCGGCTTGTCGACGGCCGCCGCGCGGATCGCGTCGAGGTCCTCGATGGTCCGGTAGACGAAACAGCCGGGCAGGTCGTGACCGGGCACCGGCGGCACGAACGGCCGTGAGCCGGTGGCCAGGACCAGCGCGTCGTAGGAGACCACGGCGCCGGACGCGGTGGTCACCGTGTGCGCGGCCCGGTCCACCGACGTGACCGGCTCGCCGAGCCGCAGGTCGACCGAGGGATCGTCCGCGTAGTCCGAGCCCGGCAGCGCCAGGGAAGCCGGATCCCAGGTGTCCACATAGGACGTCAGCGCCACCCGGTCGTACGCCGGGCGCGGCTCCTCGGAGAGGACGACGACGTGCCAGGAGCCGGCGGGGTCTTCCGCTCGCACCGCCTCGACGAGCCGGTGTGCGACCATGCCGTGTCCGGCGACGACCAGGGTCGGCATCTCAGACCTCCGCTCCCGCGAGCGCCAGACCGCGCTCACCCGTCGGCTGTTCGGCGGGTTTGCGCAGGTAGACCACCCACGTGACGGCGAAGCACAGCCCGTAGAAGACCAGGAACCCGATGAACGCGGGCACCCCGCTGCGAGCGTCGGCGAACGACTGCCGGAACGCGAGGTTGATGAACAGGCCGCCCTCGGCGCCGATCGCGCCGGCCAGACCGATCAGCGCGCCGGACAGCCGCCGCGCCTTGAGCAGCTCGGCGGCCTCGTCGGCGCCGTTCGCGATCGCCGTCCGCGCCTTCGCCCGGAAGATCGCCGGGATCATCTTGTACGTCGAGCCGTTGCCGACGCCGGCGAGCACGAACAGCACGATGAACGCGACCGTGAACAGCACCAGGGACTTCGACGTCGAGGCCAGGATCAGCACGACCGTCGCCAGCGCCATCCCGGCGAACGTGGCGACGGTGATCTTGCCGCCGCCGATCCGGTCGGCGAGCCGGCCGCCCGCCGGGCGTGAGAGCGAGCCGAGCAGCGGGCCGAGGAAGGTGACCGCGGCCGCCTGCAGCGGCGTGCGGCCGAACTGGTTCTGCAGCACCAGCCCGAACGCGAAGCTGTACCCGATGAACGAGCCGAACGTGCCGACGTAAAGCAGCGACATCACCCAGGTGTGCGCGTCCTTGACGACCTCGCGCATCGCCTTCGTGTCGCCCTTCACCGTGGCGAGGTTGTCCATGTAGAAGTACGCGCACACCGCGGCGACCACGATCAGCGGGAGGTAGACGTAGAGCACGAGCCGCGGCGCGGTCGCGCCCGCCGTGCCGATCACCAGGAGCCCGACCAGCTGGATCGCCGCGACGCCGAGGTTGCCACCCCCGGCGTTGAGGCCGAGGGCCCAGCCCTTGTGCTTCTCCGGGTAGAAGGTGTTGATGTTCGTCATCGACGACGCGAAGTTGCCGCCACCGACCCCGCCGAGGGCCGCGACCAGCAGGAACGTGCCGAGTGACGTGCCGGGGTGCAGTACGACCGCGGCCAGGACCGTCGGGACGAGCAGCAGCAGCGCGGACACGACCGTCCAGTTGCGCCCGCCGAACTTCGCCACGGCGAAGGTGTAGGGCAGCCGCATCAGACCGCCGACCAGCGTCGGCGTCGAGACGAGCAGGAACTTGTCGGCCGCGGAGAAGCCGTAGTCCTTGCCCATGAACAGGACGATGACCGACCACAGTGTCCAGACCGAGAAGCCGATGTGCTCGGCCAGCACCGAGAACCACAGGTTGCGGCGGGCGACCCGCTTGCCGGTCGACGCCCAGAACTGCTCGTTCTCCGGTTCCCAGTGCTCGATCCAGTGCTTTCCTTGGTGCGCCACGGCGTTCTCTCCTCGGCGTCTCGGGGACAGGCCCTGACGCTAAGGAGGCCGTGTTACTCGGAATCGACCGAATGTTTCAGGCAGTTGACATTGCGGCGGACCTCACGCCGCCCCGGCGGTGAGGTGCGCGCGCTCACAGGACGCCGCTGACCTCGCGGGCCGCCGCGCGGAGGCCGTCCAGCGCGGCGTGCGTGGACCGCGGGTTCAGCGCGTGCGCCGCAAGCCGGAACAGCACCGCGCGCAGCAGCAGCTGCGGCCACTCCGGCAGGTGCGCCCAGCGTTCGAGCAGGTCACGGGTCGCGTCGCCCCAGGCGAGGGCGTCGACCGCGACGATCGCCGCGCCGTACTCGCCCGGGCGGTAGTACGGGACGAAGTCGACGACACCCGGGGCGGCGTCGCCGTCGAAGAGCAGGCCCGCGAGCAGCTCGCCGTGCGCCACCTGCGACGGCAGCCGGACCGGGCGGCGGGCGCCGGCGAGGACCTCGAACCAGCGGCCGCCCTTCGTCTCCTCGAGCGGGACTTCGAGCTCTTCCCATGCGACGCGGTCGGCGACCGCGTCGACGTCCTTGCGGCCGGCGATGAAGTCCGGCCGCGGCAGGCCCATGGTCGCGCGGTGCAGCTTCACCGCCGCCAGCACGGAGGCGTCACCGCGGTGTTCCGGCGCGCCCGCGACGAACCGGGACGCCGTCCAGCCGCCGACGATCCAGCGGCCGTCGGAGGAGCGGACCGGCTTCGCCACGCGCAGGCCCGGCTCGTCGACGTAGTCGAGCGCGCGGGCCGTCCAGAGCGTTTCCGCCTTGTCGGTGACCGGCTTGAGCACGAGGTCGCCGCAGCGCCACGCCGCCGAGTCCGGCATCGGCTCGCTGCCGTCGTCCAGGCCGCCGAAGGCCGCGCAGACGTGCGCCGGGGGACGTTCGAGGGTTGACCGCACAACTGGTGACGGTACCCGGCAGAGCCCGCCACGATCGAGAAGACGCGCTGGTCACACAGTGTTTTAGAACGTGCAGTGCGACTCGGACGAAACGCCGCGAAGGCCGCCTCCGAAGCCGGAGGCGGCCTTCGCGGGAGCCACTGTCAGTAGGTCGGCAGGCTCGGGTCGATCTGCTTCGCCCAGGCCAGGACACCGCCACCGAGGTGCGTCGCGTCCTTGAAGCCGGCCGCGTGCAGCGCGGCGAGCGCCTCCGCGGACCGGGCGCCGGACTTGCAGTGCAGCACGATCGGCTTGTCCTGCGGCAGCTCCGCCAGCGCCTCGCCGGACAGGATCCGGTCCTTCGGGACCAGCGTCGCGCCCTTGATGTTGACGATCTCGTACTCGTGCGGCTCGCGGACGTCGATGAGGGCGAAGTTGTCGCCGTTGTCGAACTTGGCCTTGAGCTCCGCGGGCGTGATCGTGCTGCCCGAAGCCGCCGAAGCTGCCTCGTCGGACACCACACCGCAGAACGCCTCGTAGTCGATCAGCTCGGTGATCTGCGGGGTCTCCGGGTCCTTGCGGATCTTGACCTCGCGGTACTTCATCTCCAGCGCGTCGTAGCTGATGAGGCGCCCGAGCAGCGTCTCGCCGATGCCGGTGATGAGCTTGATCGCCTCGGTCACCATGATCGAGCCGATGGACGCGCAGAGCACGCCCAGCACGCCACCCTCGGCGCAGGAGGGGACCATGCCCGGGGGCGGCGGCTCCGGGTAGAGGTCGCGGTAGTTGAGGCCCTTGCCGTTCGGCGCGTCCTCCCAGAAGACGCTGACCTGGCCCTCGAAGCGGAAGATCGAGCCCCAGACGTACGGCTTGCCGAGCAGCACCGCGGCGTCGTTCACCAGGTAGCGCGTGGCGAAGTTGTCGGTGCCGTCGACGATCAGGTCGTACTGCTCGAAGATCTCGAGCGCGTTCGACGAGTCCAGCCGGTCGGTGTGCAGGTGCACCTTGACCAGCGGGTTGATCTCGGCGATCGACTCCTGCGCGGACGCGGCCTTGAGCTTGTCGATGTCCGACTGGCCGTGGATGACCTGGCGCTGCAGGTTCGACTCGTCGACGACGTCGAAGTCGACGATGCCGAGCGTGCCGACCCCGGCCGCGGCCAGGTACAGCAGCGCGGGGCTGCCGAGGCCGCCGGCGCCGATGACCAGGACCTTCGCGTTCTTGAGCCGCTTCTGCCCGGTCACCCCGACGTCCGGGATGATCAGGTGACGGCTGTACCGCGCCACCTCTTCCTTGGTGAGCTCGGCAGCCGGCTCGACGAGCGGCGGCAGTGCTGACATCGGGTCCTCCATCTCGCGGGTGCGTCCATCCCACTATGCACAACACCCGCTGGCAAAAAGACCTTCCCGGATGCCCAGATGCTGGGATCAGCTCTTGGGAGTGGGATTCGGCCAGGCGTTGGGGACGCAGACGCGGCCGTCCTTGGCCACCTTGCCCTTGTCGCCGCCGGGGATGTCGTTGAGCATCGAGACGTAGTCGTCGGAGACGCCGAAGGACTGCTGCATCATCACCGGCGCGGGCTGGCCGTTGCCGCCGCAGCCGACGTGCTGGTTGCCCAGGGCGTGCCCGACCTCGTGGTTGATGGCGTACTGCCGGTACGCGGTCATGTCCGCGCCGAACGCCTTCGCGCCGCGCACCCAGCGGGCCAGGTTGATCAGCACGCGCCCCATGCTCTTGCGGTAGCAGGACGCTTCGAAGGTGATCTGGAAGCCGCAGGCGTCCGCGCGGTGCGTCGTCTCCGGGGTGGTGAGGCTCACCTTGAACGTCGGGTTGGGGAAGTTCTTGTCGACGCGCTGGAGGGCGATCTTGCCGTCCCACGTCCAGCTCTTGGGATCCGACAGCGTGCCCTGCACAGCCGCGGCGAAAGCGTCGTCCCCGGCGTAGCTCGCCGGGTCGATGCCGTCCTCGACGTCGACGGTGTAGGTGTACGGCTTCCCGTTGCCGATCTTCGGCCCGCTGCCTGGAACTGTGTGCCAGGTGCCCGCCCCGGCCTGGGTGAACGGGCTGCCGGTCGGCAGGTCCGCGGTCGGGACTTTGAGGTCGACCGGGGTGGCGGGGTTCTCCGGGATGCCCTGGTCGCCGTTGCCGTCGATGGCGCCGCCGGAAGTGTCGCCGCCCGCCGACTCGACCCCGGCGGGCGCGCCCTGCTCGGCGATCGGCTCGGCCGGGCTGTTCGCGGTGTTGACCACGACGAGCACGGTCAGCACCACGAGGATCGGCAGGGCGTAGACGCGCCAGCCGTAGGTCCTGGTGAGCTTGTGCAGCGCCGACTGGGGCGGGTCGGCCTCCGCCTTCGCCTCACCGGCCGCCTTGTGCGGCTTCCAGGAGGCGCTCAGCGGCTCGGCGGTGGTCCGGCGGCTACCCGGGCGGTAGCGGTCTTCGGCGACGCGCTCGGCCAGCGCCCGCGACGGGCGGTACTGCCCGGTGCGCGGAGGGTCTTCGGGCTCCGGGGCGCCGTGCGGCGCACGGCGGGCCGACGCGCGGTGGGGAGCCCGCCGATCTTCGCCTCGCGCGTCCTGCTTCACCCGGTCCACCGCACCAGGGTGCCACAGCGCCGGGCCGCCGCCCTCGGCGACTGGCGGGTCGTCCGGCGATCAGTGGGCACCCGATCGGGTCACCAGGTCCCGGCGTCGACGTGCTCCCACATCCCCAAAACGGCCTTCGCTACGGCAATCGGGCGTTCCATCTGCGCCACGTGGCCGGTGCGCGGGAGCACCAGCAGCCGGGCCCTCGGCAACGCGCGCGCGGTCCGGACGGCGCGTCGCACGGAGATCACGCGGTCGTCGCGGCCCCAGACGACCAGGGTCGGCGCCTGGACCCGCGGTGCGGCGGCCCAGAGGGACGCCTTCCCGAGCGTCGACCAGGCCCGGAAGATGGCGAAGGTGCTGCGGGCCATCGCGGGCGCGGCCCAGGTGAACCCGGCGCGGGCGCCGTGCTCCTCGGTCAGCTCGTCCAGCCGGCTCTCGGGGAACCTCGACGGGTCCGCGAAGCACAGCTTGATGACCTGCGCGGCGCGTTCCCGCGGGCCGAGCGCGGCCAGCTGCGCCCGCACGCGCCCGCCGACCAGCGGCAGGTAGGCCAGCGCCATCCGCGGGTCGGACAGCCGTCGCGGGTCGGGCCGGCGGTCCGGCATCGCGGGTGAGATGAGCGTCAGCGTCTTGACCAGCTCGGGGCGCCGTTCGGCGATGAGCAGCGCGATCGCGCCGCCCATCGAGTTGCCGAGCAGGTGCACCGGCGCGCCGACGGCCTCGATGTGCCGCGCGACGACGTCCGCGTGGCCCTGGAGGCTGAAGTCGAAGCCCGCTTCGGGCTCCGAATAGCCGAATCCGGGCAGGTCGGGGGCGGTGCCGCCGGCGACCGGCGCGAGCAGCGCGGCCAGGTCGGTCCAGTTCGTCGAGGAGCCGCCGAGGCCGTGCACGTAGACCGCGGGGACGCCGTCCGGGCCCGGGGTGCGGCGGACGTGGAGGCGGGCCGGGCCGGTTTCTTCGAAGGTCGCCGGCCAGGGCGGGAGGATCGGCTCCAGGGGCGGAAGTTCCCTGGTCGACATGGGCACGTGGGTCAGCGGCGCCCGCGTGGTCGCGGCGGTGTTCACGAATCCAGGATGCCCGACACTTGGCAAGGCATACATACCGGCGAGTAATCTTCAGGGCGACTTCACGCGGTGGCGACCCCGCCCGTCGAAGGGTGTGAAGACGGGAGGAAGAGCATGACGGAGATGACACGGCTGCAGCAACGTGGGGTGCGGCTGCCCCGGACCGAGCGCCGGGCCCAGCTCCTCGCCGCGGCGCAGCGGGTCTTCGCCGAGAACGGCTACCACGCCGCCGCGATGGACGAGATCGCCGAAGTGGCCGGTGTCAGCAAGCCGGTGCTCTACCAGCACTTCCCCGGCAAGCTCGACCTGTACATCGCGCTGCTGGAAAGCCACGTCGACGAACTGGTCAAGCGCGTCCAGAACGCGTTGAACTCGACGACCGAGAACAAGCAGCGCGTCCCGGCGACGGTCGGCGCGTTCTTCGACTTCGTCAGCAACGACGCGGGCGCGTTCCGGATGGTCTTCGAGTCCGACCTGCGCGGCGAGCCGGCGGTCCAGGAGGCGGTCGACCGCGCGACGTCGGCGAGCGTCGACGCGATCACGGACACGATCACCGCGGACGCCGGTCTCGACGAGGACAAGGCGCGGCTGCTGGCGGTGGGCCTGGTCGGGATGAGCCAGGTCAGCGCCCGGTTCTGGCTGCAGCACCACCAGTCGATGAGCCGCGAAGAAGCCGTCGCCCTCACCGCCAACCTCGCCTGGCGAGGCATCGGCGGCGGCTTCCCCCTCAAGGACTCCTGACCCGCCGAAGCCGCACTTTCACGTGAAAGTGCGGCCCCCTGGTGGGCACTTTCACGTGAAAGTGCGGCTTTCAGGGGGTGGCGAGGCGGACCAGGGTTGTGATGCGACGGGCGACCTCGGACGGGCGCTCCTGCGGGAGCATGTGCCCGGCCCCGGGGTACCGGACGAACTCCGCGTGCGGCAGCTCGTCCGCGATCACCTTCGCGTGCGCCAGCGGGCAGAGCCGGTCCCGCTCCCCCGCCAGCACCACCGACGGCACGTCGCACAGCGCGCCCAGGCCCCCGACGCCGCGGTGGGCCGCGATCGCGTCCAGGAACAGCCCCGCGCTCGCCGGGTGCGCGGCCAGCAGCTGCTCGACGACGCTGTCCACCTGCGCCCGCCCCGGCCGCGCGCCGAACACCAGCCGGCGCGCGCCCGAGCGGACCATCCCCGGGCGCAGCCGCAGCGTGTCCGACCGCAGCCGCGCGAGCAGGCGGGCCACCCGCGGCTCGAACCGCGTCACGCCCCGCCCGACCAGCCCCGGGAACCCGAGCGTGAGCTTGTCCATGTCCCCGGACGACGTCGCCACGAACGCCGCGCCCGCCAGCCGCTCCCGGACGAGCTGCGGGTGCCGTTCGGCGAGCACCATCAGCGTCATGCCGCCCATCGAGTGCCCGGCGAGCACGAGCGGGCCGTTCGGGACGCGGTCGGCGACCAGCTCGGCCAGGTCGTCCGCGAGCCGCGAGATCGACGCCGACCCGGGCCGCGCGTGCGCCGAGCCGCCGTGGCCGCGCAGGTCGTAGCGCAGGACGCGCACGCCGGGGTCGAGGTGCGGCAGCACGAAGTCCCACGTCCGGTGGTCCTGCGTCCAGCCGTGGACAAGCACGAGCGTCACCGCCGAGTCCGCCGGCCCCGACTGCGACACGTGCAGCGCGGCGCCGTCACTCGCGACGAACCGATGCTCGAGCGACGGGTCGCGCAGCCGCGCCGCGGTGGTCATCGGCCCGCCGGGAGCAGGAAGGACTTGCGCCAGAAGTACTTCCCGGGCAGCCCGACCAGGCCGGACTCCTCCAGGAACGGCATGATCTTTTCCCCGGCCCAGGCGATCGTGCCCTGCCAGTGTGGGTTGTTCAACGCCGCTTCGACGCCGTCGCGCGGCCGGATGCCGACCGCCTTGTAGACGTTCGGGTTGATGAACGCGCGCGTCACGAAGTACGAGATGACCGCGATGATGAACTGCTGGTAGGCGATTTCGGCCTTCGACAGCTTCGCCATCCCGCGCGTGACCTCTTCGCGGGCGAAGGTGACGTGCCGGGCCTCTTCGAGCACGTGGATCCGGTTGACCATCCGGACCAGCGGCTGGACGCCGTCGTCGTTCATCTGCTCGCGCTGCAGCCGGTCGAGGACCTCCTCGGCGACCAGGATCGCGCCGTAGCGCGCCGGGCCGTAGGAGATCGACGGCATCAGTTTCGCGAGCTTCCGCAGCCACGGCACCGGGCCGTAGGCGGGGCAGCCGATCCGCGACGCCATCCGCGCGAACATCGTCGAGTGGCGGCATTCGTCGGCGATCTCGGTCAGCGCGAACTGCGCGTGCGCGGACGTCGGGTCCTGCTCGTAGACCTCCTTGAGCAGCATCTGCATCAGGAGGATCTCGAACCACAGCCCGGTCGTCGCGACACTCGCGACCTCGTGCTTGCCCAGCTCGATGCGCTGCTCCGGGGTCAGCTTGTCCCAGAGTTCGGTGCCGTACAGCGAGGAGCGTTCGTCCAGGATGAAGCGTTTGCCTTCGACGAGCGGCGCCGTCCAGTCGATGTCGACGTCGGGGTCGTAGAACTTGTTCGCCGACGACTTGAGCAGGCGTTCCGCGGTCTTCTCGCGGTCCGGTTCCTTCAGCGTCCGCGTCATCGCCGACACCCCTTCCGCAATGTGTAACTTGAGGTAACAGTTACCTGTGCGTAGCATGAGCCCCGTGATCGAACGTGTCAAGCGCTCCGGCAAGCCGTCCAAGCCCTCGTCGCGCGACGAGGAGGCGACCGGCGACGCCCGGCGCGACCGCTGGCGCAAGCACCGGATCGCGCGGCGCAAGGAGTTCGTCGAAGCCGCGCTCCGGGCGCTCGACACGCACGGCCCCGACCTCGGCATGGAGGACGTCGCCGCGGAGGCCGGCGTCACGAAACCCGTGCTGTACCGGCACTTCGACGACAAGGCCGACCTCTACGTGGCCCTCGGCCAGCGCGGCACGGAGATCCTCTTCGAGCGCCTGATCCCGGCGATCAACGCCGAGCTCGCGCCGGTGCCGCGGATCCGGATGGCCCTCGACGCGTTCTTCACGGTGATCGAAGAGCACCCGAACCTGTACCGGCTGCTCGCGCACGGCCGCCCGGAGAAGCCGGTGTCGTCCGACGTCGTGGCCGAGGACAAGGAGCTGATCGCGTCGGCGCTGACGGCGCTCCTCGGCGACTACATGCGGATGTTCAACATGGACTCCGGCGCGGCAGAGCCGTGGGCGCACGGGATCGTCGGCATGGTCCAGAACACCGGCGAATGGTGGCTGGACCGGCGCTCGATGAGCCGCGACGCGGTGGTGGAGTACCTGACGCAGATCATCTGGGCGGCGATCGACGGCCTGAGCCGCCAGAACGGCGTGGTCATCGACCCGAACCAGCCCCTGGAAGCCAACAAGGTGGTCCAGCTGGGCCGCGCCGAGCCTTTGGAGGAGACGTCATGAGCGACCACGACGAAGACGGTTACAGCGGCGAAGCGACCCTGGTGGTCGACGGCGTCTCGCTGACGACGACGGTGGAGCTGCGCGGCTACTTCCAGCCGATCGACGGGTTCTACCGCTGGTACGGCCGGGTGGCGGTGAACGAAGAGCTGACGAAGCTGGCGGGCGGCAAGAAGAAGCCGGTGTCCATCCAGGCCGGCGCGTATTCGGCGACCGGGGAGCTGTCGGACCCGGACCCGTGGGGCCGCTACCGGATCATGGGGACCAGCACGCCGCCGTTCCACGTGCCGACGTCGCTGGAAGAACTCAACGCCTGAACGCCGTGAAGGCCCCCTCGACCGAGGGGGCCTTCACGGACTTCGGAACCGGTGCGGCCACCCCGCGCGGTGGCCGACCCGGCCGGGTTCAGGGCTGCCGCGGGCCGGGCAGCTCGCGGCCGGGCAGCCAGCCGTTCGGGATGTCCGTCGCGCGCCACTTGCGGATGCTCAGGCGGACCGCCGTGACCGGCGCCTCGAGGAACGGCGCCGCCTCCGGCACCTTGGCCACGAGCAGCTCGCGGACCAGCGCGTCGTCCTCGGCCGGTACGACCTCGGCGAGGGCCTGGGCCTGCAGGAACGGCTGCATCGGCGAACCCGTCGAGACGACCACCGACACGACCGGGTTCTCCCGGACCGCGGCCAGCGTGCGACCCCGGTCTTCGAGGACCAGGTTGAGCGTGAACGGCCCCGTCTCGGCGAAGTAGACCCCGCCCACCCACGGGCCGTCGCTGCCCGAGGTCGCGAGGAACATCGACTTGTGCGCGCGCAGGGTGTCCCGCACGAGGTCCGCCACGGCGCCGGCCAACGGCTCGACAGTGGTCATGCTTGCTGCTCCCGGAAGGTCTCCTCCGGCACCCCGTGGCACCGGATCGCCAGCCGAAGTTAGGCGGCGGCTTCGCGACACTCCAAGGAAAACGCACCGATCCGGTGAAAGCGCGAAGGCCACTCCAGGACGTCCTGGAGTGGCCTTCGCGGGCTCAGAGGCTGTCAGTCGCCGACGCCGAAGCCGACCTTGCGCACGTCGGACGGCGCGATCTCGACGTAGGCGATGCGGTCGGAGGGGACGATGTACTTGCGCCCCTTCTCGTCGCTGATGCGGAAGAGCCCGTCACCGGCCGTCAGGGCCTCGGCGACCAGCTTCTCCACCTCGTCGGGAGACTGGCCACTGGACACCACCAGCTCGCGCGGGGTGTCCTTGATGCCGATCTTGACCTCCACGTGGGACCTCCGCTGGAAATTCGTAAGGGATGTGCTCGGCAAGGCTAACCGAACGGGCTCGTTCCGGTGGCGCATGTCCGCGCCTGACCGCGTCGTCACTTCCGGGTACTCCATCGGGATCAGCCCAGGCCGAGCGCCTGCATGCGCTTCGTGTGCCCCTGTTGCAACCGCCGGAACAGCGCGGCAATTCCGGAGAGGTCGCCCGACCCGCTGATGATGAGCTCGGCCAGGCCGTCGCGCTCGGCGACGACGTACTGGGCCTGCGTGAGGGCCTCGCCGAGCAGGCGGCGCCCCCACAGCGCGAGCTTGTCGCGGGTCTTGGGGTCGGCTTCGATCCCGGCCGCCACCTCGCGCTCGGCGAAGGCGGAGTGCCCGGTGTCGGCCAGCACGGTGAGCACCAGGTCCTTGGTCTCGGGGTCCAGCCAGCTGGCGATCTCCCGGTAGAGGTCGGCGGCGAGCCCGTCGCCGACGTAGGCCTTGACCAGCGACTCCAGCCACGACTTCGGCGGGGTCGAGGCGTGCCAGTCGTCGATGTGGTTCACGAACGGCGCCATCGCGTCTTCGATCTTGACGCCGGTGCCGGCCAGGTGGTCCGACAGCAGGCCGTAGTGACCGATCTCGGCGGCCGCCATGGTCGCCAGCGCGGCGCGCCCGGCCAGCGTGGGAGCACTGCGCGCGTCCTCCGCCAGCCGGTCGAAGGCGGACAGTTCGAGATAGGCGATCACACCCAGAAGGTCGACGACGCCTTCGCTGATCTCTTTCGGCTCGGTCACGGCGGCCAGGGTATCGCCGAAGCACCCGGGCGTGTCGGGACGAGACCGATCCCACTGGCTCCGGCGCGCCGGGTACTGTTGAAAAACTGCTGACCAGGTACACTGGCATTCGATATCGAAGCTTCCGTACGCCATACCGGCGTCGGGAAACAGGCGGGCCACGAGGCCGGCCGACGTACTGCAATGTGCGTGCACGCCTCTTCCGGCATTCCCGGGACGGACCGGTTCCGCGCTCCAGATCAGCGCCAGGGACCAGGGTTTCTCCCGGTCGAGTGTCGAAACGGGACCCAGGGTTGTGCGCGCTGGTCACGAGAGAGGCGATCACCCTGACCGCAGAAATCCCCACAACCGAACAGCCCCCCGCCGTCGCGCTGGAACACAGCGAGACCGGCCCCGCCGCGCTCGACACGTCGCACCCGCTCCAGGCGGGCGTCGAGGTCGAGCCGGAGGCCCCGACCTTCGCGTCCTTCGGCGTCAAGCCGGAGATCGTCAAGGCCCTCGGCGAGGCCGGCATCGAGCGCACCTTCGCGATCCAGGCGCTCACCCTCCCGCTGGCGATGGCCGGCGACGACCTCATCGGCCAGGCCCGCACCGGCATGGGCAAGACGCTGGGCTTCGGCGTCCCGCTGCTGCACCGCGTGCAGGTCCCCGGCGACGGCACCCCGCAGGTGCTGGTCGTGGTGCCGACCCGCGAGCTGTGCATCCAGGTCGCGAACGACCTCAAGGGCGCGGGCAAGCACCTCGGCATCCGCACCCTGGCCATCTACGGCGGCCGCCCGTACGAGCCGCAGATCGAGGCCCTCCGCAAGGGCGTCGACGTCGTGATCGGCACCCCGGGCCGGCTGCTCGACCTGGCCGAGCAGCAGCACCTGGTGCTGGGCAAGGTCCGCGGTCTCGTGCTGGACGAGGCCGACGAGATGCTCGACCTGGGCTTCCTGCCCGACATCGAGCGCATCCTGCGGATGGTGCCGGACGAGCGGCAGACCATGCTGTTCTCGGCCACCATGCCCGGCCCGATCATCACGCTGGCCCGCACGTTCCTGCGCCAGCCGACGCACATCCGCGCCGAAGAGAACGACGCGAGCGCGATCCACGAGCGCACCACCCAGTTCGTCTACCGGGCGCACTCGATGGACAAGCCCGAGGTCATCGCCCGCGTGCTGCAGGCCGAGGGCCGCGGCCTCACGATGATCTTCAGCCGCACCAAGCGCACCGCGCAGAAGGTGGCCGACGACCTGGTCGAGCGCGGCTTCGCCGCCGCGGCCGTGCACGGTGACCTGGGCCAGGGCGCCCGTGAGCAGGCGCTGCGCGCGTTCCGCTCCGGCAAGGTCGACGTGCTGGTCGCGACCGACGTCGCCGCCCGCGGCATCGACATCGACGACGTCACGCACGTGATCAACTACCAGTGCCCGGACGACGAGAAGACCTACGTCCACCGCATCGGCCGCACCGGCCGCGCGGGCCGCACCGGGGTCGCCGTCACGCTGGTGGACTGGGACGAAGAGCCGCGCTGGAAGCTGATCTCCGACACCCTGGGCCTCGACAAGCCCGAGCCGGTGGAGACGTACTCGTCGTCCAAGCACCTGTACGAGGACCTGGGCATCCCGGCGGGCACCACCGGCCGGCTGCCGCTGGCCAACCGCACGCGGGCCGGCCTGGCCGCCGAGGAGGAAGAGGACCTGGGCGGCAAGAAGCGCGGGCCGCGTGGCCGTGGCCGCGGTGGCGACGCGCCGTCCTCGGCTTCTCCGGAGGAGACGCCGCGCAAGCGCTCCCGGGCGCCGCGCAAGCGCACCCGCGGTGGTTCGCGCGCGGCCGAGGCCGTCGAGGCCGCCGACAAGGCTGCCGCCGCTTCGGACGGTGACGCTCCCGCGGCGTCGGAGGGTCGCACCCGGACGCGTCGCCGCACCCGCGGCACGGCGCCGGAGACGACCGGTCCGGCGGTCGAGAAGGAGGCCGGCGAGAACGCCGAGCGTCCGGCTCGCCGCCGCCGCCGTCGCCGCCCCGCCGCGACGTCTGATACACCTGCGTCGGCAGACTGAACCTGAGCGGCGGGGGTCCGGGTACGTGAGCGACGTCGAGAAGACGCCTGAAGAGGAACCGGCGCCGGTTTCCGAGGCCCCCGGATACGGCTCCGAAGACGTCCTCGACGACGTCGAAGTCACCCCGCCCGCCCCGCGGGTCAAGGCGCGTCGGTCGCCGTGGAACCGCGGGCGGGACCGGGTGCTCGCCGCGGTGATCGCGGTGGTCGTGGTGGCGGTCGCGCTGGTCGTCGGCATGACGAGCGACAGCGCGGCCACCGACCGGACCGAGGCGGACCCGCCGCCGCCGTTGCCCGCGGCGCCGGACAAGGTGCCCGGTTCGCTGGCCGAGCTGTGGAGCGCCGCGAGCGCGTCGACCCCGGTGCCGCTGGTGGCCGGCGACTCGGTGGCCACCGCGGACGGCGGCGAGGTCGCCGCGCGCGACCCGCTGTCCGGGCAGATCCGCTGGCACTACACGCGTGACCTGCCGTTGTGCACGGTGAACGAGACGTGGGGGCGGCTGAACGCCGTGTACCACAAGAGCCTCAACTGCAGCGAGGTCACGCAGCTCGACCCGGGCACGGGCCGGATCACGGCCCAGCGCAACGGCAACGCCGAGCTGGGCACGCAGCTGGTCAGCGACGGCTCCCACGTGACGGCGACGGGCAAGAAGCTCCTCGACACCTGGCGCGACGACCTGGTGAAGAGCGCCGAGTACGGCCAGGTCCCGGCGCTGGTCAACGCGGGCAAGCAGCCCCGCTCGGGCTGCACGTACGGCACGGTGGCGGCGGCGTCGGGCAAGGTCGGCGTGATCGAGCGCTGCCCGGGCGACCCGGCCGACCGCCTGACGGTCTACAAGGCGGCGCCCGAGAAGGACGACGAGCCGCAGGTGTCGTTCAGCAGCGTGCTGGCGGGCAAGCGCGCCCGCGTGATCGCGATGTCCGGCGAGCTGACGGCGGTGGTGTTGCCGGACCAGAAGCTGATGGTGGTCTACAACGGCGACGGTTCCCAGCGCGCGGCGTACCCGCTGGACGTGCCCGCGGCCGACCTGGCGGCGGACCCACCCGGCGGCGTCGAGGCGACCACGCAGACGCCGACGAACGTGTACTGGTTCAGCGGTTCGAAGACGATGGCCCTGTCCCGCGACGACCTTTCGCCGCGTTGGACGCTGAGCAGCGCGATGGGGCCGGGGATCATCTTCGCGTCGCAGCTGGTGGTCCCGATCAAGGGCGGCCTGGCGGTGCTGAACGAAAACGACGGTTCGACGATCCGCACGGTAGGGGTGGACCGGCGCGGGTACGCAGGCGTGGTCCGGCTGGGCGCGGCCGGTCCGGTCCTGCTGGAAGAGCGCGGCACGACCCTGACGGCCCTGAAGTAGGTCCCGCCCCGTGATGCCCCTCCAGTCACGGCTGATACCCCGCTGATCACGCGAGAAGCCCGCCGGATCACGAGTGATGCCCGCCCGATCACGCGAGTTCCGGCCCCACGCACGCCAGTTCCGGCCCCAATCACGCGAGTTCCGGCTCGGATCACGCGTGGGCGGGACCGAGGTCGCGAGTTCCGGCCCCAATCACGCCGGTTCCGGGCCCACGCACGCGAGTTCCGGCTCGGATCACGCGAGGTCGGCCAGGCTGCGAATTCGGCTCGCTCAGGCGAGTTCCAGCCCCACGCACGCCAGTTCCGGCTCCACACACGCGAGTTCCGGGCCCAATCACGCCAGTTCCGGCCCGAATCACGCGATGCCCGGCACCCCGAGCGGTCAGGTAAGCCAGAACAGAGTCAGCGCCGACACCGTGAACAGCACAACCGCGGCTCCCGCTCCCACTGCCGTCACCCCGTTCCGCCGGTCCGCGACGCGCTGCGCCAACAGTGCCAGCACCGCCGCCACCGGGTGACCGATCAGCATCGCCGCCCCCGGCCCCGGGGCGCCCGTGTACAGGCTGATCGCCCCCACCGCCAGCACGCCCACCGCCAGGACCGCGAGACCCGCCGCCAGTGAGCCCGTGAAGCCGCGCCACCAGCGTCCACGCTCCTTCGCCGGAGCGACGGGCGCGACGGGCGCGATGGGTGCAACAGGTTCGACGGCCTCCGACGCCGGCGAAACCGGCATCGTCTCGGCATCAGGCGCGCTCGCTGGCAACGGGACCGGCACGGTTGCCAGTTCGTCGGTGTCCGGTGAGGCCACTTACCCTCCTGTTCAGGGCGCGAGCAGGTCCCACGGCTGCGCCTGCGGGGCCGTTTCCCGGCCCACCGCGCAGCTCGGCCTGAAGTCGCACCAGGCGCAACGGCGGTCCGGGCGGGGTGGGAACAGCACGTCGCCGTCGCCGCCCGCGTCCAGGGTATCCGTGGCCAGCCTGAGGTCCGCGGCGGTCTCCTCCGCGCGCTGCAGGTGCCGCGCGAGGCTCTCCGGCGTGTACTCCGCCGCCGCGATCGTGCCGCTCGGGAGGTGGTGCAGCTCGACCGTCTTGCACGGCATCCGCAGCGTCCGCGCCGCCGCCACCGCGTACAGCGCCAGTGCCTGTGACGCCCGCGCTTCGTACTCGTCCGGGGGACGGCGGCCCGTCTTGTAGTCGACGATCACGAGCTCCCCCTCGCGCGAGTCGATGCGGTCCGCGCGGCCCTCGATGATCATCGACGGCCGCTCCCCCGGCTTCGAGTTCACCGGCGCCGACACCCAGCGCTCGAGCCCGGCCGGGTCGTGGGTGACGTCGTTGTCCTCGACGTACTCGGCCACCCACCCCTTGGCCCGCGCGCGGTACCGCGCCGCCTGTTCGGCGTCCTCGAACCCCGCGTCCTTCCAGAACTCCGCCACCAGCGCCACGGCCCGCTGCGGCACCCGCTTGAGCACCGGCAGGTCGAACAGCGCCCGCAGCGCGTTGTGCACCACCGCGCCGAGCGTGCTGTGCGCCCACGGCCCGGTGCGCTGCGGTGTCGGCCTCGTCAGGTACGACAGCCGGTACCGGCGCGGGCAGTCGTCGAAGGTCGCCAGCCGCGCCGGGGACACCTTCGTGAGCCGCACCGGTTGCGCGACGCCGAAATCGAAGCCCATCTGCTCCTTCACGATTCCCCACGCTACGCACCACCACCGACACTTTCCGCGCGGGGCGGGCCACCCCGCGCGGAAAATGCCTGCTACCGCACCACCAGCACCGTGTGCGTCCCGCCGCCGACGGACACCGTGCCGCCCCGCACCGCACGGCCGTCCAGCAGCACGACCCGCCCGGCCGGCACCACCAGCGAGCCGGACGTCCCGCGCGGCGCCGTCACGGTCAACGAGAACACCGGGCCGAGCTGAGACCACGAAGCGGACAACGCGCCCTTCGGTGTCGGCACCGCTCCGCGCGCCCAAGCGACCGCGCCCGGCTTCGGCGCAACCTGCCACGTCGCGAAGCCGGGCGACGTCGGCGAGACGCCCAGCAGCTCGTTCGTCAGCGCCGGGACCACGCCCGTCGACCAGCCGTGCGCGGCTGACGTGTACCCCTGCTCGTAGTGCGAGCCGCCGTCGCCGATGCCTTCCCACGCCGTGGTGCCCGGGTCGTGCGTGGCCATCCAGCCGTACATCCGCTTGATCTGGTCGATCGCCGACGCCGCCTGCCCGGTCCGGAACCGCGCCTGCAGCTCCGGGAACGACGTGAACGCGTACACGCGCTTCGTGCCGTCGGAAACCAGAGTGTCGTTGTCCATGAACGGGTTCCCGTACGGCAGCGCGCCGGCCGCCAGCCGCGCCAGCGAGGACGACGCCTGCGCCGGCGACGCGATGCCGGCCAGGATCGCCTGGCTGTTGCCGTCCTGGCCGTGGCGCACCGCGCCGGTCCCCGAGTCGAGGTACGCCCCCGCCGCCGGGTCCCACAGGTATTGGTTCACCGCCGCCGCGACGCCGGAAGCCCGCGAAAGCCACCGGTCCGCGTCGGCGGCGTGTCCCGTCGCGCGTGCCAGGCCTGCCGCGCCCTGAAGCGCCCGGACGTACAACGCGTTGTAGTACGTCACTTCGCCCGTACGCGGCAGGAACGCGTAGTCGCCGTAGCCGCCTGTGCCGTTAAGGCCCTTCGAGAGCAACCCGCGCGAATCGGTGACCGACGGGTACCACGCGTCGAGCGTCTTCACGAGGTGCGAGTAGTACGAAGACGCGTACGCGGTGTCGCCCGTGTAGAGGACGTAGTCCCAGCTGGAAGTCACCCACCAGAGCGGATAGTCGAACAGCGGCAGTGTGTAGTTGTTGATCGACGCGGGCGGGATCCAGCCGTCGGCGCGCTGGTGGTCGGCCAGGTCGGCCAGGACGTTCTTCGCCGCCGTGCCGTCCTGGTGCGTCAGGTACTGGGTCAGCCCGGACACGGCGACGTCGCCGACGTACGGGTCGCGGTCGCGCTTCGCGCCGTCGTGCAGCACCAGCTTCCCTTCCAGCGACGGTGAAAACGCGCCGCGCGGGTCCACATCGGACTCTCGGAAGGTATCCATGCCCAGCTCGTTGGTGTACGACGCGGCGTACCAGTAGCGGTTCAACGCGTCATCCGATGACTCAAACCAGCCGCGGTAGGTGTCCGGCGTGCCGAGGAACGGCGTGAAGTCGAGCGAGACGCCGTTGATCCGCACCTCGCCGGACGGCTGCGTGAGCGGCGCGTCCGACGCAAGCGCGTCGAGGCTGATCCGCAGGTAGCGGAAGCCGCGCAGGCCGTCCGCGCACACCTGGTTCCCGGCGGCGCAGCCCTTCGTGTCACGCCAGACGGTCGGCGTCGTGGGCACGGCGATCTGGTCGCTGCCCGGCCCGCCGGAGAAGTCCGAGCGGCTGAAGTCGGAGCGTTCGCCCAGGTACTGCTGGGTTTCCGAGGTCGACACGCGGACGCCGGGGTGGTTCGCCGACGCGCCCGCGAAGGAGATCTTCGGGTAGCCCGCTACGACCTTGCCGAAGTCGAGCACCGCGACCGGCACCGGCGGGTCGGCGACCAGGCCCGGCCAGACCTCGGTGACCCGGCTGAACTCGCCCGATGGCGTCGCCTGGTCCTTCGTGACGGTGATCCGGACCTGCGCGGTGGTCACCGCGCGGTCGAACGCCACCGCGCGCTGCACCGCGGTGTTGCCGGTCACCGTGGCCGCGGTCCGCCACGCGCCGCCGTCGAGCACGTCGACCGTGAAGTCCTGCGGCACACCGTCCACACTGGACAGAACCGTGACGCCGGGGAGCGCGACCGGCGCGCCCGCGGTGATCGTCAGGACGTCCGGGTAAGCGCCGATCGTGTCGTCGTTCCAGAAGGTGCCGGTGTTGCCGTCGACGGCGTTGCCGGGCTCGTAGGTCCGCGGCTGGCCGTTCCCGCCGTTGTTCGGCGCGTGGAACGACGACGCAGCCGCCGTCGTGCCGCCGGGCCAGGCCGGCTTCGGCGGCGGCGCCTGCCGCTTGAACGTCGTGACACCGCGGCCGAGCAGGCCGTTCGGGTTGGTGACGTCACCGGTGGTGGACAGCACGCGCACCGGCCGGACGTCGCGGCTCGACGGCGCGACGACGTACTTCTGCCAGCCGGGCGCCGCGTCGGCGGGTGTCGCGACCACGCCGCTCGCCACCAGGACCGCCACCGGCAGGAAAACTCTGAGCCACTTCATCGAGGCCTCCGCAAGGCGCTTGAATCGTTTCAACCGCTGAGTTGGGATTCAGGCTGCGGGAGGCGTGCCAACGATGTCAACGCGCCGGGCGGATCCTGTCCGGCAGGACAACCCGAGTGGCGGGGTCAGCTGCCGCCGGCGATGAAGCCGCGCACGGAGTTCGCGACGAGCTCCACGGCGATGGCCGCGAGCAGCAGGCCGGCCACCTTGGCCAGCAGCGTGATGCCGCTTTCCTTGATCAGCCGGATGACCACGCCGGAGTAGCGCATGCAGATGTAGATGATGAAGTGCGTCATCACGATCGCCAGCGCCAGCGCGATGTACGCGCCGACGTGGCCGTCGGCCTGGCGGACGAACACGATGGTCGCGGCGATCGCGCCGGGCCCGGCCAGCAGCGGGGTGCCGAGCGGCACGAGGGCGACGTTGACGTCCTCCGCGGCCGCCTCGGGCTCGTGCCCGCTGCCGGTGAGCAGCTGCAGCGCGATCAGCAGGAGCAGCAGCCCGCCGGCGCCCTGCAGCGCGGGGATGCCGATGCCGAGGTAGGCCAGGATCGCCTGGCCGGCGACGGCGAACAGGCTGATCACGAGCAGTGACACCAGCACGGCCTGCCGGGCGGCGCGGGCGCGCGTCGCGAGCGGCTTGCGGCCGACGAGGCTGAGGAACACCGGCACGGTGCCCGGCGGGTCCATGATGACGACCAGGGTGATCGTCGCGCTCATGAAGAGCTTGGCGTCGAAGAAGTCGGCGATCGCCATTTCAGCCCTTCACGACCTGGAACCCGGTCGCGCGCGCCACCAGCTCTTCCAGCTGCCCGGGGTCGGTGGTGCATTCGCCGAGCGCGATGGTCTTGTTCGTGCCGTGGTAGTCACTCGAACCGGTGACCAGCAGGCCGAGCTCACCGGCGAGCTCCCGCGTACGGGCGCGCGTCGCCGGGTCGTGGTTCGGGTGGTCGGCCTCGACGCCGGTCAGCCCGCGCGCGGCCAGGCCGGCGAGGGTGTCTTCGCTGATCGTGGCGCCGCGGCTGAAGGCGAAGGGGTGCGCGATGACCGTGACGCCGCCGGCGGCGCCGATCATGTCGATGGCCTCTTCGACGGGCGTGTCGCGCCGGGCTACGTAGTACCCGCGGCGCGGGCTCAGGTAGTCGGCGAAGGCCTCGTCGACGCTCTTGACCAGCCCGGCCCGGACCAGCGCCTGCGCGAGGTGCGGGCGCCCGGGCGGCGAGTCCTCGGGGAGGAGGCCGAAGATCTCGTCGGCGTCGATCGGGAGGCCGTCGGCGGCCATCCGCTCGGCCATCCGGCGCAGCCGCGTCCGGCGCTCGACCCGCAGCCGGGTCTGCTCGGTGACGACGGCCTCGGACGTCGGGTCGAAGAGGTAGGCCAGCAGGTGGACGCTGATCTGGCGGCCGGTCTCGGGATCGGTCGACACCGTGGAGAGCTCGGCGCCGGGGACGAGCGTCAGGCCCGGTGGGATGGCCGCGGTGGCCGGGGCCCAGCCCGCGGTGGTGTCGTGGTCGGTGATCGCGACGACGTCGAGCCCGGCGTCCGCGGCCGCGGCGACGAGCCCGGCCGGCGTGTCGGTGCCGTCGGAAGCGGTGGAGTGGGCGTGCAGGTCGATGCGCATCGGGTCCATTGTCGACGATGCGCTGCGTCACACCCGCGGCGGGACTCTCAGCCGACGGGCTTCTTGCCGCGGGCGGCGCGCTGGGCCTTGATCATCGAGAAGCGCTCGGCCTGCTTCTGCTTGTCGCCGAAGACCAGCTCGGAGATCGTGTCGTAGAACTCTTCCGGCCGCGGCAGGAAGTCGATCTTGTTCAGCGCCTGGATCTGACCGGCCGACTCGACGACCATCGTCCCGTAGCCCATCATGCGGCCCGTGGCGGTGCGCACGTAGCTGAGGTCGGTGACTTTGCTGATCGGCATCATCAGCACCTTGGTCGTGAAGACGCCGGTGGTCATGACGAACCGCTTGTCGGTGACCACCAGCCGTTCAACCCACCACTCCATGACCACGTACGCGAACCGCAGGACCACCAGCAGCGCGACGTACCAGAGGATGTTCTGGCCGATGTACAGCGCCGGTGGCAGCAGGTAGGACACCAGGACGCAGATGGCCAGGAGCGCGGCCGCCTCGAAGGTGTCCCAGAGCAGCACCGCCCAGTGGCGGCGGATCCGGATGACCCGCCGCTCGGTGTCGAGGAGGTACTCGTCGGGGTCGCGTGGCGCGAACATGGGTCCAGGTTAGCCCCGATCGGTCAGCTGAAGACGTTACTGACGAAGGTGATCACCGATTCGGCCGAGCTGCGCAGGAAGTCGATGATGTTGCCGACGAGGCCAGCGGCCTGCCCCGGCTGCGCAATGACGAAGAACAGCACCAACGCGATACCGGCGAGGCCCGCAATCTTCTTCACGTTCACCGCGATCAAATCCCGTCTCTTACGGTGACACCGGACAACAGACTTTTACGTTGTACCGCACTCAACTGGCACGCGGGAGGTAAGTCCCGCGCTTGGGTCAGCACGCGGTCCGAAGTGTACCGCACGGCTACTCTCCGTGTACAGGACATCCGTTTTCAGTTCGGTCACGTCTACCGTCGGGGACATGGAAGCACCCCGGACAGCCACTATCCGCTGCGTAGGCGGCATCGCCCACGACCGGAACGGCCGATTGCTGCTCATCCGCCGCGCCAACGACCCCGGTTCGGGCCTGTGGTCCCTGCCCGGCGGGCGTGTCGAACCGGGCGAATCCGACGAAACGGCCGTGATCCGGGAGCTTCGGGAGGAAACGGGACTCGACGTGATTCCGGGCACATTGGTCGGGACGGTGACGCGCGGGCCGTTCGAGATCTTCGACTACGCCTGTTCGGTGACGGGAGGGATTCTCACTGCGGGTGACGACGCTTCGGAGGCCCGTTGGTCTGATTCGGCGGACCTTTCGGCTCTGGAGGAGAGCGGGGAGCTGGTGGATCTCCTGTACGTGACGCTGCGTGAGTGGGATGCCCTGCCGAAGGCTTGAGCGGGAGCGCCCCAAGGCCACATTGGGTGCGCCCAACGCACCGAAGGCCGCCTTGGGTGCGCCTAACGCACCGAAGGCCACATTGGGGCGCTACAGCGGCAGCCAGGTCATGCGCTGCCCGTGCGGAGCCGTCCGCGCCAGCGCATACGCCTCAGCCTTCCCGCCCTCCCACCGGACCACGCCCAAAGTCGCCAGCCCGTCGGCGCCGTCGAGGTCCGAGCGTCCGGGCAGCACGGCTTCCAGCCCGGCCCCGTAGAACTCCTCCGAAACCCACCAAACCGGCCGCGAAGCTGCCAGCGAAGCCAGCTCCCCCACAAACGCCTCCCGCCGCGCAGCCGGCAGGTACGCCAGAACATGGCTGGTCAGCACCACCAACGGCCCCTCCAACGTCCCAGCCGCCGAAGCCAGATCGTCGACCGCGTCGCCGGTGATCAGCGTCGGGCGGTGCTTCGCCTGTTCCGCCGCCGCTGTGCGCAGGAGGCGGATGCGGTCCGGCTGGTCGGCCCAGACGCACGCCTCCAGCCAGGCCAGCTCGTCCTCGTCCGACAGGTCCACCGGGGCTCGGTCCAGCCCCGCCCGGTCGAGCACCGCGAGCTTCTTCGGCAGCTTCGGCGCCACCGCGCCGGGCGCCAGGTCGAGCGCGCAGTGGAGGCCGACCGCGGACTTCGCCGGGCCAGCCGTCAGCTGCTCGCCTCCGTCGCACTGGTAGCGGTAGCCGAAGCGGTCCAGGCCCAGGAGCAACCCCGCGCTGCAGCCGACCTCCAGCAGCGAGACCTTCCCGCCCGCCTCGCGAGCCGCCCGGGCCACGCCCGGGTACAGCAGCGCCGCCCGCCTGACCTCGTTCGTCTGGGTGTACCGCGAGGCGATCAGAGAACGCGCCTTCTCCGCCCGCTCCAGCAGGAACGACCGGAACAGCGGCCACGTCTCGGAGTCGACGCCGTCGAAGCCGCCCAGCGACGGGTAGTACCGGGACAGCGGGTGGATCGGGTCGGCCTGCACGAGCCGGTGCGCCGTCGCCATCAGCAGGGTCGCGCGCACCTCGCCATCGCGGGCCGCCGCCAGCAGCCCGGCGACGTCGTCATCGTCGGCTGCCTGCAGGGCCAGGTGCTCGTAGAGCGGCGAAACCCCGCGCGCCTCGACTTCCGCGAACTTGCGCAGTACGCCCTTGATGCGGTCCAAGTCCATCAGCGCCTCATCCGTGAACAGAGCATCATTCGTGCGGCACCGGCCGGCCCGGCTGCTCCCCGCCCCGAGTTTCCCCGTACGAGCGCTTGGGCACCATCACCTTCCGCCGGAAGGTGCACACGATCAGGCCGTCCTGCTTGTACCCGCGGGTCTCGACGTACACGACCCCGCGGTCGTCCTTCGACTTCGACGGCGTCTTGTCCAGCACCTCGGTCTCGCCGTAGATGGTGTCGCCGTGGAAGGTCGGCTTGACGTGCTTGAGCGACTCGACCTCGAGGTTCGCGATCGCCTTGCCGGAGACGTCGGGCACGGACATCCCGAGCAGCAGCGAGTAGACGTAGTTCCCGACCACGACGTTCTTGCCGAAGTCGGTCGTTTCCTCCGCGTAGTGCGCGTCCAGGTGCAGCGGGTGGTGGTTCATGGTGATCAGGCAGAACAGGTGGTCGTCGTACTCGGTGACCGTTTTGCCCGGCCAGTGCTTGTAGACCGCACCGACCTCGAACTCCTCGTAGTACCGCCCGAACTGCACTCGTCATCTCCTGTCCGCGTAACACCGCGTGAGCCTGGTACGACACGCATCCGTAGTGAGGAGTACCCTCAACCATTGGTTCTCGCGCGTCAACGCGAGCCGTACCACTCTGGACCCGGCCGAAGGAGGTGAGGAACCCCGATGAGTAGTGGCGATAGTCCGCTCCCTAGTACTCCCAGCGTTCCCACCTCACGGGTCGTCTTCAGGTAGGCCCGCACTTCCCTGGGAACGCTGGTGTCGCCGGGCGGACGAACTCCGCCCCTGGTCAGTCGTCTCGCACGACCACGCACGACGCCCAGGAGGTCCCATGCCTGCCATTCCGTCGCTCGGCGGCCTTCGCGGCCGCGGCGGCAGCCGCGCCAAAGGCGTGCCCGTGCGCCCGGTCCCGGTGCCGCTGTCCGCCTACGTCGTCGACTGCGCGGTGTACGTCGGCGGTGAGCGCCTGCCCGGCCGCTGGACGCACATCGAAGCGATCAAAGAGGTCCGGAAGCGGCACGAGGGGTTCGTCTGGATCGGGCTGCACGAGCCGGACTCCGAGCAGATCCAGGGCATCGCGGAGACTTTCGGGCTGCACGAGCTCGCGGTCGAGGACGCGCTCGAAGCGCACCAGCGGCCGAAGCTGGAGCGTTACGACGACACGCTGTTCCTCGTGGTGAAAACCGTCCGGTACGTCGAACACGAGTCACCCACAACGGCGAACGAGATCGTCGAAACGGGCGAACTCATGGTGTTCCTCGGCCGCGACTTCGTCATCACGGTGCGGCACGGGAACCACTCGGGGCTGGCGCGGCTGCGCCGTGAGCTCGACGAAGACCCGGAGCGGCTGAAGCTCGGGCCGTCCGCGGTCGTGCACGCGATCGCCGACCACGTCGTCGACCACTACCTCGACGTCACGGGCCGGATCGAGAACGACATCGACGTGATGGAGGCGCAGGTCTTCGCGCCCCGGTCGCAGATCAGCGCCGAGCAGATCTACCTGATGAAGCGGGAGGTCCTCGAGCTGCGCCGCGCGGTGATGCCGCTCGCGACGCCGGTCCAGCGCCTGGCCGAGGGCTACACGCGGCTGGTGCCGGACGAGGTCCGCTCGTACTTCCGCGACGTCGCCGACCACCTCACGACCGTGTCCGAGCGCGTGGCGGCGTTCGACGAGCTGCTGTCCACCCTGGTCGACGCGACGGTCGCGAAGATCTCGCTGCAGCAGAACACCGACATGCGCAAGATCACGTCGTGGGCGGCGATCATCACCGTGCCGACGATGATCGCGGGCATCTACGGGATGAACTTCGACTACCTGCCCGAGCTGCACTGGAAGTTCGGGTACCCGCTGGTGATCACCGTCATCCTCGGCATCTGCCTGTTGCTGTACCGAATATTCCGGAAGAACGGCTGGCTCTAGGTCCCCTTTCTTTTCCCACCGGATTCGGAGAATTCGCCATGTCCCGGATGCTGTCCAACCTGAAGTTCTGGGCGCTCGCGCTCAGCGTGCTGTGGATCGTCGTCATCACTTTTGTCATCGTCGCCGACCCGGGGTTCGCACACGGGATGAAGTGACGCCGCGGCGTCGTACCCTGGGCGTATGCCGAAAGCGCTGGTGGTCGCCGACGAGGTGGACGAGCGGTTGTGGACCGACGCGGTCCGCTCCTGCGCCGTCGACCTCGTCATCGGCGCCGGCGACCTCCCCTACGACTACCTCGCGTTCCTGGCCAGCGCGCTCGACGCGCCGTGCGTGTTCGTGCCCGGGAACCACGACCCGGACCTGAGCGGCTACACGCGCTACGGCGGGCTGTCCATGAAGGACGGTTTCCCGACGGTCTGGCCGGGCCCGGCCGGCGGCGTCAACGCCGACGGCCGGGTCGTCGACGTCGCCGGCATCCGGTTCGCCGGCCTCGGCGGTTCGATCCGCTACAACGACGGGCCGAACCAGTGGACGCAGCGCCAGCAGGCGCGGCGGGCCCGCGGGCTGGTGCGCCGCGCTCGCCGGCGGCGCCGGCGTGACGGCCGCGACGTCGACATCCTGCTGACGCACTCGCCGCCGCTGGACCTCGGCGACCGGGCGGACCCGCCGCACCGCGGGTTCGCGTGCCTGCACCGGACGATCGAGGTGCTGCGGCCGAAGTGGCTGCTGCACGGGCACATCCACCCCCACGGCGAGCGGGTGCCGGACCGCGTCGTCGGCGAAACCCGCGTCCGCAACGTGGTGGGCCACCGGATCATGGAGTTCTCATGAAAGAGACGGGCTTCCCCCGCGCCGACGCGGAAAACGACTTCCTCCGCGCGCGCCGGGGCCAGGTGCTCTCGCGGCTTTCGACGTGGCTGCGCCGCGAACCCGACGACGTCAACATCATGCTGCCGTTCCACGAGGTCGTGGAGGCGCTGGGCTACCTCGGCGAGAGCCGGATCGGGCTGCGGGTGATCAAGCTGGACTCGATCGTCGGCACGGTCGACCGCAGCCGCGACTTCGACCGCCGCTTCCGCCCGACGTCGGCCCGCGTCCGCGAACGCTGGGAGCGGCTGGCGCTGGCGTCCCGGCGTGGTGAGGAGATCCCGCCGATCGAGGTCTACCGCGTCGGCGAGCTGCACTTCATCATCGACGGCCACCACCGGGTTTCGGTCGCGCACGCGCAGGGACTGTCCACAATAGAGGCAGCGGTGACGGTGGTCCGGACCAAACTGGACCCGAGCGGCATCCGCCACCGCGGCGACCTGATCGTCAAGGACTACCGGCGGCTGTTCCTGGAGCGGGTGCCGCTGACCGGCCACGCGCGGGCGTCGGTGATCGTGTCGGACCCGTGGGACTACGCGAAGCTGGGCGAGCACGTGGAGGCGTGGGGCTTCCGGCTGATGCAGGACGAGGGCAAGTTCTGCGACCGGACGAGCATCGCGCAGCGCTGGTTCGACGAGGAGTTCGTGCCGGTGGTGTCGATGCTCAGCCAGGCGGGCATGGTCGGCGACCGCACGGAGGCCGAGGCGTACATGTGGGTGGCGGCGGAGCGGTACCGGCTGATCCGGACCCATCGCTGGGACGACGAGGTCATCGAGACTTTGCGCTCCCGCAGGTCCTGAAGCGCCCCAATGTGGCCTTCGGTGCGTTGAACGCACCGAAGGGCCCCTTGGGTGCGTCAGACGCACCCAAGGCCACATTGGGGCGCTTGGGTCACTTGTCGCTCGGGCCGAGGATCGCCACTTCGCAGTCGTGTTCGATCTTGTCCGCGTTGGGCGGCTGGGAGTCGCTCGAGTACGTCCACGGCGACTCGTCGTTGTCCGGGGTCTCGACCACGTGCATGCCCTTGTCGTTCATGCACTGGACCCACTTGTGCATGTTGTCCTGGTACGCCGGGTTCTCGCGGTCCATGCCCCACGGCAGCAGCGGCAGCTTCGAACGGCACGCGTCGCCCGCGTCCTTGTGGTCCGCGCTCCACTTCTTCGCGCCTTCGATGCTGTTCGGCTGGGTGTCGACGTCCGCGCCGTGGTCCTTCATGCAGGTGCGCCACGGCTCGATCAGGCGCTGGGACTCCTCCGCCGTCTCGTCGACGCGGTGGCGGGGGCGGCCGCCGTCCGCGTCCGCCGACGGGGTGACCGAAGCGGACGACGACGAAGGCGTCGACAGCGAAGCCACCTGCGGCGCGGCGGGCGGGGGTGCGGAACACGCGGCCAGACCCAGGGCCACGGCGGGGAGGAGCAACCAGCGAAGTGCCATGGCGCCAGCATGACCGGCGCTTTTCAGGAACTCGTGAGCACGCCGTGAGCGACTCATGCCAGTGCCTGCGTCGGCGGCATCCGCGCGGCCCGCAGCGACGGGTGCAACCCCGCCAGCACCCCGACGACGAGCGCCCCGAGCACACCGCCCGCCACCGCCGGGACCGGGATCACCGGTGGCCACCCCTGGTACGTCACGTATCCCAGCGTTCCCAGCACCCCCAGCACCGTCCCGGCGAAGCCGCCGAGGCCCGACAGCGCCACGGCTTCGGTGAGGAACTGGTCGCGGATGTTCCCGCGCGTCGCACCCAGCGCGCGGCGCAGGCCGATCTCACGACGGCGTTCCAGCACCGAGACGAACATCGTGTTCGCGACGCCGACTCCGCCGACCAGCAGCGCCACGCCGGCCAGCCCGAGGAACAACGCCGAGAACGCCGTCTGCGTCGCCTGTTTCGCCGCGAGCGCGTCCGACGGCCGGGACACCTGGACCAGGCCCGGCAACGCGGGGTTCAGCGTCGCCGGCAGCACCGCGCGGACGTCGCCGATCGCGTCTTCGCGCGCCTTCACGTACACCACGGTCGGATGCCCGTCGAAACCCAGGAACCGCTTGGCCGAGTCCCAGCCGACCAGCACCGCGCGCTCGACGTCCGGCGCCAGCGGCATCGGCGCGAGCACCCCGCCGACCGTGTACCAGGTCGTCCCGATCAGCACGACCGGCGGCGGCTGCCCCGGCACGACCCGCGGGATCCCGAGCCGCGACGCCGCGACGTACCCGAGGGTCACCAGGGGCAGCGTGCCGTCGTCGAAGCGTCCTGATTGGACTGTCCCGTTGAGAGCGTCCAGCAGGCCGGGTGACGCGGCCAGCACCGCGAGCCCCGAGCCGTCCTGCGGGTCGACGCGGTCGGACCGGCGGACGACGGCGTGCGTGTTCGCGACGGCCGCCGCCGCGGTCACCGGCCCGATCCGCCGGACGCTGCCGAGCGCCGACTCCGGCAGCACCACCGGCGGGGTCTGGTTCGGCTGCGGTTCGGCGCGCAGCATGTTCGTGCCCAGCGCGGTCAGCCGGTCGAGCAGCGCCGCCTGGCTCGACGCCGGGATGCCGGTGACCACGATCAGCGTCGCGATGCCGAGGGCGATCCCGAGCGCGGACAGCACCGCCCGCAGCGGCCGGGTCCGGACCCCCAGCAGGCCCAGGCCGAGCACGTCGGCGGGGGTCACGCCGAGTCCCCGACGATCCGGCCGTCGCGGAACTCGACGCGCCGAGGCAGCCGGGCCGCGATGTCCCGGTCGTGTGTGATGACGGCGATCGTGGTGCCCTCGGCGTGCAGCCCGGTCAGCAGGTCGAGCACGGCCTCGCCGTTCGTGGTGTCCAGGGCGCCGGTCGGCTCGTCGGCCAGCACCAGCGCGGGGCTGTTGACGACGGCGCGCGCGATCGCGACACGCTGGCGTTCGCCGCCCGAGAGCTCGTGCGGCCGGTGCGAGACGCGGTGCGCGAGCCCGACCCGGCCGAGCGCCTCCAGCGCCATCGGACGGCGAAGGCGGCGCGGCACCCCCGCGTACAGCAGGCCGGTCGCCACGTTGTCCACTGCGGACAGTCCGTCGGTGAGGTGGAACTGCTGGAACACGAACCCCAGCCGGCGCCCCCGCAACGCCGACACCGCACGGTCGGACAACGTCGTGACGTCGTCACCGCCCAGGGAAACCGTTCCGGACGTCGGCCGGTCGAGCGTGCCGGCGATGTGCAGCAACGTCGACTTCCCGGAGCCGGACGGCCCGGTGATCGCCAGCAGCTCGCCGTCGGACACGGTAAGGGTGACGTCGTCGAGCGCGACGACGTCACCGGGGTAGCGCTTGCCGACCCCGCGCAGGGCCAGGACCGGTGTCACGACGTCGTCACCACCTGCAGGCCTTCGGTGATCCCCGCGCCGCTGACCTCGACGAGGTCCCGCGCGAACATCCCGGTCTTGACCGGCTTCAGCGTCCCGTCCGGCAGCTGCACGGCGTACCCGCCTTCGCGCAACGCCAGCAGCGCGCCGACCGGCACCGCGAGCACTCCCGCGTGCGTCTCGGTGGCGATCCGCACCTCGACGGACGCCGAATCGAGGTCGGCGACGGCCTTCGGGTCGTCCGGGCTGACCGTGACGTTCACCTTGGGTGGCCCCTGCGGCCCGCCTTCGGGGGTGCCCGTGACGTCCGTGCTCACGGACGTCACCTTGCCCAGGACCGCCGCGCCGTCCGGCCGGACCACCGTCACCGGCGCGCCCGTCTTGATCGCCGCGACGTCCGAAGCGGACACCGGCGCGACCACGACCTTCGCCGTCGGCGTGACCGTGAGCAGCGGCCCGGCGACCGGGTCGCCGGGCTGGGCGGTCACGGAGTTGACCCGCACCGGCCCGGGCAGGACGGCGACCTGCCCGACGTCGAGGGTCCCGGTCTCGTCGAGCCCGGCCTTCTTCTGCCACTTCTTCAGGGTTTCGGCAAACGTGAACGCTTTCGGGTGACCCACGGCGTAACCGAGCGCCTTCAGGTTCGCCGCGACGACGTCGACGTCCGGCCCGGTGAGCTCCGGGTTGTCGAGCTTGCGGAACAGCGGGGTGTCGCCGAAGAAGACCGGCACCGGCCGTCCGTCCACCGAGTACAGCGCCTTTCCGCGCTGCGCGACGTCGCCGACCGCGGGCAGCTTGGTCACGGTCCCGGCTCCACCGCCCTTCAGCGGCGCCGGCGTGCCGAACCCGAGGGTGCCGGTGAACGACTGGGTGTTCGCCAGGTCCGTCTTGCGCACGGCGACGGTCGTGACGGCGGGCGGTGGCGCGGCGGCCGGAGCCGTCTCGCGGCCGTGGTCGAGCACGAAGAACACACTGGCGCCCAGCACGGCGACCACCACGACGGTGACGGCCGCCCACCGGCCACCCGATCGGGTCGATCTCATGGCGTCACGCTCGCAGCGGAATGTCAGGGACCGGTCAGGAAACCGTGGTCTTCCGGTAGCCGCGCCTATATTCGGGATCATGTGCGCCCACATCGTGCTGGCCGAGGACGACGTCAAGCAGGCCGAGCTCGTCCGGCGCTACCTCGAGCGGGAGCGGCACACGGTGGTCGTCGTCGGCGACGGCGTGGCCGCGCTCGACCTGGTCCGCCGGCACCCGCCGGACCTGCTCGTGCTCGACGTGATGCTGCCCGGCGTCGACGGTCTCGAGGTCTGCCGCGTCGTGCGAGCCGAGTCCGACCTGCCGGTGCTGATGCTCACCGCGCGGTCCACAGAGGACGATCTGCTCGCCGGGCTCGACCTCGGCGCCGACGACTACGTCACCAAGCCGTTCAGCCCGCGCGAGCTGATGGCCCGGATCCGGACGCTGCTGCGCCGCACCGCCCCGGCGCGCCCCGGCGGCACGACGAGGGTAGGCACGCTGACCGTCGACCCGGTGCGGCACCAGGTGACCGTCGACGGCCGGGCGATCGACTGCACACCGGGGGAGTTCCGGCTGCTGGAGCTGATGGCGACCCAGCCCGAGCGGGTGTTCACCCGCGGCCAGCTGCTGGAGCACCTGCACGGCTTCGACCGCTACATCACGCAGCGCGCGATCGACGTGCACGTGATGAACCTGCGCAAGAAGATCGAGGACCGGCCGCGGCGCCCGGCGCGGCTGCTGACCGTCTACGGCGTCGGGTACAAGCTGACCGCGGGCGCCGATGCGCCGTAGCCTCCTCCTGCGGTTGTTCGTGCTGTCCGCGCTGGTCGCGGTCGCCTCGATCGCCGCGACCGCGTGGCTCGCCGCGCGCACGACGTCCGGCGCCATCCAGCAGGAGCAGGGCCAGGCGCTGGCCGACGACGGGAACATCTACCGCGGGCTGCTGAAGTACGCCGCGACCCACCCGGACTGGCGCGGTGTCGCCGACCAGGTCCGCGGCACCGCCGAGACCACCGGCCGCCGGGTCGCGCTGACGCTCACCGACGGCACCCCGGTCGTCGACTCCGCCACGGACGGCAGGCCGCTGCCGCTGCGGCCGTCGATCGTCGTCGACCCGCTGTCGGTCGACTCGGGGCTCGGGCAGGACACCACCGCCGACCGGATCGACCCGGACGCCGTCGGCCCGTACGCGCTCCCCGACGCCGACCGCGCGTACCTCGGCGCGCTCGCCCAGCGCGTGCTGCGGTGCGTCCAGGGCCGCTCGGGGGCGGGCACGGTCGAGACGTCGCCGGGCGGGCACCCGCGGATCGAGGGCGCCGACCCGTTTGTGCTGTCTTCCTGCAACGGCAGCACGCTCGGGCTGCCGACGAAGACCGAGCAGAAGGCGCTGGACCAGCTGTCGACGCTGGTCAACGCCTGTCTCAACCGCGGGCCCGAGTCGAAGCCGCTGGCCCAGGTCCAGGTGCTGCTCGACTTCACCTGGGTGCACAAGGGCGTCGCGGCCGAGGAGTCCGAGCAGGCCACGCAGTCGTGCGTGAACGCGGCGCGCCGGGAGCAGCTGACGCCGTTCGTCGCGCCCGCCGCGTCGCTCTACCTCACCGCGCCCTCGGGCGAGCCGCCCGCGGGGTTCACACTGTCGCCGGAGAACCAGGTCCGGCTCTTCCAGGTCGCCGGCGGCATCCTGCTGCTGACGCTGCTGGTCACCGCGTTCGCCGGGCTCCGCCTGATCCGGCCGCTGCGCGCGCTCACCGGCGCGGCGCAGCGGATGGAGGCGGGCGAGACCGGCGCGCAGGTGAAGGTGCGCGGGGGTGACGAGATCGCCCGGCTCGGCACCGCGTTCAACGCCATGTCCGCCAGCCGGGAACGCCTGGAAGTGACGCGCAAGGCGATGGTCAGCGACATCGCGCACGAGCTGCGCACGCCGTTGAGCAACATCCGCGGCTGGCTCGAAGCGACCCAGGACGGCATCAGCACGCTCGACGACGAGCTCGTCGACTCGCTGCTCGAAGAGGCCGTCCACCTGCAGCACATCGTCGACGACCTGCAGGACCTCGCGCTCGCCGACGCCGGCGCGCTGCGGCTGCACCCGGAGCCGGTCGACGCGGCGCACCTGCTGGCCCAGGTCGCCGCCGCGCACCGGCCGGCGGGCGTCTCGCTTTCGGTCGAGACGCCCGCCTCACTGGTGCTGACCGCCGACCCGGTGCGGCTGCGCCAGGCCGTCGGCAACCTGGTGTCCAACGCCGTCCGGCACACCCCCGAGGGCGGTTCGGTGGTGCTGCGCGGGCGTCTCGACGGCGACGACGTGGCCATCGAGGTCGCCGACACCGGCGCCGGGATCGCCGCCGAGGACCTTCCGCACGTGTTCGACCGGTTCTGGCGCGCCGACAAGGCCCGCACCCGGGGGACCGGCGGGAGCGGCCTCGGGCTGGCGATCGTCCGGAAGCTCGCGGAGGCCCACGGCGGGACCGCGACCGCGGCTTCCGTGCCCGGTCAGGGCGCGACGTTCACGCTGCGGCTGCCCGCCGGTACAGCGGTTCAGTGATCTTCGCGGTGAACTGCGGGCCGAAGAGGTACCGCGTGCAGTCCGGCGTCTGGTCGAGGCAGAGTTCGCCGTCAGGCCTGAGGTACCAGCCTTCGGTGTCGACGCCGACGACCACGCCGTAGCCGGTCTTCTCCGAGAACGACGTCAGGCGCGGTCCGCCGCTGGAGCCGCCGCCCATGTCGCACGGCACGCCCCACTGGCCGCGCGGCATCTCGACCTCGGCGTTGCCGGGGTTCTCCTTCGGCGTGCCCCAGCAGTGCGCGACACGCTGCCCGGTGAACTCCGGGCGCCCCTGGTGACCGGGCTGTTTCGCGGCCCGCGGGTACCCGAACTCCTGCGCCGGGAGGTTGCCGGGCAGGCCGATGCCGAGTGGCTGCGCGGCCTTCGTCACGTCGGCGGCACGGCGGCCGTGCGCGTCCGGGTTGAGGACGAGGAACGCCTGGTCGTGGCCGTTCTGCTGGTCGTCGGTCACCCAGGTCGAGTCGGCGAACGCGGTCCGCGCGACGAACTCGCCGTAGGGCCGGGTGTTGTCGCGGAAACCGGGGACGAACAGCAGCTTCTCCGTCCACTGTGGATCGTTGCCGATCAGGTCCATCGTGTGCACGCAGTGCCCGGCGGTGACGATCGTGGCGCGGTTGGCCGCCGCGACCAGCGTCGCGGTGCAGCTTTCGTCCTCACCGCGGTCGACGAAGAACAGCCGGCCGATCGTGCGGTCGACCGCGGTGTCGGCGGCGAACCCGGCGCCGTCCGGGCCGTCGGCCGGGGGCGTGCCGGGTGTCGACGGGCCGGTCGGCATCGCGGCGACGCGCTCGGGCGTCCAGTAGTCGAGCACGGCCTGACGCTCGGCGGCCGACACCGCCAGATCGTGCGTGACGACGGTGTCGGCGGCCTGCGCCGGTGGTGCGCCGAGGCTCGCCAGCAGGGTGACGGCGGCGAGGATTGTGGTTGCCTGGAACAAGGTTCCTCCCTTGGGGGTAGCCCAGGCAGCGTCCCGAAAGGGTGTGTGGAACCGGTGAGCGAGCGGTCAGGCGGTGATCAGGAGGCGACGCCGAGGTCGCGGATCAGCTTGGCCACGTGCCCGGTCGCGCGGACGTTGTAGAAGGCGTGGGCGATCTTGCCGTCCGGGTCGACGACGAAGGTCGAGCGGATCACGCCGAGGTAGGTCTTGCCGTAGTTCTTCTTCTCGCCGTACGCGCCCCAGGCCTCGATGACCGACTTCTCCGGGTCGCCCAGCAGCGGGAACGTCAGCTTCTCGTGCTCGGCGAACTTCGCGAGCTTCGCCTGCGTGTCCGGCGAAACGCCGATGACCTGGTAACCGGCGTCGTTCAGCTCGGCGAGGTTGTCGCGGAAGTCGCAGGCCTGCTTCGTGCAGCCCGGGGTGCTCGCCGCCGGGTAGAAGTACACGACGACGGACTGGCCGCGGAAGTCGCGCAGCGACACCTCCTTGCCCTCGCTGTCGGGCAGGGTGAGGTCCGGGGCGTCGTCACCCGGGGAAAGGCGCTCGGTCATGTCCCCGAGCCTAACCGCGGCCCGTCAGGCGGGACCGCAGTAGGTGACCGCCATGGCCTCGGTCGCGCTCGGCCGGACCTGCAGGCGCAGCTGCGTCTGCTCCTGCGGCACCGCGAAGGCCAGCGTGACGTGCACCGAGCGGCCCGGCAGCACGTCCTTGCCCGCGTCGGTGATGCCGGTGAAACCCTGGGTCGTGTCGACGACCTGCTTGACCGTGGACCCGGCGGAGGTGGCGCTGACGGTGAGGCCCGAGAGCTTGTACGTCGTCGCGCCGTTGTTGGTCAGCTGGACGTCGAAGGCCGCGCCGCGCGGGCTCTGCGGGTATGCCGACGTGCTGGGCTTGAACGACTGGGGCGAGCCGACGGAGATGGTGAGGCCGCTGGCGAACCGGTGGTCGGCGCCGAACTTGAGGTCGTTGCCCGCCTGCGCCGCGCTGGCGCCCGCGGGGCCGCCGCCCGCGCCGAGCGCCGCGGTGCCTTCCTGAGCCGCCGGGACCCCGCACGCCACCGCCAGGGAAAGCAGTCCTGTGGTGAACATGATCTTGCACGTGCGCGCGAGCGCCATCGCGGGTACTCCAGTCGGGGTGTTCGGGGTGGCCGTTCGGCATCGGGGCGTGCCGGGCGAACCCGCTCCACTCTGGCCGTGATCGCGCGTGGTTACGAGGCAACACGGGGGGTTGTCGCGCACCTGGTGCCGCCCCGTGGCCAATCCGTGACCGGAACGGCACGGGTGGTGACAACCACTCCCGACATGCCACTTAAACGGCGAGGGCGAACAGCAGGATGAAGATCGCCACCCCGAACACCCAGGCGGCCATCAACCAGCCGAAATCCCGCACGGGATCCACCGCGCGGCTCTCCTCGCCGGGCACGTAGACCCCCCGGCCTTCGAACCAGTCGGCCCAGCGGGCGAACCACCGCAACGGATTGCGCGACGACACGTTTCACCTCCGGGACCGGCTCTCCCGTCACAGTACGGGTTCGCCGGGGGACACCGAAAGGTGCGTGGCCGCTCACAGTCGGTGAGGTGATCTTCCACGGTCGGGTGAGGTTGGGTGGTGGTCGTGTAGCAGTTTTTGACCTTCGGTTCGGCTCTGCGACCACCGCTGCGAGGCGGGCTGCTTTACCCCGGGGGCGACACTTCCTGCGGGGCCCGGCGAGGGGACCGGCGTTGCCGTCGCGACCCGGCGAGCGAGCGCCGGTGCCGCGACCCGGCGATGTCGCCGCAACCCAGCGCCGCTGCCGCGACTGGCGCTGCCGCCGCAGACCTCGCTCAGAGCTGTCCGTTGCGCTGCAAGGTCGACACGGCGCCGACCGTCGCATAACCGCGCCACTCCAAAGCCGCGGCAGGCGAGAAGCTCGCGAAATCGACCCGCCAGCCACCGTCGTCCTGCTGCTCGCCCGCCAACCGGCGCAGCTCCGCCTCGATCACGTCGTCCTTGAACAACGCCCGCGCCGGCCGGTCCGGCAGGGGCGCGAAGTCCAACGCGCGCAGCGTCTCGCCCTCCGAACCGCCGGCCACGGCGACCAGGCCGTCCGGTGGGAGGAACGCCGCGAGGTGCTCCAGCAGGCCCGCCGCCTCCGGGTGGAGGTCGCACGCCGCGTCGGCGAACCGGACCGCGAACGACAGTGCGATCGCGTGCGGTGCCTCCGTGAGCTCGCGGATCTCCCGGAAGCAGTACTGCGTCGCCGCGGCCAGCCACGGGTGTTCGCGCACGGCCGCGTCGTGGCGGGCGACGCGCAGCGCCACCCCCGCGGCGAACGCCGTGCTCTGCACCGTCGCCACCTTCGGGTCGGCCTGGGCCCAGAAGGGCGCGCAGCCCGCGGGATCCGCCACCGGCAGGGCGAAGGGGAGCCCACCGTCCGGGAGGGACGCCGACGCCAGCCAGTCACAGAGCCGCGCCGCGTGCGGCGTCGTGCGCGGGGCGATGTCTTCGAACACCTCGAACGCGTGGAGGGCGCCGCCGGGCTGGCTCTCCGGGGCGCGCAGGTCGGGCTCGAGGCCCCAGCCGTACCCGCCGTCGGGGTTGCGGTACCCGTCGACGGCGGCCAGCACCGCGTCGGTGGTCGTTTCGCCGCTGAGCAGCTGGAAGCGGCGGCTGTCGAGGAGCCGGGCGTGCGTCGCCATGAACGACGCCGCCGCGGAGAGGTTCACTGCCATGCCGCCAGCGTCGCACCGGCCGGCCCGGACATCTTGAACGGATCGGACCTCACGGCAGCTGCGCGGCCGGCGCGGCGGCCGCGCGCAGGCGGGCCGCGTCCGCGCCGGGCGGCGCACCGAAGAGACGGCGGTACTCGCGGTTGAACTGCGACGGGCTGTCGTACCCGACGAGGTGCCCGGCCCCGGCGACGTCCCCCGCGTCGGCCAGCAGCAGCGAGCGGGCCTCCTGCAGGCGGATCCGCTTCTGGAACTGCAGCGGGCTCATCGCCGTCACCGCGCGGAAGTGCCGGTGGAACGCCGACGCGCTCATCCCGCTCAGCTTCGCGAGCTCGTCGATCCGCATCGGCTCGGCGTAGTTCTCGCGGATCCACCGGATCGCCCGGCCGACGTGCGCCAGCCCGCTGTCGGCCAAGCCGATCTGCCGGAGCAGCCCGCCGTGCGGGCCGGTCAGCACCCGCCAGAGGATCTCGCGCTCGATCAGCGGCGCCAGCACCGGCACGTCCGCGGGGTGGTCGAGCAGCCGCAGCAGCCGGACGGCCGCGTCGAGCAGCTCCGGGCTCGCGTCTCCCGTCGCGATCGGTGACGTCGGCGCGGCGCGGACCCACCGGCCGGGCGGCGCCTCCAGCAGCAGCGGCGCGATGGCCGCGGGCCGCAGGGTCAGGCCCAGCCCCAGCGCCGGCGTGTCCGGTGTCGCGCCGACGAAGTGGCCGGTCACCGGCAGCTCGGTGCTGACCAGCAGGTACTGCCCGGCGCCGTACTCGTGCACGTGGTCACCGAGCAGCAGCTGCTTGCCGCCCTGCGCCATCACGACCAGGAGCGGCTCGGCCAGCGAGTGGTGCTGTTCGCTCGTCCCGACGCGGGACAGCAGCAGGCCCGGCACCCGCGTGCGCATGTCGTCGCGGACGTGGGTGGTGATCAGGGCGCGGAGTTCGTCGAGCACCCGTCCAGGAAAGCAGCCGCGCCTGCCTGTCGCAACCAGGGTTGCGAGGATCATGCAAGAGCCAGCGTTGATCGATCTACCGTTGTGCTGGTGTTACACGGTTTCCTGGTGGTGGCCAATCCGACCCCCAAGGAGAGTTCCATGCCACTCGACCACTACGTCACCCTCGGCCGGTCCGGGCTGCGCGTCAGCCCCTTCGCGCTCGGCGCGATGACCTTCGGCGAAGACCCGGGCGGCGCCGGCTGCAGCGTCGAGGAGTCGGAGAAGATCCTCGCGACCTACCTCGACCTCGGCGGCAACTTCGTCGACACGGCGAACTTCTACACCAACGGCCACTCGGAGAAGATCCTCGGCGACTTCTTCACCGCCCACCCCGGCCGCCGTGAGCACGTCGTGCTGGCGTCGAAGTTCTTCGGCAACATGTTCCCCGGCGACCCCAACGGCGGCGGCGCGGGCCGCGCGTCGGTCATCGCGCAGCTGGAGCAGTCCCTCCGGCGGCTGCAAACGGACCACCTCGACCTCTACTGGCTGCACAACTGGGACCGCGGCACGCCGATCGAAGAGACCCTGCGGGCGCTCGACGACCTCGTCCGCGCGGGCAAGATCCGCTACGTCGGCTTCTCCAACACCCCGGCGTGGGTGACCGCGCAGGCCCAGACGACGGCGCTGCTGCGCGGCTGGACGCCGTTGGTCGCGCTGCAGGTCGAGTACTCGCTGCTGGCGCGGACGGTCGAGGGGGAGCTGGCGCCGTTCGCGCTCGACCAGGGCATCGCGCTGACGCCGTGGAGCCCGCTGAAGAACGGCTTCCTGTCCGGCAAGTACCGGCGCGGCGCCGACGTCGCCGATTCGGCCCGCACGGCGTTCGTGGGCGGCCCGAGCGAGGCGGAGTACGCGGTCATCGATGCCGTCGCCTCGGTCGCCGCCGAGCTGGGGACGACGTCCGCCGCGGTGGCGCTGCAGTGGCTGCGGTCGCGGCCGGGCACCGTCGTCCCGATCGTCGGCGCGCGGCGGCTGGAGCACCTGACCGGCAACCTCGCCGGCCTCGACATCACGCTCACGCCGGCGCACCTCGCCGCGCTGGACGAGGTCTCCGCGCCGGAGCTGGACTACCCGGCCCCGATGCACGGCGCCCAGCGGGCGATGCTGCAGTTCGCGGGCGCCACGGTCGACGGTGAACCGTCCACTGTGTACCCGCCGCTGCTGCAGAGCGACGTCCGCTACTGACCCTTGACGCGGGCGAGGACGTCGTCGAGGCCCCGCCGCACGAGGTCGGGCACGCCGTCGCGGCGCAGGCCGGCCAGGAACTGCTCGTTGATCCCGCCCGGGGTCATGTGCTTGCCGGCCAGCGCTTCGAGGGTGCCGTCGTGCTGGGAGAGCGTGTGGCCGAGCTCACCGTAGACGTGGGCGACGTAGCCGTTCGCGTCCTCGGTCGCGACCCCGTGCTCGGCCATCCAGCTCGCGATCGTGGCGAGCTGGTCGAGGTGCGCGGCGAAGGTGGCCGTCGCCGCGCTGAAGGCGTCCAACGTCGCTTCGTCGCCGGGGACGACAACGTCGCCGACGCTCTCGTAGAGGGTCCGCGCGACGGCGTCGTCGGGGTACATCGCGGTGCGGCTCGCGGCCCGGCTCGCCGTCGGCAGCGGGATGGACCGGACGATCCGCGTGGCCGGCGCGACCCACTCGCGCAGCTGCGCCAGCCCGACGCCGGCGAGCACGCTCACCACGACGTGCTCCGGCCGGAAAGCCAGCTGTGCCAGCACTTCCTGGGCGACCTGCGGACGCACGGCGACGACGACCACCGTGGCGGTGTCGAGCACTTCCTGGTTGTCCGCGCACACGCGCACGTTCGGGAACCGCGCGGCCAGGCCGTGTGCGACGTCGTGGTTGCGCGGGGAGAGGACGATCGGCGGCGGATCGGCGACGCCGGTGCTGAGGCCTTCGACGATGGCGGCCGCGATCTCGCCGGCACCCACGAACCCGGAGGACTGCATGGCGAACCCTAACCGCGGAAGGTGCGGCGGTAGGTGTCCGGGGGCACGCCGACGGTGCGGTTGAAGTGCCGTCGCAGGGTGGCCGCCGTGCCCATGCCGACCGCCTCCGCGATGGTGTCGACGCTGTCGCCCGTCTTCTCCAGCAGCTCCTGCGCCCGCCGGATCCGCTGGACGAGCAGCCACTGCAACGGCGTTGTGCCGGTCACCGTCCGGAAGTGCCGGCCCAGGTGGCGGGAGCTGAGGTTGGCCTGGCGGGCGAGGTCGGCGACCGTGAGCGGCTGGTCGAGCCGGGCCGTCACCCACGGCAGCAGGCCGGTCAGCGGGTGGTCGTCGCGCGCGGGCACCGGCGCGGTGACGTACTGCGCCTGCCCGCCGGCCCGGTGCGGCGGCACGACCAGCCGGCGGGCGACAGTGTTGGCGGCCGCCGAGCCGTGGTCGGCGCGGACGAGGTGCAGGCACAGGTCCATCGCGGCGGCCTTGCCGGCCGAGGTGAGCACACTGCCGTTGTCGACGTAGAGCACGTCCGGGTCGACCGTGACGGCGGGATAGCGGGCGGCCAGGGCGTCGGTGTGCGCCCAGTGCGTGGTCGCGCGCCGCCCGTCCAGCAGGCCGGCGGCGGCCAGCACGAACGCGCCCGTGCAGAGCGACGCCACCCGCGCGCCGGCCGCGTGGGCCGCGCGGACGGCGTCGACCAGGTCGGCCGGCGGGTCGCTGCCGACGTCGGCCCACCCGGGCACGATCACGGTGCCGGCGCGCGCCAGCCGGTCGAGCCCGTGGTCCGGCTCCAGCCGGAACCGCCCGACCCGGACCGGCGCCGAGCCGCAGACGGCAAAGTCGTACCGGCGGTCCTCGCCGAAGACCTCGGTGGCGATGGCCAGCTCGAAGGACAACATCCCGTCGGTGGCGGCGAGCGCGACTGCGTGCATGTCCGAAACTGTACGCAGGAGGGCGTTCCGGACACTGGTGACGCTGGTGGGTGGCCGCGAGGATCGGCTACATGACTTCGGTACTGGTTTACGGCGCTTACGGACACACCGGGCGCTTCGTGGTGGACGAGCTGCTCGCCCGGGGGTTTTCGCCGGTCCTGTCCGGCCGTGACGCGGCGAAGCTGCCCACCGGCCGCCCGGCGTCCGTCGACGACCCGGCGGCGCTCGACCGCGCTTTCGAGGGGGTCGCGGCGGTGATCAACTCGGCGGGCCCGTTCGCGGCGACGGCCGTCCCGCTGGTCGAGGCGGCGGCGCGCGCCGGCGTCCCGTACGTGGACGTCGCGGCCGAGATCGAGGCGAACCTGGACACGTTCGCGCTGGACGTGCCGATCGCGGTGGTCCCGGCGATGGCGTTCTTCGGCGGCCTGGGCGACCTCCTGGCCACGACGGCGATGGGCGACTGGGAGAAGGCCGACGAGGTCCACGTCGCGTACGGGCTCAGCGGCTGGCACCCGACACCCGGCACGCTGGCGGCGGGCCGGGTGTCCCGCGAACGCCGCGACGGCCGGCGCCTCCGTTATGCCAACGGCCGCCTGGAGCACCGCGAGGACGCGCTGCCGTCGCTGGAGTGGGCGTTCCCGGCGCCGCTGGGCCCCAGGCCGGTCCTGGGCGAGTTCACGATGGCGGACGTCGTGACGATCCCTCGCCACCTCGAGGTCCCGAACGTGACGACGTACATGACGACGTCCGCGGCCGGGGAGCTGGCGGCGGGCAGTTCGCGGGGCGACGAGCCGGAGACGTTCGTGGTGGACGTCGTGGTGCGCTCAGGGGCTTCGGAACGCCGGGCGGTGGCCCGCGGCCGGGACATCTACGCGGTGAGCGCGCCCCTGGCGGTGGAGGCGGTGGAGCGGCTCCTGACCGGCCGGGCGAGGGTGAAGGGGGTCGCCTCGGCGGGGGAGATGTTCGACGCGCCGGACTTCCTCCGCGCGCTGGCGCCGCACATCAAGCTCGACTAGGGGTGGGCCCGGAGAGACTCGAACTCTCACTGGCATGGACCTAAACCATGTGCCTCTGCCAATTGGGCTACGGGCCCCCAGCACTCGGAAGCGTAGCGTGCGGCGTGGCCCGTGCAGCGGCGGTGGGGGCGTCGACTAAGTTGTCGCTGGAAGCACCTTGCGGCGAGGAGGACACGTGGCTCGCGATCCCGAGACGATCGAGCGTGAGATCGAGCAGGCCAGGACCGCTCTGGCGGCGACGCTCGACCAGCTGACCGTCAAAGCGGACCCCAAGAAGCTCGCGGAGTCGGCGAAGGACGGCGTGCGCGCCAAGCTGGACAACCCCAAGGTGAAGTACCCGCTGATCGGCGCGGGTGTGCTCGTGCTCGTCCTGCTGGTGCGCAAGCTCCTCAAGTAGCTCAGGCGTCGGCCGGGGTCTTGGCCTCCGGGGCGGCCGGCTCCGGGGCCTTGGCCTCCTCGACGGCCTTGGGCAGCTGCTTGCTGGGCGGCAACGCCGGCTTCTTGTCCGCGGGAGCCGGTGCCGGTGCCGTTACAGCCGCGGCCGGCTCGTCGGTCTGCTGCTTCGGCACACTGCCGGGCGGCGGGACCTCGAGCGGCGGGAGCTTCGGGAGCGTCAGCCGGGCGGTCATGTAAGCGCTGGTGAAGTCGAACGCACTGCCGTTGAGCAGGTGCACCACCGTCGCCTTGCCGTTGCCGCCGAGCTCCTCGACCAGCTGGTCGGCCCGGTCGCGCGCGGCGATGATGCCGGGCGCCCGCGCGGTCAGCTCCTTGCCGTGGCCGCTGACCGTGATCGCCCAGTCGGCGTCCTCCTGGACGTACGTCGCCGTGATCGCTTCCACCATCTGCCTCACGCCCCTCTCCATGCCTACACAACCGTGACGCGGTCGCCGCGATTCCATGACGCGGTAACTGCGCCCCCTCTCGGCCGTGAAGGTCCAGCACACTTTCTACCGTGTCTTCAGTACCGTAGAGCAACTCTGTGTCACACGACACGACAGCGCTGAGTAACGACCGAATGGCCTAATGCACGCGCAGGTTACCGTGCACGGCTCCCGAGGCCGCTCCACAGCACGTCCATGGCGTATTCGGTGGCCATTTCGGGGGTCACCTCATCGTGTCGCTCACACCAGATCGCGAGCCGTTCGCACGCCCCGACCACGAATTCCGCCGCCGCTTCGGCCCTCAAGTCGTCCCCGCTGTCGAAGTGGCCGCCCATCAACGCGGCGATCAGGTCGGTCTGCTGACGGCGGGTTTCCTCGACCTCGTCGGCGGCCGGCGTGCCGATCAACGCCATCTCGTGCCGCAGCAGCGACCACGCCTCGCGCCGCTCCCGGATGAAGACGAAGAACGCCAGCAGGCCGCGGCGCAGCGCGTCCTCGGCGGTGGCCGCGCCGACGGTCGCCTGCTCGGTGACCTCGCGCAGCACCGACCGCGACTCGCGGATGCAGGCCAGCAGCAGGCCTTCCTTCGAGTTGAAGTACTCGTAGAGCATCGGCTTCGAGACGCCCACCAGCTCGGCGATCTCGTCCATGGACGCCGCCGCGTAGCCGCGCGCCGAAAAGACCTGTTCGGCGACCTCGACCATCTGCCGCATCCGCTCGGCCCGGGGCATGCGCTTGCGCTTCGCGGTGGTCACGGGCGACACTCTACCGGTAGTAACCTACTCTGAGTAAGTTAGCTCGCAACCGGGAGGCGTCATGGGCAACCGCACGGAGACCGGGGTCGTCATCGTCGGGACCGGGTTCTCCGGTCTCGGCATGGCGATCCAGCTGCGCAAGGAGGGGCGCGACGACTTCGTCATCCTCGAAAAGGCGCACGACGTCGGCGGCACCTGGCGCGACAACAGCTACCCGGGCTGCGCCTGCGACATCCCGTCGCACATGTACTCGTTCTCGTTCGAGCAGAACCCGGGCTGGTCGCGGGCCTACTCGCCGCAGCCGGAGATCTGGCGCTATATGCGCGAGGTCGCCGACAAGTACGACCTGCGGAAGTTCGTCCGGTTCGGCCAGGAGATGACCGGCGCCCGCTGGGACGGCGACGAGAACCGCTGGCACGTCGCCACGAGGGGCGGCGACGAGTTCGTGGCGGGCGCGCTGGTCGCCGGGGTCGGGGCGCTGCACCTGCCGCAGATCCCGGAGCTGCCCGGGATCGAGAAGTTCGCCGGCCCGGCGTTCCACTCGGCACAGTGGCGGCACGACGTCGACCTCGCGGGCAAGAAGGTCGCCGTGATCGGCACCGGCGCCAGCGCCGTCCAGTTCGTGCCGAAGATCGCCCCGGACGTCGAAGCGCTGACGCTGTTCCAGCGCACGCCGCCGTGGATCATGCCGAAGGCCGACCACGAGATGTCCGGGCGGACGCGCGCGCTGTTCAAGGCGTTCCCGCCGGCTCAGCGCGCCTACCGCACCCTGCTGTACTGGCTGCTCGAAGCCCGCGCGATCGGCTTCAACGGCCAGTCGTGGGTGATGAAGCTCGGCCAGCGCCTGGCCAAGCGCACCATCGACGGCGCGATCAAGGACCCGGCGCTGCGCCGCAAGGTCACGCCGGACTACACCATGGGCTGCAAGCGCGTGCTCATCTCCAACGACTACTACCCGGCGCTGGCGCGGGACAACGTCGACGTCGTCACCGACGGCGTCCGGGAGGTCCGCGAGCACAGCGTCGTCGACGCGGCCGGCGTCGAGCACGAGGTCGACGCGATCGTCTACGGCACCGGCTTCCACGTCACCGACGCCTTCGACGACCTGGAGATCGTCGGGCGCGACGGGCGCAACCTCGGCAAGGAGTGGGCGACCGAGGGGATGCGGACGCACCTGGGGATCACCGTCGCCGGCTTCCCGAACCTGTTCTTCCTGCTCGGGCCGAACACCGGCCTCGGGCACAACTCGGTCGTGTTCATGATCGAGGCGCAGATCTCCTACGTCGCCGAGGCGCTGCGGCTGGCCCGTGGCAAGGCCATCGAGCCGAAGGAGGACGTGCAGGAGCGGTTCAACCGCGACATCCAGCGGAAGCTGGCGAAGGGCATCTGGACGCGCGGGGGCTGCAAGAGCTGGTACCTGGACGCGAAGGGCGTCAACCGGACGATCTGGCCGGGCTTCACCTGGCGTTACTGGCTGGACACGCGGAAGGTGCGGCGCGAGGACTACCTGGTCGGCTGACCGGGCGCGGCCCCACCGGCGGAGAAGGCCGGTGGGGACCGCGGGGGATCAGCGGGAGGCGTACCGGCGGAGGCGGGCGATCAGGTCCACGGTGGGCAGCCCGCACAGCTCGGCCATGCGCTCCAGCGCGGGCAGGTCGAGCGCGACCTCACCGGCGCCCTGCTCGCCGGCCTGGCGCAGGCGGTCTTCGGCCCAGCGGCGCAGCGGGAGGAGCTCGGGGGAGGCGTCGGCGACCACCTTGCGCAGGTCGACGCGGACCCGGCCGGGCTCGTCGACGAACACGCGGCGGTGCACCTTGGCCAGCAGGTCCTGGGGCAGCTCGTCCATCGCGACGCAGAGCTCGACCAGCCGCACCACGGAACACTGTCTGGTGCCCAGCTCGTAGGTGGCCAGCGTCTGCAGGGAGATCTCGCTCTGCAGGTGCTGGTTCAGCTCCTTGCGCGTCCACCCTCGGCTGCGCCTGAGCTTGCGGAGCTCGTCCCCGAGTATCCGCTGGTAGTCCTCGGCGTCGATCAGCACATCAATGTCCCCTGCCGTGCTCCTCCACGGCACCCGCACGGACGTGACAGTCCGGTGCGCGTGCACCCTCACGTGTATGTAAGTGCGCGGGTGCCCGGGCATTACGCGGATTCGGGCATGTCTTTGATACCGATTGCTTGAGTTAGGCCGAACGGGTTAACGACACTGGGCGTCACCGTGCAAATTGCAGACGCCGTGACTCAGTTGACGCAGGGCACACCCTCGGCCGTGATCGGCTTGGACCCCTCGTCGGCGGGCGGCGGCGCGGCCTGCGACGTCGGCGCCGCGGCGGCTCCGGCGCCGCTGGAGCTCGAGCTCGGCGCCTCGTAGTCGGCGCCGAGGAACACCATCACGTGCCCGGTCTGGACGCTCTTGTCCTCTTGGATCGTCGGCGAGCCGCCGAGCGCGTCCGCGACGGCCTGGCCCTTGTCCTTGCCGCCCTTGGGCACCCAGATCACGGTGGTCTTGCGCGACGTCGCGTTCGCCGTGTCGCCGGAGCTGAAGCCCTTGCCTTCGAGCGTCTTGGCGACGCTCGCGGCCAGGCCGGTCTTGCCGGAGGCGTTGCGGACGTCGACCGTGGTCGCCTTGTTCGCGGGGTCGGCCTGCTGGGCCGGCGGCGCCGTCTGGCCGGGCTGCGGCCCGGCGAGGCCCTGCACGAACTGCTTGACCTCGGCCGGGTCGACCTGGATCGCGGTGCCGTCCTCGGGGGTCTTGTACTCGATGTTCTTCACCGGGATCGTGCGGAACTCGAGCTGGCCGCCGGTCAGGCCCTTCATCTGCTGGGCGAACCCGAAGACGTCCCAGTTCTGGTTGAGCACGACCGACTTCTTGATGGCGTCGATCAGGTCGGTGAGCTTGCCCGGGTTGGTCAGCGTGCCGGCTGAGAGCACCTTGCGGGCCATGCCGGCCATGAACACCTGCTGCCGGACGACCCGGTCGAGGTCGCCGTTGGGCAGGCCGTGGCGCTGCCGGACGAACTCGAGCGCCTCGACCCCGGAGATCGTGTGCTGCCCCTTGGTGAAGTTCGCGCCGGAGTACTGGTCCTTGACGTTGTCGTTCAGGCAGACGTCGACCCCGCCGATGGCCTTGGTGATGTCGCTGAAGCCGAGCAGGTTGACCGCGGCGTAGTTGTCGATGGTCGACCCGGTGAGCTTCTGGATCGTCTCGATCAGCTCCTTCGCCCCGGCCTGGTTGGCCTTGACGTCGAGCTCCTTCGGGTCGGTGACGCCCTGTTTCTGCAGGTCCTTGCGCGCCGACAGCATCGCGCGCGCGTAGGCCGAGTTGATCTTGTGCTTGCCGTAGCCGCCGGGGATGTCGACGTAGGTGTCACGGGGGATCGAGATCGCGACGGCCTTGCTGCCGTCGTTCGGGATGTGCACGAAGATCAGCGAGTCGGTGTTGAGCTCGCCGTCGGACTCGCCGGCCCGCAGCTGGTCGAGCACCTCACGCGACAGCGGGTTGCCCTGGGCGTCGGTCCGGCTGTCCAGGCCGACCAGGAGGATGTCGCGGGCGCCGTCGGCGGGCTTCTCGCCACCGCCGTTGTCGTCGATCACGTTCGCGTAGTTCAGCCCGTTGACCAGGCCCTGCATCGCGGCCCACGCGTAGCCGGTCAGGCCCATCACGAGCAGTGACACGACGGTCAGCGCGATCTTCGCGCCCCGGAAGGAGTTGCGGCGGGCTCGCGGGGCCGGTCGCGGCTCGGGCCGCCGGCGCGCGTCCACCGGCTCACGCCGGGGTGCGGGACGGCGGGGCGGCGGCGTCGCGCGCCGGACGTCGTCCCGGCCTGGCTCGTCCTGCCAGGGCCGGGCGGGGCGGCGGCCGCCTTGCCCGTTCCGAGGCGGGTGATCCACGCGGGTGACTCCTCACTGCATTCGATCGGTGGTCTCCAGGTTGGGACGCATGGTGCCTCCCCGGGGTTGCGGTAGCGTTACACATCCCCCTCCGAATGTGGCGCGCACCACCCAGTTTCCCGCATGTTCGCCGGTTTCGCCTGGTCAGGACGGGCGTGGTTCGCGGGCCGGCGGGGCGGGCGAGGTGTGCCAGGCGAGGCCGGGCCAGGTCAGCCGTGGCAGGGCGGGGCAGCGCCGGGCAGGGCCGGGCGGCGGTGGGTCGTGCGCTGTGGCTGGTCAGGGCGTTGCGTTCACCGGGCGGCGGGCCGGCAGCAGGGTGCCGGCCGCGGCGAGCAGGGCGAACGCCGCCGTCACCGCGTGCAGCGTGACGCCGAGGAACCCGGGTGTCGTGCCGTCGGCGGCGAACAGCAGCGAGGGCGCGCAGGCCAGCGCCGTCGCCAGCCAGGTGCCCGTGGCCGCGCCGGCGCCGAGGCGGATCGTGTGCAGCAGGAACACTCCGAGCAGCAGGTGCACCAGGCTCTGGATCGGGTCGAGGCGCAGACCCAGCAGGTCGGCGTCGGCCGCGACCCCGCCGAAGCGGGTCAGCGCGAAGCCGAACACCCCGAGCGTCGCGTAGCCGATGCCGAACCCGGCCGCGGCGCGGGTCAGCACCGCCGTCCGGCGGCCGGGGAGCTCGGCCGCGCGCGGCGGGCGTCCGTGGTGGCTGTGCCGCTCGAACCACCAGAACACCAGCGTCGCCGGAACCGCGAGCAGCCCCACGGCGACCAGCGTCCGCGGCCGGACCAGCCAGCTCAGCCCGTCGGCGATCCGGCCCGGGAGGTAGACGACCGCGACCAGCAGCAGCATCGCGGCGAGGAACGCCAGGTAGAGGCTCATCGGCGCCCGCAGCACGAACCGGCACGCGCGGGCGACGCCCGGCCGCCGGGCCAGCCGCGTCAGCGGGCCGGCCAGCAGCCCGAGCAGGCCCAGCTGCACCAAACCCAGCAGCAGCACGCCCCACGGCGGCGCCGAGAACGCCGCCGGGGCGCCCGGGCTGCCGAGCAGGACAGGCGGCCCGTCCCGCAGGACGCTCGCCACGGCGAGGCCCGCGACACCCGTCGCCGCGGCGAAGGCGAGCAGACGTCGTGACGGGCGTACGCCGTCAGCGTGCGCAAAGGCGAGTTGCTGGGCGAGGAGCGCGAGGGCGAACGTCGCCGCGTAGCGCGGCAACGGCGAACCGGACCAGTTCGCGACCACCTCTCCGGCGACGACCAGCACCAGCAGCCCGGCGGCCGCGCTCACCGGTGCCCGGCGATGCAGGGCCAGCAGCGGCGGTGCGCAGACGATCGTCAGCAGGTAGACCCCGAGCAGCCAGAGCGGGTGGACGGCGATGCGCATGACCGTCGCCGTGGTCCCCGCCGGGATGCCGAGGAGCTCGAGCGCGAGCGGCGTCAGCAGCGCGACGACCGCGAAGATCAGCGCCGGCCGCAGCAGCGGGCTGGCGCGTTCGGCCAGGTAGTGGCGGTAACCGCTGCCGTCGGCCTGGCCGGCGCGCCAGCCCGCCGCGTTGGCGTGGCCGCCGGCGAAGTAGATCAGCGGGGTGAGCTGGGCGAGCCAGGTCAACGGCCAGAGCGCCGGCTCGGGCGCGCCCGCCCAGTGTGCGAGCGCCGTCACCGACTCACCGAGCAGCAGGAGGACAACACCGCCGGCGCCGAGCAGCGCCCAGCTGGTGACCGGCGCCGGGGTGGCGGGCGGTGCGGGGACGGGGGCCTGGCGGCGGGTGTGCAGCCAGCCGCGCAGCCGGAACACCAGCAGGCAGCCGATCACGAGCACCCCGGCGACCATCGGGCCGATCGGGTCGCCGACCGGCGGGCCCCAGCGCTGGTGCCAGGAGTTGACGACCAGCCCGGCCGAGTAGAGGGACGCGACGATCCGGCAGGTGCCCGCGGAGTTCATCGGGTTGAGGTCGCACGCGTGGTGCATGTCGTGCGAGAGCTGGTTGTCCAGGGCCTCGCGGACCTCGGGCCCGAGCGGGTGGCCCTTGCGGTCGGCGTAGCGCAGCAGGTCGTAGCCGAGGTCGTGCGACTTGCACGGCACGGCGTAGTCCCACTTCGTGTTGTCGTCGCCCCACGGGGTGGAACAGCCGCCGTCGACGTGCACCGCGCGGACCGTGCCGTCGCGGGCCGTCAGCACGCCCGGGGTGACGCCGCTGAGCGCGGTGAAGTCCTTCGGCAGCCGCGCCAGCGCGTCGGGGTGCGGGCCGGGGTGGACGAGCGCCTCGATCGCGTTCTGCGCCGCGAGGACGTCCCCGGTCGGCGGCCCCTGGTCCGGCGGCGACGGCGGGCGCGAGGCGATCAGCCCGAACGCGAAGACGACCAGCAGGACCAGCAGCAGCCACCCCGACGTCGACCAGGGTCGGCGGACACGCGGCGGCTCGGGCGGGGCTGGCATGGGTTCCAGGGTGCCAGCCGCGCCGCGGCGCCGACATGGGGATAACCCCAAGGGATTGCGGCTGCTTTCCCCTAGGCTGCCCCGTCGGCTGCCCGTTCTTACGTTCCCTTGTGGTACGCCGCGGCGGAGACTGGCGGAAGGGGGCACGGCGACCAGGAGGGCGTCCAGTGGGCTCGACCGATCCCGGCGGCGGGCGGCCCGCCGTGCCCGTGGAGAACACCGTCCGCGCGCTGCGCCACCTCGCGCCCGAAGCGTGCCTGCGCGAACCACGGTCCCCGGAGCTGCGCGCTTTGGCCCGGGTGTTGCGCGCGGCCTCACCGGCGACGCTGGCCCGGACCCATCCCCGGCTGGTCGGCCGGGTGGTGCTGGCCCACCAGCTGCGCCTGCTCGACCGCGCGATGACGGGCCTATTCGGCGCGAGCTGCCCGGAGTCGGCCCGGCTGGTCCGGGCGGCCCGGTTCAGCGGAACGTGGCGCGCGGGCCGGCGGGCGGGCCCGCTGCTCGACCGCCTGCATGCGGAGCCGGGCCTGCGAGCGGCCGCGTTGGGGTGGGCGGAGGTCATGGGGTGCCGGCTGCTGGCCGGGGAGCTGTGCGGGGCCGAGGTGGTGCCGGGGAATGAGGACGGCTTGCTGGCCGCGGAGCTGACGGTGGCCGCGCTGCTGCCACGACCGGACTTCGGCGAGTACGAGGGCGGGTTCCTGCTGGGCGGGGCGGGCCGCGAATGCGCGCGTGGGGCTGGGCCGGGTGGTCAGCCTGCGCCCGGCGATGGTGCTGGGCTGGGCGCTCGGTCCGCGCCGAGCGAGCGAGCCGAGCCTGCCCGCGAGTTCGCGCCGGAGCATCGCGCTGAACAAAGCGGCGGCGCCGAAGCCAAACCGATCGACCCGGCCGACCCCAGCCGCACCGGTTTCCTCGACGTGCGCTCGCTGACCGTCGGCGCCACCGGCTTCCGCGTCGACGTCGAAGCGGACACCCCCGTCGAACTCCGCCACGACGGCGCTGCCCTCACCCTGCGCGCGCTCTGGTGGAACGGGCTCGGGCGGGTCACCGACGATCTCGGGCACGCCTACCTAGTCCTCGCCAAGGATCCCGCCGGGACCGGCACCGTCCGGCACTGGTGCCACCCGCGCCCGGATCCGCGTGCGAGCGTGCTGCGGCTGGAGTCCGCCGGTTACCGCGGGGAACGGCTGCGGCTCGACCCCGCGTCGGCCGGGACTTCCGCTGAAGTGCTCGTCAAGCTGGAGCTCACCGTTCGGCTGGGGGCGTGACGTCCGGGGCGAAGCAGACCTGGTCGCGGCCGTTCTCCTTCGCCAGGTAAACCGCCGCGTCCGCGGATTGGAGGAGGCGGTCGAGCGTGTCGCCGTGGCGGGGGTGGCGGGCGACGCCGATGGACGTCGTGCGGTCGGCGATCGTGGCCGGGTCGCCGCGTTTGTCCGTGGTCACGATATGCAACTTCGCAATCGCAACACGTATGCGCTCGGCGGCGTCCCAGGTCGCCTCTTCGTTGATGTCCGGGAGCAGAATGAGGAATTCCTCACCGCCGAAACGGCCGACCAAGTCGCTCGGTCTCGTCACTTCGTCGAGCGTTTGCGCAACCGTGCGGAGCACGTCGTCGCCCGCCGGATGTCCATAGGTGTCGTTAATCCACTTGAAGTGGTCGAGATCGACCATCAGGAGGGCCAGTTGATCACCCGATCGAGCGGTCCGTTCCAGCGCGCGCTCCGCTGACTCCGACCAGCCGCGCATGTTGAGAATGCCGGTTTTCGGGTCGGTCCGGACGTCGTTCTGCAGCTGGTCCAGTTCCGCGAGGCGATTGAAGACCACCGTCGCCACGGCCATCACGACGACCATCGGCGGCACCACGGCAAGCAGGATCGCGGTCACCGCGCCGAGGCCGATGGTGACCGCTTCGAGAAGGTTGTCGGCCGGGCTGCCCAGTACGTTACGCAAGGTCGGCTCGGACGAAAGCCCGAGCGCCAGTGCGCCGCCGACGTAGAGGATCTGGATGGCTTCGTAGACGACACCGGTGACGACGATCGCGCCCGCCTCGTGCCAGAACGTGCTCCACCCCGGCTGCCCGAGCAGGTGCGGTCCGAGCGCCCCGTAGGTGAGGTGGGCGAGCGCGCCGGCGAGGCCGTGCGTGATCGACGAGAAAATGAAGTTGTGGGCCGGGCGCCGGGCGATGAACCAGTGTTGCAACCGGATGAGGAAAATGATGAGCAGCGTCAACGGGACCGGCAGGATCAACGCGGCGGAAAACGTCCACACGGCGGTGAGGTCGATCAGCACCTTTTTGGTGCGGTTTCGCCTTCGTTCTTCCTGGCGCTGCGTCAGTTGGATGTGGACGGTGGCGCCGACGGCTAGTATTCCGAAATTGATCCAGTCGCGCCCGCCGGGAATCGCGGAACGGGAGAACGAAATCGCCAGCACGGCGACCGCGACGACCTCCAGCCCGAGCATGAACGCGATCAGCACCGGCGGCCGGCGCCAGAGCGCCCAGTTGCCGGGCAGATACGGATGGTCGCGTCCGGTGGTCCGGTCCGGACCGCCCGCCGGTTCGGCGTGCGTGTTCACCGGCGGGCTCGCGGCCGGTCGCCGGGCGGCGGCCCGGCCGGCCGCGGACGGGTCGTCGTCTGCTCCGGGATGCAATTGGTCACCTCCTTTCCAGCCTAGCCGCGGACTTGAGTAATCTCATCGGTACCCGCCTAGAGTGTTGACGCATTCCGTGGTTGGGTATCATCCTTCAGCAACGCCAACCACCGGGTTGTCGGCCGAACTGCCGGGAACTCGGCTCAATCGGTTGTTCATGCTTCCCAAGATGGAGGTGGACCAGTGCGTAACCGTGACGCCTGAGTCGGCCGCGAATTGCTTGCCGTCCCCAGCTGAATGTCATTCATGATCTTGCTTGTACGGAGAGGTGACGACCGATGTCGAACCGTGACGGCTGAAACCCGGTGAGTTTCCGTTCATGACAACCGCGGCTCCGGTCGCGGTTCGGCGGCCCGGCGCCAGGCCAACGCCACCGGGACGGCCAGCAGCAGCCCCACCGCGCCGGCGAGCGCGATGGTCGTGTTCGCCGAACCGAGCCATTGCGCCACCAGCCCGCCGATGCCCACGCCCACCCCCTGGGCGACCCGCAGCCCGGTCCGGTAAAGCCCGCCGGCGCTGCCGCGGATGTCGTTGGGCACCCACGTGATGAACGTGGCCGACACCGTGATGACGTAGGCGCCCGTCGCCCCGGCGAGCGCGAGCAGGACCAGCGCGAACGCGAGGTTCGGGCGCAGGACGAACGCCGCGAGCGCGGCCAGCGGCAGGGCGGCCAGCACGCCCAGCAGCTTGCGGCGGTGCTCGGTCGAGACGTACCGCGAGAGCAGGAACGTGCCGAGCACGAAGCCCAGCGGGTCGGCGGCCAGCAGCCAGCCGACCGCCTGGTCGCCCGCGCCGAGCTGTGCGGCGAGCGGCGCCGCGAGGCCCTCCGGGATCACCGCGAGGCCGACGAGCCAGGACAGGTAGAGCAGCACGCGCAGCCGTTCGTCGCCGAAAACCTGCCGGACGGCGCCGAACCACGGGGCGCCCCCGTTCCCGGCGGCCGGCCGGCGCAGCACCAGCACCCACACGGCGACGGCGGCGACGAGGAACGTCAGCGCGTCGATCCCGAGCGCCCACGACGTGCCGATGGTGGTCACCAGCAGCCCGCCGACGGCGAGGCCGGCCAGCATCGCGGTGTTGTTCGTGATCCCGCGCAGGTCCTGGCTCTGCAGGTAGATGTCGTCGTCGTCGAAGATCTCCCGGCCGAGCGCGTTCTGCGCCGCGTTGCACGGCGCGTTCGCCAGCCGGGCGAAGACGAACAGGACGAACAGCCAGCCCATCGGCATGCCCGGCACGGCCATCAGCCCGATCAGCACGGCCTGCGCGAACGACCCGGTGACCAGCACCGCGCGCCGCGGGAACCGGTCCGCGAGCTGGGACAGCCCGAGCCCGCCGGCGAGCGCGGGCAGGAACGTGAGCGAGTAGACGACGGCCGAGAGCAGCGGTGACCCGGTCCGGTCGAAGATCAGGATCGCCAGCGCGACGATGGTGAGCTGGTCGCCGAGCATGGACTGCGTTTCGGCGAACCACAGCGCGCGGAACTCGCGGTTGGCCAGGACGGCCCGGAGCCGGGGCTTCGCGCGCGTCGCCACCTGTTAACCACCGTCCCCCGATCGAGTGAACCTGGACCGTCCGCATTGTGCCTCGTCCGTGACGACCCCGTCCGGGGGTGTCACGGCGGACCTCCCGGAAGCACTATCAGTATGCCGCCGACTACACGCCGATGTCCCCGGAACGCGCGTCCCTGCTCCGTTCGGAGCCGATCGGGTTACGCCACCCGCGCGGCGCGGGGGTTCGCCGTGACCGGCGCGCGGGTACCTCCGGACTGATCGAACCGGACTCGCTCGGCGCAGAGCGGCGGCCGCTCGTCGTGGCGACGATGCCCCGTTGGCCCGAATGGGCCAAGACTGGACACAGATCCGACCGGGGTGGACGGACCGCGCCGCCGGCGCCGCAGAGCGGGGAGCAGACGATGGACGGGTTGATGCAGGGCAAGTCGGTCGTGGTGACCGGCGCCGGCCGGGGGCTGGGTGAGGCGTTCGCCGTGCACGTCGCGCGGGCGGGCGGGTCGGTGGTCGTCAACGACATCGACGTCGAGCTGGCCGAGCGCACGGCCGAGAACATCCGCGCGCACGGCGGCCGCGCCGTCGCGAGCGGGCACAGCGTGGCCGACGCCGGGGAGGCGCAGGAGATCGTCGACCTCTGCGTCAAGGAGTTCGGCGGGCTCGACGGCCTGGTCAACAACGCCGGGCTGAACTACGAGGCACTGCCCTGGGAAGACGACGCCGAGCAGGCGCGCGAGCTCGTCCAGGTGAACGTCCTCGGCGTGGTGAACACCGGGCTGGCGGCCATCAAGGCGATGGTCGACGCGGGCACCGGAGGCTCGATCGTCAACATCTCTTCCGGCGCTTCCCTCGGGCAGCGCAAGCTCGGCGTGTACGCGGCGAGCAAGGGCGCGGTCGCGTCCCTCACCTACTCCTGGGCGCTCGACCTCGAAGACGTCGGGATCCGGGTCAACGCCGTCTGCCCGCTCGCGCACACGCGAATGGTGTGGAAGTCCGAACGCTCGCTGCGCGCCTGCCCGCCGGACCGCACGCCGTCGCGGATCGCCCCGGTGGTGCTGTTCCTGCTCGGCGACGGCTCGCACGGCATCACCGGCCAGATGATCCGCTGCAACGGCCCGCAGCTGCACGTCATGGGCCAGCCGTTCCTCAAGCAGCCGATCCTCGAGCGCCCGGTCTGGGACACCGAGACCGTGCAGAAGGCGTTCGACGAGGTCTTCTCCGCCCACCTGGAGAACTACGGCCTGGAGAAGCGCGTCCCGCCGCGGCTGCGCAAGTGGACGGAGACCACCTCGCCCCGGACGGCCTGAGAGCCGCACTTTCACGTGAAAGTGCGGCCCCCAGGTCGGCACTTTCACGTGAAAGTGCGGGGGTGGTCAGGAGCCGGCGGCGGGTTCGGGGGAGCGGGCGGCCGCGTAGAGCGTTTCGATGTCCACCGAGTAGCGGTCGTTGATGACCCGGCGCTTGAGCTTGAGCGTCGGGGTCAGCTCGCCGGACTCGGGGGTCCACGCCTTCGGGAGCACGTGGTAGCGCTTGATCTGCTCGATCCGGGCGAGCCGGCTGTTGGCCGACTCGACCGCGCGCTCCAGCTCCGCGCGGACGGCCGGGTGCGAAGCCAGCTCGTCCGGCGTGGCCTCGACGCCGTTCGCCGCGGCCCAGCCGGGCGCGATCTCGTCGTCGAGCACGATCAGCGCGGTCACGTACGGCCGGTCGTCGCCGATCGCGACCGCCTGGCCGATCAGCGGGTGCTCCTTGAGCAGGCCCTCGATCCTCGTCGGCGCGATGTTCTTGCCGCTCGAGGTGATGATCAGCTCCTTCTTGCGGTCGGTGATCGTCACGAAGCCGTCTTCGTCGATCGTGCCGATGTCGCCGGTGGCGTACCAGCCGTCGGCGTCGGTGGCGTCGGCGATCGTGCCGTCCTCCTGCAGGTAGCCGAGGAAGACGATCGGGCCGCGCACGAGCAGCTCGCCGTCGTCGGCGACCTTCACCTCGACGCCGTCCAGCGGCTTGCCGACGGTGCCCGCGCGGAAGTCCGAGCCGGAGTTGGACGTCGCCGCGCCGGTCGTCTCCGACAGGCCCCAGACCTCGCAGATCTCGACCCCGAGGCCGGCCAGGAAGTAGATGATCTCCACCGGCAGCGCGGCCGCGCCGCTCGAGGCGACGAGCAGCTTGTCCAGCCCGAGCAGCGCGCGCACCGGGGCCAGCGCGGCCTCGTCCGTCTTCGCGATCTTGTCGGCCAGCTCGGCCGGCACCGGCTGTCCGGCGCTGCGGAGCTTGTACCCCTGCTGCAGCAGCTCGTTCGCCTGCAGCAACGCGGTGCGCCGGTCTTCGGGCACGCTGCCGAGCATGTTCTTCAGGCCGGCGACCATCTTTTCCCACACGCGCGGCACCCCGAAGAAGCTCTGCGGGTGCACCTTGTCGAGCGCGCCGGCGACGGCCGTCGGGTCGGCGAGCGTGTGCACGTGCCCGGCCCACACGATCGGCAGGTAGATCGACAGCTCCCGCTCGGCGATGTGCGCCAGCGGCAGGTACGCGATGTTCGTCGCGTGCATCGGCGGGTGGTGCAGCTCGGTGACCGCGTACGCCTGGTGGATCGCGTTGCGGTGCGAGAGCACGACGCCCTTCGGGTCGCCGGTGGTGCCGGAGGTGTAGATCATCGACAGCGGGTCGTCGGGCTTGATGTCCGGCCATGACCGCTCGAAGGCGTCGGGATCGGCGGCGAGCGCTTCCCGTCCCTGGGCGCGCAGCGCCGCGAAGGAGACGAACCGTTCGTCGCCGTCGGGGATCACGGCTTCGTCCATCACGACGATGTGGCGCAACGCCGGGAGGTCGCCGAGCACCGGCCGCCAGCGCGCCAGCTCGCTCTCGCCGCCGAGCACCACGACCGGCGCCGCGCTGTGCCGCGCGACGTAGGCGACCTGGTCCGGGCTGAGGGTGGCGTAGGCGGTGCACGGGATCGCGGACAGGTGCGCCGCGGCGAGGTCGGCGACGATGTGGTCGGGGCAGCCGGGCGCCATGATCAGCATCCGGTCACCCGCGGCGAGGCCGAGGCCCGCCAGCCCACGCGACACCTCGGCGATCGCGGTGCGGAACTCCGACCAGCTCAGCGTCGGCTGGCCTTCGAGGTCGAGCGAGGTGATCGCCGGCAGGTCCGGGTACTCGGCGGCGTTGCGCTGCAGCAGCCGCGGGATCGTCAGGCCTTCGGTCTGCTCGGCGACGGACGGGGTGGTCAACGCTGGCCTCCTCGGTGCTGCGGATGGCCACACTGTAGGGGCTCCGGCGCCGGGTGGATAGAGAATCGCGGCCACGTCAAACACCCCCTTTACCCGCCTTCGCGCGGTCAGCTCCCCACGACCGTCCACAGTGCACACGGGCGCCGGCTCGCGAACCGCGCTTCAATGGAAGGACTACCGACTCCGGGGGGAAGCGATGACGCGTTCGGCTCGTGCACTGCTCGACGAGATCCAGAAGGAGCTCGCGCCCCGCGACGACGACAACCGGCTGGTCCCGGTGATCACCGCCGGTCGCGCGCCGCGGGCGGTGTTCGCCGCGCTCGCCGCGGAGGAGAAGCGGATCACGCTGAGCGATTGGCGGAGTTTCCACGCGCTCGCCGCCCGCGCGGACGAGCCGAACGCGCGCACCTTCTTCGGCGGCCTCGCGCCGGGGGAGCAGCAGGCGAACGGGATGCTCGACGCGTTGATCAAGGCCGCTGGTCCGGACCACGGGAAGGAACGCCCGCGCGCGGGTTGCCAGGCGTACCCGGCGTACGTCGCCTGGCTCGCGCTGAACGGCGAGTCGTCGGCGACCGCGGCGGGGATCTACGCGAACTTCGCCGCCTTCGGCCGGTACTGCGCGGACGTCGCCAAGGGCATGCGGAAGCACTACGGCTTCGGCGACGACGCCTGCGCGTTCTTCGACTTCTTCGCGGCGGATGTGCCGGAAATTGAAGAACAAGCGCTCGCCGCGATCCAGGCCGGCCTCGACGCGCACCGCCTCGACGAGCGCGAAGCGCACCTCTACGCCCGTCTCTTCCAGAGCTACGAGCTCCAGTTCTGGAACACCCTCGCCGACGAGTTCCCGGGCTGACCGCCGCGGAACCGGTACCGGGGCCACTGAACGTGTCTGGACCACCTGCGTTCGCGGAATGGCGGGAATTCCGGCTATTCGCCCGGTGAATCCGCGGCGAAGATGTCGAACGCCGTGCAATTCCGCTTTCCGGAAGGCTGCTGGTCCGAACGAAGCGGGCATGGGTCCCCGTGGCGGTGGGCCCGTGACCTTTCTCACCGAACGATTCACCGCGTTCGTCCGTAGCGGACCCGGTGCCGGGCGGGGCACGAACGACCGTCGCTCACAGCGTGCACCTTTGCCACGGAACGGAAGTAGCGCTGGGACGAACGTCACGACTTTCGGTGGTGGACTTTCCAAGCGCAGGCAGCAAGTGTGGAAGGGTCACCGTTCCAAGATCACGTTATCGCCACGGACTTGACGCGCCCTGGAGGGCTGCCTAACGTCGTCGCGGGCGAAGCAGACCACGGTGATGTTGATCCGGCTGGTCGGAATCCGGGTGTTGACCGCCTCGGGCGACCCGAAACCATGTACTGCCGGAAGGAAAACGGACCCAGGTGAAGCAGATTTCTCTTCGACGCAACCGGGGATCCTCGATTCGGAAGCGCGTGCTCACGATCGCGCTCATCCCCAGTGTGGCCCTGCTCCTCGTGGGCGTGGCCCTCGCCGGCTACCTCATCTACGACGCCGTCACGGGCCGTGACTACGTCAACCGGATCCGGGGCTCGGAAGCCCCGTCGATCCCGTTCTTCGGCGCGCTGCAGCAAGAGCGCCAGGCGACCCTGAGCCTGCTCGCGGGTCAGGGCAACCAGCGCGCGGTGCTCGCGGCCGTCCGCCCGAAGACCGACCAGAACGCCGCGAAGACGATCGAGTACCTGAAGGACAGCTTCGCGGGTTACGACGACACCCCGCCGAGCGTGCAGAAGAACATCGCCACGTTCTTCGGGCTCTTCCAGCAGCTGCCGCAGACGCGGCAGGCGGTCGACAGCGGCCAGATCCAGATCGGCCAGGCGTACACCTTCTACAACAAGATCATCGACCAGTTCACCGACGGCCTGGCCGGGCTCGCGCAGAACGCCCGTGGCGCGCAGAACGCGTTCGACCGGCTGACCGCGATCCCGATGTTCACCGCGGCCGAGGAGATGCAGCGCAGTGACGCGCTCGCCGCCGCCGGGCTCGCCGCGGGTGGGCTGAGCAACGAGGACTTCCGCACCTACGTCGGGCAGGTCGGCGCCTACCACGCGCAGCTCGACGCGTCGGCGCCGAAGATGATCCCCGAGGTCAAGGCGAAGTACGACCAGCTGCTGGCGAGCCAGCCGTGGCAGACGGTGACCCAGGTCGAAACCGCTTTCCTGCGCGGTGACCTGACCAAGCTGCCGGTGGCGCAGGACCAGTGGCGCACGAGCGCCCGGCTGGTCGGCGACGCCCTGTCCGGCATCTTCGTGCTGCAGAGCTCCAACGCCAGCCAGGCCGCGATCAACGACGCCGACTCGACGTTCACCGAGTCGCTGATCGCCGGTGTGATCGCCGTGCTGTTCGCGGTCTTCGTGGTGTTCGTCGCCGTCCGGCTGTCGAACCGGCTCATCGGCCGGCTGCACCGGCTGCGCGAGGACACCCTCGACGCGGCCGAGGTCCGGCTGCCCGAGCTGGTCGCCCGGGTCCGCGCGGGCGAGCCCGTCGACCTCGAAGAGGGCGGGCACTTCCTCGACCACGGCACCGACGAGATCGGCCAGGTCGCCGACGCGTTCAACAAGGCGCAGCAGACCGCCATCGCGGCCGCCATCGACGAGGCCAAGACCCGTGAGGGCACCAAGACGGTGTTCCTCAACATCGCCCACCGCAGCCAGGTCATCGTGCACCGCCAGCTCAAGGTGCTCGACCAGGCCGAGCGCAAGCAGGAGGACCCGGAGCAGCTGGACACGCTGTTCCAGCTCGACCACCTCTCCACCCGCGCCCGCCGCAACGCCGAGAACCTGATCATCCTCGGCGGCGGGCAGCCGGGCCGGCAGTGGCGCAACCCCGTCGGGCTGGCCGAGCTGGTCCGCGGCGCGTCCGCCGAGACCGAGGACTTCGCCCGGGTCAAGACGGCGGCGCTGCCGCAGATCGCCGTCCGCGGCCCGGTCGTCGGCGACCTCGTACACCTGCTCGCCGAGCTGATCGACAACGCGACGTCGTTCTCCCCGCCGCAGTCGCGGGTCGAGGTCCGCGGCAACGTGGTCGGCAAGGGTGTCGTGATCGAGGTCGAGGACCAGGGGCTCGGGCTCGAGCCGGACCAGACCGAAGAGATCAACGTGATGCTGGCCGACCCGCCGGACTTCGGGATCATGGCGCTGTCGGACGAGCCGCGCCTGGGCCTGTTCGTGGTCGCGCGGCTGGCCGCCCGCCACGGCATCCAGGTGCACCTGCGGGAGTCGGCCTACGGCGGCACCCGGGCCATCGTCCTGGTGCGCACCGACCTGCTGGCTCCCTTGGCGGAGACCGAGCCGGAGCAGCCGATCACCCCGCCGAAGCCGGAGCTCGTGCCGAACCCGGTCGAGGCCGACGGCAACGACGAGGTCATGCCGCTCAAGCGGCAGCCGCGCCGCCCGGCGCGCCACCGCACCGAGCCGCCGATGGCCGTCCCGCCGGCACCCGTGGCCCCGCCGGCCCCGGTGCAGCCGCCGTCCGCGCCGACGCCGGTCCCGGTCGGCGTCGTCTCCGAGCCGGTGAGCCAGCCGACGCAGGCCCAGCCGACCCAGGCGCAGCCGGTGGCCCCGGTCCGCCCGCCCTCACCGCCGTCCCGGCCCGCGCGCCCGGCGCGCCCGGCCGCGCAGCAGCCGGTGTGGCCGCCGCAGGAGCCGCGGGCCTCGGTGCCCGAAGGACGGCCGCAGCAGCCGCGCCGCCCGGAGGCGCCCGGCCGCCCGCCGCTGCCGCAACGGCGACGCCAGCAGAACCTCGTTCCTCAGCTGAAGGAAGATAGGCCCGCACAGGAACGCGAGGAGGTCAGGCTGGATTCGCCGGAGGCCGCCCGCAGCAGGCTGTCCGCCTTCCAGCAGGGCACCCGCCGGGCCCGTGACGAGGAACCCGCCGAGAACGACGACAGGTACGGAGAGCGCGAGTAATGGCCAACTCAGGCGTCAGTGAGCTCGACTGGCTGCTGGACGACCTCGTCAAACGGGTCGCCGGGGCGGATCGCGCGGTGGTCCTGTCCTCGGACGGCCTGCTCATCGGGAGGTCCGGGAACCTCTCCGAGGAGGACGCCGAGCACCTCTCGGCGGTGGCTTCGGCGTTCCAGAGCCTGGCGCGCGGCACCGGGCGGCACTTCGGCGGCGGCAACGTCCGTCAGACGATGGTCGAGATGGACCACGCGTTCCTGTTCGTGACGGCCGCGGGGCGGGGCGCCTGCCTCGCCCTCCTGGCGCGGGAAGACGCGGACATGGGCCTCGTCGCGTACGAGATGAACCTGATGGTGAAGCGGGTCGGGCAGGTACTCACCTCGGCTCCGCGGACCGGCGCCGGCGTCCAGCCCACGTCGCCATGAGCGGACGGCACGAAGCCTGGTTCGACGACGAGGCCGGCCCCCTGGTCCGGTCCTACGCGGTCACGGGCGGCCGCACGCGGTCGGACACCCTGGGGCTCGACCTCATCACGCTGGTGGTCGCGCTGCGCACGGCGCACGAAGCGGGCATGCTCGAACCGGAGTACGCGCGGATCATCGCCCTGTGCCAGCGGCCGGTGTCGGTGGCCGAGGTGGCCGCGCGGGTCGATCTCCCGCTGCCCGTGGTGAAGGTGATGCTGAGCGATCTGATCGAGCAGAACCTGGTGCTGTTCCGTACCGCGGCGCCGGCGCACGAATCCCCCAACAAACACGTACTCCAGGCGGTTCTTGATGGCATCCGGAAACTCTGATCCCCGGCGCAACCTGACCGCGACCGCGGTCAAGGTGCTCATCGCCGGCGGCTTCGGGGTCGGCAAGACCACGATGGTCGCCTCGGTGAGCGAAGTGCCACCGCTGCGCACCGAAGAGGTCATCACCACCGCGTCCGAGGGTGTCGACGACCTGTCGGGCATCGAGCAGAAGACGACCACGACGGTCGCGCTGGACTTCGGCCGCATCACGATCAACCCCGACCTGATCCTGTACCTGTTCGGCACGCCCGGGCAGGACCGGTTCTGGTTCATGTGGGACGAGCTGGCGGAGGGCGCGCTCGGCGCCGTCGTGCTGGCCGACACCCGGCGGCTGGACAGCTGCTTCGCGGCGGTGGACTTCTTCGAGCGCCGGAACCTGCCGTTCGTCGTCGGCGTGAACTGCTTCGACGGCGCGTACCGCTACGGCACCGAGGAGGTCCGGCAGGCGCTCGACGTCGGCATGGACGTCCCGCTGCTGCTGTGCGACGCCCGCGAGCGGGAGTCGACGAAGCAGGTGCTCACCAGCCTGATGGAACACGTGATGGCGCGGTCCGACCTGGCCGCCGCCCAGGGCGGCTACTGATCGGACCGCGCTCGGGGGTCTTCTACCGGCGACGCTTGATCAGCGTGTCCACGGCGTAGCGGCCCGGGCCGATCACGGCGAACAGCAGGAAGATCCACGCGTAGACGGCGGCGGGCTCGCCCATGTTCTGCAGCGGCAGCAGGCCCATCGGGGCGTGCACGGTGAAGTAGGCGTAGGCCATCACACCGGACAGCAGCAGCGCGGCGGGCCTGCTGGCCAGCCCGACCAGCAGGAACAGGGCGCCGACGAGTTCGAAGACGCTGCCCCACCAGCCGGGGAACGAGCCGAACGGGACCCCGCCGCCCTGGCCGTCGACGCCACCGAAGAAGCCGAATCCCTGCAGGCCGTGGAAGCCGAACAGGAACGAGATCACGATCCGGCTCGCGGACACGACCAGGCCGGTCACCGGAGCGGTCTTGGTCTCGGTGCGGGTGGCGGCGGTCTGGGTCTTGGGGGCGATCGTGGTGGTCATTTCGGGTTCCTTCCCTGGGTTCTTCCTTGCCTTCTGCCTACGCGTCGAGTGGCTTCCCGCCGGATCGACAACCCCGCGGAACTTTTTTCCCGGGGTTTCGGCAGACTGGGTGGATGGCGGGCAAACGCAGTGCCGGGCTCCTGCTCCACCGCGGGCGGGGCGAGGCCGTCGAAGTGCTGCTCGGGCACATGGGCGGGCCGTTCTGGGCGAAGAAGGACGCGGCGGCGTGGTCGCTGCCGAAGGGCGAGCTCGAGCCGGACGAGGAGCCGGAGGCGGCCGCGCGGCGCGAGTTCGAAGAGGAGCTGGGCCTGCCCGCGCCTTCGGGTGAGTACGTGCTCCTGGGCGAGGTGAAGCAGTCGGGCGGCAAGGTCGTGACGGCGTGGGCGGTCGAGGCCGACCTCGACCCGGCGGCGGTCGTGCCCGGGACGTTCAGCATGGAATGGCCACCGCGCTCGGGCCGGCAGCAGGAGTTCCCGGAGATGGACCGGGTTTCGTGGTTCTCGGTGGCGGTCGCGCGCGAGAAGCTCGTGAAGGGCCAGCTGCCGTTCCTGGACCGGCTGCTCGCGCTAGCGGGTCAGTAGGGCCTCGAGCGGCTTGGCGGTGAACGACGGCAGCACGACGTCCGCCCGCCCGAAGTCGAGGCTCTCGGTGATGGCGTTCGGCACGGCGACGCAGGTCAGCCCGGCGGCCTTGGCGGCGGTGACGCCGTGCGGGGTGTCCTCGAAGGCGATGGTTTCGCTCGCGGCCGTGTCCAGCGCGGCGATCGCGGCCAGGTAGAGGTCCGGGTCGGGCTTCGCCTTGTGGCGGTCCCCGGTGAGCACGGCGTCGAAGTAGCCCGCGATGCCGAGCCGTTCGAGGTGCGGGTTCACCCAGCCCCCGGACGAGCTGGAGGCGACGGCCAGCTTGAGGCCGTGCGCCTTGGCGGAGTCGAGGTAGCTCCGGACGCCGTCGCGGGGCCCGAGGGTTTCGAGCAGCTCGAAGACCCGGGCCTTGGTCCGCGGCCGCAGCGCCTCGGTGTCGACGCCCGGAACGAGCTCGGCGAGCAGGTCGAACATCGCGGGCGTGGTGTGCTGCGTGCCGATGACGGCGTACCAGGCGTCGAGCGGCAGTTCGGTCCCGTGCGCCCGGAAGGTTTCCTGCCAGGAGCGAAGGACGGCGGACTCGGTGTCGGCGAGGGTCCCGTCGAAGTCGAAGACCAGGGCGCGGGTGGGCACGGTTGCACCCTGCCCGGTGGGTGATCGCTCAGGCAAGGGAGGTGTGACGAGCCCGAAAGGCGGCGAGGGCGGCTTCTCCGCGCAGGGCGAAGACGATCTCCTCGATCGGACCGGGCTCGGCCTGGGTCACCGTCGCCAGCGCGATCCCGGCGGCCGACTCGAGCGGCCAGCGGTAGATCCCGGTGGAGATGGCGGGGAAGGCGACCGTCTTCGCGCCGAGCTCTCCGGCGACCTTCAGCGAGTTGCGGTGGCAGTCGGCGAGGAGCCCGGAGCGGTCCTCGGACTCCGACCACACCGGGCCGACGGTGTGCACGACCCACCGGGCGGGCAGGTTCCCGGCGGTGGTCGCGACGGCCTGGCCGGTCTTGAGGCCCTTCCCGTAGTGCCCGGCCCGCAGCTTCCGGCACTCGGCGAGGATCTCGGGGCCACCCTTGCGGTGGATGGCCCCGTCGACCCCGCCGCCGCCGAGCAGCGACGAGTTGGCCGCGTTGACGACCACGTCGACCGCGAGGGTCGTGATGTCGGCGTCGACGATGAGGATGCGCACGAGACCGATCCTGCCGGACATACTGGCTCTGTGCTGTTGGATTTTGTCGCGAAACGCCGAAGCCTGGCAGAACACCTGGCACGTCGGGGCGTTTCCGGAGCATCGGGCGGAGCTGCCGGGTGACCGTGTCGTCGCAGCGTTCGAAGCCGTGGCGTCGTCCTCGGCGCGCGCCTGGGCGGGCCCGCGACCTTCTAGGTCTGGCACGACGAGCAGGTCGGCGCCCTCAAGGCCTCGCTGTCGTCGCTCGGCCCCGGCGAGCTGCCCTTCGGGGCCGAGTATGTGCCGGTCGGCGAACTCGGGCCGATCGTGGAAGCTTTCCTCGCCGACCCGAGCCCCGCTTCCGTGCCGTGGAGCGCGCTCGAACCCGTGTGATCGCTGCTTAGCCGAGGAAGAACTTCGCCAGGACCGGGGCCAACGCCGGGGCCTTCACGATGTGCGTCTGGCCCGGCAGAGTCTGGTACGTCGCCGACGGCAGGACCTTCGCCAGCGACGCTACGCCGTTGCGCATCCAGGCCGGGCTGCGGTCGCCGTCGATGGCCAGGGTCGGGACCTTCACCTCGGGCCAGGCCGCCGGCAGGGGGTTGCCCGACTGGTGGTCGCCCATCACCGCCGTGTCGTACGGGATCGTGTGGGCCACCTTCTTGAGCTTGCCCCAGAACGGCATGATCCGCATCGTCGCGACCGTCGCCTTGCCGAGGCCGACCCCTTCGGTCATGAACATCTTGACCGCCTTGCCGCGCTTCCCCGCGCTCAGCGCCGCGTCGAGCCGGGCCGGGTAGTCGGCCGGGACGCGGGGGCGGGTGTCGTCGACGACGAACGGGGGTTCGTACAGCGCCAGCTTCGTCACCGGGAGGCTGCGGGCCGCTTCGAGCGCGAGCCCGGCGCCGGAGGAGATGCCGAACAGGAACACCTCGCCGCCCGCCTCCTTGGCGAGCGCGGCGAGGTCCTCGACCTCACGTTCGACCGAGTACGGGCCGCCTTCGGTGCTTTCGCCCCGGCCGCGGCGGTCGTAGGTGTACACGGTGAACTGCCCGGCGAGCTCCTTCGCGAGCGCGTCGTTGGGGGACGAGCCGCGGTAGCTCATCGCGCCGTCGACGAGGACGAGCGCGGGGCCGGACCCGGTGCGGGTGTAGGCGATCTTCGTGCCGTCGGCGGAAACCGTCGTGCTCATGGGAGTTCTCCTTTCAGGCGACGGGGCGCCGGATCAGGTGGGCGGACGTCGTCGCGAGCCACGTCCAGGCGATCACGACGGCCGCCCAGAAGCCGAGGATGACGGCCGGGCTCGTCGATCCGGACGCTACGCCCGCGAAGCCTACGAGGAACGCCAACCCGCTGATCCGCGAGTACCACGCGCGGGCGGGCGTGAGGTGCGAACCGATCGCGAAGCAGGCCGCGACCAGGGCGGCGAAGCCGATCCCGCCGCAGACGAAGTGCAGGGTGCCGTGCCAGCTGACCGACGCGGGCGGCCCGGCCGGCGTGCCGAGCGGGAAGCCGTCCTGCGGGTCGGCGCGGAAGGCGCCGGCGCAGATCAGGCTGACGCCGTAGCCGGCGAGCAGTCTCGGCCCCCACCGGCCGGGCAGGGCCCGCCGGATCCCGGCGGCGGCCGCGAGCGTGAGCAGGCCGGTGACGACGAAGTTCGTGATCTGGACCCAGCCGAGCGACCCGTTCGACAGGACGCTCGCCGGGTGCCGGGTCAGGTCGAAACCGGCCCGGGTCACGGCTTGGAGCAGTCCGGTGAGGACGAAGACGGGTCCGGCGAGGATCCCGCAGGTCAGCAGCGTGCGGGTCGTCGAAGGGGTGAGGGTTTGGGGGCGGATCGCGGTGGTGGTCATGGCGGACAGCCTGGCATCCGACGATTGAAACTGTCAAGACAAAAAAATTTGTCGGAAACCGGATCGAGCGCCCCGAGGTGGCCTTGGCGCGTTGATCACCCAAGGCCACCTTCGGTCGAGGTCAGGCCGCGCGCAGGGTGAGAAGCGTGATCTCACTGGGCGCGAAGATCCGGAACGGCGGCCCCCAGAACCCGGTGCCCCGGCTGTTGTACAGCTGGGTCGGGCCGTGGCGGGTCAGGCCGGACAACGTCGGCTGGTCGAGCCGCACCAGCAGGTGGAACGGCCAGATCTGGCCGCCGTGCGTGTGGCCGGAGATCTGCAGGTCGACCGCCGCCTCGCGGGCCTGCTTCACCTGCTTGGGCTGGTGGGCGAGCAGCACCACCGGCACGTCGGACGGGGCGCCGTCCAGGGCGCGGGGCAGGTCGGGGCCGTGGCCGGGCAGGCCGGACGACGTGCCCGTCGGGTCGTCGATGCCGGCGAACAGGATCCGGTCGCCGCCGCGCTCGAGGAGTGTCGAGCGGTTGTGCAGCGTGTCCCAGCCGAGGCCGGCCATGTGGTCGAGCCAGGCCTGCGCCTCGCCGAAGTACTCGTGGTTGCCGGTGATGTAGAACCGCCCGAGCGCGGCCTGGACGCCGCCCAGCGGGTCGACCTGCTTGCGGCGCTTCGCCACCGCGCCGTCGGCGAGGTCGCCGGCGTGGCAGACGACGTCCGCGTCCAGGGCGTTCACCGCCGCGACGACCTTCTCCGACCACTTCGTCCGGTCGATCGGGCCGAAGTGCGTGTCCGTCAGCACCGCGACGCGCAGGCCGTCGAGGCCCGGGCCGAGCCGCGGGACGACCACGTCGGTCGCCTTCACCGGCGGCACCCGCATCGCGACGCGGTTCCCGTGCACGAGCAGGCCGGCCGCGACCAGCAGGGTCGCGCCAGCGACGATCCGCGACCGCGCCGGGTCATCGACGCCCAGCAGCGCGACCCGCAGCACCAGGCTCAGGATCGACCAGCTGAACAGCACCCAGATCACGGCCAGCAGGGAGTCGCCGAGCCGGGCGCCGCCGTCACGCTGGCGCTTCCCGTGCCCGAAGACCATCGCGACCGGCATCGTGACCAGGCCCGCGGCCAGCACCGCGGTGCCGGCGATCGTGCCGGCGGTGCCCCAGTCCGGCGCGAGGACGAGCGTCCACCACGGCACGCCGAAGAGCAGGAGCAGCGCCAGGATCGGCACGACGACTAGTTGGCCTCTCATCGAACCAGGTTACAGCCCATCGGGCTGTTAGCACTTCGGCTACCCTGGAGCGGAGGGAAGGGGGACGGCTGCCGTGAACACGTTGCTGGAGCTGGCGTTCCCCGTCGTGACCAGCCCGACCGCGCTGGTCGCCTTCGCCTCCCTCGCCGCCGCGAGCCTCCTGGTCGTGCTGCTGGTCGGCAGCACCCACCGCAGTGAGCTCGCCCTCTGGTCGGCGCCGGTGCGCAGCCGCGCCACCGCCCTGCGCCGCCGGGCCCGGCGCGCCGAGTCGATCCGGCTCCGCGATCCCGGCAGAGCCGGGCGAAGCAGGCCACGAGCACCCGGGTTCCGCAGCACGGCTGCGTAGGAACCTTCTTCGACGCAGCCATTCCGCGTACCCCCGTTCCTTCCACTCGTGCGGAGTGCTGCCCATGTTCGGCTTTCTCGACGTGCCCGTTTCCGGCGCGTACCACCTGATCCACTGGCTGCTCGCGGCCACGGCGTTCACCGGCCCGCTGTCCACCGCGCTGGCCATCGTCCTGTTCACCCTCGGCGTGCGGCTGCTGCTGCACCCGCTCGCGCGGTCGGCGGCCCGCGGCGAACGCGCCCGGGCCGTCCTGATGCCCGAAATCCGGGCACTCCAGGAGAAGCACGGGAAGGACCGCGAACGGCTGGCCGCGGAGATGACCAAACTGCAGCAGGAGTCCGGGACGTCGCTGTTCGTCGGCTGCCTGCCGATGCTGCTGCAGCTGCCCTTCTTCACGATCATGTACCGGCTCTTCACCACGGCCACGATCGGCGGTGAGCCCAACTCGCTGCTCGGCGCGACCCTGTTCGGGACGCCGCTGGGCGCGCACGGCCTGGCCGGCAGCCCGCTCGTGTTCGTGATCGCGGCCGGGCTCGTGGTGGTCGCGTGGTTCTCGGTGCGCTGGCAGGACCGGCACCGCGACCCCACCGCCGAGGTGCCGGGCGGCAAGCTCTTGCGGCTGCTGCCCTACGGCACCGTGCTGGCGACGCTGGTCGTGCCGCAGGCCGCTGGGATCTACCTGCTCACCACGACCGCGTGGAGCGCGGCCGAGCGGGCGTTGTTACGACGCGGCTCGTAGGCGTCGCCAGTTCTCGACGGCTTCCTCGACGTCCACGAACGCCACGGTGAGCGGCGGGCCGGTGTGGTGGTTGAGGTAGGCCTGGCGGATCCGCGTGTTGAGGTCCTCGACGAGCTCCCGCACGTCCCGTTCGGTCCGCTGCCCGGCGAGCTTTCCGGGCAGGTCCTGCACTTCGCGCTTGAGCGCGAGCGCCGGCGGCAGCAACGCCTTCGTGTCGTGGCCGCCGGCGCGGACCTGCCGGAGCACCCAGTCGGTGGCGGCGTCGTTGCCGGTGGGCCTCGGCAGCGGCTTGCCGGCGCCGGGCAGGTCGTCGAACTCGCCGCGGTCGTGGGCTTCGCCGATCTGGCGGTCCACCCACCAGCGGAAGGACACCTTGGGCGGCTTGCGTCGGGTCATCTCCTCGCACCCCCTCGTCCGCCTCCCAGGGTAGTCTCCCGGGCGGAGGAGCGAGGGGAACGCATGACCGCCGAACGCACTGGCGCCGACGACGTCGACCGGACGCTCGCGCTGCTCTGGCGTGCCCGGGGCGGCGCGCCCGAACCGACCAGGGGCCGCCGTCCGACGCTGACGATCGAGCGGATCGTCGCCGCCGCGATCGCGGTCGCGGACGCCGACGGGCTGGCCGCCGCGTCGATGCACCGGGTCGCCAAGGAGCTCGGCGCCGGCACGATGACGCTCTACACCTACGTGCCCGGCAAGGCCGAGCTGGTGGACCTGATGGTCGACGACGTGCTCGTCGAGCGGCGGCTGCCCGGCCCGGGTGAGCCGCGGCCGCGGGACTGGCGCGAGCAGGTGGCGCTGTACGCCCGGCGGACCCGCGAGGCGTACCGGAACCACTCGTGGCTGTGCGAGGTTTCGCGCGTCCGGCCGCCTTTGGGCCCGGGACAGCTGGCCGGGCAGGAGTACCTGCTGTCCATCATGGACGAACTGGGCCTGTCCCCGCGGCAGGCGGTGGCGGCGGCCAACGGGATCGGCACGTACGTCGACGCGAACGCCGCGCTCGGGGCGGAGAACACGCGGCTGGAGCGCAGCACCGGGCAGTCGACCGAGTCCTGGTGGGACCAGCGGTCTTCGTTCTGGGAGAACTACTTCGTGGTCGACGCGCACCCGTCGATGAACCGGATCTGGCTCGGCGGCGGGTTCGACGAGAGCGCGAAGACCCAGGGCGAGTCGGCGTACGAGTTCGGCCTGAACCGCATGCTCGACGGCATCGAAGCCCTCGTGAGTGATGAGTAGGGTTTTAACCCGAATTACCACTCACGACGCTAGCGGCGGACGCGCCACCTCGACCGGCGCCGCTCCTGCCGGGGCACCGCCGGCTCCGGCAGCGTCGTGTCCCCGCGCAGGACGTCGCGGCACAGCGGGTCGAACCGGCCGGGCGCCTCGATCATCGGCGCGGCCAGCACCACGTGCCCGCACACCGCGCGGAACCGCCCGTCGTGCCGGCCCGCCGCGAACTCGTCCTCGGTGACGGCGTGGGTGTAACCGTCGGTGTCGCAGCGGATGTGCACGAGGAACGGCTCCACCGGGCTCACCCCGCCGGGCTCGTCGTCGTGCTGGTTTCGGTCGGCGTGCTCGCCGAGTCCGCCGGCGTGGTGGCGGTGGTGCTCGGCGGCGGGGTGGTCGTGGTGCTGGTCGCGGGCGGCGGCGTGGTGGGGGTCGTCGGCGTGGTCGGGTTCGTGGACGTCGGTTTGGTCGACGTCGGCGTGCTCGACGTCGGGCTGCTGCTGGTCGGCGGCGTCGACGTGCCGGGCAGCGAGCCCGGCGGCTGCGCGGTCACCGGCGGCGGCGGCGGGGCGGGGACGCCGACCGGGGCGCCCGCGGCGGCGGCATCCGGGGCGGCGGGCGCGCCGATGGGCACCTCGCTGTCGGGGAGCTGGGCCACCCCGCCGCGGTAGGCCGCGGCCCACGCCAGCACGGTGTCCACATAGGACTGGGAGTTGTTGTAGCGGCGCACGGCGATGCGCTGCCCGGCGTCGGTCGAGAGGTCGAGCCCGCCCGAGCACAGGTAACGCGCGGTCGCCAGCGCTTCGTCGTAGATGTTGTTCGGGTTCGACACGCCGTCGCCGTTGCCGTCGGAGGCGTAGCCGCGCCACGTCGACGGGATGAACTGGGTCGGGCCGACCGCGCGGTCCCACACCGGGTCGCCGTCGTACTTGCCGCCGTCGGTGTCCGCGATCGCGGCGAACGCGCCGGCGCCGTTGAGCACCGGGCCGAGGATCGGCTCCAGGGTGTCGCCGTTGGCGTTGACGTACCCGCCGCGCGCGTGGTTCGACTCGATCCGGCCGATGCTGGCGATCAGCGCCCAGTCGAGGTGGCAGTTCGGCTGCTCCTTGGCGAGGATCGCGGCGGCGTTCTGGTACGCCTTGAGCATGCTCGCCGGGATGCCGACCGGCCCGGAGATGCCCGCCGACCCGGCGCGCCCGCCCGGCACGACCAGCGGGGTCGGCAGCGGCGGCTGGGGCAGGCTGCCGTCGACGGCGATCGGCGGCATCACGATGTTCGGCTGCTGTAGCGGCGCCGCCTGGTCGGGCAGCTTGGTGCCGGCGTCGGCGATCACGACCGGCGCGGGCAGCCCCGTGGTCAGCGTGGGCAGCACGACGAGCGCCCCACCGGCGAGCGCGACGGCGGCCCGGCGGACCGTGCGCGAGCTCTTGCGACGTGGCCGGTGCTTCGGCATGGTCGTCCCACTTCCCTCGATACTCCGCTGATCGCCTCACCCGATCGGCCCCACCCACCGGTACTGGCCGGTAGGAGCAAGCTATCCGATGGAACCAAACTTTGGCGAATGGCACAGCAAAATCGGTGCGTCCGAGAGAAGTTCGTCCGGATGGCACAAAACCTTCGTCGGGAATCTGTCACATTCACCAAGACTTAACGCGTGCCTGAGGAGAGTTTGTCCAGCAGGACACCGGGCACGGTGATCCCACGGTGCGTGACGTCCGAAGAAAACCGCCGGACGAGCGAATCCGACGGAGTCGCGGTGAACGTGACGACTTCGCGGTGCAACGCCGGCTTCAGCCGCCGGAGCGCACCGGCGAAGGTGCGGGTCAGGGCCGTCGTCGGGACCAGGGCCACGCCGAGCCCGGCCGCGGCGAGCTGAGCGGCCGTCCCCGCCTGCTTCGTCCGCATCACCGCGCCGAGCACGCTTCCGCGCTGCGCCGCCTCTTCGTCCAGCCAGCCGCCGAGGCCGTTGTCCGGGTGGTAGTGCACCACCGGCAGCTCGGCCAGCTCCGCCATCGTCAGCGCGGTCCGCGTCGCGAGCGGGTGGTCGGCGGCCAGCGCGACGACGATCTCCTCGCGCCCCACCACTTCGGCCGGCCCGCTCCAGCGGCTCGGCCTCGGCCCGACGGCGACGTCCGCTTCCCCCGCCTCCAGGGCCGTGACCAGCGCGTCCGCGCTCGTGGTCTCGGTCAGCGTGATCACGACGTCCGGGCGGCGCCGGTGCCAGGCCCGCAGCACCGGCGCGAGCAGCCCGGCGGTCATCGTCTCCGCGCACGCGATCCGCAGGGTGCCGCCGCCCCCGCCGGCCACCGCGCGGCCGGTCCGGACCAGGCGGTCGGCGGCGGCCAGCGCGGCCCGCGCGTCGTCGACCACGGCCCGGCCGACCGCGGTCGGCCGCACCCCGCGGGGCAGCCGTTCCAGCACCGGCGCGCCTAGTTCCCGTTCGAGCGCGCCGATCTGGTGGGACAGCGCGGGCTGCGAGAGGTGCAGCCGCGCGGCCGCCTCGGTGACCGATCCCGCGTCCAGCACCGCGACCAGGCACTCGAGCGCACGCAACGTAGGCATCAGCGGATTCTATCGCAACCATCGAAAACATTCGGATCGCGACGGGATTGTTCCGGGGCCGCCGTGCGCTGGAACCGGGGTGCGAGACGAAAGGAGCACGGAAATGTCGTTCGAAGGAAAGCGGCTGGTGGTGGTCGGCGGGAGTTCGGGCATCGGCCGCCGGATCGCGGCGGACGCCCGCGCGGCGGGCGCCGAAGTCGTCTTGGCCGGACGGAATCCGGCGGGCGTGCGCGAGCCCGGAATGCGCGTCGCATTCGCGGATCTCGGTGAGGAATCGTCGCTGAAAGCGCTTGCCGAAGAAGTGGGTGAACTCGACTACCTGGTCTCGCTGGCCTCGGCCCCGGCGAACGGGCCGCTCACGACGCTGGACCGCGACGCGGTCACGAGGGCTTTCGACGCCAAGGTGACCGGCCCGCTGATGCTGGCGAAGCACTTCGGCCCGCGGTTCCGGGAAAACGGGGCCATGGCGCTGTTCTCCGGGTTCGCCGCCTGGCGCCCGGCCCGCGAACGCGCCGTCATGGTCACGACGAACGGCGCCGTGGCGTTCCTCGCGGAAGCGCTCGCGGTCGAGCTCGCGCCGGTCCGGGTCATCGCGATCTCGCCCGGCATCGTCGACTCCGGCGCGTGGGATCGCCTCGGGGAAGGGAAGGCCGAACTGTTCCGCCGTACCGCGGAGACGAACCCGGCACGCCGGGTGGGCGGGCCCGCGGACATCGCCGCGGCGACCCTGCAGGCGCTGGCCAACCCGTTCGTCACGGGCACGGTCCTGCACGTGGACGGCGGCGCGCGGCTCGCTTAGGAACGCAGGGTGAACGAGCCTTTACACGAGCTCCGCCCATTCCTATGATCGGCCGACCGGACGCACCGCCGTCGTCCGGTCGGCCCAGGGTGGAGGGTTTGATGGCACGCAGGGTTTCGCGCGGCGACGCGGTCACGGTCGCCGAGCTGCTGAACCGGTCCGCGGCGGAGGACCGTGACCGGCTGCCGGGCGCGCAGGCGCGGCACCGGGAAAAGCCGCAGGTCATGCGTTCGCTGGCCCGGTTGCGGGTGTTCTCGGTGGTCGCCGGCGCGCTGGCGCTGACCGGCGGGGTCGCCACGGCGATGTCGATGCCGACGCAGCGGAGTGCCGGTGCGGTCTGGCCGCCGGTCGGACTGGAACCCGTGGCCGTCCCGCTGGTTCCATTTCCTGGCGAAGTGACGGTGCCGCCCGCCAGGCCGACTCCGGAATCCGTGGCACCGCCGGTCGAGCAGCACGAAATAGTGCCGGCTGCAGTGGTTCAGAAATCGAATTCCGGACCCGCTCCCGCTCATCGCGGAAAGCTCGCGAAAGCGGTCAAGATCGTCGGGAAGGCGAAACCGAAGCAGCAGCAGCAGCCGCCGAAGCAGGCGGCTCCGGTGCGGCACACGATCCCGGACGTCCCGGCGTGGTCGTCCGGCCGGCCCCACGGGCAGCAGCGCCACCACGGCGACCACCACGGCCGGCACCGGTGCTGACTGCGCGGACCTCAGGGGCCGAGCGGGATCTGGTGCTGCATGAACCCCGTGTCGAGTGCGGCCTGGTCGTACAGCCGGCGGGCGGTCGAGTTCGACGTCCGGGTGTGCCAGTAGACGCGCACGCAACCCTGCGCCCGCGCCCGGGTCGGCCTGCTTTGGCCGGTTCGGTGAACACACCGGACACAACTGGTGAGTAAGGTGACGGACCCGAATCCGATTCATAGAATCACCAGCCATCAGGTCCGGTCGTTAAGCAGCGGAGGTTGTTGATGGCGAGCACGGCGCACCGTGCCAGTGGCAGGCCCGTCACGGTGGGGGAGCTGATGCTCCGGCCGGACGTCCACGGCAGACGTCGGCCCGAAGACCTCGAAGTGCTCGAACTCGCCTACCGCATGCGCCGCCGGGTCGGACCCGAGCCGGCCGCGGTCCCCGTCGCGTCGACGCGCTCCCGCGCGCTGGCCGTCGTGACCGGGCTCTGGCGGCGCAAGCCCCGGTAGCTCGTCTCCTCCCGTAGGCCACCCTCGTCGAGGGTGGCCTTTTTTGTGCCCGCGACTGCGCGTGCGCGCGCCCACTCTGTGCAAAGTTGCTCGATACGACGATTGACGACGCACAAAACTGCACCTACCGTGACAGCTGTTGCGCACAACCGGCACGGATGGGGAGTTCATGAGCGGGACCTTCATGGCAGCGGAGATCGCCAGCCAGCCCGGCTGCTGGCGTGAGGCGGGCGGGTTCGCCGAGGCGAACGCCGGCCTGCTGCCCGCGCCGGGCGCCCGGGTGGCGATCGTCGGATGCGGCACGTCGTGGTTCGTCGGCCAGGCGTACGCGGTGCTGCGCGAAACCGCCGGGCTCGGCGAGACCGACGCCTTCGCGGCGTCGGAGTTCCCGGTGGGGCGCGCCTACGACCACGTCCTCGCGCTCAGCCGCTCGGGGACGACGACCGAGGTGCACACGCTGCTCGCGAAGCTGCGCGGCCGCACCCGGACCACGGCCATCACCGGCGTGCCCGCCGAGATCGAGGGCGCCGCCGACACCGTCGTCGACCTGTCCGCCGTGGACGAACGGTCGGTGGTGCAGACCCGGTTCGCCACCACGGCGCTGGCGATGCTGCGCGCGCACCTGGGCGAGGACCTGACCGAGGTCGTCGCCCAGGCCGAGCAGGTGCTGGCCGAGCCGCTGCCGGAGTCGCTGGTCGGCGCCGGGCAGTTCAGCTTCCTCGGCACCGGCTGGTCGGTCGGGATCGCGAACGAGGCCGCGCTCAAGTTCCGGGAGGCGTGTCTGCTGTGGACGGAGTCCTACCCGGCGTGGGACTACCGGCACGGCCCGATCAGCATCAGCGAGCCGGGCCGGGTGACCTGGATGTTCGGCAGCGCGCCGGACGGGCTCGCCGACGACGTCCGCCGCGCGGGCGGCACGTTCGTCCAGAGCGGCCTCGACCCGCTCGCCGACCTCGTCCGGGCCCAGCTCGTGGCCGGCGCGATCGCGCGCCGCAAGGGCCTCGACCCGGACAACCCGCGCAGCCTCACGAGATCCGTCGTCCTCACATGATCGTCACCGTGACGCCGAACGCGGCGCTCGACGTCACGTACACAGTGGACAGCCTGGTGCCGGACACCGTGCACCGGGCCCGCGACGTCCGGCGCCGGGCGGGCGGCAAGGGGGTCAACGTCGCCCGCGTGCTGCACACGCTGGGCGCCGACGTCCGTGCGATCGCCACCGCCGGCGGGCCCACCGGGGCCGAGCTCGCGGCGGACCTCGGCGCCGCCGGGCTGGCCGCGGAGCTGGTGCCGATCGCCGGGGAGACGCGCCGCACGACGACCGTCCTGTCCGCCGTGGACGGTTCGGTCACCCTGCTCAACGAGCCGGGCCCGGAGCTGAGCGCGGCCGAGTGGGCGCTGCTGGCCGAGCGGGTCCGCCGCCGCGTCCCCGACGTGCTGGTCTGCTCCGGCAGCCTGCCCCCGGGCGCGCCACCGGACGGCTTCGCCCGGCTGCTCGGCGACCGGCCGTCCATCTTGGACACCTCCGGCGCCGCGCTGCTGGCCGGGCTGACGGGCCGGCCGTCCGTCGTCAAGCCGAACGCCGACGAGCTGCGCGAGGTCACCGGCCTGAGCGACCCGGTCGCGGCGGCCCGGGAGCTGCGCCGCCGGGGCGCGGGAGCCGTCGTCGTCTCGCTCGGCGCCGACGGCCTGCTCGCGGTCACGGCGTCGGGCACCTGGCACGCGACGCCGTCCACCGTGCTCACCGGCAACAGCACCGGGGCGGGTGACGCCGTGGTCGCGGCGCTCGCGCTCGGGCTCAGCGACCGCGAGCCGTGGCCGGAGATCCTCCGCCGGGCCGTCGCGCTGTCCGGCGCGGCCGTGCTCGGGCCGCTCGCGGGGGACGTCGACCTCGAGCACTACCACCGGGAACGGGGGCTGGTCGCCGTGCGCGACCGGCCGGAACAGGAGTTGTGATGCCTCTGGTGGGCACCGGGGAGATCGTCGCGGCCGCCGCGGCGGCCGGGCGGGGCTGTGGCGCGTTCAACGCGATCCAGCTCGAGCACATCACCGCGATCGTCGAAGGCGCGGCACTGGCGGACGCGCCGGTGATCGTCCAGCTCAGCCAGAACGCCGTGCGGTACCACGGCGCGCTGGCCCCGATCGGCGGCGCGGCGCTGGCCGCCGCGCGGGCGGCCGAAGCACGGGTCGCCGTGCACCTCGACCACGCCGAATGCCGCGACCTCGTGCGTGAAGCCGTCGCACTCGGGTTCGGGTCGGTCATGTTCGACGCGTCCAAACTGGACTACGCCGACAACGTCCGCGAGACCCGCGAGGTCGCCGCGTTCTGCCACGACCACGGCGTCTGGGTGGAGGCCGAGCTCGGCGAGGTCGGCGGCAAGGACGGGGTGCACGCGCCGGGCGCGCGCACGGACCCGGCCGAAGCCGCGGAGTTCGTCGCGGCCACCGGGGTCGACGCGCTCGCCGTCGCCGTCGGCAGCTCGCATGCGATGCTGACCCGCGACGCCACTTTGGACTTCGATCTGATTGCCCGGTTGCGCGTGGAGGTTCCGGTGCCGCTGGTGCTGCACGGCTCGTCCGGGGTGCCCGACGAGGGCCTCGCCGAAGCTGTGCGGGCGGGCATGACGAAGGTCAACATCGCCACCCAGCTCAACAAGGTGTTCACCGCGGCCGCCGCGGGAGACTGGCGCGCCCACCCCGAACGGGTCGACCCGCGCAAGTACCTGGGTGCGGGCCGCGACGCGGTAGCCGTTGAAGTGCGCCGATTGTTAGGCGTCCTCATGTTGACAGATGCGTGAAAGCGAACAAAACTGCGCACTAACGCGCAGAACGAGCGCAATATTCGATCTCGATCCTGGTGGTGGCGGATGCGACGAAGCAAGGTCTTGGCGTGTGCGGCGGGGGCCTCGCTCCTCCTGGCGGGCTGTGGCGGGGGTGCTGACACGGGCAGCGGGACCGGCGAGAACGCGCTGCCCGGGGTGGAGCAGTACCTCAACGCGCCGTGTCCGGAAGCGACGGTGAAACCGGCTTCGGACAAGGAGTTCACGTACTGGGCGATGTGGACGGCCGACGAGCCGCAGGGCAAGGTCCTCCAGAAGGCGTTCAAGTGCTTCCAGGACAAGACCGGCGTCAAGGTGAACGTGCAGTGGCTGGGCCGCAAGGCCTACACGCAGAACCTGGTGCCCGCGCTCAACACCGACGCCGTGCCGGACCTGTTCGACCAGGACGTCAGCAAGGTCGGCGCGGCCATCGCGACCCCGGGCGGCACGCAGAGCGTCGACGACGTCTTCGCGATGAAGGTCGGCGAGGGTGACAAGACCGTCAAGGACGTGCTGTCGGCGAGCTCGTACGACTTCCCGCAGAACAAGGACCGCGAGGGCCACAACTTCATGGTCCCCTACACCGTCCAGTCCAGCGCCTGGTGGTTCAACAAGGACACTGCCGGCGACGTCCAGCAGCCGAAGTCGATGGACGACCTCGTCGCGCTGTTCGACAAGGCGAAGGCCGACGGCAAGGCGGCGATCAGCCAGGACGGCGACATCCCGTTCTACAACATGTACTTCTTCACCCAGCTCGCCGAGCGCTACGTCGGCTCGGGCGGGCTGAACAAGGCGGCGTCGGACAAGACCGGCCAGGCGTGGAAGACCGACCCGGACTTCCTCAAGGCCGCCACCGAAACCGCGAAGCTGCCGAAGTACTTCATCGACGGCTGGGACGCGGCGAAGTTCCCGCAGGTGCAGCAGCGCTGGGCCGACGGCGACTCGCGCTACCTCTACGTCGGCACCTGGGCGCCGAGCGAGACGCGCGAGTACCTGGACAAGCAGGGCGCCGGGACGAAGATCAACTACGGCTCGTTCCAGTTCCCGATGCCCGCCGGCGCCACGCACGACACCGTCGAGCAGATGTCGATCGGGTTCGCCGTGACCAAGAAGGCCAAGCACGCCGAGGCGGCCAAGGCGTTCATCGCCTACTTCCTCAACAAGGACATCCTCTCGGGCATCCCGGCGGTGGCCGACAACCTCGTGCCGCGCGCCGACCTCGCCGTGCCGGACGACCTCAAGCAGGTCAAGGCCGCGATGGACGACCCGAAGAAGGAGCACGTCCTGCAGTACGACGGGATCGACGGCATCGCCGGCGGCAAGTGGCAGACCGACGTCTTCGACCCGGCCGACACCGCGCTGCTGAAGGGTCAGCTGAGCCCGCAGCAGTTCGTGGACCAGCTGGCCGCGAAGGGCGCCGAGTTCTGGAAGAACCAGAGCTGATGGCCACACTCACGTCAGCGCCGGCGTCGCGGGTTTCGGAGACCCGCGACGCCGGCGGTGCGCACCTGCGCCGCAAGAAGCGGCTGTTCTGGCCGTTCGCCGCGCCGGCGTTGGTGCTGTACCTGGCTTTCCTCGTGCTGCCGACACTCGCGACCGTGGTGCTGAGCTTCACCAGCTGGGCCGGCGCTGGGGACACCCCGAAGCCCAACGGCGTCACGAACTACACGCAGATGTGGGCGAGCGACTCGTTCCAGTACGCCTTCCGCAACACGCTGGTGTACGTCTTCCTCGGCGGCATCGGCACGTTCGCGCTGGCGTTCCTGTTCACGATGGTGCTGCGGGACATGCGCGGCGGCAAGGTCGTCCGCGCGATCCTGTTCTTCCCCAACATCGTCGCGCCGGTCGCGCTCGGGATGTTCCTCGGGTTCGTGTTCAAGTACCAGCCGGGCAAGCAGGGGCTGGCGAACTACGTGCTGGAGCACGTCGGCGCGGACGCCGCGAAGTTCCTGGCACCGTCCAATGTGACCGGTGTGGTGACGGCGTCGCTGATCTGGGCCAGCTCGGGCTTCTACATCACCATCCTGATGGCCGCGGTCGACCGGATCCCGCCGTACCTCTACGAGGACGCCGAGCTGGGCGGCGCGTCGCCGTGGCAGAAGTTCCGCAACATCACGCTGCCGATGACGTGGGACGTCGTCGGTGTCGCCGGTGTCCTGTGGACGATCAACGCGCTGAAGATCTTCGAGCTGGTGTTCGTGCTGGCCGGGCCGGGTACCTACGCGCCGCCGAACCAGGCGTGGACGCTCGGGGTCTACGTGTTCGACCGGACCTTCGGCTCGAACGGCACCCCGGACTTCGGGGCCGCCTGCGCCTGCGCGGTGGCGATGATCGTGCTGGTGTCCGTGCTCGTCGTGCTCCTGAGGCGGTTGATGCGTCGTGACGCTATCCAGTTCTGAGGTCCGCGTCCGCCGCGTGCCGCGCAAGCCGCGGCCGGCGCCGGGGTCACGCCGCCTGAGCCCGTTGCGCCTGCTGGGTTCGGTGATCGTCTGGGCGTTCACCGCCGGCAACGTGCTGGTGCTGTACTGGCTGGTCACGGCCGCGTTCAAGACGCCGGTGGAGATCTTCACCAAGCCGTTCGCGCTGCCCTACCAGTGGTTCCACCTCGGCAAGCCGTTCCGCAACTTCGTCTACGCGTGGAACAACGCCGGGTTCGGTGACGCCGTGCTGACGACCGTGGTGCTGGTCGGGCTCGCGACGGTGGCCACGGTCGCCGTGTCCGCGCCCTGCGCGTACGCCCTGACCCGGCTCGGGGTGCGCGGGTCCGGGCCGATGACCAACGTGGTCGCGATCGGCATGGGCGTGCCGTTCCAGACGGTGATCATCCCGCTGTTCGTGGTGCTGAGCCGCGTCCACCTGGACAACGAGTACGGGCTGTTCCTGCTGTACGTCGCGTTGTCGATCCCGTTCACGGTGTTCCTCCTGACGGGGTTCTTCCGGTCGTTGCCGGACGAGCTGGAGGAAGCGGCGGCCCTGGACGGCGCGTCGCCGACCCGGACGTTCTTCTCGGTGATGCTGCCGCTCGCGCGCGGCGGCCTGATCACGGCGTTGACGCTGAACGCGATCGGCCTGTGGAACGAGACGCTGCTGGCGATCGTGTTCCTCAAGGACCAGGCGCACTTCACGCTGTCCCGCGCGCTGTTCACCTTCTACGGCGCGGCGAGCTACCAGTCGGAGTACGGCGGCCTGATCGCCGGCGTGGCGATCGTGGTGCTCCCGATGCTCGTGCTGTACCTCGTGCTCGCCCGCCGGATCATCACCGGCCTGACCCTCGGCGCCGGAAAGTAGGACCTGATGGCCACGGTGACCTTCACCGACACAACCCGCTTCTACGCCGGGGTGGACCGCCCGGCGGTCGACGGCCTCGACCTTTCGGTGGCCGACGGCGAGTTCCTCGTGCTGGTCGGCCCGTCCGGCTGCGGCAAGTCGACCACGCTGCGGATGCTCGCCGGGCTCGAGGGCGTCGACGACGGGGCGATCCACATCGGACCGCGCGACGTCACCGCGTTGCCGCCCAAGGACCGCGACATCGCGATGGTGTTCCAGAACTACGCGCTGTACCCGCACATGACGGTCGGGGAGAACATCGGCTTCCACCTGAAGCTGGCTCGGGTGCCCGTGGACGAGCGGCGCAGGCGGGTTACCGAAGCCGCGGCGCTGCTGGACCTGACCGAGTACCTGGACCGGAAGCCCGCCCGGCTCTCGGGCGGGCAACGCCAGCGCGTCGCGATGGGCCGCGCGATCGTGCGTGAGCCGAGTGTGTTCCTGATGGACGAACCACTGTCCAACCTGGACGCCAAGCTGCGGGTGCAGACGCGCACGCAGATCGCGTCGCTGCAACGCCGGCTGGGTGTCACGACGTTGTACGTCACGCACGACCAGGTCGAGGCGATGACGATGGGCGACCGGGTGGCGGTCCTCAAGGACGGGATCCTGCAGCAGGTCGACACGCCGATCGGCTTGTTCGCGCGGCCGGTGAACGTGTTCGTGGCGGGGTTCATCGGCTCTCCCGCGATGAACCTGTTGGAGACCACAGTGGACGGCCCTTGGTCGGTCCCGCTCACGACGGCCCAGCGGTCGGCGCTGACCGGCCCGGGCCTGGTGGTCGGGGTGCGCCCGGAGGGCTGGACGATCGGCTCCGGTGTCGACGCGGTGGTCGAGGTGGTGGAGGAGCTGGGCAGCGACCAGTACCTCTACTGCCGGACGGACTCGCAGGTGCTGACCGTGCGCACGCCGGGCATGTCGCCGTGGCAGCGCGGGGAGCGGATCAAGCTGGCCCCGCAGCCGGATGCGGTCCACCTGTTCGACGCGGCCACCGGCGACCGGCTGCCGTGACGCGCCTGTACCGCACATCGGTCGAGCTGCCGGCGGCTTCCCTCGGGCCCGAGAACCCGCTGCCCCCGCTGGCCGCGCCGCCGGTGTCTTCCGTGTCCAATGTGGACGAACTGCCGCCGGACCTGGCGCAAGGGATCGGTTACGGACGGCTGGACACCGTGCTGCCCTGTCTCCTTCAGGACGGCTACACGCGTGATCGCAGCCTGACGTCCGTTCCGGCGTTGGTGCTGGAGAACGAGCACGTGCGCGCGACGGTGCTCCCGTCCCTGGGCGGCCGGCTGTACTCCCTGGTCCACCACGGCCGTGAGCTGCTGTACCGCAACCCGGTGTTCCAGCCGGCCAACCTGGCCCTGCGCGACGCGTGGTTCGCGGGCGGCGTCGAATGGAACCTGGGCAGCACGGGCCACACCACGCTGACGTGCGCGCCGCTGTTCGCGGCCGCGGTCGAGGGCCCGGACGGCTCCCCGGTGCTGCGGCTGTGGGAGTGGGAGCGCACGCGGGACCTGCCGTTCCAGCTGGACTTCTGGCTGCCGGACGGCTCGGAGCACCTGCTGGTGGGCGTCCGCCTGCGCAACCCGCACCCGCACGACGTCCCGGCGTACTGGTGGTCGAACATCGCGGTGCCGCAGACGCCGGACACGCGGGTGCTGGCGGCGGCTTCGCAGGCTTGGCACTACGGGTACTCGGGCCGGCTGGACCTGGTGGACGTCACTCCCGAGCTGACGTACCCGGCGCGTTCCCCGGCGGCGGCGGACTACTTCTTCGAGTGCTCGTCGCCGTGGATCGCGGCGGTCTCGGCGTCCGGGCACGGCCTGGTGCAGCTCTCGACGTCGCGGCTGCGGGGCCGGAAGCTGTTCGTCTGGGGCGAGTCGCGGGGCGGCCGCCGCTGGCAGGAGTGGCTGGCGCCGGGGGCGGGCGGGTACCTGGAGATCCAGGCGGGCCTGGCCCGCACGCAGCTGGAGCACCTGCGTCTCCCGGCGGGCGAGTCGTGGGACTGGCTGGAGGCGTACGGCCCGGTCTCGGCGGACCCGGCGGTGGTCCACGGGACGGACTGGGCGGCGGCGACGTCGGCGATCGAGTCCGGTCTGCCGTCGTTGGCGGATCACCACTCGGCGTTGCGGTCGGTTCTCGACTCCGAGCCCGGTCCGTTGCTGTTCTCGGGCTCGGGCTGGGGTGCGCTGGAGGCGCGCCGGACGCCGATGTGCCTGCCGGGAACGCCGTTCCCGCCGTCTTCGCTGGAGGCGTCGCAGGAGCCTTGGCTTTTGCTGCTGGACGGCCTTTCCCCTGCTGGGGACCCGCTTCTGCGGCCGCCGCCGACTGTGGTCAACCGGTACTGGGCGGACTTGCTGGAGCACACGGCGGACAACTGGCTGACGTGGTACCACCGGGGTGTCGCCCGCTGGGCGGCCGGTCGTCGCGCGGAGGCGGTCGCGGCGTGGGATTCGTCCTTGCTGGCGGCCGAGAACCCGTGGGCGTTGCGGTGTTTGGCGGCGGTGTCACAGGACCCGTCGGAGTCGGCTCGGCTGTATCTGCGGGCTTGTGCGCTCGCGCCGTCGTTGCGTCCGTTGGTGCTGGAGGCGGCGTCGGCTCAGCTGGCGGCGGAAGAGCCTGCGGCGGCGGCTTCGTTGGTGGCCGGGTTGCCGGTTGACGGGCGCGTGGCCTTGCTGACGGCCCGGGCCCGGCTCGCGCTGGGCGATCGCGCCGGGGCACGGGCGGTGTTCGAGGAGGGATTCGAGGTGGCGAACGTCCGGGAGGGCGAGACGTCGTTGTCGGACGTGTGGGCGGCGGTGTCGGATGATCCGCTGCCGGCGCGGTACGACTTCCGGATGACGTGAACCGGCGTGCCGCGTGCGGCGGACACCGGCGATGCAGCATACTGCTCGAAACGGTGGCCAACAGTGCAACGTCATGCGCGCTGGGCCGCCGAGAGCAAGCTAGGGAGTACCGCCGATGGCCCGGCACGAACGGTTGAGCACCCTGCTGGACATGCTGGGGCAGCGGGAAAAGATCGACGTCGAGGACGTGGCCGCGGAGCTGGACGTCTCCGCGGCCACGATCCGGCGGGACCTGGACCACCTGGCCGAACAGCAGCTGCTCACGCGCACCCGCGGCGGCGCGGTCGCGAACGACCTCGCCTACGACCTGCCGTTGCGCTACAAGACCGCCCGGCACGTGCCGGAGAAGCAGCGGATCAGCGCCGCGGCGGCCGCGTTCGCGGCGAAGGGCATGGTCGTCGGCCTGAACGGCGGCACGACGACAGCGGGCGTCGCGCGGGCGCTCGCGATGCGGTCGGACCTGGCCACGCGAGGTGACGGCCCGGGGATCACCGTGGTGACCAACGCGCTGAACATCGCCCACGAGCTCGCGGTGCGGCCGAACGTCAAGATCGTCGTCACCGGCGGGGTCGCGCGGCCGCAGTCGTTCGAGCTGAGCGGGCCGCTGGCGACTCGGGTGCTCAGCGAGCTGACCATCGACCTGCTGTTCCTCGGGGTGGACGCGTTCGACCCGGAGGCCGGCGCGTTCGCCCACCACGAAGGTGAGGCCAGCATCAACCGGCTGATGGTCGAACGCGCCGAGCGGGTGGTCGCCGTCGCGGACGGCTCGAAGCTCGGCCGTCGTGCGTTCGCCCGGATCTGCGAGACGACGCAGGTGCAGGCACTGGTCACGGACACCGACGCCGATCCGGAGGCGTTGCGGGCCTTCGAAGCGGCGGGTGTCGAGGTCAACGCCGTCTGACTCGGGGGGCGAAGGCGAGCGCCGCGGTCAGGACGCGGTGACCGTTGCCGTCTGTGCGCAGGGACGCCAGGCGGAACGCCGTGAAGTCCGGGTCGGTGCAGTGGTCCGGTGTGGTGTTCTGACAGAGGACCATGTCCGGCTCCCTTCGCGGGCCGGAACCGATTGTGCTCGGTCCCGGTCCGCGGTGCGGTGCCTCAGAAGCCGATCGTCGACGGCGGTTTCGGCCCGGCGATGCGGGCTTCGGCGCTGCCCGGCTCGACGGCCGCGCAGTGTGTGCCCTTGGCCGGGAGCTTGCCGGTGATCAGGTAGTCGTCGGTCGCCTTGGTCACGCACGGGCTGTTCTTGAAGTACGCGCCGTGGCCCCAGCCGTCGTAGGTGAGCAGCGTGCTGCCGCTCTGGCGGGCGGCGGCCTGCGACCACGCGTACGGTGTCGCCGGGTCGTGCCTGCTGCTCACCATCAGCAGCGGCGGCGCGCCGTGCACCTGCAGCGGGTGCTGCGGGTTGCTCGCCTTGTTCGGCCAGCCGATGCAGCCGGTGACGGCCTGCCAGCCGAGGGAGTTGACCTTCACGTCCGGCGCGAGCGCCGCGGCCGTCCGGCGGTAGGCCTCGAGCTCGGCGAAGTTGTGCACCGGCAGCCGCCAGTCGTCGCAGAAGACGCTCTGGAACACCGTGTTGACCGGGATGTCTTCCTTGAGCTGGGCCGACGCGGCCGGCTTGGTGCCGTCCGCGAGCGACTTGAGCCGCGTGGCCAGCGCGTCCCAGGAAGGCCCGTAGAACGCGCCCTGGAACATCGCGGCGAGCGACAGCGGCGTGATCGGCTCACCGCTCGTCGGGTCCTTCAGCTCCCCGCGCGCGGCCTTGTCCTGCAACGCACGCGTGAGCTTCGAGACGTCCCGGCCGTGCAACGCGCAGGTCGGCGTCCGGCCGCACCAAGCCGCGAACTGGCCGAACTCCGCCTGCACCGACTGCGTTTCGCTGTTCAGGAACTCCCACGCCGTGTGCTGCGAGTGGTCCATGTTGCTGTCGAGCACGAGCGCGCGGACCTTGTCCGGGAACAGCTCGGCGTACTGCTGGCCCATCAGCGTGCCGTACGAAACGCCGTAGTAGGTCAGCTTCTTTTCCCCGAGCGCGACGCGGATCGCGTCCATGTCACGCGCGACGCTCTTGGTGTCGGCCAGCTGCCCCAGCGGCCCGCTGAGCCGGTTGCAGCTTTCGCCCAGCTTGCGGTTGTACTCCGCGAGCTGGTCGAACTCGGCCTGGTTGCGCGGCACTTCCGGGTGGTCGGCGATCACTTCGTCGAGCCCGCACTTGATCTGGGTGCTGTCCCCGACGCCGCGCGGGTCGAAGCCGACGGTGTCGAACCGCTTGGTGACCTCGGGCGAGAGCGTCCAGCCCTCCTTGACCTGGCCCGCGCCCGGGCCGCCGGGGCCGCCCGGGTCCATCAGCACCGACCCGATGCGGGCGGCCGGGTCGGTCGCCTTGCGCCGCGCGAGCGCGATGGAAGTGGTGCCCTGGTCCGGATGTGCCCAGTCGAGCGGCACGGTGACCGTGCCGCAGTCGACACCGGGCGCGTCCGCGCACGGCTTCCAGTCGACGCCTGCCGCGGCCGAAGCCGGCGCCGCCGTCAGGATGCTCCCCAGTACGGCCGTCGCCGCCGCGGCCGTCACCAGCCGCCTTGATACCCCCGACATTGCCAGCCCTTCCCCTTACCGACAGTGTTTGCTCGGCTCCAGGTAATCACCAATCCGGTGATCGCGCCAGGTTCCCTGGTGGATCAGGCCGTGGTGTCCACTGTGGAGGATCGCTCGGCGCTGCGGAGCCACGCGGCGGCCGCCGTGCCGAGCACGCAGAGCGCGCCGAGCACCCCGAAAGCCCAGCCGAAGCCGGTCGCCGCGTCCAGGGTGAGGCCGCGCGACAACACGATCACGCACGCCGCGCCGCCGACCGCGCCACCCAGGCGCAGCACGATGTTCACCAGCGCGGTCGCGTGCCCGAGCTCGCCGGCGGAGACCGAGGCGTACGCCGCCGTCGACGCGGGGATGATCGACAGCCCGAGTCCCGCGCCGCGGACGACGAGCAGTGCCTGGATCAGCACCATAGGCGTCTCCGGGCCGAGCCACGGCAGTGGCACAGTGCTCGCCAGCACCACCAGTGACCCGGTGAGCGCGACGGCGCCGCCGCCGTAGCGGTCGGTGAGCCGGCCGGCCACGAGCACGAACACCGTCGTGGCCAGCCCCATCGGCGCGAGCAGGACCCCGGCTTCGGCCGGTCCGGCGCCGAGCCGGACCTGGAACCACAGCGGCAGCAGCAGGACCGCGCCGAACATCCCGGCGCCGGCCAGCAGGACCGCCGCCAGCGCCGAGCCCATGACCGGCCGGGCGGCCAGCCGCAGCTGCAGCACGGGGTGCCGGGCGCGCAACGACCACCACGTGAACAGCACGAGCAGCGCGGCACCGACGGCCGCGAACCCGCCGTTGAGCTCGGTCAGCGCGTACACCAGCAGCGGCAGGCCGAGCGACACCATGACCAGGCCCGGCCAGTCCACCGGCGGCGGCTGTTCCCGGTCGCCGCGCGGCACGTGCTTCAGCGCCAGGGCGAAGGCGGCCAGCCCGATCGGCAGGTTCAGCCAGAACAGCACCGGCCACGAGAAGTGCGCCAGCAGCAGCCCGCCGACACTCGGCCCGATCACGGGCGCCAGCCCGACCACCAGGCCCAGCGTGCCCATGGTCCGGCCGAGCCGTTCGGGCCCGACGGCCAGCCCGATCACCGTCTGCCCGGCGGCCACCATGACCCCGGCGGCCATGCCCTGCACGGCCCGGACGCCGATCAGCGTGCCGGCGTCCGGAGCGAGCGCGCACGCCACCGACGTCACCAGGAAGGCCCCGAGCGACCACAGCCAAAGCCGCCCGGCCCCGAGCCGCTTCACCAGCCACGGCGTGAGGGGGAGCGCGGCGGAGAGGCCGAGCAGGAACGCGGTCGCGACCCACTGGATTTCGATGAGGCCGACCCCCAGGCGCAGCCTCATCGACTCCAGCCCGACCGCGATGATCGAGCCGTCCATGTTGCCGAGGAAACCGCCGAGCGCCATGACGCCGGAGGCGATCCAGACGGTGCGGGGGATCGGAGGAGCGGTCATGGTGGCGACGGTAAAAGCTGAAGCAAGGTTGAAGTCAACCGCTTGCTCAGCCGCGGGTGAACTCGTCCAAGGTGATCCCCAGCAGCTCGCACACCGCGCGCAGCTCGGCCCGGTGGTCACCCGGGACCGCATGGATGTGGTTCGCCCCGAACCGCGAGAGGAACGTCGACGCCGGCGCGTCGAGCCGGGCGAACGCGTGCGGCCATTCCGGAGTGGACTGTGCCTCGAGCGCGGAAGTCGTTTCCTCGTCGTAGTTTTCGAACTCGCCCAGCATCAGCTGCAGCCGGTAGCGGCCGTCCAGGCGGGTGAGCCTGGCGAGCGTCATCCGCCCCGGCGCGGCGATGTGGTGCACCGACGCTCCGCCCGCCGGGAAGAAGAACACCTCCGGGTGGAGCGTCACGCGGGCCAGGTTCTCGGCCGGGTCGTCGCTGCGGGCGGCGAACCACGTCGCGTGCTGGCCCGAGTTGCACAGGTCCCAGATGTCCCGGGCAGCGTGGTAGTGCCGGACGTCGGCGAACAGCACCGGCGTCCCCGACAGGTGCTTCATCAGCTGCATCGTGAGCGCGCCGTCCATGTCGGCCTCGGTCGCGCACACGTGCGTCTTCTTGGGCCCGTTCCAGTCGTACGGGTCGTTGAGGAACGCCTCGGCGACGTCCATCGTCGCGAAGTGCTGCGTCAGCTCGGGCTGGCCCTTGATGCCGGTGAAGTCCAGGTGCCACTCGTCGATCAGCGACCGCATCGCGACGTACGAGCCGATCTGCCGTTCGAGCAGCTCCGGCGTCAGCTTGACGCCGTCGTAGCGGACGGTCGCGTGCTGCTCCAGCCATTCACGCGCCTTCCGCTTCTCCGCCGGGTCGGCGGCCTCCGCGCGCCGGACGACCTCCCACTGGTCGACCTCCTCGACGTCGACCCCGAACTGCCGCTGCCACTGGTCGGTGTTGGCGACGGCGGTGTTCATCCCCATCGGGCGGCCGCCGATCCGGCCGAACGTGCTGCCGCGCAGCTTCGCGACGGCCCCCGCCGCGCGGGCGCGGACGCCGATCGCCGCGATCAGCCCGCCGTCCGACGGGTCACCCCAGAGCCGCGTGTGCGCCCGCCCGATCTGGTCGAGCGCGCCGCCCGCGGCGAGCATCCCGACCATCCCGGGCTGCACCGGGTCGACGTTGGCCACCAGCACCAGCGGTCCGCTCAGCGCGCCGGCGGCGAGCATCGTGAAGTGCGGGAACGCCCAGACGCAGTAGTGCAGCACCGTCAGGTCCACCCCGGCCGCCTCGATCTCCCGGGCGACGGAGGTGGCCAGCCTGCTGTCCGACACCGGCGCCGAAGCCCGGACGACGTCGTGGCCCGCTTCGTCGAGGGCCGCGACCAGCCGGTCCTCGGTGCCGCGGATGAAGCCGGCGATTCCGTTGTGGACGTAGTCGCGGCCGTCGGAGAGGTTGATGACGCCGATGCGTGCCATGGCGGATCCCTTCAGCGGTTGGCCTTCGTGTACACCTCGGCGGCGTTCGCCTGGGTGACGAGCTGCGTCTGCAGCATCACCGTCTTCTCCGCCTTGGCGCAGTCGACGAGGATGCTCTTCGCGGACGCCACGGCCTCGCGCCCGCCGGTCGGGTAGACGAACGTCGCCGCGAGCCGTCCGGCCTCGACCGCCTTGATGCCGCCGGACGGGATCGGCAGGCCGTCGATGCCGAGGAACTTCACCTTCCGGTCCAGGCCCGCGGCCTTCGCGGCGAGGTAGGCGCCTTCGGCCATCGGGTCGTTCTGGGCGTAGACGGCCTGGATCTCCGGGTGGGCCTTGAAGATCGCGTCCGCCTGCTGCTGGCCCTTCTCACGCAGCCAGTCACCGTCCACAGTGGTCACGATGTCGATGCCACGGCCCTCGATGCCCTTCGCGAAGCCGTCCTGGCGCTCCTTGGCCGGGGTCGACCCGGCGAGCCCGCGGATCTCGGCGATCTTCCCGCCCTGCGGCAGCACCTCGTCGGCGAGGTACTGCCCGGCCTGCCGGCCGATGTCGACGTTGTCCGCGCCGATGAACTGCGTGTACGCGTCCCCGTCGACCTTGCGGTCGAGCACCAGGACCGGGATGCCCTTGTCGTGGGCCTTCTTGACGACCGCGGTCAGCGGCGTGGCCTCGTTCGGGCTGATGACCAGCAGGTCGATCCGCTGGGTCAGGAAGTTCTCGACGTCGGCGACCTGCTTGGCGTTGTCCTGCTGGGCGTCCGCGAAGTTCACCGTGAACTGCGGAACCGCCTTGGCGGCTTTCGCGATGTCGTCGTCCATCTGCTTGCGGTAGGGCTCGCTGACGTTGGCCTGGCTGACCCCGATGGTGAACTTGCCGCCCGCCCCCTTGCAGGCGGCCGCGGGTGTCGACGTGCCCTGCCCCGAGTTCTCGTGCGTCGTGCCGCAGGCGGCCGCGGTCAGGACGAGGGCCAGCGCGGGTACCACGAAGTGCTTGCCGGACATTTCTCTTCTTCCCCTCTTCGGCGTTTCACAGTGTGGGCCGCAGCCGCTGCAGGCCCGCGGCGACCACGATGACCAGGCCCTTGATCAGGAGCTGCACGTTGGGGTCGACGCTGTTGAGCGCCAGGATGTTGTTGAGCACGCCCAGCAGCAGCGCGCCGGCGACGGTGCCGGACACCGAGCCGCGGCCACCGGAGAGCGCGGTGCCGCCGATCACGACCGCGGCGATGGCGTCGAGCTCGTACCCGCTGCCGTCGTTGGGACTGCCCTGGTTGAGCTGGCCGGCGTGGATGATCCCGGCCAGCGCGGCGAGCAGCCCGCTCAGGCCGTAGACCAGCACCTTGACCCGGGTGACGGCGATGCCGGAGAGCCGCGCGGCCTTCTCGTTGCCGCCGATCGCGTAGACGTGGCGGGCGAACGCGCTGGTGCGCAGGAAGGCGATCGCGGCGACGGCGACCACGGCGAAGATCACCGCCGGGACCGGCACCAGCCCGTTGAACGTGCGTTCGCCGAGCAGGGAGAACACGACGGGCGCCTCGCCGGGGCCGTCGCCGTAGGAGATCTGGACCCCCTGGCCGCCGGACCAGATCCGCGCGAGCCCGCGGGCGACCTGCAGCCCGGCGAGGGTGACGATGAACGCCTGGATGCCGAACACCGCCGACGCGACCCCCTGCAGCAGGCCGAAGAGCAGGCCCGCGGCGAGCACGAGGAGCACGGCGGGCAGCACCCCGAAGCCGCTTTCGACGAGCAGCACGGCCGAGCCGACGGCGGCGAGCCCGAGCACGGCCCCGACCGACAGGTCGATCCCGCCGACCAGGATCACGAACGTCATGCCGACGGCGATGATGCCGATCTCCGAGATCGCGCGCACGACGTTGAACAGGTTCTCGCTGTCGAGGAAGAGCAGGTCACCGTCGTGCGACGGCGAAAACACGACCGCCGCGACCAGCACCAGCGCGAGACCGAACAGGCTCTGGAAGCGGAACAGCGTGTCCACGACGGCGGCGCGCCGGGTGGGGAGGAACTCCGTGGTGGTCATCGTGCTTCCCCCATCGCCGCGGCGAGCAGCTCGGCCTCGCCGGCGTCGTGCGTGTCGAGCTCACGGCCGGTGCGGCCGTCCTGCAGCACGACGACCCGGTCGCACAGCCCGACCAGCTCCGCGGGCTCGGACGACGCGAGCAGGACCCCGATGCCGCGGGCGGCCGCGGCGGCCAGCAGCTGGTAGATCTCCGCCTTCGCGCCGACGTCGACCCCGCGGGTCGGCTCGTCGAGCAGCAGCAGCGCCGGTTCGGTGAGCAACGCCCGGCCGAGCACCACCTTCTGCTGGTTGCCGCCGGAAAGCGTGCCGACCGGGGCGGCGAGCGCACCCTTCACCTTCAGCTCGCCGAGGATCTTCGCGACGGTGGTGTTCTCACGCCGGCGGGTCACCACACCGGCCGTCGCCAGTCGGTCCACAATGGACAACACGGCGTTCGCGCGGACGGAATGGTCCAGCGCCAGCCCGCCGATCCGGCGGTCTTCCGGCACCAGCGCGAGCCCGAGCTTGACGGCGTGCCGGGGGCCGCGCGGCCGGATCTCCTTGCCACGCAGGAAGACCCGCCCGTGCCACCGCCCGGGTGTCCCGGCGCCGAAGAGCGTCTCCAGCAGCTCGGTGCGGCCCGAGCCGAGCAGCCCGCCGACCCCGACGATCTCCCCGGCGCGGACGGTGAGCGAGATCCCCGCGGGTTCCCGGCGACCGAGCCGGTGTCGCCGAGGGCGCAACGCGAAGTCGTCGAGGCGGAGCAGTTCGTCCCCGGTTTCGCCGTGCTTGAGGCGGAAAAGCGCCTGGACCGGCCGGCCGATCATCGCCTCGGTCACCTGCCCGACGGTCAGGTCGCGCGCGGCGAACCCGGCGGCGACCCGGCCGTTGCGCAGCACGGTGGCGCGGTCGGCGATCCGTCCGATCTCCTCGAGCCGGTGGGAGATGTAGACGATCCCGGCGCCCGCGTCCCGCAGCTCGGTGATCACCTCGAACATCCGCTCGACCTCGGCGCCGGTGAGCGCGGACGTCGGCTCGTCCATGACCAGCACGCGGGCGTCGAGCGCGAGCGCCTTGGTGATGGCGACGAGCTGCTGCTCACCGGTGCGCAGCTCGCCGACGGCGCGTCTCGGGTCGAGCGTGATCCCGATGCGGGCCAGCAGTTCGCGCGTCTCGCGGTGCATCCGCTGCCGCGCGAGCGTGCCGGCCCGGGTGCGCGGCTCGCGGCCGAGGAAGACGTTGGCGGCCACCGAAAGCCCGGGCACGAGGTCGAGCTCCTGCGGGATCATCACGATCCCGCGGCGTTGCGCGTCGGCGGGTCCGCCGAAGACGACCGGCTCACCGTCGACGGCGATGGTGCCGCGGTGCCCGGTGACGTCGCCGGAGAGGATCCGCATCAGCGTCGACTTGCCGGCGCCGTTTTCCCCGAGCAACGCGTGCACCTCGCCGCGGCGCACGGTGAAGTCGACGTGGTCGCAGGCGAGCGTGCCGCCGTACGCCTTGCTGACACCGGTCAGCTCGACCAGCGGGGTGCCCGGCTCTTCCATGACACCCCTCGCGTCGGCGGAAGCTGGGAGTAATCGATTACTCGACGCTAGGGGCGGAACCGGGGTGTGTCAAGCGTCACTTCGGGCGGTCTCCGGGGCGAAAAACCCCGGAGCTTTCACGTGAAAGCGGCGACCTGGGCGCGGAGCTTTCACGTGAAAGCTCCGTCTTGGCGGGTGGAGCTGCCTCGGACGATCAGCTGGGCGGCCATCGTTGTGGTGGTCGATGCGCGGGAGCCGCCGTCCCCGATGCGGTCCAGCAGCAGGCGGGCCGCGAGCTGGCCCATCGCGTGGGCGGGCTGGGCGACCACCGTCAGCGCCGGCGAGATCAGCGTCGCCCACGGCGCGTCGTCGAACGACACGATGCCGACGTCACGGCCCGAGCGCAGGCCCAGCTCGGCCATCGCCTGCAGCACGCCGACCGACATCGTGCTGCTGGACACCAGGAGCGCGTCCGGCGGCTCGGGCTTCGCCAGCAGCTGCGTGGCGGCCTCGTGCCCGCCGGACTCGCGGAATTCGCAGCGGCGAACCAGCTTTGCCGAGTATTTCCGGCCCGCGTCGCGGAGTCCGTCGCGATAACCGTCGAGCCGCTCGTCGGCCGTCGTGATGCCCTGCGGGCCCGCGATGCAGCCGATGCGGCCGTACCCCTGGGAAACCAGGTGCCGCACGGCTTCCCGGGCGGCGGCGCGGGAGTCGACGAGAACGGCGTCGCAGTCGGCCGAGCCGAGCCGCCGGTCGACCGTCACGATCGGGGTGCGGTGCGCGGTCAGTGGCCGGACGTCGCTGTCGCCGGTGGTCGGCGACATGATCACGCCCGCGAGCCGCTCCTGCGCCGCGACCTCGACGTACCGGCGCTCCTTGGCCGTGTTCTCGTCGGAGTTGCAGAGCATCACCGAGAACCCCGCGGCCTGCGCGGTGTCCTCGACCCCGCGCGCGATCGCCGTGAAGAACGGGTTTTCGACGTCGGAGATGATCAGCGCCAGCACCGCGGTTTCCCGGCGGCGCAGGCTGCGCGCGAGGCCGTTCGGCGTGTAGCCGAGCTCGGCCACCGCTCTGGCCACCCGTTCGGCCAGCACCGGGTCCACAGTGGACTTGCCGTTCAGCGCCCTCGAGACGGTCGCGGTCGAGACCCCGGCCAGCGCCGCCACGTCGGAGATCGTCGCCACCCGCGTCCTCGTTCTCTCGGTCGTTGACAGTGCCCCCGGCACACCATAGCGTGGTGGTAATCGATTTCCCGCACGGTGAGCCCGTGGAGGGGCGGATGACGGGGCTGCTGCTCGGCGTGGACATCGGCACGGCCAGCTCCAAGGGCGTGCTGGTGGACCCCGGTGGCGCGGTCCTCGCCCGGTCGGTTCGTGAGCACACCGTCTCGACCCCGCGGCCCGGGTGGTTCGAACACGACGCCGAAACGGTCTGGTGGGCCGACTTCACCGGGATCGTCGCGGACCTGCTGCGCGCCGCCGGTGGCCGGCCGCTCGCCGGGCTCGGGATCAGCGGCATCGGGCCGTGCCTGCTCCCGGCGTCCGCCTCGGGCGAGCCGCTGCGACCGGCCATCCTCTACGGCGTCGACACGCGCGCGGCCGCCGAAATCGCGGAGCTGACCGAGGAGCTCGGCGCGGCCGAGATCCTGGCGCGCGGGGGTTCACCGCTGACCAGCCAGGCGGTCGGGCCGAAGGTGCGCTGGCTGGCCCGGCACGAGCCGGACGTCTACGCGCGCACGGAGAAGCTGCTGATGGCGAGCTCCTTCCTGGTGCACCGGCTGACCGGCCGGTACGTCCTGGACCACCACTCCGCGAGCCAGTGCACCCCGCTCTACGACCTCGTCGCCGGCGAGTGGGCGAAGGACTGGGCCGAGCGGGTCGCGCCCGGGCTGCCGCTGCCCGAGCTGCTGTGGCCGACGGAGGTCGCGGGTGAGGTCACCGCCGCCGCGGCTGCGCGGACCGGGCTGCCCGAGGGGTTGCCGGTCACCGCCGGGACGGTCGACGCGTGGGCCGAGGCCGCGAGTGTCGGCGTCCGCGAGCCGGGTGACGTGATGGTCATGTACGGGACCACGATGTTCCTGGTCGAAGTGGTCACCGAGCCGCGGCCGCACCCCGGCCTGTGGGGGACTCGCGGAGTCGTCCCGGGCAGTTTCACGCTCGCGGCCGGCATGGCGACGTCCGGCGCGGTCACCGACTGGCTGCGCACGTTGACGGGCGCGTCCTACGAGGATCTGGTCGCCGAGGCGGCGGCGGTGCCGGCGGGCAGCCGGGGACTCTTGCTGCTGCCGTACTTCGCGGGGGAGCGGACGCCGCTGTTCGACCCGGACGCGCGGGGTGTCGTCGCGGGGCTGACCACCGCACACGGACGTGCCGAGGTCTACCGCGCGGCGCTCGAGGGCATCGCTTACGGCGTCCGGCACAACCTGGAGGCGATGGCTTCCGCGGGTGGCGCGGCGCGGCGGCTGGTGGCGGTCGGCGGCGGGACGAAGGGCGGCCTGTGGACGCAGATCGTGTCGGACGTGACGGGGCAGCCGCAGCAGATCCCGGCCGAGACGATCGGAGCCTGCCTCGGTGACGCGCTGCTGGTGGCGGAGGCGACGGGCGTGGCGGTCGATCCGGCGCGCGGCAACCCGATCGCGACGACGGTGACGCCGGATCCGGAGACCGGCAAGCGGTACGACGAATTCTACCGGCACTACCGGGCGCTGTACGAAGCGACGAAGGAGACGGCGCACTTCCTGGCGGCGCAGCACCACGCGTCGGCACCCTGAGCGGACCGGGCGTTCGCGCTGGTGTCAGTCGGCCGACCGGCGCCTGGCCGGACTCCGCCGCCGACGGCCCGCCGTCCGGCTCCGGTAGTGCTCCAGGGCCGCCACCGACTCCGTGACCTGCTCGAAGCTCGGCAACGCCCGCACGTTGGCCACCAGCGTCATGTCCTTGCGGGGGATCTCGACGAAGCACACCTCGACCCCCGCCCGCGCGGCGTGGGCGGCCACTTGGGCCTGCCACGTGGCGAGGTCGTGGTCGTCGCCGAGCCATTCGTGCAGGTAGACGCACCACTTGCCGCGTTGGAGCTCACCCGCGATGGCTTCCTGGCCGACCAGGTACGGCTCGTTCACCCGGTCGGCCACGGCTGTTCCCCGGAACACCAAAGCACTGCTTCCCTCCTGCCCTCCGGGGGCGACCCAACCACCGGAAAGCGCTATCTCGGACAGTCACCTCCCCGCTTCCGCCGAGCAGCGCTCACCCCGACGACCGATGGTGGAACGTCTGGGGCGCCGCCAACATACAGCGGCTTACCTTTCCCAGCAACCGTTTGCCCGGTGGCGGAGGTGCGGATGACGCGTGCAGGGATCGCGTGCGGATGCACGTGCCCACCGAGCGTGTTGTTCACCTGAACAGTTGCCGGAATGGAACGGGGAAATGTCCGGGACGGAAACGGGGAACCGTAGCGGAAATCCCGGAGTGTGCACAGTAGACGGTTTCGGTGATCGAACGGGCGCGCAGCGTGAGCCCCCGACGGAAGTCGGGAGCCGGGGCTTCTGAACCGGTTCGGCGGGTGACAGTGCGCAAAACCTGCGCTATACAGAGCCCGTCATGCGTGTTCATGCGCGAAAGGTGTCTCTAATGAGCAGAGTTGCGCAGTCGCTCGGCTGTCTGGCCGCTGTTGCCGTGCTCGGGCTGTCGCCCGCCGTCGCCCAGGCCGCGGCGCCGTCCGGCCGGCTCGGCGACCTGACCGGGATCTCCGCCGACGGCCCGACGGTGACGCTGGAGTCGGGAGCCGCCGCCGTGCGCGTGAGCTTCCCCGCCGACGGCGCCGTCCGGGTCTGGCTCGCCCCCGACGGAACCTTCACCGACCCGGCCGGCGACAAGATCGTCCGGCCGAAGACCACGGCCCCGGCCACGCCGAAACGCGTGGACAAGGGCTCCTACTGGGCCATTTCGACCCCCAAGGCGACCCTGCGGGCCTACAAGCACCCGCTGAAGTTCGCCCTCTACGACGGCGCGGACCGCAAGCAGCTCTGGGCGGAGTCCGCGCCGCTGTCCTGGACCGGCGCCACGACCACGCAGAGCCTGGCCAGGACCGCGACCGAGCAGTTCGTCGGCGGGGGTGAGCAGAACGGCCGGTTCAGCCACCGCGACCAGACCATCAAGATCTTCGCCGACGACAACTGGAACGACGGCGGCGCGCCGAACTCGCAGCCGTTCTACGCCTCCACCGCTGGTTACGGCGTTTTGCGCAACACCTTCGCGCCGGGCAGCTACTCGTTCACCAGCCCGGTCGAGACCACCCACGACGAACGCCGGTTCGACGCGACCTACGTCGTCGGCGCGAGTCTCAAGGACGTCGTCTCCGGGTACACCGACCTGGTCGGGAAACCGTTCCTGCCGCCGATCTACGGGCTGGAAACGGGAGATTCGGATTGCTATCTGCACAATGCAAATCGCGGGGAACGGCACACGCTCGACGCGGTGAAGGTCGCCGACGGGTACACCGAGAACGGCATGCCGAACGGCTGGATGCTGGTCAACGACGGTTACGGCTGCGGGTACGAGAACCTGCAGCAGACCGGCGAGGGCCTCCGGAAGAACAGCATGCAGCTCGGGCTCTGGACCGAGGACGGCGTCCCGAACCAGTCCGACGAGGTCAAGGCGGGTGTGCGGGTCCGCAAGCTGGACGTCGCCTGGGTCGGCCCCGGCTACCAGTTCGCGCTCGACGCGTGCGACACCGCGTACAAGGGCATCGAGGACAACAGCGACGCGCGCGGGTTCGTCTGGCAGCCGGTGAGCTGGGCCGGCGCCCAGCGCTGCGGCGTGCTGTGGAGCGGTGACCAGTCCGGCTCGTACGACTACATCAAGTGGCAGATCCCGACGTACGCCGGCGCGACGACGTCCGGCATCGCCTACAACACCGGCGACATCGACGGCATCTTCGGCGGCAGCCCGCAGACCTACGTCCGCGACCTGCAGTGGAAGGCCTTCCTGCCGACGGCGATGACGATGGACGGCTGGGCTTCGTCGGACAAGCAGCCGTGGCGCCAGGGTGAGCCGTACACCTCGATCAACCGCAAGTACCTGCTGCTCAAGGAGCGGTTGCTGCCCTACACCTACAGCTACTCGGCGCAGGCGCACCGGACCGGCGTCGGCCAGGTGCGGCCGCTGGCGCTGGAGTACCCGGACGATCCGAACGTGTGGACCGACAAGGCGAAGTACGAGTTCCTGTCCGGAACGGACTTCCTGGTCGCGCCCGTTTACGAGAAGTCCAACGTGCGCAACGGGATCTACCTGCCCAAGGGCACCTGGGTGGACTACTGGAGCGGGAAGACCTACACCGGGCCGACCACGGTGGACGGTTACGACGCGCCGCTCGACACGCTCCCGCTGTTCGTCCGCGCCGGGGCGGTCGTGCCGATGTGGGCCGAGGGCACGACGTCGTGGCAGACGCGGGACAAGTCCCTTTTGGACCTGGACGTCTACCCGCAGGGCAAGGGCAGCTTCACTCTCACCGAAGACGACGGGGTCACCCGCGGTTACCAGCGTGGTGAGCAGGCGAACCAGACCTTCACCGTCGACGCCCCGAAGTCCGGGCCGGGCACGGTGACCGTCGGGATCGGCGCGAGCACCGGCACGTACCCGGGGAAGCCCGCGGCGCGGAACTACCGGCTGTCCGTCCACACGGGAGCGAAGCCCGCGGTCGTCCAGGCGGGAACCGGGATCCTGCGGCAGTACGGCAGCAAGGCCGAGCTGGACAAGGCGGCGTCGGGCTGGTGGTACGACACGGCCGCGCAAGGCGTGGTGCGGGTCAAGACCGGCCAGGTCGGCGCGGGTGACCGGCAGGACGTGCGGCTCTTCGGGGCGAGCGCGGTCGGCGGGTTCTTCCCCGAGGACAACAACGGCACGACGACCCTGGCGCTGCCGTCGCTGGCCGCGCCGGGTCAGGCCACCGCCGGGACGGTGAGCTTCACCAACGGCACGCCGTTGCCGGTGCGGGACGTGAAGATCTCGGTGCAGGGCAACGGCTTCCACGTGAACGCCCCCGCCGTGCCGAAGCTGGTGTGGCCCGGTCAGACGGTGCAGGCGCCGGTGACGCTGACCCCGGACGCCGGGCTGAAGCCCGCGGACTACCAGGTCACGGCCACGGCGACGTACCAAGCCCGGCTCGGCACGCACCAGGCCGCCGACTCCTCGACGGTCACCGTCCCGTATGCCTCCTTGGCCGCGGCGTACGGGAACGTCGGGGTCACCGACGGGGCTCACGTCACGGCCGGGAACCTCGACGGCGGCGGCAGCAGCTTCCGCGCCGAGGGACTCGCCGAGCAGGGGCTGAAGCCGGGGGCCGAGTTCACCGCCGCCGGGGCCCGGCTGACCTGGCCCGCGGCCGGGGACGGCAAGCCGGACAACGTCGTCGCCGCCGGGCAGACGGTGGCCGTGCGCGGGACCGGCTCGAAGCTCGTGCTGGCCGGCACCGGCACCGGGACGGCGAAGGGCGCCGTTGTCGTCCAGTACGCCGACGGCAGCACCAGCCAGGCGGACCTCGGCCTGCCGAACTGGTGCTGCGCCGATCCCGCCCAGTACGGCGCGACGACCGTCGCGACCGTCCTGGGCAAGAACACCCAGGCCGGCCCGGCCCACCCGACCACGCCGTACCGCGTGTTCGCGAACTCCGTGCCGCTGACCGCGGGCAAGGAGGTCGTCGCGGTGACGTTGCCGGCGAACTCGGCACTGCACGTGTTCGCCGCGAGCGTCGCCTGAAGGAGGTTCGGCGACCCGCCGAAGTAGGCGCCGTCCGTGACGTACAGCGTGTCGTCACGGACGGCGACCGCGGTCGGGTTGGCGAGTCCGTCCGAAGTGGACAGAATGGTCCGGACGCCGTCGCGGCCGATCGTGACCACGCGGTTCTCCTGGTTGATCGCGGCGACCACGGTGCCGCCGTGGAACGCGAAGTCGTCGACCGGCCCGAGCCCGGAGGCCACGACCCGGCCGGGCCCGCCGCCCAGCGGGAACCGGACCAGGGTGCCGCGGTCCAGGTTGGACACCCAGACCGCGCCGTCGTGGACCTTGATCCCGTTGGCGCCGAACCCGCCCACCGGGGCGAGCAGCTCGCCGGTGGCGAAGGCGGTGACCCGCCCCCGCGGCGTGACCCGCCAGACCGTCGAACCGAAGGAGTCGGCGACCAGGAGGTCACCGGTGGCGGGGACGCGGGCGACGCCGTTCTGGAAGCCGGCCGGCGGCAGGGCGGCGACCCGGACCGGCGCCGATCCGGGCCGGACCCGGTAGAGGCCGGTGGCCGGGGTGCCGGTCGAGACGGCGACGTACAGGTCGCCGTCGGGCGCCCGCACGATGCCGCCGAGGAACAGTCTCTTGTGGACGACCGGGACGTCGCCGTCGTCCGGCACCGGGATCCGGGCGATGACGTGGACGCGGCCGTCGGGGGTGACCCGGCCGATTTCGCCGGTGTAGGCAAAGGTGAGGTCGGCGGAGCCGTCCGGCTCCAGGGTGATGTTCTCGGGCTGCTGCCCGGCGGCGAGGGGCACGATCCTCGACGCCGCCTGGGCTGGCGTGGCCGTCAGAGCGAGGGCGGCCGCGGCCAGCACAACGCCGATCTGCTTGAGACGCAAGGGAAAACTCCGGTTCGTGAGGGAACGGCGAAAAGAACCCCAGATCGCCGTGTCCTCGACGGTAGGCCCGGTGCGCCTCCGGTCACCAATAGCTCAGCCTTGGCCTGCCATCGGAAAACCGATAGCTACAGGTCGCGGGCGAAACAGAGTGAGATCGCTTCGCCGATGTAAGGACCGTAGGCGTCGATCGGCTCGTAGCCTTCGCGCTGGTAGAAGCGGATCGCGTCCGGCTGCCCGCTGCCGGTTTCCAGCAGTAGCCGCTTGATGCCGAGGTCGCGCGCGTGGTCTTCGAGGGCGCGCAGCAACGCGGTCGCGACACCGGTGCCGCGGGCCGCCGGCTCGACGTACATGCGCTTGACCTCGCCCGACCCCGGGCCAAGCGGCCGGAGCCCGCCGCAGCCGAGAGCGACCCCGTCGGCGTCGCGCGCGACGAGGAAGACCGCGACGGTGTCGGCGGTCGGGGGCGCGCCGGGTTCGTGGTTGTCGGTGCCGTAGCGCGCGTCCAGTTCGGTGCGCTGGGCTTCGCGCAGGCGGACGGCGTCGCGATCGTCCCAGCTCACCGGGGTGATCGCGAACGTGCAGTCGAGCATCAGGTGGTACCCCCGTTCCGTAACAGGCGTTACCGTAGCACCTGTTACGCTTCCGGGGAAGGAGGTTTTGTGCCGAGACAGCGTGACGTGGGGGCGCAGCGGGAGCTGCTGTCGAACGCGGTGTGGCAGGTGCTCGCGGAGCACGGCCTGCCGGGGCTGACGCTGCGCGCGGTCGCCGAGCGCGCCGGCTGCACGACGGGCCTGGTGCTGCACGCGTTCCCGACGAAGAAGGCGCTGCTGCTGCACGCGCGTGACCTGCTCTACGACCGCACGGCCGCCCGCGCCGACGCCGCGGAAGCCGCGGCCACCGACCCCGCCGAGGCGCTGACGGTGGTCCTCGGCTGCGCGGTCGACCAGCTGCACGGCCACTACGAGGAGTCCCGCGTCTGGGTGGGCTTCCTGGCGGCGGCCCTGGCCGACGACGACCTGGCCGAACGCCACCGAGCGGCGAACCACTCGTTCCTGGCCCGCGTCCGGCGGCTGGTGGCGCTCTGCCGTCCCGAGTGGACGGAGGAGCGCCTCGAGCTGACGACGAAGAGCCTGGTGGGACTGGTCGAGGGACTCAACGTACTGGCCGCGGCCGACCCGGCGGCCTATTCGGTGGCGGTGCAGCGGGACGCGCTGACCACGGCGTTGGCCGAGGTCGTCGTCAGCGAGTCTCAGGCCGCCGGGCCGAAGCGGCGGCGGTAGGCGCTCGGGCTCAACCCCGTGTGCCGCCTCAGCTGCTGCCGCAGGTTCGCCGCCGTGCCGAAGCCGCTGGCCGATGCCACCCGGTCCAGCCGGAGCTCGCCGCGCTCGATCAGGCGGCAGGCCAGCGTCACGCGTTCCGTGGTCAGCCACGCCAGCGGTGTCGTGCCCAGCTCCGCGCGGAACTTCCGGTGCAGCGTCGCCGGGCTGGTCGCGGCGCGGGCCGCCAGGTCGGCGACCGTCAGCGGCTCGTCCAGCCGGGCCAGCGCCCACGCCAGCACCGGCGCGAGCGACGTGTCCGGCACCGCCGGCACCGGGCGCGCGATGAACTGCTGCTGCCCGCCGTCGCGGTGGCCGGTGAACACCAGCCGGCGGCTGACCGCGTTGACCACCTCGGCGCCGTGGTCGCGCTGGATGAGGTGCAGGCCGAGGTCGAGCGACGCCGCGCTGCCGGCCGCGGTGAGGACGTCACCCTCGTCGACGAACAGGACGTCCGGCTCCCAGCGCACCGCCGGGAAGCGCGCGGCGAACTCGGCGGCCCACTGCCAGTGCGTGGTCGCGCGCCGGCCGTCCAGCACACCCGCCTCGGCCAACGCGAACGCGCCCGTGCAGAAGCTGACGAGCCGGGCGCCCCGGGAAGCCGCCCGGCGGATCGCCGCGATGATCGCGGGGTCCGTCGGCACGCCGGTGTCCGGGCGGGCCGGCGCGATCAGCGTGTCCGCCGTGTCGGCGGCCTCGAGCCCGGCGACGCCGGTGAGGGTGAACATGCCGAGGTTCATCCGCACGTCCGGGGTCGCCGCGCAGAGCTTGAAGTCGTACCAGGGCCGGTCCAGCTCAGGCCGGCGCAGCCCGAACAGCTCGGTCGCGACTCCCATCTCGAACGGGTTCGACTCCGCCGTCACGATCGCCACGACCCGGTGCGAGAATTCTTGCGGCATGTGCGATTCCTAGCACTCCCGCGAGCGGAACACCAGGTCGACGATGGTGAGCATGAACCCGATCGACCTGAACGAAGTCCTCGCGAGCTTCGACGCCGCGTGGAGCCCGCGGATCGTCACCCGCGTCAACGACTACGACATCCGGCTCGCGCGGTTCGACGGCGAGCACGTCTGGCACGTCCACGAGGACACCGACGAGTTCTTCCTGGTCCTCGACGGCGAGATCGAGATCGGCCTGCGCGACCCGGACGAGCGGGTCGTGACGCTGGCCCGCGGCCAGGTGTTCGTGGTGCCGAAGGGGACGTTCCACAAGCCGTCGTCGAAGGCGGGCGCGAGCGTGCTCCTGGTGGAACCGGCCGGGACGCTCTCGGTCGGCGACGAGCACGACGAAGTGCCGGACCACGTCGACGTGACCACCGGCCACCTGGTCTAGCGTCGGCGGATGCTGACTGTCGTACCGGCCGACCAGGCGTCCTGGGCGGACCTGCAGGCGATCTTCGGCGACCGCGGCGACCCGGCCCGCTGTCGCTGCCAGTACTTCAAGGACACCCCGCGCAGTGGAAGGCGGGGACGGCCGAGGAGCGCGCCGAGCGTCTCCGCGAGCAGACGGCCGCCCACGCGACCGGGCTTGTCGCCTTCGTCGACGGCGAGCCCGCCGGCTGGTGCGCGGTCGAACCGCGCACCGCTTACCGGCGGCTCCTCGGCAGCCGGGTCGTCTGGGACGGCCGGGACGAGGACAAGCAGGACGACGGCGTCTGGGCCGTGACGTGCTTTGTGACTCGCAAGGGGTTCCGGCGGCGCGGGGTCAGCGCCGCGTTGGCGAAGGCCGCCGGGGACTTCGCCCGGGAGCGGGGCGCCCGTGCGGTCGAGAGCTATCCGATCGCCGTCGAGCCCGGGGAGCCGGTCGCCTGGCCCGGTGAGCTGTTCGTCGGCACCACCGGCGTCTTCGCCGCCGCGGGGTTCACCGAGGTGAGCCGTCCGACCGCGCGGCGGGTCGTCATGCGGCTGACCTGCTGAGTCCTTCTGGAAAACGGGGTACTCTCGGCGATATGAAACGGACCTCGTTCGCGCAGTGGCCGTGCTCGATCGCGCGCACCATGGACCTGCTGGGGGACTGGTGGACCCCGCTGGTCCTGCGAGACGCCTTCTACGGCGTACGCCGCTTCGACGAGTTCCAGGAGGTGCTCGGCATCGCGCGCAACACCCTCGCCGACCGGCTGAAGCGGCTGGTCGAAGAGGGGTTGCTGGAAAAGGTCGCCTACCAGACCGAACCGGTGCGCTACGACTACGTGCTCACCGACAAGGGCCGCGACTTCTACCCGGTGCTGCTCGCGATGACCCGCTGGGGGGACAAGTGGCTGGCCGGCGAGGCCGGCCCGCCGATCACCGTGCACCACACCGCCTGCGGACACAACACGCACGCCGAGATCGTCTGCGCGGAGTGCCGGGAGCCGATGACACCGGACGACACCCGGATGCGCCGTGGCCCCGGCTTCCCGCCGCGGCTGGCACAGCGCCCGGACGTCGAGGCGCGGTTCGCCCGGCAGGAGTGACGTTGACAGCCTAGGTCCATCTACGCAACTATCGTGGTCAGAGGCTCACTGAGAGGGGTGCGACCACGATGGAGTGGACCGGCGCGCGGTACGCGGACAAGCCGACGGCCGAGGTCTCGACCTGGATCGACGCCGCGCCGGAGGTGGTCTGGCCGGTCGTCTCGGACATCGCGGTGATGCCGTCCCTGAGTGCCGAACTGCAGTCCGTCGAATGGCGCGAGGTCGGCCGGACGTTCGTCGGCAAGAGCAAGCACGACGCGTTCGGCGAGTGGGAGACGACGTCGTACGTCGTCGAATGCGAAGCCCCGCGCGTGTTCGCCTGGGCCGTCGCGGACCCGGCCGAGCCGAGCGCGATCTGGAAGTTCACCCTCGAAGCCGACAACGGCGGCACGCGGCTCTCGCAGTGGATGCAGATGGGCCCCGGGCGCTCCGGGCTGTCGTTCGCCATCGACCGGATGCCCGAGAAGGAGCAGAAGATCGTCTTCGTGCGCCTGCGGGAGTTCGAAACCGCGATGACCGGCAACCTCGCCGCGATCAAGGAGCGGGTGGAAAGCCGGTGAAGACGGCGACGACGGTCGAGTTCTCGCAGGACTCCCGCACGACGCTGGACTTCGTGCTGGAGGCGGAAAAGCTCGGCCTCGACGTCTGCTGGGTCGCCGAGGCGTGGGGCTCGGACGCGCCGTCCGCGCTCGGGTACCTCGCTGCCCGCACCGACCGGATCCGGCTCGGCTCCGGCATCATCCAGCTCGGCACGCGCACGCCGGTCGCGATCGCGCAGGCCGCCCTGACGCTGGCCGACCTCTCCGGCGGGCGGTTCTCCCTGGGGCTGGGCCCGTCCGGGCCGCAGGTGGTCGAAGGCCTGCACGGCGTCCCGTTCGCGAAGCCGTTGACACGCATGCGCGAGACCGTCGAGATCATCCGCCGCGCGTTCGCCGGGGAGAAGGTTGTGTTCTCCGGCAAAACGTTCGAGATCCCGCTGCCCGGCGAGGCACGCCCGATGCGGCTGTCCACGGCGCCGAACCCGGACATCCCGATCTACCTCGCGACGCTGTCGCCGAAGCTGCTGGAACTCACCGGCGAGGTCGCGGACGGCTGGCTCGGCACCAGCTTCGTCCCCGAAGGCGCCGACGCGTACTTCGGGCCGCTCGACGCCGGGCTCGCGAAGGCGGGGCGCACGCGTAAGGACATCGACGTCTGTCAGGGCGCCGAAGTCGCCTTCGCCGACAACGAAGACGAGCTGCGCGTGATGGTCGGCGGCCGCAAGAAGGAGCTCGCCTTCAGCCTCGGCGGGATGGGCTCGGCCACCACGAACTTCTACAACAACGCCTACAGCCGCCAGGGCTGGGCGGACGTCGCCGCCGAGGTCCGCGAACGCTGGCAGGCCGGCGACCGCGACGGCGCCACTGCGCTCGTCACCGACGAGATGGTGCTGGCCACGACGTTGATCGGCACCGAAGAGATGGTGCGCGAACGGCTGCGCGTCTGGCGCGACACGGGGATCGACACGGTCCGGCTGTACCCGGCAGGCGAAACGCTCGAAGCGCGTCTCACGACCTTGGGCCGCGCGCTCGACCTCCTGTGAGTGACCGTCGCGAGTGGACGGTCCGGGCCGGTCGCCGGTTTATAGTGGCCCATGCGCAAGATTGTTTCGAACCTGTTCATCTCGCTCGACGGCGTGGTGGAGGCGCCGGACCAGTGGTCGCTGCGGTACTGGACCGACGAGATCGGCCGGGCCGTCGGCAGCGGGATGGCCGCCGCCGACGCCATGCTGCTCGGCCGCGTCACCTACGAAGGGTTCGCCGAGGCGTGGCCCGGGCGGACCGCCGAGGACGACGAGGGCGCCGAGTTCATGAACAACGTCCGGAAATACGTGCTTTCGTCGACCTTGTCCGAGGTCGGCTGGAAGAACTCGACGCTGCTGACCGGTGACCCGGCCGAGGCGGTCCGGGCGCTGAAGGCGTCCGCCGGCGGCGACATCATGACCAGCGGCAGCACGACCGCGGTGCGCTGGCTGCTGACCGAAGGGCTGGTCGACGAGCTGAACCTGCTGCTCTACCCGGTCGTCGTGGGTGGGGGCAAACGGTTGTTCCCCACCGAAGGGCCCGGGTTCCCGCTGGTGCTCAAGAAGTCTTCGACGTTCGGCAACGGCGTCGTCCAGCTGACCTACACACCCGCGTGAGCACGCCGTTCCGGATCGAGGTCCCCGAGGTCGAGCTCGAGGACCTGCGGGCGCGGCTGCGCCGGACCCGCTGGCCGGAGGCCGAGCCGGTGGACGACTGGAGCCAGGGCACGCCGCTGGCCTACCTGCGTTCCCTGTGCGACTACTGGGCTTCCGGCTACGACTGGCGTGCCGTGGAGGCCCGGATGAACCGGTTTCCGCAGTACCGCGCGGAAATCGACGGGCTGGGCATCCACTACCTGCACGTGCGGTCGCGTCGTCCGGACGCGCTCCCGCTGCTGCTCACGCACGGCTGGCCGGGCTCGTTCCTCGAGTTCGGCAAGGTGATCGAGCCGCTCGTCGAGGAGTTCCACCTGGTGATCCCGTCGCTGCCGGGCTACGGCTTCAGCGACAAACCGGCGTCGCCGGGCTGGGGCATCGAGCGCATCGCGGCGGCATGGGCGACGCTGATGGCGAGCCTGGGGTACTCCCGCTACGGCGCCCAAGGCGGCGACTGGGGGACGTCGATCACGACGTCACTGGCCCAGCAGGACGCGGCCCACCTGGCGGGCATCCACCTGAACCCGCCGATCGCGGCGCCGGACCCGTCGACGTTCGGCGACCTGACGCCCGCCGAGCGAGCGTCACTGGCGGCGTTGGAGCACGCGCAGCGCTGGGAGGACGGCTACTCGGTGCTGCAGTCGACGCGTCCACAGACGGTGGGTTACGGGTTGCTGGACTCTCCGGCGGGCCTGTGCGGCTGGCTGGTCGAGAAGTTCCACGCCTGGTCCGACGGCTTCCCGTTCACCCGCGACGAGCTCCTCGACGACGTGACGCTGTACTGGCTGACCGGGACGGCAGCGTCGTCGGCGCGGCTGTACTGGGAGAGCATCCGCAAGGTCCAGCGCTGGTTCTCGGAGGCAACGGACGACACGGTGGACGTGCCGGTGGGCTGTTCGATCTTCCCCGGCGAGATGCCACGACCGTCCCGTCGCTGGGCGGCGCGGCGGTACCCGGACATCCGGCATTGGAACGAGCTGGACCGAGGCGGGCACTTCGCGGCTTATGAGCAGCCCGAGCTGTTCGTCGACGAGGTGCGGACCTTCTTCCGGATGGTGAGCTAGCGCCTGAAGCTCGAAGAAGAACCTCAGTTCACCTGACGGGACTGGCCCTGCCAAAACGGCTCCCGCAGCTTGAACTTCTGGATCTTCCCCGTCGCCGTCCTGGGCAGCTCCTCCAGGAACTCGACCCGCTTCGGGCACTTGTACCCCGCCAGGTACTCCCGGCAGTGCTTGATCAGCTCGTCCGAAGTCACTTCCTCCGACGTCACCACGAGCGCCGTCACCAGCTCGCCCCACTTCTCGTCCGGGATGCCGATCACCGCGGCCTCGCGGACCGCCGGGTGCGAGCTCAGGGCGTCCTCCACCTCGATCGACGACACGTTCTCGCCGCCGGAGATGATCACGTCCTTCTTGCGGTCGGCGATCGTCAGGTAGCCGTCCTCGAACGACCCGCCGTCGCCCGTGTGGAACCAGTTGCCTTCCTGCACCCGCTCGGTCTCCGCCGGGTTCTCCCAGTAGCCGTCGAGGTTGGTGTTCGACTGCGCGAGCACCTCGCCGTCGGTGTCGATGCCGATCCGGACGCCCAGCGCCGGCGTCCCCGCGCGGCCGAGCAGCTTCGCCTGCTCGTGCGGGTCGAGATCCTCCCACTCGCTGCGCATGCGGTTGACCGTGAGCAGCGGCGAGGTCTCGGTGAGCCCGTAGATCTGGATGAACTCCCAGCCCAGCTCGGCCCGCACCCGCTCGATCGTGCGGGTCGGCGGCGGAGCGCCGGCCACGACGAGCCGGACGCGGTCGCGGCCGGGGATCTCGCCTTCCCAGGTCGCGGCGCCGTCGAGGGCCGCGGTGACCACCGCCGGGGCGGCGCACAAGATCGTCACGCCGTGCTCGTCGATGCGCCGGAGGATCTCGGTGCCGTCGACCTTCCGCAGCACGATGTGCCGCCCGCCGAGGCCGGTCACCGCGTACGGCATGCCCCAGCCGTTGCAGTGGAACATCGGCAGCGTGTGCAGCAGGACGTCGTTGTCGGTCAACGTCGTGTGCAGGCCGAACACCATCGCGTTGAGCCAGATGTTGCGCTGGGTGAGCTGCACGCCCTTCGGCCGCGCCGTGGTGCCCGAGGTGTAGTTGAGGGTCGCCGTCGCCGACTCGTCGCCCGCCCACGGCCGCGGTGCACCCTCGCCGCCCCAGATCGCGTCGTCGTCGCGGCCGAGGACGAAGACGTGCTTCGCCGTGACCGTGTCGAGCAGGTGCTCCAGCTCGGGGTCGACGATCAGCACCTCGGCGCCGGAGTGCTCGACGATGTACTTGACCTCGGCCGGGGCGAGCCGGAAGTTCACCGGCACCAGGATCCGGCCCCAGCCGGACACCCCGAAGAACGACACGAGCAGCCGCGCGGCGTTGTGCGACACCATGGCGACGCGGCCGCCGACCGGCACGCCCAGCGCGTCGAGGTTCGCCGCCTGCGCCCGCGCGCGCTTCGCGACCTCGCGATAGGTGAGCGAACCCCAGCTCGGCGCGGGCTGGTTCGGCTCGTCGACCACCGCGACGCGGTCCGGGTACACCGTTTCCGCGCGGTCGAGGAAGTCCCGGACACCCAGATCGAAGAACACGCCTCATCCCTTCGTCGTCCCCGTCCCGATGATGACGCGTCACAGGTGCTCGCACCAGTCCGATGTGGTTCGCTGGGACCCGATGGACTTCGACACGGTGGCCGGCGAGCTCTACGGGGGTGACCTCGCGGAGTTCGTCAGCGCGCGCAATGCGGCGGCAAAGGCGGCAAAAGCCGAGGGGGACGCCGAGCTCGCGGCGAAGATCAAGGAGCTGCGGAAGCCGACCACGGCCGCCGCGATCGTCAACGGCCTGGCCCGGGAAGACCCGGACGAGCTGCGTGAGCTGGCCGAGCTCGGGGACGAGCTGCGCGACGCCCACTCGCGCCTGGCCGGCGACGACCTGCGGGCGCTGACCCGGCGCCGCGGCGAGCTGGTGCGGGGGATCCTGCACGGGCTGCCGTCGATGAGCGACTCCGTCTCGCGTGAGGTGGAGGCGACCCTGGAGGCCGTCGCGGCGGACCCGGGGACCGCGGCGCTCGCCCTGGCCGGGCGCCTGACTTCGGTCGCGCACCAGGACGCCGACCAGTGGTTCACCCTCGAGGCCACCACCGCCCCGCCGACGAGCGGCAAGCGTCCCGCGAAGCTGGTCGACAAGGCCGAGCCGGCGAAGCCGAAGCGGACCGAGAAGGCCGAAAAGGACCGTCGCCGCGAGCGGGAGGAACGCGAGGAGCGTGAACGCGTCCGCGCCGAACGCGAGCGCCTGCGCAAGGAGGCCACCGAGCTCGCCAAGGAGCGCGCGGTGGCCGAACGCGACCTCGTCCGCACCGAACGCGCGGCCGAGCAGGCCAAGGCGCGCGTCGAAGACCTGCGCACGCGTCTCGAAGAAGCCGAGGAACGCGCCGAGCGCGCGACGGCGGAGTTCGAGACGGCCAAGGAGAAGTTCGAACAGGCCGACGAAGCCGCCGAAGAAGCACGAAAAGCCGCGGAGGCCACGCGCTGATCCGTGCTACCGTGAGGATGCGCCCCGGATGGGCCTACGCACGGAGGTAGTGGCTACTCAGCCCCCTTTTGAGATCGACACGTCGGTGTCTCTCGCGAACCACGTCGTTTCCCTTCCGGGCAGACGTGTGCCTCCGTCGTGCCGTTCTCCTGCCTCCGATGAACTCCACATCGGAAAGGACCACGTTTGATCACGCTCACCACCACCGGCGCCCGCACGGGCCGGCCGCACCGGGTTCCCTTGGGAGCCTTGGACATCGACGGGCAGCTCGTCGTCGTCGCGTCCGCGATGGGCGCCCCGAAGCATCCCGCCTGGTACCACAACATCCGCCACAACCCGCTGGTGACCGTCGATACCGGCGACGAGTCGTTCGAGGCGATGGCCGCGCTCGCGCCCGACCGCGACCGCCTGTTCGCCGAGGTCGTCGCGCGGGAACCGGGGTTCGCGGACTACCAGGCGCGGACCACCCGTGTGCTGCCGGTGCTCGTCCTGCACCGGCTCGAGCGGGTGCGGCGGATGGGGGACTGGATCGTCGAGGTGCACGACTGGCTGCGCGCCGAGCTGCGGGAACTGCGTGGCCGACTGGGTTCCGGCGACCCGCTGCACTTCGAGCAGCGGTGCCTCGGCTTCTGCTCGGCGCTCACCCGGCACCACACCGGCGAGGACACCGCGATCTTCCCCATGCTGGCCCGGCAGTTCCCGGCGCTCGCACCCGCGTTGACGAAGCTCGGTGAGGAGCACGCCGGTGTCGCACGGCTGCAGGAGGAGATCCGGCGGCTCGTCGGCGAAGAGACCGATCCGGTCCGGCTGCGCGCGGAGTTCGACCGGCTGGCGTCCGCTTTGGACAGCCACTTCGCCTACGAGGAAGCCACGATCGTCACCGCGTTGAACGCGCTGGCTCCGGCGCCCGGCTGATCAGAGCAGGACCTCGGCGAGCATCCGGTGGTGCTCGGCCTCCGCGTCGGGCGAGGGGCCGAGCATCTGGACCGCGACGTGGTCGGCGCCGGCGTCCACATGGGACCGAAGCCCCTTCGCGAGCGTCTCGGGCGTGCCGTGCAGGACGAGGTCGTCGATCAGCCGGTCACTGCCGTCGCCGGCGACGTCGTCCGGTGTGTACCCGTGGCGCAGCAGGTTCTTCACGTAGTTGCTCAGGCTCAGGTACGGCGTTTCGACGAACGGGCGGCCGATGGCGCGTGCGGCCACCGGGTCGTCGTCGACGACCACCTTCTGCTCGGGCGCGAGCAGCCTTCCCGCGCCGAGGACCGACCGCGCGTGCCGGGTGTGGCTCACCGGCACGAGGTACGGGTGCGCGCCGGCGGTGCGCTCGGCGGCCAGCTTCAGGACGCGGTCGCCGAGCGCGGCGAGGACGCGGGCTTCGACCGGGACACCGGCCGCGTCGAGCCGGTCGAGGTAGTCGACGATCTTGTCGTACGGGCTGCGGTACCGGGTGACCGACTCCGGGTGCCCGACACCGACGCCGAGCAGCAAGCGCTTTCCGTAGCGGCCCGCCAGCCGGTGGTAGGACTCGGCGAGGGGCTCCGGGTCGTCGGACCACATGTTGACGATCGCGGTCGCCACGGTGATCCGCTCGGTCGAGGCCAGCACGTCCTCGACGAACGCGAGGTCGCCGATCGAGGCCGAGCCGGTGCCGAACCAGACCGTGCCGTACCCGAGCCGGTCGGCCGCGACCGCGTGCGCCTTGCGGGTCACGTCGTCGCGGTGTGGGGCCAGGAAGACGCCGAACGTGCCGAGCTGCATGCTTACCTCCACTACATTGGCTATAGGCGTCAATATAGCAAATGTAGCGCGCGGTGTCAGGCGGCCAGCCGGTGCAGCCACTCCCGCAGCATCCCGCGCTCGGTCGGGGTCAAGGCGTCGACGTCGTCCGCGAGCGCGGTCGACAAAGCGACCGCCAGGCTGCCGACGGAGGAGTCCCCGGCCGCCGGCTCGGCGAGCAGCCCGGCGAGCACGGCCTCCCTGACCTGCGTGGACATCGCCAGGTCGCGGTTTCCTTCGGGCTGGGCGATCAGGCTCAGCGTGACGCCGCTGTTGGCCGCCGCGAACTGCCGCGCGGCCTCGGCCGCCTCGACGCGCAGCCGCCCGTCACGCGCCAGCGGCGTGAACAGCTCCAGCAGCATCGCCTCGGCGCTCGAGGTCAGGTTGCACGGCACGCCCGGCTCGATCTGGCCGTAGAGCAGCACGTAGAACGTGGGGTGCTCCAGGCCGTACTCGACGTGCCGGTCCCAGCCTGCCCGGACCCGGTCGACCGGGTCACCGTCGGCCGAAGGCGCCTGGACGTACTGGGTGAAGCCGTAGTTCACCACGGCGTCGAGCAGGCCCTGCTTGCTGCCGAAGTGGTGGTAGAGGGTGGGGGCCTGGACGCCGGCGCGCTCGCAGATCGCCCGGGTCGACACCGGGCCACCATCGGCTTCGTGCAGGAGCTGGCCGGCGGCCAGGAGCAGGCGGTCGCGGGTGCTCGTCGTCTCACTCGATCGTCCGGCCATGTAGCAATTGTAACGCCACGCTATAGCGTCACCGGAGCCGCTGCTGGACGCGGCGAAGCGCGACGAAGGCGGCCAGGACCTTCGGGTCGGTCGTGGCGCCGCCCGGCCGGACCGACCGGTAGCCGTCCAGCAGCGCTTCGCGCAGGCTGTCCCGCTGCGGCAGGTGAGCCAGCTCGCCGATCGTCACGGCGAGGTCGTAGGCGTAGTGCCCGAACCCGCAGCCGTCGAAGCCGATCACCCGCACCCGGCCCCGGTGGAAGAGGTAGTTCTCCTGGTGCAGGCCGCCGTGGACCAGGCCGAAGACGTCGTCGCCGAAGCCCAGCTCGGCGCGCACCCCGCGGATCCGCTCCAGCGCGGCGCGGACTGACACGTCGCCGCCGGCCTGCGCGATCGCCCGCTCGAGCACGACGTCGGAGAAGCCGTTCACCTGCGAGCGGCCGAACTCGGTGAGGTCGTCGACCCGGCCGCGGTCCAGGCCGTTCATCCGCCCGCCGTGCTGCTGCAGCCGAGCCGTGAGCTCGCCCAGCGAGTACAGCTGTGGCGGGCCGAGGCGCTCGTCGACGAACCGGCCGTCGACCCAGCGGCAGAGCACACAGGTGCGCGGCTCCGGCACCGCCGGGTCGGCGACGACGGTGACCAGGTCGCGCCCGCGCGTCGGCACCGGCCGCGGAACCGCGAGGTCGGTCTCCCGGCACAGCGCGGCCAGCCAGGCCATCTCGGACCGCACCTGGGCGACGCCCGGCCCGTCCGGCCGCTGCACCCGCAGGACGTACCGGCCGCCGTCCGCGCCGTCGACGCGGAACGTCGTGTTGAGCCCGCGCCCGAGCGGGGTCAGCCGGGCCACGGGGACGTCGTAGGAGGTCAAGGCGGCTTCGGCGAGCCGGCGCAGCCTGCGGGTGCGGCCCGAGCGGTCGAGGTCGGCGAACGGCCGGGTGTTCGCCGAGAAGTCGGCCATGGCCCACGTGCTCAGCTGATCGACCGTTCTTGCTCGCGGGAGTGCGAAACCAGCTCGATCGTCGGCGTCGCGTGCCGGCCGCCGCCGAGCCGCTCGACCCCGCGCAGGCCCTCGACCAGCCGCTCGACCTCGGTGTCCGGCCGCACCCCGAAGCGCATGAACTGGCTGGTCATGCCGATCTTGTTGCCGCACTGGCGCACCAGCAGGTGGTGCTCGGCGAGCAGGTAGTCGCACAGCTCGGCGCCGTCGACCGAGCCGGGCAGCTTGACGAGCAGGAAGTTCGCCTGCGACGGGTACACCGTCAGCTCCTGGAACTGCGTGAGCTGTGAGTTCATCATGAACCGGTCGAGCGCGAGCTTCTTGAGGCTTTCCTCGTACTCCGCACGGCGTTCGGCGAGCATGAAGATCACGGTTTCGGCCAGCGAGTTCAGGTTCCACTTCGGCAGCGCGGCCGACAGCTTGCGGGTCAGCGCCGGGTTCGACACCTGGTAGCCGAACCGGATCCCGTGCAGCCCGAAGTTCTTGCCCAGGCTCTTCAGCACGATGACGTTCGGCCGCACGACGGCTTCGGCGGCCACCGACGGATTCATCTCGACCTCGACGAAGTCGATGAACGACTCGTCGATCACCACCAGGTCGAGGTCCTCGAGGGCGTCCATGAACCGGACCACCTCGCGCCGCGGCAGGTACCCGCCGTCGGGGTTGTTCGGGTTGCACAGCACCGCGACCCGCGAGCCACGCCGCTTGATGAACTCGATGTACTCGTCGACGCGCAGCTCGAAGTTGTTCGCCTCCTTCAGCAGGAACATGTCGACGCGCTTGCCGGTCTCGAGCGGCTGGTCGGTCCACCGGCCGAAGGTCGGGATCGGCACCGCCACGCTCGAGCCGACGAGCAGCCGGTCGATCCAGGTGATCAGCTCGGTGGAGCCGTTGGCCAGGGAGATCGTCGACGGGTTGAGCCGCAGCACGTGCGCGAGCTGCGCGGTGATCGCGCCGGCGTCGCTCGGGTAGAACTTGAGGATGGTGCGGAGGTTCCGCTCCAGCTCGCCGAACATCGCGTCGGTCGGGAAGTACGGGTTGCAGGGGATGCAGAAGTCCGCGAGGTCGTCCGCGTGCCGGCCCATCACCCTCGCCACGGAGAAGAACGACGGGCTGTGGGCCTGGTTCTGCTGGAAAAGGCCGTGGGTGGTCATACCGTGCCGCACGCGTGATCTCCGTCCGCCGCTTTACCGGCCCCTTGCCTTCCCAACGGGGATACGTGCGAATCGGACGGGCGGTTCAACGCCGGTCAGCGCGTAGGCCCCGGTGCCGGCGAGCACGGCCGGCGCCAGCACGGACAACGCCAGCACCGGCAGCGGCGCGGCCAGCGGGTCGACCCCGGCGAAGGACTCGACGCCGATGACCGCGGTGAGCAGGGCGTCGGCGACGACGGCGATGACGACGACACGCGTCCGATGCGCCTCGGGCCACCGGGTGAACCGCAGCAGCCAGGCCAGCGCGGGCAGCACGAGGATCGCGTGCATCGCGACCGCGTGGAGCGGCTTCAGCGAGCCGGCGGTCGTGTACGCGCCTTCCGGATCGCCGCCGCGGGCCAGCACCACGCCGCGGGCGATCATCACGGCGCCGGTGGCCAGCGCGACCAGGAGGACGACCAGGCCGGCGCGGATCGCCAGGCGGAGGCTGGGCGCGTCCGGACCCGGTTCGACCAGCGCGGCGGCCGTGAAGCCGATGACGGTCAGGATGATCACCCCGCCGCCCGCCGCGAGCGTCATCGAAACGACGTTGTCGAACGGCGTCTCGAAGTTGAAGTGCGAGGGCACACCGCGCCAGGCCTGCATGCTGACCAGCACGACCTCGGCGACGCTCGCCGCGGTGAACGCGCCGAGCAGGATCGAGCGCCACCGGGGGCGGACGGTGAGGAACGACGTCGCCCAGGCGACCGGCACCAGCGTCAGCCCGAACGAGAGGCCGAACGTGACGGCCTTGCGCATCGACAGCGGGCCCAGCCACGAACCGCCGGTCGCGACGAGCACGACGGCGTGCACAACGCCGCTGAGGAACAGCGCCGCGCCGACGACGTAGGCGATCCGCTCGGCTCGCCTGCCGTCCTGCCAGATCCGGGTCAGTGCGTTCATGGCCCGAAGTGTGACCGTCGTGTGGCGCCGGCCGCGTCGGCCCGGCGTCGACACCACGCCGTACGACGACGGGCGTACGGCGGCGGAGAATAATTGAAAAAGCGCTGGTAAAGAAATTGATTGGTTCTTGACCGGACTATGGGTGAAGTGGTGTCCGGGGCCACTCGCCAGGCGGATGCGGCGCGGGCGCCGGAGTCCTACCATCGAATCATGTACATCGCACTGCTGACCTACACAGCACCCGAAACAGAAGTCGACTACGCGCTCCCAGACCATTCGGACTGGGTGCGCAAACAATTCACGAAAGGGGTCTTCCTCGTTTCCGGAAAGGGCGCCGGCGCGGCCGACCACGTCATCCTGACCCGCTCGGTGCTGCGAGGCACGCTCGACGCGATCCTCGCCAGCGACCCGTTCGTGGTCCAGCGGCTCGCCCGGTACGACGTCATCGAGTTCACCGCCACACGCACCGCGCAGGAGCTGCTGGCGATCAACGAGGCCATCGCCTCCTGAGGAGTCCGCCACGGTCGGGTGGCCCGGCGACGACGCCCCGCCACCTGCCGGCGAAGAAGACCTGTCTTCGTCTCGCGCGGCTTCGGTCGCCCCGCTTTCCCGATTTTGTCGGTGGCCTCCGCTAGTGTGGAAATCGGGGGTGCCCAGGGCATTTCGGCGCGGATTTCCCTTGTGGAGCAACAAAATCCGGCCATCCGTCGTCGTCGATCATCACCCGATCCAGCGATTACCGTCGCACAGGTGTTCGGGTAGCGTCGTTGCCATGACCGAACCGCGAAGATTCCCGCAGCGCCATCGACTCACCGAAGTGGCGCTGCGAAACGGAAAACCCCTACCGATCGAGCCACCGCCGGAAATGCGGCGGCAGTTCCCGCTCCCGCGCCTCCGCCGTCGTCAGCCAGGCGAAGTCGTCGTGCTCTTCCGGATTGAGCACAACGTCACTCGTGCCGTCTTCTTCGGCGGTGTAGACAAAAGCGTGCACCCGCATCGCCCGCCCGGCCACGTCCGGCCACGAATCACGCCACAGTTCTTCCGTGACGCGCACTTTCAGCCTGGTCTCCTCCGCCGCTTCCCGTTCCGCCGTGGCCTCGAAGCGCTCGCCCGGCTCGGCCGTGCCGCCCGGCAGCTCCCACCGCCCCGCGAGGAAAACCCCGGGGCTGCGTCGCAGGAACAGCACCCGGTCACCGCGAGCGATCCGGCAGTAGGCCAGGTCCTTCCGCGCGAGCTCCGTCATGCGCGTGATTCTCGCTCAGTTGGTCTTCGACGTCGGCAGGTGGGCGCCCAGGTAGCCGACGTAAACCGTGCCAGTGCCGTCCGTGTCGTCGAGGAAGTGCAGCCGGGGCGCCGGCGACTTGAAGCGCTCCAGGGCGATGTGCGCGCCGAAGTAGTCGCGGCCGGCCGGGTTCGTCTCGGGGTCGACGCGGAACGTGCGCGCCTGGCGCAGCCGTTCGTTCGTGGTCACCGTGTCCGACTCGGCCAGGGCGATGATGTTGGCGCTGATCAGCGAACCCGGCTGGCCGGTCCGGGCGAACGCGAGCACGTCCGACAGCTCGGGCCCCGGGTCGCGGCCCGAGCCGAGCAACGAGGTCCGCGCGCAGGCGTAGGCGTCGAGGGTGCGGAGCGCGTCCCACGCCTTGCGGCGCCAGGCGGCGGCTTTCGGGTGGTGGTCGAGGATCGCGGCCGGGGCCGGCTCGGCCGTGATCGCAAGGTGCTTGAGCTTCACCGTCGCGGCGCCGATCAGCTCGGCGAAGCTGGGGAACTCTTCCGGCGGCCGCTCGGCCGCGGTCACCTCGTCCGCGGCGTGGTGCCGGGCCAGGCGGCCCGCCAGCAGGCCGTTGACGCGTCTCAGCTCGTCGCGCTCGGCCTCAGTCTCCTCGAACGCCCGCGCGTAGTCGTCCAGCTCTTCCTGAAGCTGCGCGAGCTGCTCCCGCAGGCAGGCGACTTCGGCCGCGGAAAGCTCGTCGAGGCGGTGGCGAAGCGTCTTCACCTCCCCGGCGTGGCGGTCCCGGTCCTCGGCGTCGGCCTTCGCCTTCTTGCGCAGGATCGTGATCACGCCCCGCGCCTCGGCCAGCTCGCGCTCGGCGCGGCCCAGCTTCTCCGTCAGCTCGGCGTCGGGCTCTCGCTCCGGCGAGGCGAACGGATCCGTTGCGTACCAGGAGCGGACGCTCGGCACGTCGGCCCACTCCTCGGGCAGCGGCGTCCGGCTCCGCGTCTGGATGAGCCGCGTGATCGCGCCTTGGAGGGCCTCGCCGGACACCGGGCTGGCGGTCTCGACGAAGTCGGGGAGCTGGTCGCACGGCGGCACGTACAGCCGCGCGCCCTGCGGCACCGCGCACCCGAGCGGCAGGTGCCGGTTCAGGGTGCGGCGGAAGCGGTCGTCGACGTCGAACACGTTGACCAGACCGGGCCAGCCGTCGACCGGCACCGTGGGCGGCTCGGTGAGCACCAGCACCGCCGACGTCCGCCACGACGCCGTCAGCGCCTCGCCCAGCAGATCGGCGACCCGGTCGCACTCCTGGCTCGACCAGCCCCGCATCGCGAGCACCGGGGTTTCGATCGGGATCTCGTCACTGCCGCCGGCGCCCAGCTCTTCCAGGCCGATCCGGTGCGCCGGCGCTTCGTGGCCGGCGCTCCACGGCCGGGTGCACGCCGCGGCCAGCAACCACGCCACCCGGTCCTCTCCGGCGTGGTAGCACAGCGAAAGCAGTACCTGAACGGAGTAGCGGCCTTCGCCGCCCGTCCACGCGAACTTCAGGTCGCACCGGCGCGAGCCGCCGTCGTCGGACGAGCCGAGATCGGTGACGCTGTAGTCCTCGTGCTGCCGCTGGCGCGTGATCAGCCTGCTGCGCAACGCGTCCAGGGGGCGTTTCCCCTCGGTGGGGACCAGTCCGTGGTGCCAGATCCGGTGCACCCCCACAGGGCTCAACTCCGTTCGCCGGAAACAGGACCTCAGTCGAACATAGCGGATCCTGTGACCGATCGAACGCGGGGCGTCACCTCATTCACGCTTCCAGAGGCAAAACGGATGCCCGGCCGGATCGAGGCAGACCCGGACGTCCTCCTGCGGCTGAAAATCCGCGACCGTGGCGCCCGCGGCCGTCGCGGCGGCGGTGGCCGCCGCGAGGTCGTCGACTTCGATGTCGAGGTGCAGCTGCATCTGCTGGCCGCCCTCGGCCGGCGGCCAGACCGGCGGGACGTGCCCGGTCTCCAGCTGGAACGACAACCCGGCGCCGCCGCCGTCCGGGCGCAGGGTCACCCACTCCGGCTCGTCGGTCTTGATCGGCCACCCGAGCAGGATCGAGTAGAACTCGGCGAGCGCACGCGGTTCCGGGGTGCCGAGCACCGTGGAGGTCAGCTTCATGACCTGGGGGTTACCCACCTGCTAGGGCGCTCTACCCGGGGAACCCGGCCTGGTTGTCGAAGTACGCGACCGGCGGGCCGACGTGCCGCCACGAGGTCGTCGCGAACACGGCCGCGCCCGACAGCGCGAGCAGCACCGTGATCACGGCGAGCGCGGCGCCGATCCGTCCCGGGCCGGGGCGGGTGCGTGCGCCGGCGTAGACACCGAAGACCAGTGCCAGCACGCTGATCGGCAGCAGCGCGAACCAGAGGGCACCGAGGACGAGCAGGAACGCTTGCGAGACCCAGGAATACACCCAGGCCGAAACGACCTGCGGCCGGACGACCAGCCAGGCCGCCCAGGTCGCGACGGCCAGCGTCAGGCCGGACGCGCCGATGGCGACCGACGCGATCGCCAGCCACGGCCGGGCCGGGTGGTTTCTCCTGCTTCGGCTTCGAACTCAGGTGCCCCCATGTCGGGAACATCAGCCCCGGACGGTCCCGCGTTACCACCCTCCGGCTCGTCGAGACGGCGTGCGCGAACAACCGCCTCGGCTACCCGGTCGGCGCGTCGTACCTGCGCGCCGCGGCACGTCGAAGAGCAGGACAGCGCCACCGGATTCCCAAGGCTCGCCACAATCCTGATGGTCGCCGAGCTCGTCGTCGCGACGGCAGCCGTCGTGGTGTTGCTGCTGTGGGGCGCGCTCGCGCTGATCTTCCAGGGCGTGCTCGTCGTCCTGGTCCGCGCGTGGATCACCGCGCCGCAGGCTCACCCCTCGGCACCCGGAATACGGCGGCCGGGCCTCGGTTGCACCTTGGCGCAGGCGCACACACACCGAGGGAGCCGCCATGTCGTCCGAGCACATCCAGGGGACCGTCGCCGACGGGTTCGAGCCGGTCCGCGCGGAGTTCGCCGCCGTCGCGGCCGGGGAAGGGGGTGACTACGCCGCGCAGCTCGTCGCGCACGTCGACGGTGAACGCGTTGTCGACCTGTGGACCGGTCCCGAGATCACCGCCGATTCGCTGACCGGCGTGTTCTCCTCGACCAAGGGCGCCGCGCACCTCGTGGTCGCGCTGCTCGTCCAGGACGGGGTGCTCGAGCTCGACCAGCGGGTCAGCCACTACTGGCCGGAGTTCGGCGCGGCGGGCAAGGAGCGGATCACGCTGCGGGAGCTGCTCGCGCACCGCGCCGGCGTGGTCGGCGCCGACCACGGGTTCACGGCCGAAGAGCTCGCCGACGACCGGGTGATCGCCGAGCGGCTCGCGCCGCAGCGGCCGTACTGGCGGCCGGGCACGGCGTTCGGTTACCACGCGCTGGTGATCGGCGCGCTGACCGGCGAAGTGGTCCGGCGTGTCACCGGCCGCAGCATCCAGGAGCACTACGAGGAGCGCGTCCGGAAGCCGTTCGGCCTCGACTTCCACCTCGGGTTGCCGGAGGAGCTGGAGCCGCGGTTCCTGACCACGCAGCCGATGCTGCCGACACCGGAGCAGCTGGCCGAGCTGGAGGCGGCCGCGAGCGGGGCGGACAGCATCAGCGGCATCGCCTTCAACCGGAACCACCCGAAGGCGCCGGAGCTCTGGGACCTGCCGAACATCAAGGTGATCCGGCAGCTGAGCCCGGCGTCGGTCGGCGGTGTCGCGTCGGCGCGCGGGCTGGCCGGGATGTACGCGGCGGTGCTCGGCGGGCTGCTCCGTCCCGAGACCGCGGCGGAGTTCGCGCAGATCCACTCGATCGGCGATGACCTGTCGACCCGCAACCACAACGCGTTCGGGCTCGGCTTCGCGATCGTGTCGGACGACTACCCGGTCCTGGGCCAGGGAGCGTTCGGCCACAGCGGCGCGGCGGGCTCGCAGGCGTTCGCCGACCCGCGCTCGGGGCTCGCGTACGGCTACAACCGCCGTCGCTTCGCCTTCCCCGGCGGTGCGGCTCCGGAGAACGTGAGGCTGGTGACTGCCGTCCACGCGGCGGTGACGGCCAGGCGCGCCTGACGCCCGCCCGGCCCCCGGGCGCGGTGCACAGCGAGGCACACCGTCGTTACAGACTTCACCCGTTAGGACGTTCCACTGTCGACATTTGGCCTGCTCACGGCGGTCGGTCTGACTTTCCGTAGCGAAAACCCTCCCGATCATTGCTCCGTTGTGGAACTATTGGGCCGTTCGCGGGGAGAGGGCCCCGCGAGGGGAACTCACCGTCACGGCGAGCGTCCCCAGGCAGATCCCCAGGGGAGAGGAGATCGACCATGTCGACGCCCACGGACACCAAGCCCGAAGGAACCCCGGAGCCGACGCCGGAACCGACGCCCGTGGTCCAGTGGACCGACACGGACGGCAAGGTCCACGTCGACCACCCGGTCCACACGGAATGCGCGAACGGCTGCTATCAGGACGTCAAGGCCTGAGTTCCGCCTCGTGGAGGCAAGCCCGCCTGCTGATCTACCGGTAGGCGGGCTTCTTTTTGCCGAAGCCTGTGCTGTCATAGGTGGGTGCCCGTGATTGACCTGAACCCCTCCGAGGTGATCGAGAGGGTTCACGCCCTGCAGAAGGACGCCGCGGACGCGTCGTGTGTCGCGCGGTACCACCAGAGTCTTCGCCTGCTGCGCCGCGGGATGAGCCTGCTGGACTCGGTGCACCCGGTGCCGTCCGGGTTTCGCACCGACTGGCTGGTGACCAGAATTCGGCTGGCCAGCACGCTGACCGCGGTGTCCTCGGAGATCTCGAACGATCTCGCCGCGGGCCTCGCGGGCCTGGACGACGTCCGGCTGCTGATCAACGCGGTGGAGGACCCGGTGCTGCGGGCCGAGCTCAACGGGTCCCTGAACCACAACTACGCCATGCGGCTGATGGGCGTGGGGCGCAACGACGAAAGCCTCGTCTCGTTCGACCGGGCCATCGAGCACCACGAGTTCCGGCTGGCGAACGGGCCCGAGCCCGAGTCGCGGATGGGCGCGTTCACGATGACCCTCGCCTCCCGGGGCTGGGTCCACATCCGGCTGGGCAACGTCCGCGAAGCCCAGGCCGACCTGACCCGGTCGCTGGAGCTCGCCGAGAAGTACGAGCTGCGCGGCAACGCGGCGAGCACGCGCCGGACGTTGGGCACGCTCGCGCTCCGGATGGGCGATGTGCCCGAGGCGCTTCGGCTCTACGACGAGTGCGAGCGCAGCTATCGGGCACTCGACCTCGAGATCCCGCCGACCCTGCGGCTCGCGCAGGCCGAGGCGCTGCTCGCGGCCGGGCTCGCGGACGAGGCCGGCGCCCACCTCGACGAGATCCTGCCGGTCATGGTCGAGGAACAGAGCATCAGCCGGGAGCTGGCCCTGGCCGAGCTGTACCGCGCGTCGGCGGCTCTGATGGGCGACGATGTTGAGCTCGCCCGGGAGATGGCTTACTCGGCGCGCCGCCGGATGTCGAAGGTCGGCTGCCTGACGTGCACAGCCAACGCGACCCTGATGGGGCTGAAGGCCGACGCGCGAGACGCGCTGGAGAGCGGAAGCATCCCGGCCGGCTTGCCGACCAAGGCGCTGCGCGCCGCCGACAAGATGCCGACCCCGCAGCTGACCGAGCAGGCCGCGACCGCGCGGATGCTCGCCGTGCGGCTGGACATCCGGCGGGGCAACCTCAAGCGCGCCATCGAAACCCTGCGCAAGGTCCCGCGTCCCGGGCAGCTCACCCCGATCGACTACCGGATGCTTCGCCGGCTCTGCCGGGCCGAGCTCGCCGTCGCGCAGGGGAGCCGGGCGCGGGCGCTCACCGAGATCCGGTCCGGGCTCACCGAGCTCGACGCCGTCCGGGACCGGATGGGCGGGCTCGACCTCGTCTCCGGGACCGCCCTGCACGGGCAGGAGCTCGCGGATCTGGCCGTCAAGCTCGTGCTGGAACGCAACGACGCCCGGCGGCTGTTCGTCTGGCTCGAACGGACTCGCGCGCAGACCTACCGCTACGAGCCGCTGTCCGCCGGGACCGATCCCGAGCTCGCCGCGCGGGTGGCCGAGGTGCGGGGTCTGGGGCAGGCCATCCAGGAGGCCCAGCACGACGGCCACCCGATCGCCGGCCTGCGGGCGAAGTACAACGAACGGCTGCGGGAGGCCCAGCGGCTCGGGTGGCACACCGGGCGCTGGGGTCGGCCGCGGCCGATGGCGGGGCTCGGCGAGGTGGTCGCGCAGCTCGGTGAACGGGCCTTGGTCAGCTTCGCCGCTTCCGGGGACGAGCTGGTCGCCGTTGTGGTCGCCGGGGGTGAGTGCCGGCTCGTGCGGCTCGGGTCCGCCGAGGCCGCCGGCGAGTCGGCGCGGGTGCTCAACGTCGACCTCGACGCGCTCGCGCCGGACAACCTGCCCGAGCGGCTGGCCGAGGTGGTCATGGCCTCGGCGCGCAAGCAGGCCGACAAGCTCGACGCGCAGCTGATCGAGCCGCTGGCCGAGCTGATCGGTGACCGCCGGCTGGTCGTCGTTCCCACCGGGCCGCTCTACGCGGTGCCGTGGGGTGTGCTGCCGGGGCTGCGGGGGCGGCCGACCGTCGTCGCGCCGTCGGCGACCGCGTGGCTCGCCGCCGAGCTGACGAAGTCGCCGCGGGCGCGCAAGATCGTGCTGGTCCGCGGGCCGGGGCTGGCCGGCGCGCGCGGTGAGCTCGAGAAGCTGACCACGCACTACCGCACCGCGACGACGATGACCGGCGCCAAGGCCACCGTGAAGTCCGTGCTGCGGGCGATGGACGGCGCGAAGCTCGCGCACTTCGCCGCGCACGGTGCGCACGAGCCGGAGAACGCCCTGTTCTCCCGGCTCGAACTGGCCGACGGCGCCCTCTTCGGCCACGAGATGGCCGGGCTGCGCCAACCGCCGCGGCAGGTCGTCTTCGCCGCGTGCGAGCTGGCGCTGAACCGGATCCGGCCGGGGGACGAGGCCCTCGGGTTCGCCAGCGCCCTGCTGGCGAGCGGCTCGCGCACGGTGATCGCGCCGCTGTCGCGGGTCGGCGACCTCGCTTCGGCGGCCGCGATGGACGACTACTACCGGGCCCTCGCCGTCCGGGACAGCCCGGCGCTGGCGCTGGCGGACGCGATCGCCGTCGACCCGTTCCGCCGTCCGTTCGTCTGCCTCGGCTCAGGCTGAGAACGCCGGGGGCGACCACACCAGCCGCGGATCCGTCTGGACAAAACTGCCGAGCAGGTGGTCGACGCGGGTGAGCACGTCGAGGTCCAGCCGGACGCCGGCGGCCTTGGCGTTCTCCGTGACCTGCTCCGGCGTGCTCGCGCCGGCCACCGCCGAGGCGACGGTCTCGTGCTGTAGCACCCACGCCAGCGCCAGCTGGGCCATCGTCAGGCCGGCGTCGTCCGCGACACCGCGCAGCAGCTCCACCCGTTCCAGCAGCTCCGGCATCAGCAATGGCCGGGCGTGCGCGGGCCCGGCCGCGCGTGAGCCCGCCGGGACGCGCCCGTCCCGGTACTTGCCGGTCAGCACGCCCTGGGCGAGCGGCACCGACGCGAACTGGCCGACGCCGATCCGCTCGCCCACCGGCATCACCTGCGCCTCCGCCACCCGCCACAGCATCGAGTAGTGCGGCTGGTTGGCGATGAACGGCACGTCGTGGCGCGCCGCCGCTTCGTTCGCCTGCAGCAGCTGCTCGGCCGTCCACTCCGACGTGCCGACGTACCGGATCTTCCCCTGCCGCACCAGGTCCGAGAGCGCGAGGAAGGTCTCCGCGACCGGGGTCCGGTAGTCGAAGCGCAGCAGCTGGTAGACGTCGACGTGGTCGGTGCGCAGCCGCCGCAGTGACCCCTCCAAGGACGCGATCACGTGCTTCCGGCTGAGCCCGGCGTCGTTCGGCCCCGGGCCCTCCGGCCAGAAGACGCCGGTGCACAGCACGAGGTCGTCGCGGCGCATCCCCGTGAAAGCCTTGCCGTACGCCGATTCCGCCGCACCACCGGCCCAGGCCGCCGCGGTGTGGAACGTCGTGACCCCGGCGTCCAGCGCGGCGGCGACACAGCCGTCCTCGCCGTGCGTCAGCCAGTTGCCGTACGCGATCTCGCTCACGGCCAGCCCGCTCGCGCCGAGCCTGCGGTACTCCACTTCTCAGCCTCCCTGGACGGCCATCTCGTCGATCCACGCGTCGACCGCGCGTGCCTTGCGGGCGAAGGTCTCCCGCACGGATTCGTGCGGCAGGATCAGGAACTCTTCCTTGCCGAGCCCGCGCACGACCGCCTCGGCGACGTCTTCGGGCTCGAGCAGCGGCGCCGCCGCGGCGATGGCCAGCGCGGCCGGGTGGCCGGCGGCGATGCCGGGTTCGAGCAGCGCCGTCCGGACGCCGAGCGGGCACAGCGCGCTGACCCGCACGCCACGCGGCCGGTAGGTGATCGCCAGCCACTCGGCGAGGCCGACGGCCGCGTGCTTGGTGACCGAGTACGGCGCGTCGCCGGGGGTGCCGAGCAGCCCGGCGGCCGACGCCGTGAGCAGCAGGTAACCCTCGCCGCGCGCGAGCATCTCGGGCAGCACGACCTGCGCGGCGTGGACGTGCTGCATCACGTTGAGCTCCCACGACTTCGCCCACTGCTCGTCCGCCGCGTGCACTCCGGTGCCGTAGGCCGCGCCCGCGTTGGCGCAGAACAGGTCCACCGGGCCGAACTCCGCGCGCGCCGTCGTGACCAGCGCCTTCAGGTCCTTTTTGGACGTCGCGTCGGCGGCCAGCGCGACGGCCCGGCCGCCCGCGGCCGTGATCTCGCCCGCGACCCGCTCGGCGCCCGCGCCGTCGACATCGGACACGACGACCCCGGCTGCCTCCTCGGCGGCGAAGCGGCGCGCCATGGCGGCTCCGATCCCGTGCGCCGCGCCGGTCAGCACGACGACCCGTCCGGTCAGTTCCACGCGGTTCTCCAGGTATTCGGGTGCCAGGATGCCATTGTCATCGACGTGCGAAAAATGTATTTCCTGATTGCGATGTGGGTGATAAAAGTGCAGGTCAGGTTCATGATCACGTGGTGTTCAACACTTTCGGAGCCTAGCACGAGTATTGCGTTTTCCGGGCCTGGTGCGTTATTCCTGGAACCAGTCCCGGTGAAGATCACCCCCACCCCGCGCACAGGAGGTCAGCCGATGGCCGAGCTCGTCCCGCCGTCGCACGCTCGACGGCTGCGGTGCCTGGGCTTCGGCGACCCCGGCGAGGTGGCCGCGGTCGCGCGCGGCGGCGGCCTCGGCGTGCTCGACGGCGCCGACCCGGCCGACCTGCGGCTGGTCGCGGCCCGGGTCCGGGTGCCCTACGGCGTGCGCACCGACGGCCCGTTGCCCGCGAGTGCGGCCTTCGCCGTCCGGACGAAGGCGCCGTGGACGGGCGTGCTCGCCGAGGTCTCGGACGTCACCACCGCGGCCGAGGCGGTCAGCGGCGGCGCGCTCGGGCTGGTCGCACGCGGTGGTGAACTGAGCGACTTCGTTCTGCTGCAACAGCTCCTGAACACCTTCGACGTCCCGATGTGGGGCACCGTCGCCGGTCCGCGCACGGCGGTGGGCGCGCTCGCCGGTGGCGCGGCGGGAGTGGTCGCACCGTCCGCAGTGGACACCGACGTGCGCCGGATCGTCGGCGCCGAGGTGCCCGCGGCCGCGCTGGGTGCCCGGTTGTGCCGGACGCTGGGCAGTGCGCTGCCGGTCGTCCAGGGCCCGATGACGCGGGTGAGCGACCAGCCGGGCTTTGCCGCCGCGGTCGCCGAAGCGGGCGGGTTCCCGTTTGTCGCCGTGGCCACCGCAAACGGCGCGCGCACCACCGAACTGCTTCGCCGGACCGCCGAGCGCCTCGGCGACCGGCCGTGGGGCGCGGGCATCCTCGGGTTCGTGCCCGACGACCTGCGAGCCGAACAGCTCGCCGCGATCCGGGCCGCGCGGCCGCGGTGCGTGCTGATCGCGGGCGGGAAACCGGGACAGGCCAAGGCTTTGGAGGCCGAGGGCATCGCGACGTTCCTGCACGTGCCGTCGCCGATCCTGCTCGGCCAATACCTCGACGCCGGGGTCCGCCGGTTCGTCTTCGAGGGCGCCGAGTGTGGTGGGCACGTCGGTCCGCGGTCGAGTTTTGAGCTGTGGGAAGAGCAGTTGGCGGTGCTTGGCGCGGCCAAGGACGTCGAGGTGCTCTTCGCGGGCGGGATCCACGACGCCCGGTCGGTCGCGATGGTCACCGCGATGGCAGCGCCGCTCGACGGCGCGGGCATTCTCATGGGCACCGCGTACCTGTTCACCGAAGAAGCCGTGACGCAGGGCGCGATCACCGGCCTGTTCCAGGAACGCGCGTTCGCCGCGCGGGCCACCGTCACGCTCGAAACCGCGCCGGGGCACCGCACACGCTGCCTGCCGAGTCCGTACACGACGGAGTTCGAGCAGGTCAAGGCAAGCCTGCGGGACATTCCCGCGCAGGAGGCGTGGCAACGGCTGGAGGAGCTGAACACCGGACGGCTGCGCGTCGCGAGCAAGGGTGTCCGGCGTGACGGCGAGCGGCTCGACGAGGCGACCCAGCTCGCCGAGGGGATGTACATGGCGGGCGAGGTCGCCGTGCTGCGGGACAGCCGGACGACGATCGCCGAGCTGCACGCCGATGTCACCTCGGGAAAAACGTTTGCTCGTGGGGATGTCTCAGCTTCGGAAGAGTCCACAAGGGATATCGCGGTCATCGGTATGGCCTGCACGTTCCCCGGTGCGCCGGATCTCGAGGCGTTCTGGTCGAACGTCCTGCGCGGTGCGGACGCCGTCACGGAGGTTCCGCGTGACCGCTGGGACCCGGACGTCTACTTCGGACAGTCGGCGTCGAAGTGGGGTGGGTTCCTGCCCGCGCTGGACGTCGACCCGCTGGACTACGGCATCCCGCCGGCCGCGATGGGCAGCATCGACCCGGCCCAGCTGGTGTCGCTGGAGACCGCGCGCCGGGCGCTGGCCGACGCCGGGTACGCCGAGCGGGAGTTCGACCGCGAGCACACGAGTGTCGTGTTCGGCGCGGAGGCGGGCGGCGACCTGGCCAACGCGGGCACCCTGCGGTCGTTGCTCGGCGGTTATCTCGACGAGGTGCCACCGGAGCTGCTCTCCCAGCTGCCGGAACCGACCGAGGACACGTTCCCCGGCACGCTGGCGAACGTCATCTCCGGCCGGATCGCGAACCGGCTCGACCTCGGCGGCGCGAACTACACGGTGGACGCGGCGTGCGGGTCGTCGCTGGCCGCGCTCGACCTGGCGGCGAAGGAGCTGCGCGCGGGGACGAGCTCGCTGGTGCTGTGCGGCGCGGTCGACCTGCACAACGGCATCCACGACTACTTGATGTTCACGTCGGCGGGCGCGCTGTCCCCGACCGGCCGCTGCCGCCCGTTCGACGCGGCGGCCGACGGCATCGCGCTCGGCGAGGGTGTGGCGTGCCTGGTGCTGAAGCGCCTGTCCGACGCCGAACGCGACGGCGACCGGATCTACGCGGTGGTCAAGGGAGTGGGCGCGGCCAGCGACGGCAAGGCACTCGGCTTGACGGCGCCCCGCCCGGAAGGCCAGCACCGCGCACTGGAGCGCGCGTACCGCGACGCGGGTGTGTCCCCGGCGGAGGTCGGTCTGGTCGAGGCGCACGGCACCGGCACGGTGGTCGGCGACGCGACGGAGCTGCGCACGCTGACCGGCTTTTTCGCCGAGGCGGGCGCATCGCCGGGCTCGTGCGTGCTCGGTTCGGTGAAGAGCCAGATCGGCCACACGAAGTGCGCGGCCGGCCTGGCGGGGCTGATCAAGGCAGCGCTGGCCCTGTGGTACGAGGTGGTGCCCCCGACGCTGCACCTGACCCAGCCGAACGCGGCGTGGGACGCGGCCACGAGCCCCTTCACGTTCACGACGGCCGCCCGCCCGTGGGCAAGCCCGTCCCGGCTGGCCGGGGTGAGCGCCTTCGGTTTCGGCGGCACGAACTTCCACGCGGTGCTGGCGGCAGGCCCGGTGGCCCCGGACCGGCGGCATGGTCTGCGGGACTGGGCGCCGGAGGCGGAGAAGATCCTCGCGGGCATCGGCGGCGGGCGAGGTGGGCGGTCGGCTTCGGCTGGTGCTCCGGACCTACAGCCAGGCGTGAGTGGGCCGTTCGAGCGGCCGACGACCGCCATCGACCGCGCCACCGCCGGACCCGGCAAGGTCGCCTTCCTCTTCCCGGGCCAAGGCAGCCAGCACCCAGGCATGCTCGCCGAGCTGTTCGTGCACTTCCCCGAGCTCGCCGACCTCCTTCAGCTCGCCCCCGACGTCGCCGCCACCGCGTTCCCTCCCGCCGCGTTCGACACACGAACACGGGAAGCGCAAGAACGCGCCCTCACCGACACCCGAGTCGCGCAACCTGCGCTCGGGCTCGTCGAGACTGCCGTGGCAAGGCTGCTCGACCAGGTCGGCGTCCGTCCCGACTTCCTCGCCGGGCACAGCTACGGCGAACTCGTCGCCCTCGCCGTCGCCGGGGCCTTCGACACCGACACCCTCCTGCAGCTCAGCCGGGCCCGGGCGAAGGCCATCGCCGACGCTGCCGAGCCCGGCACGATGGCCGCCGTCAAAGCGTCGCGGGACGCTCTCACTCCTACCCTCGTCGGCCCCGATGTTGTGGTTGCCAACCACAACGGGCCCGAACAGGTGGTCCTTTCCGGACCGGTCGCGGCGATCGAACGCGCCATCCGGCGCCTGCGGGAGACCGGCATCGCGGCCAAGCGGATCCCCGTCGCCTGCGCCTTCCACAGTCCGCTCGTCGCCGCCGCGAGCGCGGTCTTCGCGGACGAGCTCCGCACACAGTCCATTGTGGAACCGAAGCTGCCGGTGTGGGCGAACCGGACCGCGAAGCCGTACCAGAAGGACGTCCGAAGTGAACTGGCCGCGCAGATCAGCGCACCGGTCAAGTTCCTCGACCAGGTCGAAGCCATGTACGCGGCCGGCGCGCGGACGTTTGTCGAGGTCGGGCCCGGGCGGGTGCTTTCGCTTCTCGTCGCGGACATCCTCGGCGACCGCCCGCACACCGTGGTCGCCTGCGGGCCCGATCTCACCGCCTTCCTCACCGCGCTCGCCCGCCTCGCGCAAGCCGGTGTCGCCGTCCGCACCGAGCGGCTGACCCGGCCGAAGCCTCCCGTGAAAGCCGCCTGGGCCGTTGACGGGCGGTCCGTGCGCGCGCCCGGCGCCGCGGCTCCCGCCCTGCCCCCGGCCCGACGAATCCGGAGTACCGCCATGACCCAGCCCGCCCTCGGCCGCGACCAGGCGGTCGTCGACTTCCTGCGCACCACCCGCGAGCTCGTCGCCGCCCAGCGTGAGGTGATGCTCGGGTACCTCGGCAGCGCACCCGCGCCGGTCGTGGTCGCGGCGCCCGAACCCGAACCCGAACCCGAGCCGGTGGTCGAGGCGGCTCCGGCCGACGTCCTCACCACCGTCATCGGCGTGATCAGCGAGCGCACCGGCTACCCGGCCGACATGATCGCCGGCGACCTCGACCTCGAGGCCGACCTCTCCATCGACTCCATCAAGCGCACCGAGATCGCCGGCACGCTCCTGAGCCGCCTGGGCCTGCCCGCCGACGACCGCACCGACCAGCTCAGCCGCGACCGCACGGCCGACGCGCTCACCGCGCACCTCGAAAGCTGGCTGACCCCCACACCCCGGGCCGTCGCTCCGACGCGTTACCGGCTCGAACGCGTGCCGGTGCCGCTCGCCCCGGACCCCGCGAGACTGCGCGGGAAGACCGTGGCGGTGCTGGGCGACGACGAGTCCGTGCGCGCGGCCTTCACCGGCGCGGGCGCGGAGATCGTCGCCGAAGCCGCGGACGTCACCGTCGTCCTGGCCGCCGGCCGCAGCGTCCCGGACGTGTTCCTGCTGCTCAAGACGCTGAGCGGCACTGTGCTGGTGGCGGCCGAGCCGCGCGTTCCCGGGCTGCGTGGCCTGGTCCGCGCCGCCGCGCTCGAACGCGACGCGGTCACCCGGCTCGTCGAGGTGACGCAGGACGTCGCGAAGGTGCTTGTCGACGAGGCCCTCAGCGACGGCCCGTCGGTCGTCGGGCACGACGAGACCGGCCGGTTCACCGTCGAGCCGCGGCCCGCGGACCTCGGCTCTCTCGCCTACTCCGGCGCCGGGCCGGGCGGGGGTGAGCTGGCCGCGCTGGGCCTCGGTCGCGACTCGGTGGTGCTGCTCGTCGGCGGCGCCCGCGGCATCACCGCCCGCGCGGCCGTCGCGTTCGCCGCGTCCGGGTGCCGGCTCGAGCTCGCCGGGCGCACCCCCTGGCCGGGTGAGCCGGACGACCTGCCCGAAGATCCCACGGCCATGCGCGCGGTGCTCACCGGGCGGGGTGGCTCGGTCGCCGACATCGAACGGCGGGTGCGGACCGTGCTGGCCCAGCGGGAGATCGGCCGCACGCTCGGCCAGATCCGCGCCGCGGGCGGCGACCCGGTCTACCGGACGCTCGACGTGCGTGACCCCGACGCCGTGCACCACCTGGTCAAGGACCTGGCCGGCCGCGTCGACGGGGTCGTCTTCGCCGCCGGGGTGATCGACGACAAGCTGATGGCCGACAAGGACGAACAGTCGTTCCGGACCGTGTTCGAGACCAAAGTGGACGGCGCCAAGGCGCTGCTCGCCTCGCTGGCGGAGTCCGGGGTCGAACCCCGGTTCGTCACGTTCTTCGGCAGCATCGCCGCGGTCCTCGGCAACCGCGGCCAGACCGACTACGCCGCCGCGAACGACGCGCTCGAGGCGCTGGGGACGACCTGGCCCGGGCGGGCCGTGACCGTCCACTGGGGACCGTGGGCGCCCGCGGACGACCACGGCGGCATGGTGTCGCCGGAGCTCGCCCGCGAGTACGAGCGCCGGGACATCAGCCTGCTCGACGCCGACGAGGGTGTCGCGGCGCTGCTGCGCGAGCTCGCCTACGGCACGGACCGCGCGGTGCTGTACACGGCGTCGTTGTGGTGAGCCACGAGCCGGTCGCGGTGGTCGGCCTGGGGGTGTTCCTGCCCGGGGCGTCCACAGTGGACCAGTACTGGCACAACCTCGTCGAGGGCGCCGACGCGATCACCGAGATCCCGCCGCAGCGCCGGGACCCGGCGTTCCACGGTCACGGCGGCACCGCGCCGGACCGCACGCACGGCCGCCGCGGCGGGTTCGCCCCGGACACCCTCGAGTTCGACCCGGTCGCGCACGGTGTGCCGCCGACATCCCTCGACGGCATCGAGCCCGACCAGCTGACGGCGCTGGCCGTCGCCGTGGCCGCGGTGGACGACGCCGGTGGCCTCGGCCGGCTCGGCGACCCCGAACGAATCGGCGTCGTGCTCGGCCGGGGCGGTTACCTCTCGCCCGGGCTGCAGGGCTTCGACCAGCGCGTACGCACCGTCCGGCAGGTCACCCGAACCGTCGGTGAGCTGATGCCTTCGGCGGGGCCCGAGGTGCTCGACCGGCTGCGGACGGCGTTGCTCGAACCGCTCGGCGAGTTCCGGCCGGAGACCGCCGCCGGGCTCGTGCCGAACCTCGCCGCGGCCCGGGTCGCGAACCGGCTCGACCTCGGTGGCCCGGCGTACACAGTGGACGCCGCGTGCGCGTCTTCGCTGGTCGCGGTCGACCAGGCCATCGGAGAGCTGACGCGGCGACGTTGTGACGTCGTCCTGGCGGGTGGGGTGCACCAGACCCAGGACGACACACTCTGGTCGCTGTTCACGCAGCTCGGCGCGCTGTCGGTGAGCCAGCGGATCAGCCCGCTGTCCCGCGCCGCGGACGGCATGCTCATCGGCGAGGGCACCGCGGTGGTCGTGCTCAAACGGCTGGCCGACGCCCGGCGTGACGGCGACCGCGTGTACGCCGTGGTCCGCGGCAGCGGCACGTCGAGCGACGGGCGGGGCGCGAGCCTGCTCAGCCCGTCCGTCGCCGGCCAGACCCTGGCGCTGCGGCGGGCCTGGGCAGGGCTCGACCCGGCGGAGATCGGCCTGCTGGAGGCCCACGGCACCGCCACCCCGGCCGGGGACGCCGCCGAGCTGACCACCGTCGCCGACGTGTTCGGCCAGGCCGGCGGGACCCGGTCGGTGATCGGCTCGGTCAAGTCGATGATCGGGCACACCCTGCCGACGGCCGGCGTCGCCGGGCTGGTCAAGGTCGCGCTCGCGCTGCACCACGGCGTGCTGCCGCCGACGCTCAACTGCGCCGACCCGAACCCGCTGCTCGACAAGACCCGGTTCCGGGCGCTGGCCGAGGCGGAGGACTGGGGCGCGCTGCCGCGCGTGGCCGCGGTCAACGCGTTCGGCTTCGGCGGGGTGAACGCGCACGTCGTGCTGGAAGCCGGGGACCCGGCGCCGAAGCGGCGGGTGCGGGTCGACGAGCCGGAACGCGTGCTGCGGCTGGCCGCGGACTCGCCGTCGGAGCTGCTGGACCGGCTCGACCGACGAGGGGAGCGAGGAGAGCCCGGGACCGGCCGGTGCCGGATCGGGATCGCCGGCGTGGACGAACGCAAGCTCGCGACCGCTCGCCGCGTGCTCACCAAGGTGGCGGCCGACGGCCGGTCGTGGCACGGCGGCGGTGACGTCTGGTGCTCGGTCGACCCGCTGCTGCCGGGCGGGAAGACCGCGTTTGTCCACCCGGGACTGGAGGACGGCGCCGAACCACGGCTCGACGACGTGGCCCGGCACTTCGGCTTCGATCGTCCACAGTGGTCCACGAAGACCGTGCTCGACCGCGCGGCGAGCGTGACCGCGGCCGGGCTGGTCCTCGACCAAGCACTGCGGCGGCTGGCGATCCGGCCGGACGCGCTCGCCGGGCACAGCGTCGGCGAGTGGACGGCGATGCAGGCCGCCGGGATGTACCGGGCGGCGCCGGTGCGGTTCGAGTTCGAACTGCCCGAGGCCGACTACCTGGTGCTGGGCTGCCCGGCCACGCGCGTGGCCGGGATGCTCCCGGACGGCCTGGTGATCTCCCACGAGAACGCGGCCAGCCAGACGATCGTGTGCGGCCCGCCGGACGCGGTCGCGGACTTCGCCGTGACCTGCCGCGGCCGGGGCATTGTGGCCCGGACGCTGCCGTTCCGGTCCGGCTTCCACACCCCGCTGATGCGCCCGCACCTCGCGCCGTTCGCCCGGCTCGTCGAGGAGCTCGACCTGCGCGCCCCCACACTGCCGGTGTGGTCGGCGACCACCGCGCGGCCCTATCCCGCCGAGCCGGCCGCCGTCCGCGAGCTGTACCTGGACCACCTCGTGCGGCCGGTCCGGTTCCGGGCGCTGACCGAGGCCATGCACCACGCCGGGTTCCGGGTGTTCGTGCAGGTCGGCGCCGGTCAGGTCGGCTCCTACCTGACCGACACGCTCGGCGAGCGGCGGTACCTGGTGGTCGCCGCGGCGTCCGGGACGCGGTCCGGGCTCGCCCAGCTGCGGCGCGTCACGACGGCATTGTGGACCGAAGGCGGCAACCCGGACTTCGACGCACTGGAGCCGCGACTGATCCGGCTCAACACCGGGAGCTCCCTGCTTTCGCTGGGAGATTCGGCGCGTGGCCTATTGGACGTCGAGCCGACGCTGCCCGCCGGGGTGCCGGACACGATCGTCGCCGAGTTCACCGCGTTGCTGACCGAGACCCGTCAGACCGCGGCGGACGTCGTCGCGGCAGCGGCCCGGCAGCGCGTCCAGTCCACTGTGGACGTATCGCTGGACGTGATGCCGTACCTGCGTGACCACCGGTTCTTCCGGCAGCGCCCGGACTGGCCCGACGAGTCGGACTTCCGGCCGGTGGTGCCCGCGACCACGCTGGTGGACCTCGCGTGCCGGACCGTCGAACGCACCTGGCCGGGCACCACGGCGGTCGCGGTGCGGGACGCGGTGTTCTCCCGCTGGCTGATCGCTTCGCCCGCCCAGCGGGTGCCGCTGTCGCTGAGCCGGGACGGCGAGCACGTCACCGTCGAGATCGGACCGTACGCGCTGATGAACGTCGAGCTGGGGACGGCCGCCCCGCCGCCGTCCCGGACCCGGCCGCCGGGGCCGGAGACCGCGCCGCCGCTGACCGCGGCCGAGATTTACGCACGGCGCGAGATGTTCCACGGCCCGGCGTACCGGGGACTGTCCCGGCTGGACGGTCTCGGCGAGCACCACATCCGCGGTGAGCTGGTGGTGCCGTCCGCGCCCGGCGGGCTGCTCGACAACGTCGGCCAGCTGCTCGGCTGCTGGCTGATGGCCACCCGGTCGGACAACCTGCTCGCGTTCCCGCGCTCGATCGGCCGGCTCACCTGGCACGGCTCGGAGCCCGCGCCCGGCACCCGGCTCGAGTGCCTGGTGCGGGTCCGGCTGCCGCGGCCGGACGTCCTGGAGATGGACGCCGAACTGGTGCGGGACGGCCGGGTGCTCGCGACCGTCGAGGGCTGGCGTGACGTCCGGTTCCCGTGTGACCGCGCGGCTCATCGCGTGTACGCGTTCCCCGACCGGAACCTGCTCGCGGAGCCCGACGGCGACGGCGTCCGGGTCACCGACCGCTGGCCGACCGTCGCCGCGCGTGACATCTACGCCGGGGTCTACCTCGCCGCCGAGGAACGCGCGGAGTTCGCCGCGCTCGAACCACGGCGTCAGCGGGGCTGGCTGCTGGAGCGCATCGCGGCCAAGGACGCCGTCCGCGCCCGGCTCACCGAACCGGTGTACCCGGCGGAAATTCGCGTGCACGACGACGGCCGGATCTCCGGCCGCGGCCGGGAGCTGCCGGGTTTCGCCGTCACGGTCGAACTGGACGGCGACACCGCCATCGCACAACTCAGGAGCGAGCCATGACCATCGACCACGCGTCCGCGACGTTCGACGTCGTCGCCGAGCTGCTCAGCGAGCTCGTCGGCGACGCCGAGGTGCTGGGCGTCAAGATCACGCCCAGCACGACGTTCCACGAGGACCTGCAGCTGGAGAGCATCGACCTGGTGACCTTCGCGAGCATCCTCGCCGAGCACTTCGGTGCGGAGGTCAACCTCGCCGAACACCTGGCGGAGAAGGACCTCGACGACGTCATCGGGCTGACCGTCGGCGACATCGCCCGGTTCGTGGGGGAGCGCACGTGCCCACGATGACCGTGAACGGGCTGCGCACCAACGTGCAGCTCGTCGCCGCCGGCGGCACCGAGACCGTGGTGTTCCTGCACGGCATGGGCACCGACAGCCTGGCGAGCTTCTACCTGACGCTGGCGCCGCCGGTCGCGGCCGCCGGGGTCAACGTCATCAGCTACGACCTGCGCGGGCACGGCAAGACCGAGCGGCCGGTGCGGGGCTACCTGCTGAGCGACTTCGTCGCCGACCTCGACGACCTGCTGGCGCAGCTCGGGGTCGACCGGCCGGTGCACCTGGTGGGCAACAGCTTCGGCGGCACCCTTGCCTACAGCTACGCCGTGGCCCAGCCGGCGCGCGTGCGCAGCATCGTGTGCATCGAGTCCGAGCCCGCGACCGAGGTGTGGGCCGGGAAGATGAGCGAGATCCTCGCGCACACCATGCGGTTCCTGCAGGTGGAGGAGAGCTTCGACTGGATCGAGGCGAACTTCAGCGCCCACCACCGGCGGCTCGCGCGGATGGCGGCCGAGCGGATCACAGCGACGAAGATGGCCGAGGAGGTGCCGCTCGGGCCGTTGCTCACGGGTGAGCAGGTGGCGGGGATCGGCTGCCCGGTGCTGTCCATCCTGGGCAGCCACGGGTACCAGGCCGACGACCTCGAGGCGTTGACGTCGCTGCTGCCCCGCGGTGAGCTGCACGTGTTCGAAGGGCAGGGGCACTCGGTGCTGGTGGAGCAGCACCGGGAGGTGCGTGAGCTGGTGCTGCGCTGGATCGAGCGGCACGCGGCGTGAGGGTGCTGCTGGTCGTGCCGCCGCTGGCCGGGCACGTCGCGCCGTTGCGCGGGGTGGCGGCCGCGCTGGTGGCGCGGGGTCATTCCGTGGCCTGGTGCGGATCTGCTCCGGAAGTGTCCACTTTGGTCGCCGGGCGGGTGTTCCCGGCGGGGGACTCCGCGCCGTTCTCGGTGGCGTTGCGGCCGCCGGAGCTGCGCGGGTTCGCGGCCTTGAAGTACCTGTGGGAGTCCTATTTGGTCCCGCTCGCGGACGCGATGGCGCCGGGCGTGGCTTCGGCCGTCTCGGCGTTCCGGCCGGACGTCGTGGTGGCCGACCAGCAGGCGATGGCGGGCGCGCTGGTGGCGACCCGGTGTGGGCTGCCGTGGGCGACGTCGGCGTCGACGTCCACCGAGCTGGCCGACCCGCTGGGCTCGCTGCCGAAGATCGCGTCCTGGGTCGGCGACCTGCAGGCCGGACTGCGGGCCCGGCACGGCGTCCTGCTCGGCGACCTGCGGTTCTCACCGCACTTGGTACTGGCGTTCACCACGCAGGCGCTGGCGGGCAGCTCCCGGCTGGCGGTGCCGGTGTCCTACGTCGGCCCGGCGCTGCCCGCGGCGTCCGGCGACTGGTCCGGTTCGGACGGTCGGCCGCTGGTCGTGGTGACGCTGGGGACGTCGAATGCCACGACGGGATCGCGGTTCCTGGCCGAGAGCGTCGACGCGCTGGCGGGCATGCCCGGCGTCCAGGGGCTGGTGGTGGATCCGTCCGGCGGCCTGGTCAGCGAGAACGTGCTGCTGGCCCGGCACATCCCGCAGGTGGCGGTGTTCGCGCACGCCTCGGTGGTCGTGTGCCACGGCGGGCACAACACGGTGTGCGAAGCGCTTTCGGCCGGAGTGCCGCTGGTGGTCGCCCCGATCCGGGACGACCAGTCGATGCTGGCCCAGCAGGTGGTGACGGCTTCGGCGGGGGTACGGGTCCGGTTCGACCGGGCGAAGTCGGCGGACATCCGCAAGGCGATCGAGTCAGCCGGCCAGTACCGCCCGGGCGCGGCGAAGATCCGCGCGTCGTTCGAGGCGGCGGGTGGGGTGGAAGAGGCGGCAACACGCCTGGAGTCGCTGGCTTGAGGCAGAGTGGAGTCATGTCCGCGTACCCGACGATGACGTGCCACCTCGAAACCGAGCGGCTGGTCCTGCGGCCGTGGGCCGCATCGGACGCCGGCGACCTGCGCGCCCTGCACGCCGAGCGCGGCAACGGCACTCCGACGGTCGAGCACATCCGGGAGCTGATCACGAAGCAGCTCGCCGCGACGGCGGAGACCGGGATCGCCTTGCTGCCCGTCGAACGCCGTGCGGAGGGCGACTTCATCGGCTACTGCGGGCTGATCATCGGCCGCGCGAGCATCGAAGAGCCCGAGATCGCCTACGAGCTGTTCCGTCGTGCGCACGGACGTGGGTACGCCACGGAGGCGGCCGCCGCGGTGCTCGACGTCGCGAAGGCGACCGGGCGGAACCGGCTCTGGGCGACCGTGGGCGTGGGGAACGCGCCGTCGTTCCGAGTCCTCGAGAAGCTCGATTTCGAACGCGATCATGTGTCCACTGAGGACAACGGCGAAGTGGTGTGGCTGAAGCGCTTGCTCCGGTGATGCTCAACCGCGGGCCCGAAAGGTGCGCGCGGCCAGGGCGGACCCCGCCACCGCCGCCACCGCCGCGATCAGCAGCGCCGCCGCCAGGGACCAGCCGATCGGGCGGGCCAGGGCCAGTGCGCGGGTCGCGTCGATCGCGTACGTCAGCGGGTTCACCGCCGAGACCACGCGGACCCACGCCGGCATCGTGTCCAGGGGCATGTACGCGCTCGAGGAGAACATCAGCGGGAACATCACCACGAACGACGCCGCCTGGAGCGTCTCCGCCTTGCGCAGCCACGTCGTGATCGCCACGAACACCCAGCTCAGGCACCAGCCCACCACCAGCGTCACCACCAGGGCGAGCCCGAGGCCGGCCACCCCGCCCGCCGGGCGGAAGCCGAGGAACAGCACACTCGCGAGCGCCGTCACCACCAGCTGGACGGCCAGGCGCGCCGAGTCGGCCAGGGTCCGGGCGAACAGCACCGAGAACAGCGAGATCGGCAGGCACCGCAGCCGTCCGGTGAAGCCGCCGTAGATCTCCGCGAGCAGGCCCGCGCCCGAGCTCATCGCCGTAGTCATCGCGATGTTGACCAGCGTCGCCGGCACCAGGAAGTTCACGTAACCCTGGTACGCCGCGACGCCGGGCAGCGCCCCGACCCCGCTGAACACCTGGCTGAACAACAGAAGCAGCACGACCGGCTGCAACAGTCCGAAGAAGACCAGCCGGCGGTCGCCGAACGCCGTCCGCAGGGACCGGGCCGCCAGGACCCGGACCTGGGTCCAGAACCCGGCTTCCGGCCACGCCGTCGGGTCGGCGAGCGCGCTGACGGCCGCGCGGTGCCGGGCCTGCGTCACCAGCCCACCGCCGTCTGGTGCAGGGAAAGGTAGACGTCGTCGAGCGTCGGCTCGGTGACCGTGAGGTCCCGCAGCGGCGCGCCGGCCGCGTCGAGCGCGCGCACCAGCACCGGGACGTCACCCGGGCCGGACAGCGGCACGGCGAGCACCAGCCCGTTGCGGCCCGCCGCCATCCCCAAGCGGGACAACGCGTCCACCGCGCGCCGCAACGCCAGTTCGGTGCCGAAGATCAGCGTCGCCGTCCGGTCGCCGAGGCGCGCCTTGAGCTGCGCCGGTGTCCCGGACACCGTGATGTGCCCGAAGCCGAGGACCACCACGTGGTCGGCCAGCCGGTCGGCCTCCTCGAGGTACTGGGTGGTCAGCACGACGGTGGTGCCGCGCGCGGCGAGCCCTTCGACGACGGTCCACAACCCCGCCCGGCTCACCGGGTCGAGACCGGTGGTCGGCTCGTCGAGGAACAGCACCTGCGGCGCGCCGACGAGGCCCGCGGCCAGGTCCAGCCGCCGCCGCATGCCGCCGGAGTAGATGCCGGCCGGGCGGTCGGCCGCGTCTTCGAGGCCGAACGACGCGACCAGTTCGGCGGCCCGCGCCTGCGCCTGCCGCGGTTTCGCGCCCAGCAGCCGGGCGATCAGCACGAGGTTCCCGCGCCCGGACAGCGCGTCGTCGACCGCGGCGAACTGCCCGGTCACCCCGATCCGGCGCCGGACCGCGCGCCCGCGCTGCACGACGTCGTAACCGCAGACGCGGGCGACGCCGGCGCTGGGCCGGGTTCGCGTGCTGAGGATGTCGATCAACGTGGTCTTCCCGGCGCCGTTGTGGCCGAGGACCGCCAGCACCGTGCCGCGGGCGACGGTCAGGCTGATCCCGGCGAGCGCGGTGACTTCGCCGTAGTTCTTCGCGAGGTCCGTCACGGCGATGACCGGCTGGTTCATGGCCGCTCCTTTCCCTCTCGCGAAAAGGTAACGGGATAGGGTGTGCGGAAGCAAGGATTCACGTTCCGCCCGCCGTGCGCGTGACAATTTCCGGGACGGCGGTTCGTCTCCGCGTGATAAGCCCTGACCTGCGTGACCCTTCGGGACGGTGGCTATCCGATGCGCGTGACAAAGAATGTTGTGTCGCTTGTTCGGCGGAAATCCCGGAGGTACTTTCTCCTGAAATTCCCCCATTCCCCGAGGTGACGAGCCGTGAAGTTTTCGTGGAAGCCGAGAAAGCCCGCCTACGGCCTGGCGGCGGTGACTGTCGCGGGGGTCGCGGCGACCGTCGCGCTCGTCGGGGCCGGGCCGACCCAGGCCGCGCCGGTGAGCCTGACGCTGAACTACAACTGCCCGTTCCCGCTGATCGGCGACCAGGTGCTGGCGGTCAAGATCGACACCAACCTGCCGGACAACGCCGTCGCGGGCGCCGCGTCGACGCCGATCACCTTCGACGTCGACGTCACCGTGCCGGAGACCGCCACCGAGGGCCTGGCGCTGGTCGGCGCGACCTCGCTGGACGGCAGCGCGAAGGCCGCGGCGACGCTCAAGTACCCGGTCGACAAGACGCTGAACCTGAACCTGCCGCTGACCATCGCCTCGACGCCGGTGCCGGCGTCCGGCGCGTTCCACGTCAAGAGCAGCGGCAAGGCGCCGGCGGTGACGTTCCCCAGCCCGGGCACCGCGTCGGTGACGGTCGGGAACTTCAGCACCACGATGACGCCGCGCACCGCGGACGGCCAGCCGACCGACCTCGGCACGTTCACCTCGGACTGCGTCGCCGTCCCGGGCCAGAACCAGCAGCTGGGCACCTTCGAGATCAAGCCGGCGGGCGGCACCACGACGCCGACCACCCCGACGACGCCCACCACCCCGACCACGCCGACGACCGAGCCCACGACTCCGACCACTGAGCCGACGACGCCGACCACGCCGACGACGGAACCCACGACTCCGACCACCGAGCCGACCACCCCGACGACGGAGCCGACCACCCCGACGACCGAGCCGACAACTCCGACAACGCCGACGACGGAACCGACCACTCCCACGACGGAACCGACCACCCCGACAACCGAGCCCACGACTCCCACCACGGAACCGACCACGCCGACGACGGAACCCACGACTCCCACCACCGAGCCGACCACCCCGACGACGGAACCCACCACTCCGACGACGGAACCGACCACGCCGACGACCGAGCCCACCACCCCGACCACCCAGCCGACCACCCCCACGACGACCACGCCGCCGGACGGCGTCCAGGTCAAGTACTCGGTGAAGGGCAAGTCGGCCCTCAAACAGCTGCACGCCACGCTGCCGCTCGGCCCGGGCACGCTCGACGCGAAGCTCGACGCCGCCTCGGGCAGGTTCGGCGCGCAGCTCGAGCTCCCGAAGTCGGACGTGGACTTCCGGGTGCTCGGCTTCATCCCGGCGTCCGCGACGGTGAAGCTCGGCCAGATCGGCCCGGTCAACGGCACGCTCGCCGGTGGCGCGGTCAAGGCGACCGCGCAGATGGACGTCCGGCTCACCAAGGTCCGCGTGTTCGGGTTCCCGATCCTGTCGTCGAACTCGTGCCACACGGTGAAGCCGGCCGACGTGCCGCTCGTCTCGGCGCCCGGGTTCGACCCGCTCAAGGGCGGGAAGCTCACCGCGACGTACGGCATCCCGCAGTTCACCGGGTGCGGTTTCCTCACCGGCCTGATCTCCGGCATCGCCTCCGGTCCCGGCAACAAGCTCGAGGTGACCCTCACCAAGAAGTGAAGTGGGGCCGCGGAAACGCAGACCCGCGTGACAAGAATACGAAAACCCTTGTGTGACAACGAGAATCGTCAGTAGCTTCGGAAAGGACCCCTTCGATGAGGAAGTCCGCATGGCGCTGCTGACCCGGTTTTCGCTGCCGCTCGTGCTGGTGCTGACCGCGTTCTCGCTGGGTGCGGCGGAAGCCGCGCCCAGCGAGCCGGCGGCCCAGCCGCAAGCCGCGGCCACCCAGATCCCCTTCGGGTTCACCCTCGGGGACGCCCAGCAGCCGACCACGAGCCACGTGGCCAAGCTCGGGTCCGACATCGCCTTCCCGCCGGGCACCTTCGACGGCGCGCTGGGCGGTCTCACCAACACCGTGCCGATCACCGGAAAGCTCAGCATCCCGCCGACGTCCGGCTATTTCGTGGCGTTCCGGTTCATGGCCACCACCGGCCGGGTCGAGATCGTCCCGGACGGCGACGCCACCGGCACGGCCACCGTGCACACGGGCAAGGACAAGGACTGCAAGGCCACCCAGACGAACATCTGCGCCGACACCGACGTGACCGCGAAGGTGTTCATCAAGCTCTCCGAGGTGAAAGTGGACGGCCGGACCCTGGACGTCGGGCCGGACTGCCGGACCGCGGCCCCCGCGGCGGTGACCATCAAGGCGCTGGTGCCGATCTCGCTGCCGGCCCCGCCGGTGAAGGTGACCGCCACCTTCACCGCGCCGTCCTTCGCGGGCTGCGTCGGGCACGAAGACGTCAGCCGGCTGCTCACCGGTCTGGTTTCGGGGCCGGGCAACACCTTCGTCTCGAACCTTACGCTGCGCTGCTTCAGCACCGGGTGCAAGGCATGACGATCCAGGTGCAGCAGCGGGCGGCGAACGGCCTGCGCGAGTTCGGTCGCATGTGCGCGATGGGCCTCGACATCATCCTCGCGATGTTCCGCCGGCCGTACCAGGTGCGCGAGTTCGTCCAGCAGTTCTGGTTCATCGCCAGTGTGTCCATCGCGCCGGCGATCCTCGTCTCGATCCCGTTCGGCGCGGTGATCTCGCTGCAGCTCGGCTCGCTCACCAGCCAGATCGGCGCGCAGCAGTTCAACGGCGCGGCGAGCGTGCTGGCCGTCGTGCAGCAGGCGAGCCCGATCGTGACGACGTTGATCATCGCCGGCGCCGGCGGCAGCGCGATCTGCGCCGACCTCGGCGCGCGCAGCATCCGCGAGGAGATCGACGCGATGGAGGTGCTCGGCGTCTCGCCGATCCAGCGCCTGGTCGTGCCGCGGGTGCAGGCGGCGGTCTGCGCGTCCGTGCTGCTGAACGGCCTGGTCAGCGTGGTCGGAGTGCTCGGCGGGTACTTCTTCAACGTCATCATCCAGGGCGGCACGCCCGGCGCGTACCTGGCCAGTTTCAACGCCCTCGCGCAGCTGCCCGACCTCGTGGTCAGCTCGGTGAAGGCCGTGATCTTCGGCTATCTCGCCGGGGTGGTCGCCTCCTACCGCGGGCTGAACCCGAAGGGCGGCCCCAAGGGTGTCGGTGACGTCGTGAACCAGTCCGTCGTCATCACCTTCCTCCTGCTGTTCTTCGTCAACACCGTGCTCACCGCCCTGTACCTGCAGCTCGTCCCGGCGAAGGGAACCTGAGTGACCAGCCTGCTGCGCAAACCCGGCAACCGGCTGTTCGACCTCGGCGACCAGCTGCTCTTCTACGTCCGCGCGCTCGCAGCCGTCCCGCTCGCGGTGACCCGCTACTTCCGCGAAGTGGTGCGGCTGCTGGCCGAGGTCACCTTCGGCAGCGGCGCGCTCGCGGTCATCGGCGGCACCATCGGCGTGATGGTCGGGCTGTGCGTGTTCACCGGCGTCACCGTCGGCCTGCAGGGCTTCAGCGCTCTGAACCAGATCAACATCTCCGCGATGACCGGCTTCCTGACGGCGTACTTCGACACGCGCGAGATCGCGCCGCTGGTCGCCGGGCTCGCACTGTCGTCCACTGTGGGCAGTGGTTTCACCGCGCAGCTCGGGGCGATGCGGATCTCCGAGGAGATCGACGCGCTGGAGGTGATGGCCGTGCGGAGCATGCCGTACCTCGTCACCACGCGGATCGTCGCCGGGTTCATCGCGATCGTCCCGCTGTACGTGATCGGGCTGCTGATCTCCTACCTCGGCTCGCGGCTCACCACGGTGGTCTTCTTCGGACAGTCGGGCGGCACGTATGACCATTACTTCACGTTGTTCCTGCCGCCCGGCGACGTGCTGTGGTCGTTCGGCAAGGTGCTCGTCTTCAGCGTCGGCGTGATCCTGACGCACTGCTTCTACGGCTACCGCGCGTCCGGCGGCCCGGCCGGGGTCGGGGTCGCGGTGGGCCGCGCGGTGCGCACGTCGATCGTGCTGATCAGCGTGCTCGACCTGTTCCTGTCGCTGGCCATCTGGGGCGCGACGACCACGGTGAAGGTGTCCGGATGAGCCGGTTCCGCACGCAGCTCGCCGGGGTGGTGTTCCTCGGGGTCCTGGTCCTGCTCGGTTATCTCGCCGTGGCGATCTACGACAAGGACTTCGACGACTCCGAGCTGGTGACGCTGCGGGCCGACCGCGTCGGCAACCAGCTCGCCCCGACCGCCGAGGTGAAGGTCAAGGGTGTGCCGTTCGGCGAGGTGCGGGCGGTGCGCAGCACGGGCACGGGCGCCGAGATCGACCTCGCGCTCGACCCGGCGAAGATCGGGATGCTGCCCGAGAACGTCTCGGCGCGGCTGCTCCCGAAGACGGTGTTCGGCGAGCGGTACGTCAACCTCGTGCTCCCGAACAGTCCGCAAGGGACTCTGCGCGGCGGCGACGTCATCGCGCAGGACCGGTCGTCCAGCGCGATCGAGCTGGAACGGGTGCTCGGTGACCTGCTGCCGCTGCTGCGCGCGGTCCAGCCGCAGAAGCTGAACAGCTCGCTCGGCGCGATCTCGCTGGCGCTCGACAACCGCGGTAAGCCGCTGGGGGACAGCATCGTGCAGCTGCAGGACCTGCTCGGCCGGGTCAACCCGCTGATGCCGCAGTTCAAGGCGGACATCACCGGGCTGGCGAACGCGGCCGACGTCTACACCGGCGCCGCGCCGGACATCCTGCAGGCGCTGACCGACCTCTCGACCACCGCCAAGACCATTGTGGACACCCGGGCCGACCTCGACAACCTCTACTCGAGTGTCACCAGCGCGACCGGGCACCTGAACGACTTCCTGCGAAAGAACCAGGACAACATCATCGGCGTCTCGGCGGCGAGCCGGCCGTCGCTGGAGCTGCTGTCGCAGTACTCGCCGGAGTTCCCGTGCCTGTTCGACGCGGTGAACCGGCTCAAGCCCCTGATGGAGAAGGCCCTCGGGAAGGGCACGAACGAACCGGGCCTGCACGTGACGCTCACCGTCCAGGACCCGCGCGAGAAGTACGTGCCGGGACGGGACACCCCGAGGTTCGACGCCACCGGCGGGCAGAAGTGCTACGGCGGCGGGGCGGCGGCGTCCGGCGCGACCGACGGTGACCTCGGCCCGGCGAACTCCCCGGGCGAACGGCAGCTCGTCGCAGAACTGCTCAAGCCCACGCTGGGAGACGTGCCGGACTGGAGCAGTGTCCTGATCGGACCCGCGCTGCGCGGGACGGAGGTGACCGTCCGATGAGGAGCGTCACCGGACCGGCCATCAAGGGCCTGATCTTCTTCCTGGTCACCGCGGTCGCCACCGGGATCCTCGCGATCACGATCGCGAACTCCAGCGTCGGCGCGACGATCGGCTACGTCGCCCGGTTCACCGACGCGACGTCGGTCAACCCCGGTGACGAGGTCCGCATGGCCGGCGTCCGGATCGGCCAGGTCGACGACGTGCACGTCGTCGAGCACCGGCTGGCCGACGTCACCTTCGCCGTCGACCGGGCCCACCGGCTCACCGCGGCCGCCTCGGTCACCATCCGCTACCGCAACCTGGTCGGCCAGCGGTACCTCTCGGTCGACCCGGGCGCGGCCGACACCTCGCCGACGCTCGCCGAGGGCGCGCTCATCCCGCCGGACAAGACCACGCCGGCGCTCGACCTGACCGCGTTGTTCAACGGCTTCAAGCCGCTCTTCCAGGCGCTGTCGCCCACCGACGTCAACCAGCTGTCGTTCGAGATCATCCAAGTCTTGCAAGGGGAAGGCAGCACGATCGAGAACCTGCTGCGGCACACGGCGTCCCTCACGTCCACTTTGGCCGGGAAGGACCAGGTGATCGGCCAGGTGATCGGCAACCTCAACACCGTGCTCGACACCGTGAACGCCCAAGGTGACCAGTTCGACGCGCTCGTCGACACCACGGCGCAGCTGGTCACCGGCCTGGCCGCGGACGCGAAGCCGATCGGGCAGGCGATTGGCGGGCTCGGCGAGCTGACCACCGCGACGGCCGGGCTGCTCCAGGAAGGGCGTCAGCCGCTCAAGGACAGCATCACCGCGCTCGGCGACCTGTCGAAGAACCTGGCCGACAACACCCCGGTGTTCCAGCAGTTCGTCGACAACCTGCCGAAGAAGCTCGACCGCATCGGCACGCTCTTCTCCTACGGGTCGTGGGCGAACTTCTACCTCTGCTCGGTGCAGACCGACGCGAAACCCGCGCCGGGCGGACCGCCGCCAGGCATCCCCGTGACCGCCGGGAGGTGCCGGTGAAACCGCCCCGCGTCAAGCCGTTCCGCAGCCGCGACCCGATCGCCGTCGGCACGGTGACCGCGCTGGTCATGGCGCTGGCCGGCAGCGCGACGTTCTTCTCCGACGACCTGCCGCTCGTCGGCGGCGGGACCACGTACAAGGCGGAGTTCCACGAGGCCGCCGGGCTGAAGCCGAACGACGAGGTCCGGGTCGCCGGGGTGAAGGTCGGCGAGGTCAGCGACGTGCGGTTGGCCGGCGACCACGTCGAGGTGCTGTTCCGCGTCAAGGACACCTGGGTGGGCAACCGGACGACCGCGGCGATCAAGATCAAGACGTTGCTCGGTCAGAAGAACCTGGTGCTCGACCCGGTCGGCAACGGCGAGCTGAACCCCGACCAGCCGATCCCCGTCGACCGGACCAGCTCGCCCTACGACGTCACCGACGTCTTCAACGACCTCGCGAGCACGGTCGGCGCGATCGACACCGACCAGCTCGCGCAGGCGTTCCGCACGCTGTCGGACACCCTCGGCGCGTCGGCGCCCAGTGACGTCCGGACCGCGTTCGACGGCATCGCCGCCCTGTCGCAAACGCTTGCGTCCCGCGACGAGGAGCTGGTCAAGCTGTTCCGGAACACCAACCAGGTCTCGAAGACGCTCGGGGAGCGGTCCGGCCAGATCCAGGCGCTGATCCGGGACGGCACCACGCTGCTCACCGAGCTCAACGCCCGCAAGGACGCGATCGCGAAGCTGTTCACCGGCATCAAGGACCTCTCGATCCAGCTGCGCGGGCTCGTCGCGGACAACCAGAAGACCCTCGGCCCGGCGCTCGCCCAGCTCGACCGGGTCGCCACCGTGCTCCAGCAGAACCAGGGGAAGCTCGAGGACAGCCTGCGCCTGGCCGGCCCGTTCTACCGGCTGCTCGGCAACGCCGTCGGCAACGGCCGGTGGATCGACACCTACATCTGCGGGCTGGTCCCCACCGGGACCACACCGGGCAGCTGCCTGCCGCCGAAGAACGGGGGACGCTGATGGCGCACCAGCTGATCGACCTCGGCGCCCGGACCCGGCGTCGCACGCGGCTACGGGCGCTCGTGCTCGGGGTGGTGCTCGCGTTGCTGGTCACGGCGGCGTGGCCGCTCGCGACGGCGCCGGGCGAGCGCACGCTGACCGCGTACTTCACCGCCGCCGTCGGGATCTACCCCAACTCGGACGTCCGGGTGCTGGGTGTCGCGATCGGCTCGGTGTCCAAAGTGGAGCCCAACGGGACCGACGTCAAGGTGACGATGACCCTGCGGCCGGACGCGCAGCTGCCTGCGGATGCCGGCGCCGTGGTCATCACCCCCAGCCTGGTCGCCGACCGGTACGTCCAGATCACGCCCGTCTACCGCGGCGGGCCGGAGCTGGCCGACGGCGCGTCGATCCCGCGCGAGCGCACCGCGACCCCGGTCGAGGTCGACGACCTGCTGCACAGCCTCAACCAGCTGATGTCGGCGCTCGGGCCGCAGGGCGCCAACAAGGACGGCGCGGTCAGCGACGTGCTGACCAAGTCGGCGGAGTACCTCAACGGCAACGGGAAGACGATCGGCGAGGCGATCAAGAACCTCGGCGAGTTCGCCCGCACCGCGAGCGACTCCAAGGACGACCTCTTCACGTCCGTCGACAACATCAGCAAGTTCACCGCGATGCTCGCCGCCAACGACGGCCAGGTGAAACAGGCCATCTCGCAGATCGCGTCGCTCAGCAAGGTGCTCGCCGACCAGCGGGACCAGTTCTCCGGCGCGCTGACCGAGCTGACCCAGGCGCTCGGCGTCGTGCAGGGTTTCATCAAGGACAACCGCGGCCAGGTGCAGTCCGTTGTGGACAAGCTGGCCGGCGTCACGAAGGTGCTCGTGAACCAAAAGGACTCGCTCGCCGAGGCCCTCGACGCGGCGCCGAACGCGCTGACGAACCTGCTGGGCGCGTACAACCAGGCGACCGGGACGATCGACGGCCGCGGCAACCTGCTCGAGTTCGCGGAGCCGAAATGAAGTCGCTGCCGAAACTCGCCGCGGTGGTGACCCTCGCCCTGGTCACCACCGGCTGCGGGCGCGGGGTGAGCGTCTACGACATCCCGCTGCCCGGCGGCGCCGCGCTCGGCGACCACCCGATCCACGTCACCGCGAGCTTCACCAACGTGCTCGACCTGGTGCCGCAGTCCGGGGTGAAGGTCAACGACGTGCCGGTCGGGCAGGTCGTCAAGGTGGAGCTGGCGCCGGACGGGCACAGCGCGCTCGTCGACCTGCTGCTGAACGGTGACGTCGACCTGCCGGGCAACGCCGTCGCGCGGCTGCGGCAGGCCAGCATCCTCGGGGAGAAGTTCGTCGAGCTGGCCCCGCCGGACGACGCGACGCCGTCCGGCCGGCTCCTCGACGGCGCGGCCATCCCGCTGGACCGGTCCACGCTGACCCCCGAAATCGAGGAGGTCTTCGGGGCCTTGTCGTTGCTGCTCAACGGTGGCGGGGTCGCGCAGGTCCAGAACATCAGCCACGAGCTCAACGCGGCACTCGGCGGCAAGGAGACGGCGGCGCGCAGCCTGCTGTCCAGTTTGGACACCTTCGTCCAGGGGCTCGACGAGCACCGGACCGAGATCACCCGCGCCATCGAGAGTGTCAACAAGCTCGCGGAGACGCTCAACGCGCACACCGACCAGATCACCACGACGCTGAACGGCCTGACCCCCGGCATCGGCGTCCTCAACCAGCAGCGGGAGGCGCTGGTCGGGATGCTCAAGTCGCTGGACGGGCTGACGTCCGTCGCCGTCGACACGGTGAACAAGAGCAAGGACGACCTCGTCGCCGACCTCAAGGCCCTCGAACCGCTGCTGCGGCGGCTGGCCGACTCCGGGGACAAGCTGCCCAAGGCGATGGAGATGATCTTCACCTTCCCGTTCCCGGACGCCGCGCTCGACACGATCCGCGGTGACTACCTCAACGGGTTCCTCAAGGTGGGCCACTGATGCTGACCCGGTTCGTGCGTGTCCAGGTGACGATCTTCGTGGTCATCGCCGTGCTCGGCGTCGCGTACGTCGGGGCCACCTACGCGGGCCTCGACAAGGTGTTCTTCGACCGCGGGTACACGGTCAAGGCGCAGTTCCCGACCGGGGGCGGCATCTTCACGAACGCCGAGGTCACCTACCGCGGGGTTCCGATCGGCCGGGTCGGCGAGCTGCGGCTGACCCCGGCGGGGATGGAAGCGGACCTCGAGATCGACTCCGGCACCACGCCGGTCCCGGCCGACACCGAGGCCGTGGTCGCCGACCGGTCGGCGGTCGGTGAGCAGTACGTCGACCTGCGGCCGCGGGTCGACGGCGGGCCGGAGCTGCACGACGGGTCCGTCATCACCCAGGCCGACACGAAGATCCCGCTGCCGGTCGACGTGGTGTTGTCTACAGTGGACTCCTTCGCCGCGTCGGTGCCCAAGCCCGCGCTGCGCACGGTGGTCGACGAGCTGTACAACGCGACGTCCGACGCCGGCCCGGCGCTGGACCAGCTGATCGGCCGCGGCATCGAGTTCGTGCAGGCGGCGAGCGCGCACGTCGCGCCGCTGACGCGGTTCGTCACCGACGCGCACACGGTGCTCGACACGCAGGTGCAGCAGGCCGACGCGATCCGCAGCTTCGGCGTCAACGCGAAGCTGCTCGCGGCGACGCTCAAGCAGTCCGACGGGGACCTGCGCACCCTCATCCCGGCGGTGCCCGCCGCGGCGAACGAGGTCGGCGCGCTGATCCGCGACTCGGGGCCGCAGCTGGGTGTGCTGCTGGCGAACCTGCTCACCACCGCGGACGTGCTCGAAGCCCGCCGGGACGGGCTGCGGCAGCTGCTCGTCACCGCCCCGCAGGCGGTCGCCGCGGGCAGCGCGGTGGTGCGCGCCGACGGCGCCCACTTCGGACTGTCGCTGACCTTCTTCGACCCACCGCCGTGCACCACCGGGTACACGACGCCGTACCACAACGGCCTCGACACCTCGGTCCGCCCGCTGAACACGGCCGCGCGCTGCGCGCTGCCGAAGGGCGATCCGACCAACGTGCGGGGTTCGCAGAACGCACCGGGAGGACGGCCGTGAGGATCTTCGTGTGGGTGGCCGCGGTCGTGACGACCGTCGTGGCCGGCTGGTCCGGGTTCACCTGGTGGCAGGCGGCGCACGACGACGGCGTCGCGCGTGCGGTCGTCCGGGAGGAAGCCCTGCGGGCCGGCCGGACCGCCGTCGCCGGGCTGACCACTTTGGACTACCGGCAGGCGGCGCCCGGGTACCAGCACTGGCTGGAGCTGTCCGGCGGCGCGTTGCACGACGAGCTCGCGGCCGACCGCCAGGGCAGTCTCGACCGGATCGCGCAGGCGAAGACCGTCACCACCGGCAAGGTGACCGACGCGGCGGTGACCGAAGTGGACACCGGCGCGGGCACGGCCAAGCTGGTCGCCGCGGTCGAGCTGGTCGTGACCCCGGACGGCGGCGACGCCGTGACCAAGCGCAACCGCTTCCAAGCCGACCTGACCCGCGGGCCCGACGGCTGGCACGTCACCGGGCTCGGCCAGGTCCCGACCGGGGAGGCGCCATGACCACGCCGACGAAGAAGCGCCTGGTGAAGGTCGCCGGGCGCCACCACGACCCGGCGCCCGAGCCCGAAGTTCCGGTGGTGAAACCGAAGCGCCGGGTGCCGTGGGTGGCCGTCGTGGTTGTGGTGGTCATGGCGGGGCTCGCCGTGTGGTTCACGCTCGAGGCACGGGACACCAACGCCGTGGTCGCGCACAACACGGCGCTTGCCGACGTCGCGGGCACGGCGGACGCCGGGAAGCAGGTCAGCGCCGCGCTCGGCACGGTCTTCTCCTACCGCTACGACGACCCGGCGAAGAGCGAACACGCGGCGAAGGAGCTGCTCAGCGGGCCGGCGCTCGCCCAGTACGACCAGCTCTTCGGGCAGGTCCGCAAGCTGGCCGTGGACCAGAAGCTCGTGGTCACCTCGACCGCCGTCGTGTCCGGGGTGAAGCTGCTCGACGGCGACCGGGCGGCGCTGCTGGTGTTCCTCGACCAGACCGGCACCCGGGGGGACGGGCAGCAGAGCACCGGCGCCGCCCAGCTGAGCGTCACGGCCGAGCGGGTCGCCGGGAAGTGGCGCGTCACGGGGATGTCCGCCGCGTGACCGTCACCCCGTCCGAAGAGGACACGGCGGACGGCCGGCGATGACCGGGCCGGAAGAGCTGCGCCGGTGGCTCACCGAGCGGATCGCCGGGCTGGCCGGGCTGCCGGTGGAACTGGTCGACGCGGGTGTGCCGCTCGCCGAGCTGGGGTTGTCGTCGCGGGACGCCGTCACCGTGGCCGCCGAGCTCGGCGAACGGCTCGGCCGGGCCCCTGACCTGGGCTTGCTATGGCGGTATCCGTCGATCACGGCGCTGGTCGAGGCGCTGGAGGTGGGCTCGCCGCCCTCGCGCCGGTCCGGTGATCCGGTGGCGGTGATCGGCCTCGGCTGCCGCCTGCCCGGCGGCGTCGAATCGCCCGACGCGCTGTGGCGTGCGCTGCTGGCCGGCGCCGACGTGACCGGCCCGGCGCCCGCCGACCGCCGTCCGTGGTTCCCGGCCCGAGGCGCGTTCCTCGCCGACGTCGCCGGGTTCGACGCCGCCTTCTTCGGGATCGGCGCGGCCGAAGCCGCGGTGATGGACCCGCGGGAGCGGATCGTGCTGGAGGTGGTGTGGGCCGCGTTCGAACACGCGGGGATCCCGCCCGGAACCGTGCGCGGCAGCCGCACCGGGGTGTTCGCCGGGGCCGATGGCGGACCGGCGTCGATGATCGCGAACCGGGTGTCGGACCGGTTCGACCTGCGCGGGCCGAGCCTGGTCGTGGACACGGCGGACTCCGCGGCGCTGGTCGCCGTGCACCAGGCGGTCCGCGCGCTGGCCGCGGGGGAGGCCGACCTGGCGCTGGCCGCCGGGATCCACCTGCTGCTCACCCCGCCGGTGGTCGCCGAGGGCGTGGTGCCGGGTGAGGGCTGTGGCGTTGTGGTGCTGAAGCGGCTCGCCGACGCCCGCCGTGACGGTGACCGCGTGCTGGCCGTGATCCGGGGCAGTGCCGTCGGCTCGGCCGGCCGGGCCACCGGGTCGGCTGCGCAGGAACAGGTGCTGGCCGACGCGCACGCCGTCGCGGGCTCTAGTCCGTCCACTGTGGACTATGTCGAGACGCACGGGACGTCGCCGGACGAAGCGCAGGCCCTCGACGTGGTGCTCGGCCGCCACCGCGACCCGCTCCGGCCGTTGCTGCTCGGTTCGGCCGGTGCCGGCTTCGGCGCCGCGGCCGGGATCCTCGGGTTGGTCAAGGTGGTGCTGGCGCTCTGGCACGGCCGGCTCCCGCGCTTGACTGGACTGTCCACCGTGGACTGGCCCCGGTACTCCGGCACCGCGCGCGCCGGTGTCTCGGCGTTCGGCCTCGGCGGGACGGGCGCGCATGTGGTGCTCGAAGAATGGCCGAGGCCGCTCGAACCGGCGTCACCGGGCTCGAGGTGGAACGGCCGGCCGCAGGTGTTCACGGTGTCGGCCCGGTCGGAACCGGCCCTGCGCCGCCGGGCCGGTGACCTGGCCGGCTGGCTGGCCGGACCGGGCCGGACCACCGCGCCGGGTGACCTGGCCGCGATGCTCGCCCGGCGCCGGGAGCAGCTGCCGCTGCGGGCCGCCGTCGTGACGTCGTCCCGGGAGGTGCTCGCCGCGGGCCTGCGGGCGCTCTCCGGCGGCGAGACCACAGTGGACGTCGTGCGGGGCACGACCGGGCGCGGGCTGCCGCGCCCGGTCTTCGTCTTTTCGGGGGACGGCTCGCAGTGGCCGGCGATGGGCCGTCGGCTGCTGAGCGCCGAACCGGAGTTCCGTGCCGCGGTCGCCGCGCTGGAGCCGTTGTTCCTCGCCAAGGCCGGGTTCTCGCTGCGGGGCGCGCTGCGGCGGCCGCGTGACCTCGGTGGTCCGGCGACGGTCCGGCCGCTGCTGTTCGGCACGCAGGTCGCCCTGGCCCAGTGGTGGCGGGCGCACGGCGTCGAGCCCGCGGCCGTGCTGGGCCACTCGACGGGTGAGGTCGCCGCGGCCGTGTTCGCGGGCGCGCTGGACGCCGGGGCGGGCCTCGATCTCGTTGTCGCCCGGGCGAAGCTGCCCTCCGGCGCGACGGTCGTCGTCGAGCTGTCGGCGGCCGAGGTCGAGGCGCGGTTCCCGCGGGTCACGGTCGTCGTGTACGACTCGCCGACGCGGTGCACGGTCTCCGGTGCTCCAGAGGATCTCGCTGCTCTGGTGTCCCATGTGGAGAGTCTCGGGCGGACGGTGATGGCCGGGACAGCGGATTTTCCTGCGGCCGAAACGGTTCTCGCGCGGTTTCGCGCCGAGCTGGGGGCGCTGCGGCCCCAGGCACCGGCGACCACGTGGTATTCGAGCGTGCTCGCCGACCCGCGTGCCGTGCCCGCGTTCGACGAAGACTACTGGGTTTCCGCCCTGCGTGGCCCGGTCCGGTTCGGCCGGGCGGTGGCCGCCGCGGTTGCCGACGGGCACCGCTGGTTCGTCGAGATCTCCCCGCACCCGATCGCGCTCGCCGCCGTCGAAGAGACCGCACGCGAGGCGCGGACGCTGGCCACCCTGAGCCGTCGTCACGGTCAAGAAAACGCTTACGCACGCTCGCTCGCCGAGCTGCACATCGCCGGGCACCCCGCGGTGCTCGACCGGAGGTACCCGGAGGCGCCCGTGCTCGACCTGCCCCCACCGCCGTGGACACACCGGACGTTCCGGCCGCCGCGGCGGGACGACGGGCACCCGCTGCTCGGCACTCGGGTCGAGGTGCCGGACGAGGGCCGTCACCTGTGGCAGGCGGTGATCGCGCCGGACGCGCCCGCGTGGCTCGGCGAACACCGGGTGCACGACGTGCCAGTGTTCCCGGCGACCGGGTTCCTGGAGCTCTTCCTCGCCGGGGCGCGCGAGCTGCTCGGCACCCACCGCGTCCGCGTGGACGGCCTCGAAGTCCACCGGATGCTCGCGGTGACCGGCGAAACCCTGCTCAGCACGGAGATCCGGGCCGACGGCACGGCGGTCGTGCGGGCCAAGGCGGGGTCGGGCTGGGTGCGGCACGCGACGGCGTGGGTGTCGGCCGACGCGGAACCGTCGCCGGTCGCGATGTCCGAAGTGGATGGTGTCTCCGCCGCCGTGACGCCGTCACCGCCGGGCTACGTGCTGCACCCGGTCCTGGCCGACACCTGCCTGCGGGTGCCGGCCGCGGCGCGTCCGACGGGCCCGATCGACTTGCCGACCGGGTTCGGCCGGGTCCGCCTGCTCGGTGATCCGCGCCGGGGCGTGCGGTGCGAAGCGACGCCGGCGGGCGGTGTGGTCCAGCTGATCGCGGCGGACGGCGAAGTGGTGGCCGAGTTCGGCGACGTCCGCCGCCAGGCGCTCGGGGGAGTTCCGCTCGCCGCCCGCGCGTTCACCACGACCTGGCCCGAGGTGCCGCTGCCGATGAACGCCGTCCCGCGGCCGAGCTCTTGGCTGTTGCTCACCGACGAACATCCGGCCGCGCTCGGCCGGGCCGTCGCGCTGGCCGTGGCGCTGGCCGAAGCCGGCGATGAAGCGCTTTCCCTGCCCCAGGACGACCTTGACGAGCTGCCCGGGTTCCTGACCGGCCGGCCGGTGCGCGGCGTTGTCTTCCTCACCGGGGCGCCGCACGCGTACCACGATCCGGAAGACGCCCGCGACCTGCTGCGTTCGCTCCTGTCGGTGGTGAGCCGGCTCGGTCCCGGCGTCCGGTTCCACCTCGTCGCGCAGTCGAGCGGCGAGCCGGGGCTGGTGGCGCTGCGCGGCTTGGTGCGTGTGCTCGCCTTCGACCGGCCGGGACTGCGGGCGAGCCTGGTCGACTTCGACGCTCGGTCCACTGTGGACGTTCTGGTGCGCGAACTGCGCTCGGACGCGCCGGACGACGAAGTGCGCTGGCGCCACGACGTCCGGTACGCGGCGCGGCTGGCCCGCGTGCCGCTCGTCGACGGCGTGGCGGCCGGGCCGGGCGCCTACATCGTCACCGGCGGGTTCGACGTGCTCGGGCTGGCCACCGCGCGCTGGCTGGCGAGTCACGGCGCCACCCGGATCGTCCTTTCCGGACGGCGGGGTGCGGTGGTCGAACTGTCCGGAGTGGACGTCGTGGTCGACGTCGGCGACATCGCCGAACCCGGTGTCGCGGAGCGGCTGGTCGCCGCCGCCGTCGCGGACGGCTTGCCGCTGCGGGGGATCGTGCACGCGGCCGGGGTGCCCACCGACGACGTCGAGACGGCGTGGCGGCCCAAGGTGCTCGGCGCGCGCCGGCTGCACGAGGCGACGGCCGACACCCCGCCGGACTGGTGGCTGCTGTGTTCGTCGTCGGACGCGCTGTTCGGCTCGCCGGGGCGCACGGCCACGGCGACGGCGGACGCCTGGCTGGACGCGTTCGCGGCGTGGCGCCGGTCGCGGGGACTGCCCGCGACGGCCGTGAACTGGGGCCCGTGGACGGCGGACCCGGTGCTGGAGCCGATGCCGCTCGCCGAAGCCCTCGACGCCCTGCCCGCCGTGCTCGCCTCGGACCTGCCGTCGGTCGGGATCGCCCGGCTCGGCGCGGGGCCGCTGCCGGAGCGGCCGTTCTTCTCGGCGCTGACGCCGTCGCCGACGATGTACGAGCGGCTCGCCGGCCTCCTCGCGCGGCTGCTCGGCTGCCCGCCGGTCGAGGTGACCGGGGACGTGCCGCTGATCGACCTCGGCCTCGACTCCCTCACGGCCAACCACGCCCGGGCCGCGGCCGAGCGCGAGCTGGGGGTCGAGCTGCCGGTGTCCCTGCTGCTGCGCGGCGCGACCCTGGACGACCTCGCCGAGCACGTGACGGGAGCCCCGCACGACGACGCCGAGCGGCCGGAGGTGACCCCCAGCCGTGACCGGGGAGGCATCACGTGTGATTGAGCGGGCATCACGCGTGATTGAAGGGGCATCACGGGTCAGGTGAGGGTGGCGCGGAGGGCGAGGATCATCTCGAAGCGGTCGTCCGGGTCGCGCAAGTGGTCCGCGAAGAGGGTTTCCAGCTCTTGGGCCCGGGCGCGGACCGTCTGGGGGTGGATCGCCAGGCGGTCGGCGACCTCGCGGACGTTGCCGCACGTCTCGAGCCAGGCCAGCAGCGTGCCGGCCAGGCGGCTGTACTGCTTCGGGGTCAACGCCGTCAGCGGGGCCAGCCGGCGCCGGGACACCTCCGTCGCGAGGAACGGGTCCTTCCGCAGCCAGAGTGTCGCGAGGTGGTCTTCGCACCAGGTCAGCGGCTCGTCCGGGAGGACGTCCGGCACCAGGCGCAGCGCTTCCTGGGCCGTCACGAGGGAACGTGCCGCCTGGCGCGGGGGCACCGGTGGGCCGACCGCGGCCCGGTGGCCCGCCAGCGCCGCCGTCAGCGCGGCCCGGTCCGCCGGCGCGGGCAGCAGCAGCCGCGGGGTGCCGTCTTCGAGGTCCTCCAGCGCGTCCAGCCCGGTGACGTCGGCCGGCCCGTCGAGGGCCACCGCGACCAGCCGGTGCGGCAACGGCCAGTCCGCCGCCGTCGCGGCTTCCTGCACCGTCCGGGACGGGGACGGCGGGTCCGCGAGCAGCAGGTCGAGCAGCCTCCGGCGGCGCCGTTCCCGCGCGCCGGCCGCGCGGGCCTGCGCGGCCGCGTGCCCTTCGATCGACAACGCCGAGAGCTCGTCGATGTAGGCGAAGATCGCCTCGGCGAGCAGGCACAACGTCGCCGACGGCACACCGGCGCGCGTGCCCACCTCGGCCATCCGCCGCCAGGTGACGCGCGCGCCGATGCGGTAGGCCGCCTGCAGGACGTCGAGGTTGCGGCCCTGCGCCAGCTCGTGGACGCCGAGCCCGACGAACACCCGCCGCCGCTCGTCCGACACCGTGCCCGCCGCCGCGATCCGGTCGATGAACTGCAGGATCGCCGCCTGCACCCCGGCCCGCAGCGCCTTGCCGAACGCGCCGTCGAGCGGGCGCGCGTAGTCCGGGATGGTCCGCTGGATCTCGCGCAGCACCTCGTCGGCGACGTCCAGCATGCGCGGCCGGAACACCGCGGCCAGCTCGCGGGGGAGCAGGGTCCACAGCTGTCCCGGCCGGCCGTCGCCGCTCAGCATCGGCCCGAAGGCCGATTCGACGGGCGGTCCCGTCATCGCCCACCTCATCGTCGAAGGGGAGTTTTCAGGAACCGAGCAGAGCCTCCGCGCGCAGCGCGATCTCCATGTCGAGCCGGTCGTCGGCGTTGTTGAGCCGGTCGCCGAACAGGTCGATGAGCTGGTGCATGCGGTAGCGCACGGTCTGCGGGTGCACCTTGAGCTTCTTCGCGATCTCGGGTGCGCTGCCGCGGGACTGCAGCCAGATCAGCAGCGTCTCGCCGAGCCGCGCGCGCTGCTTCGGCGTGAGGTCGTTGAACGGCTCCAGGCTGCGTGAGCACAGTTCGCGGACCAGGAACTCGTCGGCGAGCAGCCACAGCGTGGACAGGTGGTCGGTGCAGCGGGTGACCGGCGCGTCCGGCAGCACCCCGCGCTGGACGAGCTTCAACGTCCGCCGCGCCCACAGCAGCGACCGCGGCGCGTCGGTGAGCCGCACGGTCGGGCCGATCACCGCGCGCCAGCCGCCCAGCCGCTCGGTGAGGTTCTTCAGGTGCTTGTCCGGGTCGCCGGTGACCAGGCACGGCTCGCCGCCCTCGAGGTCGACGAGAACGTCCGAATGCAGGTCGGGCGCGGCGAGGCTGTGCTGGTCGGCGCGGGGTTCGAGGGCGACGACGGTGACCTCGGCCGGCAGCGCCCACTGCGCGGTGGCGGCCTGGGCGGTGATGGTCTGCGGCGCGGACGGCGGGTCGGCGAGCAACAGTTCGAGCAGCCGTCTCCGCCGCCGGGCGCGGGTGCCGGCGGCGCGGGTCTGCGCCGCGGTGTACCCCTCGATCGACAGCGCGGAGATCTCGTCGACGTAGGCGAAGATGGCCTCGGCGCTGGTGCACAGCGTGTCCGCGGACACGCCCGTGGCCTGCCCGAACTCCGAGATGTGCCGCCACGCGACCCGTCCGCCGACGCGGTAGGCCGTCTGCAGGCAGTCGAGGCTGCGGGCCTCGTTGAACTCGATCTTGCCGAGGTTGCGGAACACGGTCGTCCACATCTCGAGCGGCACGGCGCCGGGGGTGCCGACACTGTCGAGGCACTGGATGATCGCCTGCCGGACACCCTGCGTGATGATGTGCCCGAACGCGCCTTCGAGGGGCTGGCGGTATTCGGGCACCGCCCGCTGGACCTCCTGGAGGATGGCGCGGGCGAGCGGGTCGACCCGCGGCTTGAAGCGGATCGCCAGCTCGCGGGGCAGGGACGCCCACAGCCCGATGGCGCCGGAAGCGCGCACGGGCCGGGGTTCCGCCGGGGTCCGCGGGGCGGGTGGGTAGGGGTGCCGGACCCGGTCGGCCGACACGGACTGCTGCCGGTGGGCCGGTCCGGAAGAGCGCTCGCCGGGGTTGGGCCGTCCCGCGCGCAGGGCGGGGCCGGCGAACCCGGTGTCCACGTCGGTCATGTGTTTTATCCTTGCTGGCAACAAAACTGGCCTCTTCGTCGTCGAAGCCGGTCCGGATTTTGTGGCTCAGGCAACATAATTTCGCGCGAACGGCACTGTCAACGGGTTCTCCGCTGACTTCGGGGTAACCCGTCCGGACTACACCCGAACGGGTGGAACGGCGCGGCACGAGGTGACACTTCCGCCGGGGGCGCATGGTGCGCGGATGACAACTTTTCAGGCGGGCGTTTTCCCGCCCGTCGCGGCCGTCAGCCGCGCGATGACGTCGTCGAGGGTCAGCCGCGCGGGCTCGGTCCCCGTGACGAACTCGTTCAGCAGCAGGCAGAACCCGTCCGGGTCGGCCACATGTGGAAAGTGTTTCGCGTTTTCCCGCACGGTCAATCGGCTGTTCGGCAGCAGTTCGGCGGTCCGGCGCCCGTGCCGCACCGGGATGAGCGGGTCGCGCGCGCCCCAGACCAGCAGCATCGGCACCGCTTCGGCCAGGTAGAGCTTCTCCACGGCGCTCGCGCGCTGGCCGCGCAGGTCGATGAGGCTGCGGGCGATGAAGAGGAACGCCCGCCGCCGCGCGGGATCGGCCAGCGAGCCGAAATGCCGCGCCAGCTCGCGGTTTTCCGCTTCGAGCGACCCGCCGAACCGCCGGCCGAGCCGGGCCGCCGCCCGCGCGAGGGCGAGCGTCGCCCGGTTCACCGTCAAGGCCAGGACAGCGGGCGCGCCCGGCAGTGCGGCGGCCCGCAGCACCGGGCTCACCTCGGGGCCGAGCCCGGCGCTGCCGACCAGCACCAGCCGGTCGCACATTTCCGGGAACTGGTAGGCGAACTGCATCGCGATCCCACCGCCGAGGGAGTGGCCGACGATCGTCGCGTGCCGGACACCGGACACCGCCAGCAGGTCCCGCACGGTGCTCGCCATCGCGCCGAGGCCGTAGTCCGCCCGCGGCGCTTCCGATTCGCCGTGGCCGGGCAGATCCGGCGCGAGAACACGTTTGCCGAGCGTGCCACACCGGTCCAGCACCGGAGCCCACGTGCGCGCGCTGCCCGCGATCCCGTGCAGCAGCACGATCGCTTCGTCGCGTGGAGCCGTCGCAGGATCGTGCTCGTGCAGCCGGACGCGCCGGCCGTGGAGGGTGCGGGTGTAGGTCTCGAAGGTCATCGGCCACCTTTCTCGCGGACCCGAAAATAGGGCATCCGACCACTCGCGCCGGATGTGTTAGCGCTACCGCGCCGAAATCCGCGCCGGGCATGACAAGAACGGTCGCCGAAAGGCGGTCCCGTGTGCGGGGTTCGCGGGGGTGCCGGTAATGCGTATCGACATTCCGCCGGTATCCGGGTATTCCTCGGACATGGCCGTTATGACGCACCGGGCGCGCTGATGTCCTGCCGCGCGAGTTTCTTTTCCGGCGAGCCCGGTCCGGCGCGCCGGGCGGGCCGGCCGTGGCGGCGGGTGCTGCCGGTGCCGATGAGCCGGCTGGCCGCCGGGCCGCCGCGCCGGTCAGCCGTCCGAGGGCCGGTGCGCGCGCATGAGCCGCTGGGCGCGCAGGGCGAGCTGCATGCCGAGGCGGTCGTCGGCGTCCTTGAGGCGGTCGCCGAACAGCTCCTCCAGCTGCCGCAGCCGGTTGCGCACGGTCTGCGGGTGGACGCCGAGGCGCTGCGCGATCTCGGGCGCCCCGCCGCGCGTCTCCAGCCAGGCCAGCAGTGTCTCGCTGAGCCGCTCGCGCTGCTTCTCGCCGAGGGAGGCGAACGGGTCGAGGCTTTGGCGGGCGAGCTCGGCGGCCAGGAAGTCCTCGGCGAGCAGCCAGAGCGTCGCGAGGTGGTCGCGGCACCAGATGACCGGGCCGGTGTCCGGGCCGGAGAGCAGCAGCGCCCGCCGGGCGGTGCGCAGCGCGGCGGGCGCGTCGGCCAGCGGCACGGTCGGTGACACCGCGGCTCGCCAGCCGCCGAGCTTGGGCTCCAGCGGCGTGAGGTCGGCGTCGGGGTCGCGGGTCAGCAGGTGCGGCTCGGCGCTCTCGAGGTCGGCCAGGACACCGTCGCCGAGCAGGTCGGCGGGGAAGTCGCCGGCGTCGGGCCCGCGTTCGAGGGCGACCATCGCGGCGGTCTCCGGCAGCGGCCAGCCCGCGCCGCCGGCCAGCCCGGCGATGCTGCTCGCGGCGCCTTCCGGGCCCTGGACGATCAGCTCCAGCAGACGCCGCCGCCGGACCGGGACGGCGCCCTCGGCCTCGGCCTGCGCCTGCTGGTACCCCTCGATCGCGGTCGCGCACAGCTCGTCGACGTAGGCGAAGATCGCCTCCGCGGCGACCGAGATGACGGCCGGGTCCACTCCCGCGGCGACCACCCCGGGGTGCATCGCCCGCCAGGCGACCCGGGCCCCGATCGTGGCGCTGTCCTGCAGCGCGTCGAGGTCACGGCCCTCGGTGAACTCGATCCGGCCGCGGCCGCGGTAGAACTCGACCCAGTGGTCGTGGGACAGGCCGGGCTCGCCCATCGAGTCGACGCAGTGCCGCACCGCGTACTCGACGCTCTTGACCAGCACCTTCCCGAAGACGCCGGTGAGCGGCCTGCCGTAGGCGGGGACCGTGCGCCGGACCTCCTGGATCATCGAAGCCGCGGCGTGCCCGACGTGCGGGCGCAGGCCCGCGCCCAGCGCGCGCGGCAGCGAGGCCAGCAGGCGGAAGCTGCGGTACTCGACCACGAATCCCCCTTCGCGTTCTCGTCCGGGCGGGAGCAGAGCGTATCCGAAGCACGTGTCACTGAAAAATCAACGACGAGTTCCCTGAAAGGGTGACGCGAACACAAACTTTTGACACGGACGGGTGCGCGTTCTACCCTCCGTGTCAGATGGCGGGGAAAATTCTGGACGCCAATTCCCGAGTGGAGGACCGAATTCCCCATGCGCGGTTCCGCTGCTTCGGACGGCTCCGTCTGGTCCCGGCTGCCCCACGAGCTCGGTGACGCGGTGCGCCCGCGGATCCCCGAGATCGCCCGGGCCTGCGTCGACGGCATCGCCACCGAGATTCCGGAATATTCCCGGAGTTTCGGCCACGGCCCCGAGCGGGTCGCCGCGATCGAGCAGACGCGGCGCGGGATCGAGCGCGACATCGACCGCGTCGGCACCCCCGCGATGTGGCAGGCCGACCGGCTGGCCGAGTTCCGCGGCCACGGGCGCGAGGCGTTCCACAATGGTCTCAGCCGCGAAGCCGTGCAGGCGGCGGTGCGCGTGTCGAGCCGGGTGACGTGGCGCTGGATCGCCGACATCGCGCGGGAAGCGCGCCTGTCCGGCGACGTCCTCTACGGCGCGGCGGAAGGGATGTTCGCCGACGTCGAGACGTCGATGGCGGCGGTCGCCGAGGGCTACCGCGCGGCCGAAGCGGCGATGTCCGGCACGGGCGAGCGCCACCGCCGTCTCCTGCACGCGCTCCTCGGCGGCCGCACACCGGCCGAAGTGGACGGTCTGGTCGCGGCGTCCGGGCTGCCGGTGCCCTCGCACGTGGCCGCGGTGGCGTTCCGGGCGCTCCCGGGCGCCCCGGAGTTCCCGCCGGACCTGCTGCCCGAGCACGTCCCGGCCGATCCGGCGGGCGATCCGCCGGCCGCGCTGACCCCGGCCCCGGACCCGGACCTGACGGGGTTGCGGGACCTCCCGGCCGGCTGGACGGCGGCGGTCGGCCCGCTGGTCCCGCTGGCCCAGGCCCCGGAGTCGTTCCGCATCGCCCGCCGCGCGGCGGACCTGGCGGCGCGCGGCCTGCTGGACGTCCCGGGTCCGGTGGTGTGGTGCCGCGATCACGTGACCACGCTGTTGCTGCTGGCGGACGAGTTCCTGGCGGCGCAGCTGGCCGCGACGACGTTGGCTCCGCTGACGGGCTTGCCGGAGCGGCGGCGGGAGCACCTGGCGGAGACGTTGCTGGCGCTGGTGCAGACCCGCGGCAGCGCGCCGGAGCTGGGGCGGATGCTGGACCTCCACCCGCAGACGATCCGGGCCCGGCTGAAGAAGCTGGCCGAGCTGTTCGGGGCGCGGCTGGACGACCCGGGGGAGCGGCTGCGGCTGGAGCTGGCGTTGCTGGCGGAGCGCGCGTTGCCCGGGCGCGACTGAGGCGGACGCCGAGTGGACCGGTCCACCCGCGTCGGGCGAACCACACATGCTCCACCGAACGTGAGGTGCCCCGGCGGTCACGACACGAGTCGCTTGGGACTCACTTTCCGAAGACGTTCGCCGAGACGTCGAAGCTCGAACGGGGCCGCTCAGGAGCGTTGAGTCCGTGTCGAGCGGCTTCAACTCGGAGCTCGCCGCGGTCCTTCACTCGGACCGTCGGACGACGTTCGTCAAGGGCTTGCGCGCCGAACATCCGCGCGTCTGGACTCAGGGCCGCGAGAAGGCGGTCAATCCCCACGTCCTGCCCGTGACCGCCGCACTGCGATGGTCGATCGACACAGACGAGTGGAACCTGGATCGACCCCGCGTGCTGGGTCGTCTGGCTGGTTGCTTCAGGCCACTCACCGCAGGAAGCTGAGGTCTGGGCGGCTGAGATTCCCTCGTGGAACGCCGCGCCATCGGACGCCGTGGCCGCGTTCGCGGCTGTGCAAGCCGCATTGTGGGGTGAGATCGCCGAGGCCGACCCCGAACCTTGGATCGTGGGGATGGCCGATGCCGCGTGCAGGTGGTCCGGGTATCGCTGACCAAACGCGCCGGGTGGACCGGTCCACTCGCGTCGGATTGGCCCTGGGAGAAGGGCCAATCCCGCCATAAGCTGCCCCGCATGACCGGACTGCTCACCGAGCGCCTGCGGCAGGCCTCCGACAACGCCGTCGCGATGTGGACCACCCTGGCCCGCGCCCGGGGTGACGCCGTTGTCGAAGAACCCGCCTTCACCGTCATCGACGGACGGCGGTTCCGGATCATGCTGCGGACCCCGGCGCCGGCCGAAGCGGACAAGGCCCGGCTCGCCGAGCTTGCCCGGGACCGGGTGAACGACGGCCGGACCGTTGTCGTCGAGGATCCGTTCCGCGTGCTCGACCTCAGTGCCGGGATGACCGCCGGGCAGCTGCCCGTCATGGCGCGGGAACCCGCGCCGGTTCCCGAGGCGGCGGAAGTCCGCCGGGTCGAGTCGGACGCCGAGCTGGCCAGGGCCGAGGACATCGTCGTGCACGGCTTTCCGCTGGAGGAGTACCAGCCGCTGGCCCCGGCGACCGTCTTCCCGCCCGCCCTCCGGGAGCAGCACAGTCTCGAGTTCTTCCTCCACGGCGACGCCGGCGCCTGCCTCACCATGGCCCACGGCGGGGTCGGCGGGGTCTACTGGGTCACCACAAAACCCGAGCACCGGTCGCGAGGCATCGGGCGCGCGCTGACGCACGCGGTGCTACGGCACTTCGACGACCTGCCCGTCACGCTGAGCGCGTCCCGGGCCGGCCGGCCGCTCTACGAGAAGCTCGGTTTCGTCAGCCTCGGCGACGCGAACTGGTGGCGTTAGCGGGAACACCCACCGCCGGTAGCCGAACCAGCGGAACGCCGTGCCGCCCAGCGTTCCCAGCACCATCCCCGCGACGAAGTCCGCGACCTCCTGCGCGAGGTAGCTCACCTGCGGCTCCGCCAGGTGCAGCACGTAACGCGACACGAGCGGCGGCACCAGGTTGACGGCCACCGCGCCCGCGTTGACCGCGAAGAACAACACCGCTTCCCGCACCCGGCGGTGCCCGCCGCGGCCGGCGAACGACCAGTGCCGGGAGAGCAGGTACGCGAACGCCGTCGAGGCCACCGTGGCAAGGAAAAGCGCGGTTACCGGTTTCTCACGGAACACGGTGAGCTTCAGGCTGTAGTCGCCCAGTAGGGTGACCCCGTACGCGGCCAGGCCGACGATGGCGAAGCGGAGCAGCTCTCGCGGCTGGGGCATGGTTCCTCCAGGTGACGCCGACAGGGTGGAGGTCTTTCGATGGCACGCACGGGCGGTGAGGGTGAGCTCCCCTCGGTCGCCGAACTGGTGAACCTCTCGCAGACGAAGCCGCTGATGATCCGCGGCGACCTCGACGCGATGCTCACCGCGGAACCCGCGCCCGATCCGACGCCCGACCCCAAGCCCGACCCGCTGGCCGTCCTCGACGCCGAGCTGAACGCCCCGGAACCCGAGGACGACCGTGCGCTGGACGCGCCGCCGGCCGGGTCGCGCCGCACGAAGCCTTACGTGCTCGCCGCCGGCGGGGCCGTCGCGCTGGGGCTGGCCGCCGTGGTGCTGTTCCAGCCGCACCAGGTCGGCGGGACCGCCGTGCCGCCGCCGGGCGCGACCGCTCCGGCGCCGCCGACCTCCAGCGAGGCGGTCGAGACGATGAGCGCCTCGGCCAGCGCGCCGCCGCTCACCGCCGAGGTGCACGACTCGCCGGTGCACACCACGACCAGCGCGCCGGCCGCCGCCGCGGGACGCAAACCCGCGCGCTCCACGACGTCGGCGCCCCCGGCGCAGGACCAGTGGCAGGAGTACGTGAGCTCGGTCGTCAGCTCGTGGCAGCAGCAGCACCCGCACGGCAGGCCGAACCGCTGATCAGCAGCTCGACGTCGCCGGCTTCCCGGCGATCCGGTCCTTGACGAAGGCCAGGACGTCGGCGTTGCCGGTGTAGACCAGCGTGATGTGGTCGGTGTCGTAGGTCTTCCACGTCTCCTGGACCCCGGCCGCGCAGTACGCCTTGTGCAGGCTGTCGGCCTGCGCGAACTGCACCAGCTGGTCACCGGTGGCGTGGTACTGGAACACCGGCACGCGCGGCGGGTGGCCGCCGAGCTTGTTCTCGGTCAGCCGTGCGACCCACGCGGGCTGGATGTACCCCGGGCTGGTCGTGTAGTCCGCGATCTTCTGGTTCGCGTAGGTCGTGAGCAGCTCGAACGTGCACGCGCTCTGCCGCATCTCGGCGAGCTTCGCGCGGCCGTTCTCGCTGAGGAACGAGTCGAGCTTCAGCTCCGGGTAGGCCTGGTCGAGGCCGAGCAGGGCGTAGGCGAACACGCCGAACCCGAACTTGCCGTCGAGCTGGAGGGTCACCTGGACGAGGTCGGCCGGCACCCCGCCGGCCGCGATCCCGACGAGGTTCAGCTCCGGCGCGTACGTCGGTTGCAGCTCGCCGGCCCACGCGGCCGCGCCGCCGCCCTGGGAGTACCCGCGGAAGACCACCTTCGACGTCGCCGAGAGCCCGGCCGCCGCGAGCCGCTGGGCCGCGCGGACCCCGTCGATCACCGCGGGGCCTTCCGAGCGGCCTACGACATACGTCGTCTTCGGGTCGCTCTGGTACCCCTCGTAGTCCGGGACGGAGACCGCGTACCCCGCGTCGAGCAGGTCGTCGAGGCCGGGCTGCTCGTAGAACGCGCCGATGTCGATCATCTTCGACGGGGTGCAGCCGAACGCCGGGCCGTGCGTGCCGGGGTCAAACGAGACGATCGGCGCGTTCGCGCGGTCGGCGTTCTTCGGCACGAGCACGGTGCCGGTGACCGCGTCCGGCTGGCCGAGCGCGTTCGTCGACAGGTACATCACCTGCCACGCGTCGACGGATGCCTTGCGCGGCCCCGCGTTCGATGGCCGCCAGCGGAGGACGTCGCCGGGCTTCCCCGCGGGCAGCGGGAACGGCGGGGTGTAGAACGCGTCGCCGGACGGGCCGGGCGCCGGGTCCGCGTCCGCCGAAGCCGCCGGGGCGAGTGCTGCCGTGACGACCAGCGCGACGAGCAGGGCGAGCGCGCGCCGCGTCACGAGCCGGTCCCGTAGACCCGCTTGCAGGTGGCGGACTCGCCGAAGGCCAGGTTCAGCTCGGGGTTCGCCTTGAGCTCCTTGATCGGGCCTTCCGGGTCGGAGAGCTGGCCCATCGTCGTGTCGGCTTCGGAGATGACCTGACGCAGGCTGGGCTCGTCGGTCACCTTCGCCTGCTCCATCTTCGTCTTCGTCTCGGACAGCTTCGTCTTGGTCTCGGTGAGGTTGCCCGTCGCCTTGTCCACGGCGGACTGTCCATCCGGGACGGGCGGGACGCCGGCCGTGCGGAGGCCGCCCGCCATGTCGTCGAGGGCCGCGCCCAGCCGGCCGAGGAAGTCGACCATCGCGTCCCGGGTCTTTACCGGGTCGGCGTCGTCGACGGCCGGCGGCTGCGAGAGCTTCGCCGAGCCCGCGGCCACCCCGGTGCACACCTTGTCGACCCAGGCGAGCGCCGCCGGATCGGCGTGCCGCCCCGGGTCGGCCGGGGCGTCCGACGAGCAGGCGGCGCACGACAGGAGCGTGGCCGCCGCCATTGCGAGCACCGCGCTGTGCATTCTTTTCATGGGTTTCGAAGCTACGCGGCGCGGTTGTGCGCGAGCAAGGAGAGAATGGCCGGTTGGCACGCGCGTCAACATTCCACGGCGAGGATTTGTCACGTGCGTCAGCGGTTCTCCGACGGCGCTGTGCTGGAGAAACCTTCCTCTGTCTGCTAGGAACCCGAGCCGGGTGACGCGCCGGGGTGACAATTTGCCGCCGAGGCGTGACGTTTTCACCAAAAGCCCTTGATTGCCGAAGCGGGCGCTCGTTAGCTTACGTTCGGTCGCGATTATCGAGAATGTGCGCGCCGTTTCGTATCACTGTTGATACACGGAAGGACCATCGTGAATCACCCTAGAGGCAAGAAGAAGACGGTCGCGGCCGCCGCGGCCACGGCCGCGGTGGGGCTGGTCGCCACCGCGCTGGTGCTCGGGGCGCAGACCAGTGCCGCCGACCCGATCTCGCTGACCCTCAACTACCACTGCACCCTCCCGCTGGTGGGTTCGCAGTCGCTGAAGGTGGTGATCAACACCGACCTGCCGACCACGGTGAACACCGGCCAGCCGACCGGCGCGTTCGACATCAAGGCCGTGTCCACCATCAACGCGGACACCGTCGCCGGCCTGAGCCTGATCGGCGCCACGACGATCGAGGGCACCGCGACCGCCGCCGCGACCGTCGCGGCGCCGAGCCTCAACCTGCCGGTGAACGTCCCGATCACACTGGACAAGACGAACATCCCGGCGTCGGGCGAGCTGAACATCAACGCTTCGGGCAAGACCCCGTCGCTGACGTTCACCCAGCCCGGCCAGGCGAAGATCACCGTCGGCGACCTGCAGCTCAAGGTCACCCCGCGCAAGGCCGACGGCTCGGTCACCGGCATCACCCCGGACGGCACGATCGACGCGCCCTGCACGCAGGACGCCGGCCAGAACAACACCCTGGCCACGATCACGATCGCCGGCGGGGGCGGCACGACCCCGCCCACCACGACCCCGCCGACGACCACGCCCCCGACCACCACGCCGCCGACGACCACCCCGCCCACCACGACCCCGCCGGGCGGGGGCATCAAGTACTCCTTCGGCATCACCGGGTCGACGTCGCTGAAGTCGCTCGGCAGCACCGCGCCGATCACCGGCTCCTTCGACGCCGATGTGGACCTCGCGGCGAAGAAGTTCACCGGCAACCTGCAGCTGAACCCGACGCACACCGACTTCAAGCTGTTCGGGTTCCTGCAGGGCAGCTCGGACGTCAAGGTCGTGCAGAACGGCCCGCAGACCGGTGAGCTGGTCGGCACCGGTTTCAAGGCGCACATCAAGTTCGACACGTTCCTCACCACGGTCAACCTGTTCGGCATCCCGATCAGCACCGACCCGAAGTGCGGCACGACCACGTCGTCGACCAGCGAGATGACCACCGGCGCCGACTTCGACCTGCTCAAGGGCGGGAAGCTGGCGGGCACCTACTCGCTGTCCGCGCTGCAGAACTGCGGCCCGTTCAACGACATCGTGAGCGCGTTCGCCAAGAGTGACGGCAACACGCTGGACCTCGTGCTCGCCAAGAAGTGACCCCGACTGCCGGCCCCCGTCGCGCTGCGGCGGGGGCCGGTGCCACGCCTGGGAAAGGAGTGCCCGTGCGGAAAGCCCGGTTGGTGCTCGCGGCGGGCCTCGCCTGCCTGGTGCTGCCGTTCACCGCGCCGTCCGCGGACGCGTCGACGGTGATCGACAAGCGGCTCAGCTTCACCTGCCCGTTCCCGCTGATCGGCGAGCAGCGGCTCGACGTCGAGGTCAAGGCGTCGTTCGAGGTGCCGTCCGCGCCCGGCGGCACGTTCACGACGACCGACCTCGCGGTCGCGGTGACCGTGCCGGACAAGTCCACCCGCGGCCTGGCCCTGGTCGGCGCGGCGAGCATCGAAGGGACGGCGTCCGCAGGGGTGACGCTGGCCAACGGCCCGCTGACGCTGCCGCTCGCCCTGCCACTGACCGTGGCCAAGACGGCGGTGCCGGCGTCGGGGGCGTTCACCACGCGGGCGACCGGTTCGGTGCCGAAGGTGCAGCTGCCCAACGCCGGCCGGACAACGCTGACGATCGGGGACTTCAGCACCCGGCTCACCCCGAAGAAGGCCGACGGCTCGTTCACCGGGCTCGGCTCGTTCACCTCGGACTGCACGCTCGACCCGGGGCAGGACCCGGTGCTGCTGAGCTTCGACCTCGGCGGCGCGCCGCCGTCCTACGACTACGGCGTCACCGGTTCGACGCTGGTGAAGGCGCTCGGGGCGACCGCGCCGCTCACGGGCTCGGTCACCGTCGGCCCCGCGTTCGGCGCGGTGTTCGACCGGACGCGGGCGGAGTTCAAGGTCTTCGGGTTCGTGCCCGGCGCCGCGGACCTGCGGTTCACCCCGGACGGCCCGCAGACCGGCGAGTTCGACGGAGCCGGGTTCGTCGTGCACTCGGCCTTCGCGCTGGCCCTGCCGCAGGTGACGCTCTTCGGGCTGCCGGTCGCCGACGCGGGCTGCCGCGCGAGCGCGCCGATCCCGGCCGACCTCCGGACCGGAAACGGGTTCGTGCCGGCCTCGGGCGGCCCGGTCACCGGCACCTACACGATCCCGCCGCTGACCGGCTGCGGCGCGTTCACCGCGTCCCTGAGCTCGCTGGTCCAGGGGGAGGGCAACACGTTCGCGCTGACCCTGGCCGCGCGCTGAGCCGAATGCCGCCGAGCCGTCGTATCGTCCACTGTGGATGACGTGGCGGCTCGGCGGCATTTTGCGGAGTGCACCCGAACCGTTACCCACCCGGTGTCCCCCCGAATGCTATAAATCGCTACCCCGTGGGACCGGTTCCACGGGCGTAGGCGGCCGCCGCCGGTGCCGCTAGGGTGATCGTCGGAAATGTGCTGGCCCAGGCAGCCGAACGGGGAGACGCCGGTGACCGCCGCGCACGAGTCAACGTGGGACCCCGGTACCCGCCTGCGCGTGCTGCTGATCGAGGACGACGACGGCGACGCGCTGCTGGTCGAGGAGATGCTGGCGGACACGTCGGTGCCCTTCTCGCTCGAGCGCGTCGACACGCTGGCCGCCGCGCTGGCCGGGCCGCTCACCGCCGACTGCGTCGTGCTCGACCTGCAGCTGCCCGACGCGGTGGGCCTGAGCGGCCTGACGAAGCTGGGGCAGCACGCGCCCGGGGTCGCGATCGTCGTCCTGACCGGTGGGCACGACCAGGCCACCGGTGTCGCCGCGGTCGCCGCCGGCGCGCAGGACTACCTCGTCAAGGACCAGGTGGACGGCCCGCTGCTGGTCAAGGCCCTGCGCTTCGCCCGCGAACGCAAGCGCGCCGAGCACGTCGAGCAGCAGTTCCTGCAGCAGCAGCTGCTCGCCCGGGAGAACGCGCGGCTCGAACGCGGCCTGCTGCCCGTCCCGCTGCTGCGCGACCCGCACCTCGAACTGGCCTCGCGCTACCGTCCCGGCCGCAACGGCTCCCTGCTCGGCGGCGACTTCTACGACGCGATCGAGCTGGCCGACGGCGCCGTGCACGTGATGATCGGCGACGTCTGCGGCCACGGCCCGGACGAGGCCGCGCTCGGCGTCGCGCTGCGGATCGCGTGGCGCTCGCTGGTGATGGCCGGGCTGCCGATGGCCGACGTGCTGAGCATGGTCGAGCGGGTCCTGGTGCACGAGCGGATCGAGCCGCTGTTCGCGACCGTCTGCATGGTCGTGATCGCGCCGGACCGAAGATCCCTGCGCCTGTCGCTGGCCGGGCACCTGCCGCCGCTGCTGCTCACCCCCGGCGACGGGCACCTGCTCTCCGGGAGGTGCCTCGGCGTCCCGCTCGGCGTGGTCGAAGGCACGAAGTGGGAGGCTCTCGACGTGCCGCTGGAACCGGGCTGGTCGCTGCTGCTCTACACCGACGGCGTGTTCGAAGGCCGCGTCGGCGCCGGGTCCGAGCGGCTCGGGCACGAGCGGATGGCGGAGATCGTGCTCGAGATCCAGCACAAGGCCGGGCTCGCCGGCACCGACCTGCTGGACGAGCTGATCGCCCGCGCCGAACGGCTCAACTCCGGCCCGCTCGACGACGACGTCGCCCTCGCGCTGCTCAGCCACGACCCGGAAGGCGCGGTGTGATGAGCGCTGACGCACGCGGCTGGCCCATCCGCCGCTGGCTCACCCTGCTCGCGGTGGCCGAGGCGGTGCTGCTGCTCGCGGCGCTGGCCGGTGGCGGGATCGCGATGAACAACCTCACCGAAGCCCGCAACCGCCTGCTCGACGTCATCGGCGCCCAGCGGCTCGCCGCCATCCAGCTGTCGACGGCCCTGCTGAACCAGGAGACCGGCGTCCGCGGCTACCAGCTCGGCCGGCAGCCGGACTTCCTCACCCCGTACACCGACGGCGTCCGCTCGCAGGCCGACGCCGTCGCCCAGCTCAGGCAGCTCGGGGCCACCCCGGGCACCCAGATCGGCGACGACCTCGACCGCGTGCTGCGGGCCGCGTCCACCTGGCAGGCGACGGTGGCGCCGTCGATCACCCCGGCCGCGCCCGCGCCCACCGCGGCGCTCGCCGACCGCAGCCGGACCCAGTTCGACGCGGTCCGCGGCGCCCTGGACGCGCAGGCCGCGCACCTGACGGCGTTGCGCACCGAGGGCCGGGCCGACCTCGACTCCGCGGCGAACTTCCTGACCGCGATGCTCGTCGCCGTCGCGGTGCTGGTCGTGCTGCTGTTCCTGGTGCTGTTCCTCGGCCTGCGGCAGGTCATCACCCGGCCGATCCTGCAGCTGGCCGGGCAGGTACGGCAGGTCGCCGACCAGGACGTCCACCGCCCGGTGCACGGCAGCGGGCCACAGGAGATCGCGCAGCTCGGCGCCGACGTCGAAGCCATGCGGCAGCGCATCCTCGACGAGGTCGCCGAGCTCGAGCGGGCGCACGCCATGCTGGACCGGCGGACGCGCGAGCTGGAGCGGTCGAACGCCGACCTGGAGCAGTTCGCGTACGTCGCTTCGCACGACCTGCAGGAGCCGCTGCGGAAGGTGGCCAGCTTCTGCCAGCTGCTGCAGAAGCGCTACCAGGGCCTGCTCGACGAGCGCGGTGAGCAGTACATCGAGTACGCCGTCGACGGCGCGAAGCGGATGCAGGTGCTGATCAACGACCTCCTGGCGTTCTCCCGGGTCGGCCGCCGCACGGGCGAGCACGTCACGGTGGACGCCGGCAGGCTGGTCGACGACGCCGTCGCGAACCTGGAGGTCGCGCTTTCGCTGAGCGGCGGCAAGGTCGACCGCGGCGAGCTGCCCGAGGTCAGCGTCGAACCGGCGTTGCTGACGGCCGTGTTCCAGAACCTGGTCGGGAACGCGCTGAAGTTCAAGGGCGAGACCCCGCCGGAGGTGCGGATCACCGCGGAGCGCGACGGCGACGACTGGGTGTTCGCCGTGTCGGACAACGGGATCGGCATCGAGGCGGAGTACGCCGAACGCGTCTTCGCGCTGTTCCAGCGGCTGCACACGCGCAGCGCGTACCCGGGCACCGGCATCGGCCTGGCGATGTGCCGCCGGATCGTCGAGCACCACGGCGGCCGGATCTGGCTCGACACCGAGGCCGAGCGCACCACGTTCCGCTTCACCCTCCCGGCGACCGAGACCCTTGTGGGGACGCATGACGCAGACCGCTGACCCGATCGACATCCTGCTCGTCGAGGACGACCCCGGCGACGTCCTGATGACGCGGGAAGCCTTCGAGCACCACAAGATCCGCAACGCCCTGCACGTCGTGAGCGACGGCGTCGAGGCGCTCGAGTTCCTGAACCGCCGGGGGCGCTTCGAGACGGTGCCGCGGCCGGGGCTGATCCTGCTCGACCTCAACCTGCCCCGCAAGGACGGCCGCGAGGTGCTCGCCGAGGTCAAGGCGGACCCGGGCCTGCGCACGATCCCGGTGGTCGTGCTGACCACGTCCGAAGCCGACGAGGACATCCTGCGCAGCTACGACCTGCACGCCAACGCCTACGTCACCAAGCCGGTCGACTTCGAGAAGTTCGTCGAGGTGGTCCGGAAGATCGACGACTTCTGGGTCACCGTCGTCCAGCTCCCGCACCGGTAGCGGCGGCCCGGTGATTGAGGCACGATAAGGGACCGTGACCTCTTCCCCCCGGGATCTTCCCGCCACCGAGCTGACGGTCACGCTCGGCTGGCGGGGGCGGGCCGCGGTGCTGGCCGTGGCGGGGGAGATCGACCTGCTCAGCGCGCCGGAGTTCGAAGACGTCGTCGCGGTGGTGCTGGCCGACGAGCCGGAGACCCTGGTCGTCGACCTGCGCGAGGTGACGTTCTTCTGCTCGGCGGGGCTGCAGGTGCTCGCGGCGGCGCACCGCAAGCTGGCCGAGCGCGCGCTGCGGGTGGTGAGCGACTCCGCCGTGACGTCGGGGCCGCTGAAGACCACCGGGCTCGACACGTGGATCGGCGTCCACCCGACGGTCGACGAAGCGCTGGCCCCGTGACGGCCCCCGGAGAGAGGCGAGCCCCGATGCCCGAACCCGTGGGCCCGTTCCGCCGTCGCGAGGTGCAGGCCACGCCCCAGGAGCTGCGGAGACTGCGGCACGACCTGATGGCATGGGTGCTGGCGGCGGGCGTCGAGCCGGTCCGGGCCGGCGACATCGTGCTGGCGAGCTACGAGGCACTGGCGAACGTGGCGGACCACGCGTACGACGGCGCGGGGCCGGGGATGGTCGACCTGGAGGCCGAGCTGCTGGAGGACCGGCTCGAGGTGGTGATCACCGACCACGGCCGCTGGCGCACCCCGGTCCCGGACCCCCGCCCGGTCTCCCTGCGGGGGCGCGGGCTGATGCTGCTGCGGGCGAGCGCGGACCGGGCGGACATTTCGTCGGGGGAGTCGGGCACGGTGGTCACCTTGGCCTGGGACCTGGCCGCGGTGCACCCGTCGTGAGTGGCAGTTAGGGTTCTAACCCGAATTACCACTCACGACGAGCTGGGGCGGACCGGTCAGCCGTGTTGCACAGCGCCGGTCTTCGGGTCGAGCGTGACCCGCTTCGCCTGCGGCCACCAGAAGCTGAACATGCCGTTCAGCGACCCGGCCCGGCTGTCGAACGACGTGTCGCCGATGCGGCCGGCGAACCAGTTGTCCTCGATGAACTTCAGCACCGAGGTCTGGTCGGTCAGCGTGTGGTCGACGTGGTTCACCTTGCTGTACGGCGAAATCACCATCAGCGGCAGCCGCGGGCCGTAGCCGCAGCGGTCGGCGTACTTGCCCTGCGTCGTCGGCTTGGCCGTGCACACCGACTGGTCCTGCGCGGCGTCGTGGGAGCCGTTGAGGATCTTCGACGCCTGGTGGTCGTACCAGCCGTCGGAGTCGTCGTAGGCCAGGACGATCGCCGTGGACTTCCAGTCCGGGGACTGCTGGATCTTGGTGATCTCCCCGACCACGAACTGCTGCTCGTCCAGCGGGTCCGAGTAGCCGGCGTGGCCGTCCTGGTACTCCGGGGCCTTCAGGAAGCTCACCGCGGGCATCGAGCCGGCCTTGAGCGAGTCGTTGAAGTCCGAGACGTCGTACTGGTGGTTCGCGCGGTCGGTCTGGCCGATCGCCTGGACCGAGGACGGCGGGAGGTGCTTCGGGTTCGCCGTCGAGGGGTAGTACTGGAACGGCTCGTGGTGCGGGCTGTAGTCGACCGCCGCGTTGCCGCCGACGTTGGTGTGCGTCGCGCCGCAGACCGCGTAACCGTTGGCGGTGCCGGTCGGGCGGAAGCCGCCCTGGAACCAGCCCCACGTCACGTGGCGCTGGTTGAGCAGGTCACCGATGTTGCGGCCGCGCATCGTGGCCAGGTTGTCCTTGCTCGTGTGGTTCTTGTCCGAGCAGTCGTCCCACGCCGGGTCCGGGTCGTTGATCATCGTGCCGACCCCGTGCGCGTCCGGCGACTGCACCGCGTACGCGTCGGTGACCGGCTCGTGCGTCACCGGGTCCACGGCCGAGACGCCGTGGGTGTTGCCGGAGATCAGGTTGAGCGCGCCGGGCGTCGACGGCCCGAAGTTCGTGTTGAACGAGTTGTCGTTCAGCGCGTAGTGCTGCGCGTAGTTCCACATGCCGGTGACGGTGTTGCCGTCGTAGTAGTCCATCACCAGGCCGGGCTCGCCGAACAGGACCGGCTGGCCGGTGCACTTGTCCGTCTCGGTCTTCTCGACGAACTTGTCCATCTTGCCGCCGTTGAAGGCGGCCTGCTCCGCGCCGTAGTTGTGGTTCTGGTCGCAGGTCAGCGCCTGCTCGTGCGTGAGCCGCTTCGGGTTGTACGCGTTGGGGTTGTCGGTCAGCAGCTTGTGGTCCAGGCCGTTGACCTCCGGGGTGTTCCGCGCGGCCTGGAACGGGGTGCCGTCGGTGTTGGCCGCGTTCGGGTAGGTGCCGAAGTAGTGGTCGAACGAGATGTTCTCGCCGAAGATGACCACGACGTGCTTGATCGGGGTCGACGTCGGCAGCCACTGCGCCGGGACGGCGTGCAGCGGCTGGGCTTCCGCGGCGCCGGCCGCGGAGCCGGTGATGGCGGCCAGCACGGCCACCGAGGCGAGCGCCCCGGCGCCGAGCAGACCGCGCCGCCGCCGGCGGGTTCTGGTGTCCACTGCGGGGTTTCCTTTCGTGGTGGGAACTTCTCAGTCAGGTGAGCAGGGAGCGCCCGAAGTGGTCGTCCGGGCCGGTGACGCCCGGCAGCGCGAAGAAGTACCCGCCGCCGAACGGGGAGATGTAGTCGGTGAGCGGCTCGTCGGCGAGCCGTGTCTGGACGGCCTCGAACTGGCGCTCGAGGTCCTGCTGGTAGCAGACGAACAGCAGGCCCATGTCGAGGTTGCCGTTGCTGTCGACGCCGCGGTCGTAGTTGACGGCGCGGCGCAGGATCCGGCTGTTGCCGGTCTCCGGGGTGCGCGGGTTGGCCTTGCGGATGTGGCTGGTCAGCGGGATCACCGTGCCGACGGGATCCTCGGCGTAGCGCGGGACGTCCTTCTCGTCGGCGCCGTCGAGCGGGGCGCCGGTGTCGCGGCGGCGACCGAACATGTTCTCCTGCTCGGTCAGCGAAACCCGGTCCCAGAACTCGACCAGCATCCGGATCAGCCGGACGACCTGGTAGCTGCCGCCGGTCGTCCACGCGGGCTCGCCCCCGCTGTTCGTCCACAGGAGACTGTCCAGTTCGGACCCTTCCGGGTTCGCCGTGCCGTCCTTGAACCCCATCAGGTTCCGCGGGGTGCCGGACGGCCGGGGCGGCGAGCTGAAGCCGTTCATGCGCCAGCGCAGCTGCATGCCGCCGCGGGTGGCGCGGGTGATGTCGCGCAGCGCGTGCAGCACGGTGTCGGTGGAGTTCGCCGAAAGCGTCAGGCTGAGGTCGCCGTGGCACTGCGCCGGATCGAGGGCGTCGTTCGGGAACATCTGCATCGGCTTGAGCTTGGCGGGCTTGAGCTTCGCCAGGCCGTACCGGTCGTCGAACAGGGACGCGCCGGCGCCGAGGACCACCCCGAGGTCGCCGCCCGGCACGACCGGGCCGAGCACCCCCGAGTCGGCGGGCGGTCCGGTGATGCCGAGCGCGGCCGGCGCGCCGCCGCCGGTGAGGAACCGGGCCCGGTCGGTGAGCTCGCGGAAGAGCTCGGTCAGCTCGGCCTTCGACTCCGCGACGACGTCGAACGAGGCGACGATCGTCTGCGTGGGCGGCTGCCGCAGGATCGCGGCCTGGTTGGCGCCGTGGAACACCACCGGCGCCGTGCTGTCGGTGACGGCGGCGGACGCGCCCAGCCCGGCCCCCGCGGCGACGGTCAGGCCGGCGCCCATGGCGGCCCGGCGCAGGAACGACCGGCGGGGCAGGCCCGCGGCCGGGTGCGGCACGGGGCGGCGAGGCTGCTCGGTCACGAAACCCTCCTCGGCTCCGCGATGGCCGCGATCGGGGCGAGCAGCTCGGTCAGCTCGCTGACGTCGGCGTTGAGCTTCTGCCGCTGCTTCGGGTCGAGCTGCGCCAGCGGGACCCAGCTGCCGTCCGGCCGGTGGGCGGCGTCGAGCACGCTCTGCGTGCGCGTCAGCCAGGTGTCCAGCTTCGGCAGCTGCTGGTAGCGCGGCGCGAGCAGCGGGCGGAGGACGTCGAGCACCGCGCGGGTGCCGTCGAGGTTGGCGCGGGCGGTGGCCAGGTTCGTGCCGCTGCCGTAGTCGGTGCGGCCGGTCAGTTCGAACTGCAGCGTGTTTTCCATGATCTCGTGCGCGCGCAGCCCGAGGTCGTTGCCGTCGACCTGGCTCTCGCCGAAGGACGTCTGAAGCGTGTGGGCGTCGGTGTCGATCTGGTCGGCGACGGCGCCGAGCGCGCCCAGGTCCTCGCCGTGCCAGAGGCCCTGTTCGAGCCGGTGGAATCCGGTGAAGCCCGCGTCGGAGGTGCCGCCGGGCAGGCCGTCGGTGGTGCCGTTGAGCGCGCCGTCGGAGTCGCCGAACGCGTCGTAGGCGGCGCCGAGCCGCTCGTAGGTCAGGTGCGCGGTCAGCCAGGCGGCCTGGCTCGCGGCGCGGTCGCCGCCGTGGACGGCGTTCTTCAGCACGCCGGTGTTCGCGACCAGCTCGCCGAGCCCGGTCACGACGTGCTGCTGGTAGGCCTTGAGCGGGCCGAGCAGGTCGTTGTGCGTCACCGGCGCGACACCCGGCCCGGACCGCTCGGCCCCGCCGCTGACCTGCACCGCGGGCCCGACGATCGCGCTCGCGTCGTCGGGCAGGCACCGGAAGGCGTAACTGCCGTTGCCGAGGTTGACCTGCAGCGGCCGGGTGGTCGCCGCGCCGAGGCCTTCGACCTCGCCGTAGATCACCCCGGTCGCCGGGTCGATCAGGTCGACCTCGGCGGTCACCGAGCCGGTGTTGTGCAGGCGGAACGTCTGCGGGCCGGGTTTCGGGTCCGTCCAGCCGGTGCCGCAGGCCGAGCGCGAGATCGCGATCTCGGGATCCTGCGCGTCCGCGCTGTCCGGCCAGAACGCCACGACGGCTCCCGCCGCAGCGGCCACGACCACGGCCGCCACGATCCAGCGGGCACGCACTGACCCCGGCACGCGCACTCTCCCGTCACTCGATCGGACCATCACCGATCACGGATTATGCGAGCCTAACGCCCGGAAAACCGCCCCGGAGGGCGTCGAAAGGAGGGAATTCACCCGGACTTCAACCCGGCGCCCACGAAAGGGGGAGAATTCAGACGTTTCCCTGTGCCAGTTCTGTCTGGTTAAGACGGTTGGTCCGGTTGGTCCCGCTCACGGAAGGGGGACGCCGGTCTCCAGGAGCGTCTTCAGGCTGGACAGCAGGGCGGGCCAGCCCTGGCTGCACATCTCGCGTGCCGTGCTGCCGTCGTCGAAACCGTCGTGCAGCACCGTCAGCTTCACCATTTCCCCGTGCGGCTCCAGGGTGAACGTGACTTTCGTCCGGCTTTCCGAGCGCAGTTTCGCCAATGTCTCCTCGTCGATGCCGTTGCTCTTCGCCCATTCCGGCGTGAAAGTGTGCCAGGTGTAGGCGAGCCGGCGGAACGGGTCGGATTCGAGGACGACCTGGTCGGGGTCACTCGTTTCCGCGCCCCTTTCCGCCCACGTCATCGGCGAGCCCTTTTTCCAGTCGGTGGTGAAGGAGACGCCCCAGTACTGGCTCGTGAACGCCGGTTCGGTAAGCGCTTGCCAGAGTTTCTCCGGGGTCGTGTTGATATAGGTGGTGTAGGCGAATTCGTTCATCGGTGTCGACTCCAGGGCTCGTTTCAGATCGGCCAGCGCGCCGGCCCGCTTGCGGTCGTAGCGGGTCATCCAGCGTTCGGCGATCGCGTTGATCGGCGCGGCGTCGAGGTAGTGCAGCTTTTCGCGGCCGCGCCAGGTCGTCGTGACCAGCCCGGCCGCTTCGAGCACGGCCAGGTGCTTGCTCACCGACTGGCGGGCCATGTCGAGCCCCGCGCACAGCTCACGTAGGGTCCGGCCGTTGCGCTCGTTGAGCGCGTCCAGCAGCCGGCGGCGGCTGGGATCGGCCAGTGCCTTGAAAACCTCGTCCATCACGTCTTCTCCATGACATGCAGCCGTCCGGCTGCCTACTCACGATAGGCAGCCGGAAGGCTGCATGTCAACCGGGTGGGTCAGGGGAAGCGGATCACCGCGATGCCGGCCAGCACGAAGAACACGAGGACGACCAGCGTGCCGGTCTGCCCGCCGGAGGACCGGGTGACCACCTGGTCGACGGCCCCGGTCAGGCGCACCCCGCACTCGGCGACCACGGTGTGCCGCCCGGCCTCGATCCGGGTGAACTGGACCGGCGCGGTGAACCCGCCCGAGCTGTTGGTGTAGGCGGAGCCGACCTCGGCGCCGTCGGAGGTCAGCCGCACCATCCGGCTCGGCTCGCACCCCTTGCCGGACGCCGACAGCGTGTCGCCGGGCTGGATGCTCGGCCGGTCGAGCACCAGCTCACCCGGCTTCGGCTCGGTGCTGGTGGTCACCGGCGTGCCGGGGGTCGGCGGGGTGGTGGACGTCGGCGGGGTCGTCGTGGTGGTCGGCGGGGCGGTGGTGGTCGTCGACGGCGGGGTCGTCGTGGTGCCGGGGGTGGTCGGCCGGGTGGTCACCGGCGGCGGTGTCACCGGGGTGGTCGTCACCGGCGGCGGGGTGGTGGTCGGCGAGCCGGTCACGGTGAAGCGGCTGCTCGCGGTGAGCGGCTGCTTGGTCCGGGCGTTGGTGCACGTGCCGGTGACGGGGTAGGTGCCGGGCTGGGCGCCCGCGGGCACGGTCGCCGCGACCGTGCCGCTGGTCTGCTGGAGGGTCGCGTTCCCCGTCCACATCGGGGTGCCGTTCCACGAGAATGTGATCGGGGTGCCGCAGGGATAGAAACTCCAGGAAATGGTGAACGAGCTCCCGGCCTTACCGCTCGACGGTTTCAAACCAACCGAAGAAGTGTATTGTGCGTTGGCGTTGCCCGCAAAAGCCAGCAGCAGCACCGTTCCGGCCACGGCGCCGAAAAACAGCCGAACCACGATTCTCATCGGACGTCCCTCCCCGGTGTGTGCTCGCTGTAGCATTCCCGACCAGTCGGATTACGCAAGTAGGGGATGCGCAAATGGGACGTCTCATCGCGGCGGGGGTTGCGTGGGGATTGTGCGTGCTGGTGCTCGGCGCGCCGGCGGCGTCGGCGGCGGGCGGCTCGCTCGAGGTGCAGGCGACGATCGACCGGCGGCCGATCGCGGACGCCACGGTGCCGATCGACCCCGCTCAGCAGGTCGAGCTGCAGGTGGTGGCCACCAACTCCGGCGTCGCGCCGGTGAAGGTCCGCAGCGTGCGGCTCTCCGGGGTCGCCCTCGCGCTCACGTTCTTCGCCTACGACACCACAGCGCCGTTCGAAGTGCCGGCCCGCGGCACCGTCACCCGCACGTTCGTCCTCGACCTCGGTGACCTGAGCGGGCAGGCGACCGGGCTGCTGCCGTCGTCGGTCGAGCTGCTCGACGCCCAGCGCTCGACGCTCGGCGAGGCGACGACGGTCGCCGACGTCCGCGGCTCGATCTGGTCGGTGTACGGCGTCTTCGGCCTGGCGATGCTCGTGCTCACGATCCTGGCCTGGCTGACGTCGCTGCTGGCGCTGGCCCGGCACAAGCTGGCGCCGAACCGCTGGCGCCGTGGCCTGCGGTTCCTGCCCGCCGGGTTCGGCACCGGCCTGGTCGCGGTGATCAGCCTGTCGGTGCTGCGGCTGGTGCCGCCGGAGCCGGCGATCGAGATCCCGGTGGTGCTCGGCGCCGCGGCCATCGCGTTCCTGCTCGGCTACCTGACTCCGCACCCGGCGCCGCCGGCCGCCGTCACCGCGGGTGACGGCGCCACCGTCCGGATGGCGGTCCCGTCCACGCAGGAATTCACCCGATGAGCGCACCGGCCGAGCTGGTCGCCGCGCTGCCGCAGTACGACATCGGGGCCGAAATCGGCGAAGGCGGCATGGGTGTCGTGTTCGCCGGGACGCACCGGACGCTCGGCCGGAGCGTCGCGATCAAGCAGCTGCCCTGGGACGTGCTCAACCACACCGCGAGCAGCGAGCTGTTCGACCGCGAGGCCCGGGTGCTGGCCAGCCTCGACCACCCGCACATCGTGCCGGTGTACGACTACGTCCGCACCGGCCGCGAGCACCTGCTGGTGATGGAGCGACTCGACGGCGGCACGGTGCACAGCCGCTTCCACGGCGACGGCGTCAGCGGTGAGCAGGCGTGCGCGATCGGGCTGGCGATGCTGGCCGGGCTGCACGCGGCGCACCGGGCCGGGGTGCTGCACCTCGACGTCAAGCCGCGGAACCTGCTGTTCAGCACGCAGGGCGTGATGAAGGTGGCGGACTTCGGCATCGCGCGGGTCATCAGCGAGGGCGCCACGCTCGTCACCCACGGCGGCGAGATCCTCGGGACACCGGCGTACATCGCACCGGAGCAGGCGATGGGCAACGCACTGAGCCCGGCGGCCGATGTGTACGCGGCGGGCACCGTGCTGTACGAGCTGCTGTCGCGGCAGCTGCCGTTCGACAACACCCGCGGCGCGATCAGCATGATGCGCCAGCACATGTTCACCGACCCGCGCCCGATCGCGGGGGTGCCGATGCCGATCGCGGGCGTGATCATGCGCAGCCTCGCGCGCGAGCTCGAGGCGCGTTACCGGGAGGCGGAGTCCTTCGCGGCCGATTTGGCCGCGGCGGCCACCGCGGTTTACGGCTCGGGGTGGCTCGAGCGCTCCGGGGTGCCGGTGCTGCACCTGACGCCCAGGGTGATCGCGGGGCTGAACTCGGCGACCACGCCGGCGGCGCCGGGGGAGGCGCGGACGCGGCCGGTGCGGCAGCCCGGGCCGGCGCCGACGTTGACCGCGACGAACGGGTGGCCGGGGGCTGGTGCCTCGGAGGGGCCCGGCGGCTCGGCGGGATCCGGGCGTTATGCGGATCCGGCCGGGTCCGGTGGGCCGGCGGAGGCCGGGCCCTACGGCGACCGGGGTGGATCCGGGCCGCACGGCGGTTCGGGCGGAGCCGCCGAACCCGCGGCGGGTGCGGCCGCGGTGCTCTGGCTGCGGTTGGCCGCCGGGGCCGCCGCTGTCGTGCTGGTCGTTCTGGCGCTGCTCAACCCCGCGCGGCTGCCGCATGAGGCGTCACCCACGCTGAACCTCGGCGGCGCTTCGGTGGCCACGCCGGTCGAAGTCGACCTCAGCAAACCGCTGACGCTGACCGGCCCCGGCAGCGCGGGCCCGGTCGCGATCGACCTGGCCGCGGCCGGGATCCCGCTGGGCTCGGCCGAGGCCCAGGCGAAGGCCGACGGCAACGGCTTCACCGCGCAGCTCACGTTCCCGGGGATCTCGCGGTGGATCGTCGGCGGCGCGGTGACGGCCACCGTGCGGACCGGCCCGGCCACCCAGACGTTCACGCTCCTCACCAGCCAGCACCCGCTGGCCAGCGCGATGGGCGCGGGCAGCCTGATCCTGGCGCTGTTCGCGCTCGCCTACCTCGAATCCGGCCTCCGGACCATCCGCAACGGCCACCGGTGGCGCGGCGCGGCTGTCGGCGGGCCGGTGCTGGGCATCCTGTTCGGCGCCGCGGTCTGGCTGTGCGTTTCGGTGCTGCGGGTGCACGAGCCGTCGCCGGGGTTCGGCGCCGGGTGCGCGGTGGCCGGCGCGGTCGCGGCCGGGCTGGTCGTCGCCGCGGCACGCCGCCGGGCGTCCACTCTGGTCAGTCGACCATCCGGACGGTGACGTGCGGGCTGTAGCTCTTGCGCCGGCTCCACCCGTGTTCGGCGCAGAGGCTCAGCTGGATCGCGCGGTCGGCGGGCGCCCAGTAGCCGGTGCGGACGAAGTAGCCCTCCATCGTGGTGAGCGCGCCGAGGCGCTTGCGGGCGGAGCACATCTCCCAGCCCCACTGGCGGCCCGTCTTCTCGACGCCGTTGCGGCGCACGGACAGGCACGGGTTGCCGACCGCGCGGATGTCGGCGTCACCCTCGGTGACGTAGATGACGCCGTCGACCTTGTAGAAGCGGTTGTTGTCCAGCAGCGAGACCTGCCCGGAGAGCGTGACCCCGACCCGACCCCCTTCGTCGCCCGTGAGCGTCCAATCGAGACAGAATTCCTGGACCGGGAGTTCCAGCGACTGGGTCATGAGGTTTCCCCTGTTCTAGCCGAGCGTCCCTTCCAGAAGATAGGGATTTTCCGGACGCCGGGAAGGGCTGTGGACGATCTTCACCCGAAGCGGTTCCGCTGTCGGATGCCTTGGGACGCATGGGTTTTCAGGCGAGTGGGTGAAGTGCGGGACAGTGCGTGAGAACCGGTGCTCGGCCGGGTGGTGTTCACCGCGCAGGTGGTCTTTCGCCCACTACGCTCCGTGAGTATAAGGTAAAGGAACCATTACCTTCGCTGGGGCGTTGAGCGGGCATGAGCGAGCCCACTGTCATCGAGCTCGGGCCACGCGACATGCTCGTGGTCGCGGGCCTGCCCGGAGCGGGCAAGACGACGATGCTCCGCCACGCCGCGCCGGGCCTCCCGGTCCTCGACTCCGACCAGGTCCGCTCCCGCCTGGCGGCGGTGGCGCCGGCGGTGCCGTACCGGTGTTACCGGCCGGTGGTCCACGCGTGGCACCGCGTTCGCGTCGTCCGCCGCGCGATCGAGGCGGAGGGCCCGATCGTGGTCCACGAGCCGTCGACGCGGGCATCGACCCGGGCGCTCCTGGCGGTGGTGGGCCGCCTGACAGGCCGTTCGGTGCGGCTGTTGTTCCTGGACGTGACAGCGGAGCAGGCGTTGGCGGGCCAGCGCAGCCGGGGGAGGCTGGTGCGGCCGCGGTCGTTCGCGCGGCACGTCCGGCGGGCGGGGAAGTGGCGGGAGGAGCTGCTGGCCGAGCAGGTGCCGGTGGGGTGGGAGAGCGTGCAGGTGGTGGACCGGGCGAAGGCGGGTCGGACGCGGTTGGTGGCCAAGCTGCTGGTGACCTGCTGAGGGGCTTCGGTGAGGCTCTCGGTGGCGACGCCGTGGTTTGGGCCGGCGCGGCTGAGCTGGGGCGTCCGGTAGCCGGGCATCCGCCCGAGCCGCCTCCCGGCCTCAACTCGCCAGTTGGTCTGGACATTTTACATATTGGTCTAGACAATCAGAGATCTCTCCCCGACTGGAGGACCCGATGAGGCGTTCCAGACTGTCCGCAACCCTCGCTGCCTTCGTACTGGCGCTCTCCGGTCTCGCGGCCGGTCATGCCGAAGCGGCCAACCTCCTCGCCAACCCCGGTTTCGAGGCCGGCTCGCTCTCCGGCTGGACCTGCGCCAACGCCACCACCGTCAGCACTCCCGTCCACGGCGGCAGCCACGCCCTCGCCGGCACGCCCGTCGGCGCCGACTACGCGCAGTGCTCGCAGACCGTGTCCGTCCTGCCGAACACCACCTACACCGTCTCCGCCTGGGTGCGCGGGAACCCCGTCTACCTCGGCATCACCGGCGGCGCCTCGACCTGGTCCGGCAACTCCGGCGCCTACAACCAGCTCTCCCTCACCTTCACCACCGGCAACCAGACCTCCGCCCAGCTCTACCTCCACGGCTGGTACGGCGCCGGCACCTACTACGCCGACGACGTCGTCCTCGACGGCCCCGGCGGCAGCACCCCTGGCACACCCGGTGCGCCCGGGACCCCCGCCACCGGCGGCATCACCAACAATTCCATCGCCCTGACCTGGGGCGCCGGCGCCGGGACCGTCACCGGGTACCGCGTCTACGAAGGCAGCACTGTCGTCGCGACGACCACCGGCACCAGCGCCACCATCGGAGGCCTGGCCGCCTGCACGACCCACAGTTACGCCGTCGCCGCCTACAACAGCGCCGGGGAGTCGCCGAAGAGCTCGACGACGAGCGCCACCACCACCGGCTGCGTCGACACCGGCCTGCCGAAGCACGCGCTGATCGGCTACCAGCACGCCAGCTTCGCGAACGGCTCCGGCTACGTCCGGATGGCCGACGTCCCGGCGGCCTGGGACATCATCGACCTCGCCTTCGGTGAACCGACGTCCGTCACCTCCGGGGACATCCGCTTCAACCGCTGCTCCGCCGCCGAATGCCCGAACGTCGAGAGTGACGCCGACTTCATCGCCGCGATCAAGGCGAAGCAGGCGCAGGGCAAGAAGATCCTCATCTCCATCGGCGGCCAGAACGGCCAGGTCCAGCTGACGACCACCGCCGCGCGGGACAAGTTCGTCAGCTCCGTCTCGGCGATCATCGACAAGTACGGGCTCAACGGCCTCGACGTCGACTTCGAGGGCCACTCGCTTTCGCTCAACGCCGGCGACACCGACTTCCGCAACCCGACCACCCCGGTGATCGTCAACCTGATCTCCGCGCTGAAGTCGCTCAAGGCCAAGTACGGCTCGGGGTTCGTGCTCACCATGGCGCCGGAGACGTTCTTCGTGCAGGTCGGCTACCAGTTCTACGGCGGCTCGGGCGCCGGTGACGCGCGGACCGGCGCGTACCTGCCGGTGATCCACGCGCTGCGCGACTCCCTGACCGTGCTCCACGTCCAGGACTACAACTCCGGCCCGGTCATGGGCCTGGACAACCAGTACCACAACATGGGCGGCGCGGAGTTCCACATCGCGATGACCGACATGCTCAAGGCCGGCTTCACCGTCGCGAACACCGGGCAGTTTTTCCCGGGGCTGCGGCCGGACCAGATCGCGATCGGCCTGCCCGCGGCAGTCAGCGCCGGCAACGGCTACACCTCGCCCGCGGACGTCCAGACCGCCGTCAACTGCCTGGTCAAGGGCAGCGGCTGTGGTTCCTACACCCTGCGTGGCGGCACCTCGCCGGCGCTGCGCGGCCTGATGACGTGGTCGATCAACTGGGACAGGTACTACAACTGGGAGTTCCAGAACAGCCACGAGCCGTTCCTGAACGCGCTGCCGTGACGCGTCGCGGTGTGCCCCGCCGACCGGTGGGGCACACTGCCTGACGTGGTCAAACGCGACTCCGTGCTGACGCGCGTCGTCCGGATCTTCGAGACGTTCGAACCGGACGCGCCCGCGTTGCGCGTCACCGACATCGCGCGCCGCGCCGGGCTGCACGTCGCGACGGCGTCGCGGCTGGTCGAGGAGCTGGTCGGGCACGGCTGGCTCCGGCGGGACACCGATCGGAGGATCCGGGTGGGCGTCCGGCTGTGGGAGCTGGCTTCGCGCGCGTCCCCGACGCTGGGGCTGCGTGAGGCGGCGCTGCCGTTCATGGGGGACCTGCACGCCGTTGTCGGGCACCACACGCAGCTTGCGGTGCTGGAGGACCGCGAGGTGCTGTTCGTCGAACGGCTTTCGGCGCCCGGCGCGGTGGTCAACGTGACGCGGGTGGCCGGGCGGCTGCCGCTGCACGCGTCGTCGTCCGGGCTCGTGCTGCTCGCCCACGCGCCCGCCGACCTGCAGGGACAGGTGCTGGCGGGTCCGCTCGGCGCGTTCCGCCGGACCACGCTGACCGATCCCGCGCGGCTGCGGCGCTTCCTCGCCGACGTGCGGCGGGACGGCTACGCGTACTGCGCGGGCTTCATCGACGAAGAGACCACGGGGATCGCCGTCCCGCTGTGGGGACGCGGTGGCGACGTCGTCGCGGCGCTGTCGGTGATCGTGCCCAACGACGACTCCGCGCGGATGCAGATCCCGGCGTTGCGCGCGGCGGCCCGCGGGATCTCGCGAACGCTCTCTCACTGAATGAGAATGTCGTAGAGGCCGCCGCGGTGGGTGGCTCATGCTCGGGTCCTCCGCGTGAAAGGACGTTCCCGTGCGCACCCAGGTCGTCATCGTCGGCGCCGGCCCGGCCGGGCTGCTGCTGTCCCACCTGCTCGGCATCGAGGGCGTCGACTCGGTGCTCGTCGAGCGGCAGACCGCCGAGCACGTCCAGGCGCGCATCCGCGCGGGCATGCTCGAGGCCGGGACGGTCGAGCTGCTGCGGTCGGTGGGCCTCGCCGACCGGCTCGACGCCGAAGGCATGGAGCACCGCGGGATCCACCTGCAGTGGCCGGGGGAGCGCCACCACCTGGACTTCGTCGACCTCGTCGGGCGGCCGGTCACGATCTACGGGCAGACCGAGATCACCAAGGACCTGATGGCGGCTCGGGAAAAGGCGGGCCGGCCGGTGTACTACTCGGCGTCGGACGTCACGCTGCACGACGTCACGGGCTCGCCGTCCGTGACCTTTGTGGACGCCGACGGCGCGGCGCAGCGGGTCGACGCGGATGTTGTCGTGGGCTGCGACGGCTTCCACGGGCCGAGCCGGCTGTCCATTCCGGACCTCCACGTGTCGGAACGGGCGTATCCGTTCGCGTGGCTGGGGGTGCTGGCCGACGTCGCGCCGTCGTCGGACGAGCTGATCTACGCCTGGCACCCGGACGGGTTCGCGATGCACAGCATGCGGTCGCCGCGCGTCAGCCGGTTCTACCTGCAGGTGGCGCCGGACGAGGACATCGCGCGGTGGAGCGACGACCGGATCTGGACGGCGCTGTCCACCCGGCTGGGCTTTCCCGGGTGGACACTGCGGACCGGCACGATCACCGAGAAGAGCGTGCTGCCGATGCGCAGCTTCGTCTCGACGCCGATGCGGCACGGAAACCTCTACCTGGCCGGGGACGCGGCGCACATCGTGCCGCCGACCGGCGCGAAGGGCCTGAACCTGGCGGTCGCCGACGTCGCACGGCTGGCAACCGCGCTGACGGCGTCCTTCCGCGGTGACAACTCGCTGGCTGACGCGTACTCGGACGCGGCGTTGCGGCGGGTCTGGCGGTGCACGCACTTCTCGTGGTGGATGACGTCGATGCTGCACCGCCACGGCGACAGCTTCGACGCCCAGCTCCAGCTCGCCCAGCTCCACCGCACGGTGACGTCGACCGCCGCGGCCACCGAACTGGCCGACAACTACTCCGGCCTGCCCCTCTGACCCGTGACGGGAGGGGCATCACGCGTGATCAGCCGGGCATCACCCGTGTCTGGAGGGGCATCACCCGTGATCGGCGGGGCATCACGCTGATGCCCGCTCAATCACGGGTGATGCCCGTCCAAGCACGCCTGATGCCTGCTCAATCACCGGTGGTGCCCCGCTGATCACGCGGTCTGTCTGGTTCCGGGTCTTGACGTCCGGGCTTTGTCTCGCGCACCATACCCGCGTAGTAATTCGAATTATCATCGCCGGGAAGGCTTCATGAGGGAACTGGACACGGAGATTCTGGTGGTCGGCGGGGGACTCGGCGGGGTCGCCGCCGCGCTGGCCGCGGCGTCCCACGGCCGGCGGGTCGTGCTCACCGAGGAGACCGACTGGCTCGGCGGGCAGCTGACCGCGCAGGCCGTGCCGCCGGACGAGAACCCCTGGATCGAGCGGTTCGGGTCCACCCGCACCTACCGCGAGCTGCGCGAAGGGATCCGTGCGCACTACCGCCGCCACTACCCGCTCCGCGCCGAAGCCGCGAAGCGGCCGGAGCTGAACCCCGGCGCGGGCAGGGTCAGCAAGCTCTGCCACGAACCTCGCGTGGCGCTGGCCGTCGTCGAAGCCATGCTGGCGCCGCACGTCAGCGCCGGGCGGATCCGCGTCCTCCGGAACCACCGGCCGGTCGGGGCGCACACGACGCAAGACCGCGTCGACGCCGTGGTCCTCGAAAGCCGCGAAGACAAAGTCACCGTCACAGCCCAGTACGTCCTCGACGCCACGGAGAACGGCGACCTCCTGCCGCTCACCGGCACCGAGCACGTCACCGGGGCGGAAGCCAAGAGCACGCACGGCGAACCCCACGCGCCCGAAGAAGCCGACCCGGCGAACCTCCAAGGTTTCACCTACTGCTTCGCGGTTTCCCACCACGAAGGCGAAAACCACGTCATCGACCGGCCGGAGATGTACGGCTTCTGGCGCGACTACCAGCCGGGCTTCTGGCCCGGTCCGCTGCTCGGCTTCGTCGCCCCGGACCCGCGGACGCTCGAGCCGGTCAAACGCACCTTCGTCCCGAACCCGCCCGGCGACCCGCTCGCCGTGAGCGCCGACCAGAGCGCCGACGCCGGGGACAAGGAACTGTGGGCCTTCCGCCGCATCCTCGCCCGCAACCTGCACACCGACGGCGCTTTCGGCTCGGACATCACGCTCGTCAACTGGCCGCTCAACGACTACTGGCTCAAGCCGTCGCACCCCATCCCCGGCCACACGACCGAAGCCGACGTCCGGACCGCCCACCACGAAGCCAAGCAGCTGAGCCTGTCCGTCCTGTACTGGCTGCAGACCGAAGCGCCCCGCGCCGACGGCGGCACCGGCTTCCCCGGCCTCAAGCTCCGTCCCGACGTCACCGACACGGACGACGGGCTCGCGAAGTCCGCCTACATCCGCGAAGCGCGCCGCATCAAGGCCCTCACCACGGTCACCGAGCACGACGTCTCGGCCGAGATCCTCGGGGTCGACGGCCGGGTCCGCCGGGAAGACGCCGTCGGGGTCGGGAGCTACCGGATCGACCTGCACCCGTCGACCGGCGGCGACAACTACATCGACGTCGCGAGCGTGCCCTACGAGATCCCGCTCGGCGCGCTGCTGCCGGTGTCGAAGACCAACCTGCTGCCCGCCGGCAAGAACATCGGCACCACGCACATCACGAACGGCTGCTTCCGGCTGCACCCGGTCGAGTGGAACATCGGGGAGGTCGCCGGGCTGCTGGCCGCGTTCGCCCTCGGCGAGGACGTCGAACCGCGGGACGTCAAGACCGACCCGCGCCTCTTCGAGGACTTCGCGCGCGTGCTGGACGCCGCCGGGGTGGAGCGCCGGTGGCCGGAAGTGCGGGGGTACTGACTGTGCCGCCGGTAAGGTCTCACGGAGTCACGCGGGAGGGAGTCACGGATGACGGCGGGTTCGGGCCGCGTCACGCAGGCGCAGGTGGCACGCCTGGCCGGCGTCTCGCAGGCCGTCGTCTCGATGGTGCTGAACGGCTCCGACAGCCTCCGCATCACCCCCGAGACCCGCGAGCGCGTGCAGCAGGTGCTCCGCGAAACCGGGTACACCGTGGACATCATGGGCCGGCGGCTGCGCGGCAAGTCCAACCAGATCCTCGGCGTCTTCACCTACGAGTCGGTGTTCCCGTCCGGCGTCGCCGACTTCTACCGGCCGTTCCTGCTCGGCATCGAGGAGGAGGCCGAGGCGCAGGGCTTCGACCTGCTGCTGTTCACCAGCGGTGGCCGCCGCGACGGGCGCCGCCGGATCTACGACCAGGGCACGAACCGGCTGCGCATCGCCGACGGCTCGGTCCTGCTCGGCCGGCACAACGACCCGCAGGAGCTCGCGCAGCTCGTCGAGGAGCAGTTCCCGTTCGTGTTCGTCGGCCGGCGCGAGTCGCCGACCGGGCCGATCAGCTACGTCGGCGCGGACTACGTCGCGGCCACCCGTGAGGTCCACGAGTGGCTGTGGGGGCTCGGGCACCGCCGGATCGGGCTGCTCAGCGTGACCGAGGAGAACGAGCCGACGCTCGACCGGCGCGCCGGGTACGAGGCGGCCGCGCGCAAGCACCGCCGGACGCCGCTGGTGTTCCTCGAGGTCGACCCGGCGCTCGCGCTGCGGCAGGCGCGTGACGAGGGGGTCACGGCCCTGCTCGTCGAGAGCTCGGCGATGGCCGACGCGATCCTGGCGTGCGCGCACGACGCGGGGATCAGCGTGCCGGACGACCTCTCGATCGTGGTGCTGGGCGACGCGGACCCGACGCAGCAGCCGCGGGCGCACGCCGTGCCGAGCACCGGCGCGGACTGGTCGATGTTCCGCATCCCGCGCCACGAGATGGGCGCGCACGCGGTGCGCGTCCTCGTCGGGCTGCTCGCGGACCCGAAACCGAGACAACTGCTGCTGCCGTGCACGATCCACGAAGGGGCGACTGCGGCCGCACCCTCCACAGTGCACACTCGATAACCAGGCGCACTGGCTGTTGACAGCCCGGAAGGCGACGCTTACCGTCGCTGCTAATTCGAATAACCAGGAGGCATCGTGGCCTACCAGAGAGCCCGGCTGCTCGTCGCCGCGGCCGTGTCCGCCGTCGCACTGGCTTCGGCCGCCTGCTCGGGCGGCGCCGGTGACAACACGAACATCGCCCTGCGCATGACGGTCTGGACCACCGACAAGAACCAGCTCGCCCTCTTCGACTCCATCGCCACCGAGTACCGCAAGGCCCACCCGGAGGTCGCGTCGGTCAAGTTCGACGTCGTCCCGGGCGACACCAGCGCGTACTCGGCCGCGCTCACCACCCAGCTCTCCGGCGGCAACCCGCCGGACCTGGCGTGGATCCTCGAGCGCGACGCGCCCGACTTCGTCCAGTCCGGCGCGCTCACCGACCTGAAGCCCACTTTGGACGCGGCCGCCGGGTACAACGCCGGTGAGCTGGTGCCGTCCGCGACAAAACTGTGGACCAAGGACAGCGGCCTCTACGCCTACCCGTTCTCGACGTCGCCGTTCGGCATGTTCTACAACAAGAACCTGCTCACCCAGGCCGGGATCACCGAAACCCCCGACCAGCTGCTCGCGAGTGGACGGTGGACCTGGGACGCCGCCAAGCGGATCGCCACCCAGGTCGCCGCGAAGGACACCGGCAAGGCCGGGCTGGTCATCCGCGAGTTCGAGTACAAGCAGTGGGTGCTGCTCGCTTCGGTGTGGCGCGGCTTCGGCGCCGACGCCTGGGGCCCGGACGGCCGGACCTGCGGGTTCACCAGCCCCGAGATGACGTCCGCGATGACCTTCCTGCACCAGGCGATCTTCACCGACAAGGCGCTGCCCGGCCCGGGCACCACGGCGGACTTCTTCGCCGGGGAAAGCGGTCTCACGATCGCGCAGATCAGCCGGGCCGGGCTGCTGAAGGCCAAGCCGTTCGAGTGGGGCATCGTCCCGCTGCCCGCCGGGCCGAAGGCGAACGCGCAGGTGGTCGGACAAGCCGGGATCGGCGTCCCGGTGAAGGGCAAGCACGCCAAGGCCGCCGCGGACTTCCTCGCGTTCTTCACCAACCCGGCCAACTCGGCGAAGCTCGGCCAGTACTTCCCGCCCGCCCGCGACAGCCTGCTCAACGCGGCCACCCTGGCCAAGGCGAACCCGCTGTTCAGCCAGGAACAGCTGCAGAACGTCGTGGTCAACGGGATCAAGACGGGCGCGGTCCTGCCGTCGCACACCGGGAGCGCGCGGATCGCGTCGCTCGTCCAGTCCGCTTTGGACCCGATGTGGAAGCCGGACGCGAACGTGCCCGCCGCGCTGGCCGGGGTCTGCCAGGCGATCGACCCGGCGCTGAGCCAATGACCCTCACCTCGAAGAAGCGCGACGAGCTCGCGGGGTGGATCTTCATCGCCCCGCAGGCTCTCGGCTTCCTCGCTTTTGTCGTGGCGCCGCTGGCCGCCGTCGTCTGGTACAGCTTCCAGGACGTCAACCTGCTGGCCGGGACGTCGTCCTTCGCGGGCGCGGACAACTACGCGAAGCTCTTCGACGATCCGACCGCGCCGAAGGTCGCCCGCGCCACGGCGATCTTCTGCGTCGGCCTGGTCGTGCTGAACCTGGCCCTCGCGCTTTCGCTGGCGTTGCTGCTGAACCTGAAACTGCGCGGCACCACGGTGTTCCGGACGGTCTTCTTCTCGCCGGTGGTCGTCACGCTCGTCGCGTGGACGATCGTCTGGAACTTCCTCCTGCAGGACAACGGCGGGATCAACTCGCTGCTGCAGGCGATCGGCGTCGACGGCCCGAACTGGTTGCGCGGCAACGGCACCGCGATGCTGTCGGTGATCGTGGTGCAGGTGCTGAAGAACGTCGGGCTGAACATGGTGCTGTTCCTCGCGGCGCTGCAGGGGATTCCATCATCCATCATGGAGGCGTCGCAATTGGACGGTGCCGGGCCGTGGCGCCGGTTCCGGTCGGTGATCCTGCCGATGATCAGCCCGACGACGTTGCTCACGGCGATCATCACCGTCGCCGGCGCGTTGCAGGTGTTCGCGCAGATCCAGGTGCTGACCCTCGGCGGGCCCGCGGACAGCACCAACGTCCTGGTCTTCTACTTCTACCAGCAGGCCTTCGCCAACCACGACCTCGGTTACGGCTCCGCGCTGGCCGTGGTGCTGTTCCTGGTGATCCTCGTGCTCACGCTGCTGCAGTGGCGGATGCGGAAGCGGTGGGTGTTCCATGAGTCGTAGGGCCAAGATCGCCACCTACGCCGTGATGGTCGTGCTGGCCGTGCCGTTCGTGTTCCCCACCTGGTGGATGATCACGGCGTCGCTGTTGCCGGCCAACGAGGTGCTCGCGTACCCGCCGAAACTGTTCCCGAACCAGCCGCACTGGGAGAACTACCGGGCCGCGTTCACGGACTTCCCGTTGGCGCAGCAGTACTTCAACAGCCTGTACATCGCCGTGCTCGTCACGCTCGGCACGATGTTCTTCTCCTCGCTCGCCGGGTACGCGTTCGCCCGCATCCGGTTCCGCGGCGAAAAGCTGTTCGGGCTGATCCTCATCGGACTGATGGTGCCGAGCGAGGTCACGATCATCCCGCTGTTCCGGGTGGTCGACGACCTCGGGCTGACCAACACGCACTGGCCGCTGATCGTCGTGCCGGTCTTCGGCGCGCCGAGCGTGCTGGCGACGTTCGTGATGCGGCAGTTCTTCATCACGATCCCGGGTGAGCTGGAGGAGGCCGGGCGGCTCGACGGCCTTTCGCGGTTCGGGCTCTACCGCCGGGTCGCCCTGCCGATCGCGAAACCCGCGCTGGCCGCCGTTGCCATCTTCACGTTCCTGAACACGTGGAACTTCTTCCTGGAACCGCTGGTCTACCTGACCGACAAGGACATGTTCACCCTGCCGGTGGCGCTGACGCAGTACGTCGACGTCTACGGCGGCCACCTCTGGAACGTCCAGCTCGCCGCCGCGACCACCACGGTCGTGCCGGTCCTGGTCGTGTTCATCATCGCGCAACGCCAGTTCGTCGAAGGGCTCGCCCAAAGCGGCCTCAAAGGCTAGGAGGCAGTCGTGCTCGATCGCAGAACCTTCTTCGGCGGAGCCACGGCCGCCGGGGTACTCGGCCTCGCGGGCGCACGGACGGCGTCGGCCGAGGTGCCGCCGTCGACGGGGCCGTACCCGCCGCTCGCCCCGCTGCCGCCTGGCGCGCCCGACCGGCGGCTGTTCAGCCCCGTGGAGCAGCGTTTTGCGCCTTACCTCGCCATTTTGCCGGGCATTGTCAACGATGTCAGCACCGATCCGGCCCTGGGCTTCTTCGGTGGCGGCTGGTGGCGGACGCCGAGCGAGCCGTACAACGCGCGGGTCCAGGAGCACGTCTACACGTTGAGCTGGTTCTACGCGAACCGGAGGCCGTGGAACCCGTACTTCCTGGATCCCGCGCTGCGGAACCGGCTCGACGCGGCGATCGCGCACTACCTGAACCTGCAGCACGCCGACGGTTCGTTCCCGGAGTACTCGATCACCGAGAAGTCCAAGGCCGCCACCGGGTTCGGCCTGGGTTACCTGGCGAAGACGCTCGCCAACCTGCGGCAGGTCAACGCCTTGCCCGCCCGGCGTGCGCAGCTGGAAGCCGCCCTGCACCAGGGCATGACGTGGTTCCTCGACCCGGCCAACCCGATCTGGGCCCACCCGATCGACGGTGTTGATGCGGCCGTGGTCGAGACCGCGGTCACGGTCGACGGCGGGGTTCGCTGACCTACGTCGCGACGTCGAGCCGCACGCACGTCTCCTCATACGACGACGTCATCCCGGACCCCGACCGGACCAACCTCGCGTCGCTGTTCGTGCCGGAGATCCCGGACCTGGCCGCGTTCTTCACCATCCGGGAGGACCGGGCCGAAAGCCGGCGGCGGTGGGCGAAGACGCCCGGCCCGGCGATCGGACCGGCCAAACAGGACACCTCACCGCGCATCCTCGCCCACGTCTCCTACGGCGAGGCTTTCCCATCGCACGGCGCAAAACAGGCCGCGCTCCGGCGGCTGCCCTACCTGCGCTCGACCGACTTCGCCGTGCAGCGGCGGGACGACGAGCTGAACCAGGTCTACTGCTACGTCCGCCGTCCGGAGCTGTACCTCGCCGGGTTCTGGGGCACGCGGCGTCGAGCTACGTCCGAGGTGCGCAGGGCCTGCTGGGCCAGGCTGCTCCCGAACGGCAGCCCGGACGCCCGCGGCCTCCTGGACTCGGCGTTCTTCATCGGCGACCGCGGGTGGGACGGCAGCCGGAAGGCGCCCGGCTCCGCGCCGGTCGTCATCCGGTACGGCCTCGACACCCGGATCCGGACCGACCTGACGATCACCCGCGACACCGTCACCCGCGCGGTCCGGGGCACCACACCGCTCACCGAGCAGGTCCCGCTGGTCCTGCACCCGGGTGACGACGTGCGCTTCTCCGACGGCACACCGGTCGCCTACGGCGTGAACACCACCGCGACCGCGTCAGGACTGACGATCCGCCGCCGCGGCACGACGATCACGATCGGCTGGGGAACCACTCTGGGCGCGACCGTCACCGCCACCGCCGTCACCTTCCTGCGCGACGGCGCCCGGCGGCTGCACGTCCTGCGCGTCCCGCACCCCGGGACCCTCACCACGGAGATCCGGCTTCGGTAGCCGGACGGTGAACGTCGACCCGGCGTCCACTTCGGACTCCGCGGTCACCGTGCCGCCGTGCGCCTGCACGAGGTGGCGCACGATGGCGAGGCCGAGCCCGCTGCCGCCGGTCTGGCGGCTGCGGGACTTCTCGGCCCGCCAGAACCGGTCGAACACGTGCGGCAGGTCCGCGGCGGGGATGCCGGTGCCGGTGTCGGCGACGGCGAGTGTCACGGCGTCCACAGTGGACGACACGCGGATCGTCACCCGGCCGCGGGCGGGCGTGTGCCGGATCGCGTTGGTCACCAGGTTCCCGACCACCTGGCGCAGGCGCACCGGGTCGGCCGCCACCACGCTCTCGCCGGTGGCCTCGACGGTGAGCGTGATCCCGCCCGCGGCGGCCCGGTCGGCGAGCGCGGCGGCGACGTGGCCGGCGAGCTCGGCCGCGTCGAGCGGTTCGGGGTGCAGGCGCAGCTGCCCGGCGTCGGCCGCGGCGAGGTCCTGCAGGTCGTCGACGATGTGCTGCAGCAGCACGGTTTCTTCCAGCAGGGACGCGCTCAGCGTGTGGTCGAACGGCAGGTGGCCGTCCTCGGCGGCCTCCAGCCGGCCGCGGATGACGTTGAGCGGGTTGCGCAGCTCGTGGGCGATGTCGCTGACCATCGCCTTGCGCTGCTCCTCGATGCGCTCGCGCCGCGCGGTGAGGTCGTTGAACGCGGTGGCGAGGTAGCCGACCTCGTCGCGGGACTTCACCGGCGCCGGCCGGTCCTGCTGGGCGGCTTCGGTCAGCGCGCGCAGCGGGCGGGCGAGCCGCCGCGCGACCAGGACGGTGATCGCGGCGGCCAGCACCAGGACACCGCCGGTGACCGCGAGGATCCGGGTGAGGTTCTCCCGCGACAGCGTGAACGTCGGCAGCTGCGAGCCGCTCGGGCCGAGGGTGAACAGCAACGCGGGCGGCGCGACGAACGGCGTGAGCTGCTCGCGCCGGGCCGAGTCGAGGCAGCTCTGGCTCGGCCCCTGGTCCGGGGCCCCGAGCACTTCGAGGTCGAGGCTCAGCTTCACCGCCTCCGCCCCCTGGCTCTGCAGGCAGCGGTTCACCGCTTCGTTGAGGCTGTCGAGCGCGGTCCGCTCGGTCGGGGTGGGCTCCGCCAGCTCGTAGATCCCGCACTTGCCCGCGAAGTAGCGGACACTGAGTGGGTCGGCGCCGGTCAGCTGGGCCCGCCCGCTCGCCGACTCCCGCACCTGGCCGGTGATGCCCAGCGAGTCGAGGCAGGCGACGGCCTTCCTGGCCAGGCCGTCGAGGTCGGCGCGCTCGTTCGGCGGCAGCTTGAACGGGCCCACCGCGCGCGGGTCGATGCCGCTGGTGCCGGCCTCGGGCAGCAGCACCGGGTCGACGTGCAGCGGGTCGACCGACGCGGTCGCCTTCACCGGCAGGGTGACCGGTGCGCCGCCGGAGTCGCCCAGCACCCGGCGGTCGATCGTGGTCAGCACGATCCGGCGGCCCGTCTGCTCGGACAGCGCCCGCAGCTTCGGCCCCGCCAGGTCCCACGTGTGGTTGGCCGCCGCGTAACCGAGCAGCTCGGTGTAGATCGTCGCGTCACCCGAGAGCGCCTGGCCCTGCTCCTGCTGGATCGCGCGGGTGGTGGTCTGCACGGCGAGCCACGCGGTCGCGGCGATCGAGCCGAGCGCGATGAGCAGCGAGACGGCGGTGAGCCGGACGACCAGGCTGCGCCGGCGCGGGAAGCGGCTACGACCCATTTTCGTCCGTCAGCTTGTACCCGACGCCGAACACCGTCCGCAGGTACGCGGGGTGCTGCGGGTCGGGCTCGATCTTCTTGCGCAGGTTGAGCACGTGGACGTCGATGATGCGGGTGCTGACGAACCGGTCGTCCCCGCGGGTCAGCTCGAGCAGCTGCCGCCGGGTGAACACCCGCCCGGGCTGCCGGATCAGCGTCTCGAGCAGCTGGAACTCACCCGGGGTCGTCTCCACCGGGCGCTCGTCGACCGACACCTCGTGCCGCACCGGGTCGAGCCGCAGCGCGCCGACGCGCAACGCCGTGTCCGGCGGCTCGCGGCGGGCCGCGGTGCGCCGCAGCAGCGTGCGGACGCGCGCCATCAGCTCGCGCGGGCTGTAGGGCTTGGTCAGGTAGTCGTCGGCGCCGAGGTCGAGGCCGAGCAGCAGGTCGTCCTCGGTGGCGCGGGCCGTCAGCATCAGCACCGCGACGTCGGACTCGCCGCGCAGGATCCGGCAGACGTCGAGGCCGTCGACCTTGGGCATCATGACGTCGAGAACCAGCAGGTCAGGGCGCTCGCGGCGGGCTTCGTCGAGCGCTGCCCGGCCGTCCGGGGCCAGCACGACGGTGTGTCCCTCGCTCTCCAGGTAGAGCCGGAGGACCTCGGCCTGCTTCTCGTCGTCTTCCGCGACCAGCACACGTGCGCACACGGCGTCGAGGTTAGGCGTCCTGACAAGGCGGCCACCCGATCCTGACCGGATCTTCACACCTCCGGGCACGAGCCAGGTCTTTGTCAAAGTGTTGACCCCGGGCCCCGGGGCAGGCAAAGGTCGGATGAAATGGTCGGCGTTGATCGGGAGGCACCCGGTGCGGTTCAGGTTCATGGCGGCTCTCGTGACGACGGCGGTGCTCGGGGCACCCGCTGTCGCTTCGGCGGCGCCGACAACGATGTCACCCCTGGTCGGGGACCCTTCGGCCTACGTCGACCCGCTGATCGGCACCGGCCGGGGCGGCAGTTCGGTCGGTGAGATCAACAACTTCCCGGGTCCCGCGGCGCCGTTCGGGATGATGCAGTTCTCGCCGGACACCCAAGGCGCGTACGCCGGCTACCAGTACCACTCCGATCAGATCCGAGGTTTCAGCCTCGACCACGCCTCGGTCGGCTGCAACGCGTTCGGTGACGTGCCGATCCTGCCGGTCACCGGCGACGTCGGAAGCGCGCCCTGGGACCGCGTCGAGCACTTCACCCACGACGACGAGAAGGCCGAGCCGGGCTACTACGCCGTGACGCTCGCCGACTCGAAGGTCCGGGCTGAGCTGACGGCGACCACGCGCACCGGGCTCGCGACGTTCACCTACCCGGCCGGCTCGACGCCGCAGGTGCTCGTCAAGGGCGGTGCGAGCCTCGCCGGGAACTCCGCCGCCACCTTGAAGGTCACCGGCGACCGCGAGGTCAGCGGCTCGGCCACCACGGGCAACTTCTGTGGCAAGGGGAACCACTACACGGTCTACTACGACATCACGTTCGACCAGCCGTTCACCGCGCACGGCACTTGGGACGGCTCTTCGGTGAAGCCGGACACCGACAGCGTCGACTCGCCACGGGCGGGCGCGTACCTGACCTTCGGGTCCGGGACCGTGCACGCCAAGGTGTCGATGTCCTATGTGGGCGTCGACGGCGCGAAGGCCAACGCGGCGGCGGAAGTTCCGGGCTTCGACTTCGCCGCGGTCCGGAAGTCCACTCGGGACAGGTGGACGCAGGCGCTGGGCAAGATCCGCGTCGCGGGTAAGGACACCGCCCAGCTCAAGACGTTCTACACCTCGCTGTACCACTCGCTCATGCACCCCAACACCTTCGACGACGCCGACGGCCGGTACATCGGTTTCGACAACCAGGTCCGGACGCTGCCGAAGGCGCGTCACCAGTACGCGAACTTCTCCGACTGGGACACCTACCGCTCACTCGCGCCGCTGCACGCCATGCTGTTCCCGAAGGAAGCCAGCGACATGGCGCAGTCGCTGACGAACGACGCCGTGCAGGGCGGCTGGTGGCCACGCTGGCCGATGGCGAACGGCTACACGGGCCAGATGACCGGCGACAGCTCGGTCGCGCTGATCTCCAACCTGTACGCGTTCGGCGCGCGCGACTTCGACGTCAAGACGGCGTTGAAGTACCTGGTCAAGGGGGCGACCTCGGTCGACAACACACCCGGCGCGTACCAGGAGCGCCGCGGCATCTCCGACTACGTCGCGCGCGGGTACCTGCCGAACAACGACGCCTCGCGCGGTGACCACGCGCGGGTCGGGGCGTCGATCACCCTGGAATGGGCGATCGACGACTTCGCCATCGCGCAGTTCGCGCAGGGGATCGGCGACCGCGACGTCGCCCGGGAGTTCACCAAGCGCGGCCAGAACTGGCAGAACATCTTCAACCCCTTGACCGGCTACCTGCAGCCGCGGGCGCAGGACGGCCGTTTCCCGGACGGCCCGGCCTACGTCCCGCCGCCGCCCGGCAAGTTCGGCCAAGACGGTTTTGACGAGGGCAACGCCGCGCAGTACACCTGGCTGGTGCCGCAGGACCCGGCCGGGCTGGTGACGGCGATGGGCGGGCCCGCGGCGGTTTCGCAGCGGCTGGACACCTTCTTCCAGAAGCTGAACGTCGGCCCGAACGAGCCGAACATGTGGGCCGGCAACGAGCCCGACTTCGGGGTTCCATTCCTGTACAACCACGTCGGGCAGCCGTGGAAGACGCAAGCGGTGGTCCGCGAGATCGCGACGACGCTGTTCAGCGCGACCCCCGACGGCGAGCCGGGCAACGACGACCTCGGCGCGCAGTCTTCGTGGTACGTCTGGGCCGCGCTCGGCATCTACCCGGCCACGCCGGGGACGCCGGACCTGGTCGTGGCGAGCCCGTTGTTCGAGCGCGCGGTGCTGTCCCTCCCGAATGGACGGACGATCGACCTCCGCGCGCCGCGCGCTTCGGCCACCACACCGTACGTCCACGACCTTTCGCTGAACGGCCACGACTGGGACCGCACGTACCTGCCCGCGAACACCGCGCGCGACGGCGGCCGGCTGGACTTCTCCCTGCAGTCCACTCCGGACAAGCGGTGGGCGGCGAACTCGGTTCCGCCGTCCTATCAGGACAACGAGAAGCCGTTCCTGACGTCGGCGACCAACCAGGTCGTCGTCTCGCCGGGGACCAGCGGCCAGGCGACGGTGAGCGGTCAGCGGCTGGGCGGGCACGACCGCGTGCTGGACGTGTCCACCCAGGCCCCGCCCGGGATCACGGTGACCGGGCCGCGGCAGCTGCGGCTCGACGACCGGACCGGCAGCGGCACGGCGAAGCTGACGGTCGCCGTGGCCGCCGGGACACCCGAGGGGTACTACCAGGTGCCGGTGACCGTCCGCGGCGGGGCGACGTCGGTGCCCGGCTCGGTGATCGTGCTGGTCGCGCCCAAGAACGGTCTCGCGGCGGCGTACTCGAACGTCGGCGTCTCCGACGACGGCGACACGGGTTCGGCCGACATCGACGGCGCCGGGAACAGCCTTTCCCGGCAGGCGCTGGCCGCGGCCGGCGTGGTCGGCGGCAAGCCCGCGCAGGCCGTGGGCACGACGTTCACCTGGCCCGCCGCGCCCGCCGGGCGGCCGGACAACGTCGTCGCGGCCGGGCAGACGATCCAGCTGTCCGGGACCCGGCTGTCGTTCGTCGGCACGGCGTCCAACGGTGACCACCGCGGTTCGGCGACGGTCACGTTCACCGACGGCACGACCGGCCAGGCGGACCTGTCGTTCGGTGACTGGGTGTTCCCGGGCGGTGGCACGGACCCGGTGTTCGGCAACACGCTGGTGGCCCGTGCGGACCACCGCAACCAGCCGGGCGGCCCGGGCGGCGGGGCGTCGGTGTACGCGACGGCGCCGTTCGACGCCCCGGCCGGGAAGCAGATCGCTTCGGTGACCCTGCCGGCCGACGCGGACCTGCACGTGTTCGCGATCGGCCTCGCCTGACGCTGTCGTGGGGGGGGGGGCGTGTTGGGGGCCCAACCCCCCCCCCCCCCAAAGGGGGGGGAGGAAGGGTGCTGGGGGGTTTTGGAACTCATCGTCGCAGCTCCAAAACACCGGAG